>CAVUIH010000014.1:0-462376 GCA_963741555.1 uncultured Actinomycetota bacterium | reverse complement strand
TGTCGGTTCCGAAAACTCTATCCATTGGATTTGCGATCGCCCGCGAATCAGAACAAGATTGCTGGATGTTCGCTATTGCCTTCCTTTTCGTCCGCGTGCTGTGCGACTGTTTCAAGTCGCGACGACGGCTTGAAGCCGAAGTCCTGGTGCTGCGGCATCAACTCAACGTCCTGCAGCAGCGCGCGCCACATCGGCTATATTTGACCTGGGTTGATCGCGCGCTGTTCGTGTGGCTCTATCGCGGCTTTCCGCGCATCCTTGATGCCATAACGATTGTCAGACCCGAGACGATCGTTCGTTGGCATCGCAAAGGCTTCGGTGCGTTTTGGCGATGGAAGTCCCGCACTCTCGGTGGCCGACCGCGGATCGACAAAGAGGTACGCGACCTTATCCGAAGAATGAGTTTCGAGAACCCGCTCTGGGGTGGGCCGCATATCCACGGCGAGCTTCTGAAGCTCGGCTTCGACGTCGCCCAGTCGACAGTCTCGAAGTACATGGTCCCGAGGCGTGATCGACCATCGCAAACATGGAAGACCTTCCTTCACAACCACGCTGACGGCATCGCGTCGATTGATCTCTTTGTCGTTCCGACGATTGCCTTTGAGCAACTCTTCGTATTTCTTGTTCTCGGCCACGGACGGCGGCAGCTGTTGTGGTTTGCGGTGACCCGGCATCCGACGGCGGAGTGGTTGGCACGCCAAATTACCGAGGCATTCCCCTGGGAAAGGCGCCGACATATATCGTCCGCGACAACGACCGGGCTTTCGGTAGCGTATTTACACGCCGCATCCAGGCGATGGGCATCCGGGATCGGCCCACGTCATTCCGCTCGCCCTGGCAGAACGGCCACGTTGAGCGCCTGGTCGGGTCGATCCGGCGCGAGTGTACCGATCATCTGATCGTGCTCAACGATGAGCACCTTCGGCGGATTCTTCGAAATTCTCCGCCTATTATAATGGGTGGCGTCCGCATGTTTCGCTTGAGAAGGATGCGCCGGACAGGCGCCCGATCGAGCGCTTCGGGGACATCGTCGCCCATGCAATCTTGGGCGGATTGCATCACCGATACGCACGAATTTAGTTTTCGGAAGCTAACATCCCGACCGGACGCGTGGTGGAGGTCGGGACGCAAGTCACGGTTTAAAAAACTGGTCCGAAGGAAATTCGTAGCGAGAATTTAATGGTGGGCCGTCCGGCATTAATGCTGTCAACGCTTCCTCTACCGGTAAGTGAGAGCAGACATTAGCATCCCCGCCACGACTTAGCGCGAGTCACCCGTGCGCCCATTCGCATTGGCGCTAGCCATTGGAGCCGCGGCGCTAGATGCGCCCCCCATAGGAGTCGCTGGGCGATGCTAGTCGTCGCCCTGCGTCCGGGCGCGGCAATCGCCAGCACCTCCGACGATGCAGCCTCCAGCACCTCCGTGTCTCTTACGGCTCGGCACCTTCCAGGAGATGTGCAGCCTTGTCGGCCCCAGCTCCTCGCTACCACCGACAGGCTGCGCAACGCGGCCATCGAGGCGATCAGCCAAGAGGTTTATGGCGCCCACGTCCCCCGCCGCAGCTTTATCGAGCAACGCCTGAGCGACAGATCAAATCCGCCCACATGGCCTAGCTAAAATCGAAATCACCACTCGATGAAGTTTCCGGTACGCTATACTGGGCGTTGCGGCTACTCGACGACCACGCGGTTGCGGAGTGTTCCGATCCCGGAAATCTCGATTTCGATTTCGTCGCCAGGCTTAATCGGGCCATATCCCGCTGGCGTCCCCGTCATAATCACGTCGCTTGGCTGGAGCGTAATAGCACTGCTGATATGAGCGATAAGGGTCGGCACGTTGAATACCATGTCCGAAGTATGCCCACTCTGGCGGATTTCGCCATTCACTCGGCTTACGACAGTGAGGTTGGACGGATCAATGGCCGTCACCAATAGCGGGCCGAGCGGCGCGAACGTATCAAAGCTCTTGCTTAGCACCATGCTGCCCACTTTAATTCTGCAAGCTGAAGAGTGCGCTCCGTCAGGTCGTTACCGCAGGTATAGCCGAGCACGTGGGACAGCGCGTCGGCCTTGGTTATCCGCCGTCCAGCCTTCCCGATGATTACGCAAAGCTCACCTTCGAAGAAGACTTCGCTAGAGCCCTTCGGTACACCGATATTGTCGCCCGGGCCGACTACGGCAGTCCATGGCTTTGTAAACACCAAAGGCCGCGGCGGCACCGAGGCGTTCATTTCCTTTAGGACATGGTGGTAATTATTACCGATTCCGAAGATGCGCGGCCGTGCGACGGGCGAGAGAAGGCGCACATTCGCGAGTGGAACCGTAACCGCCGTCGACCGGGCCGAGGCGAAGTCATCTCCCTCAAGGACGCGTATTCCACGCCTTCGTCTTGGATCGACCCGGATTTCTAACAACGCCCTCTTCCTCGAAACGCGCGAAGATCATGGGGTGCCCAAGCTGACGGCTACTGTCTTGCGGGTAAACTGCCACGCCGCAAAGCGCTCACGTTCTAGGGCGTGATCGCACTTGAGGTTTGGAGGACACTTTCCGACCATGTCCAACCTAAATGTATCATTGTGGCGAGGGTCCCCGACAACACTATAAAGTCAATTGGTTTACTAGATATTCACAATTCAAAGCAAACATCATGCGCGCCATTGTCGGAATCGCGCTCAAGTGGATGTCGCCATTACAAAAGAAGGCCCGGGCATCGTCGGCCTCAAGCCGGCCACTATCGTTCGCCTGTGGAAATTCTGGATCCACATGTAACCTACCTCGTTGGCGTTCGTCGGTTCTGCCTCCCTTCACGACATGTTTGCTAACACAGTAGCCAGCATAGCCCCTATTCTTTACACCCCCGTTTTCCTTCTTTCGCCGGTATTTTCATGCCAAACTAGGGCCTGTCTTCAGTTGAGCAGGATCATAGCGGCGGCCATCTGCACTCCGGCGAGAAAATTTCTGGCGAGTTTGTCATAACGTGTGGCGATGGCACGGAAGTGTTTGAGCTGATTGAAGAACCGTTCGACAAGGTTGCGTTCACAGTAGAGCGCAAAATCGCACGCTCGCGGGGTCTTGCGGTTGGCCTTGGGCGGGATGACCGGAGTAATTCCCCGCTGGGTTAGGGTGTCGATGAATGAGTCTGCGTCGTACGCCTTGTCGGCAAGCAATGCATCTGGATCGGCATTATCGATCAGCGGCTCGGCGCAAGCAAGATCATGAGCTTGGCCTGGCGTGAGCATCAACGCGACGGGATTGCCCAAGGCATCGACGAGCGCGTGAATTTTGGTGGTTAGTCCACCGCGCGATCGGCCGATCGCTTGTGGGCCGTTTTTTTTCGCGCGCCGGCGCTGTGCTGATGAGCGCGCACGATGGTGGCATCGATCATCATATATTCGTTGTCGTGATCGCTTGCCAACAGCTTGAAAATGCGTTCGAAAACGCCGCTCTTCGCCCATCGACTGAAGCGCTGGTGCACGATCTTCCAGTCGCCGAAACGCGCAGGCAGGTCACGCCAGGGGATTCCCGTTCGATACCTGTAAAGAATGGCTTCGACGAACAACCGGTTGTCCGCTGCATTGCCGCCGACATGGCCTTCACGGCCGGGCAAAAACTCCTTGATCCGCTCCCATTGGTCGTCTCGCAATCCAAAGCGCTGCATGGGTCGGCCCTCCGCAAAGCCGACCTCGCATCAATCACTCGACAACTGATTTGGGAATCCCCAACGTACCGGCGGCGCTACAAAATAGAACAGTGTTCCGCGTTTGATTCTGATCCGTTCTCGTACAAAGGCCGCCTAACTGAAGACAGGCCCTAGAACTTGAGTTCGTTGCCTTGAAAAATAAGGTGACTGTCTTGCGGCTGTGACGTCCTGGTCAACTTCGAAGTTTTCCACCGACGGGCTCTTCTGGGTTTGGTTCTACCGAGATTAGCCACAGGTCCTTACCGCTATGATCAACCCTGGACAACTGAAACTTGTCGTAACGCGCGCCGGCAATTGCCGATGTATCGAACACTCTGTCGAGTGTCGCCAGAGTTTGCTCGGAGAGTGAAAGATTGATCGCGCCCGCATTCTCCTCTTAATGGCTCCATTGCTGGTACCCGCGAATGGAACGACCGGCGGCGTCCGGCTTAGCAGCCACGCAATCGCAACCTGAGCTGGCGTTCCGCCCTCGCGTTCGGCGATCTGCCGCAATTGTTCGATCAAGACCAAATTCTTTTGGAAATTTTCTTTTAGAAAACGCGGCATCGTGCGCCGGTGGTCCTCCGCTGCTAGGTTTTTCACTGAATTCACGCGTCCAGTTAGAAAACCGCGGCCCAGGGGACTGTAGGCCACAAAACCAACTCCGAGTGAATTGCACAGTTTGGTCATTCCGCCTTCAACGTCACGAGTCCACAGCGAGTACTCGGTCTGTAGAGCCGTGATTGGATAGGTCTTATGCGCCGCGCGAAGGGTGGCCGCGGACGCCTCCGAAAGCCCGATACGCCTCACCTTGCCCTGTACGACTAACTCCGCCATCGCACCAACAGTTTCCTCGATCGGGACACTGGGATCAACGCGATGCAAATAGTAAAGATCAATCACATCTATGTTCAGGCGCCGCAGGCTGGCTTCGCACGCTTCCCGCGCCCATTCCGGTCGGCCATTCACCGCTAGGGAGCCGCCGTTCTGAACAATTTGGCCGAATTTCGTGCATATGAGATAATTGTTCCGACGGCCGTGGATAGCGCGCCCCACCAGTTTTTCGTTTTCGCCGGCACCATAAAAGTCCGCGGTGTCGAGCATGTTGATCCCTATATCGGCTGCACGATGGATGGTCGCGATCGAGTCTTCTGGATCCGGCGGGTTGTCGTAGAAGGCCGTCATTGAAAGGCAGCCCAAGCCTATTTCGGATATTTCAAGACCACCTAGATGCCGATATTTCATGGGTAATCCTTTCGCGTTTACAGTAGAACAAAATTCATCCCAGAACGTCGAGGCGACGAACACATAGCTGTGGCGGCCGAAGTTTATATTGCTGAGATATTCAGCACTAGCAACGCAAAATTGACCAACAACAATATTCTGGTTTTGCACCCACACACCATTTGTAACGCCTTTTCTCAATCTAGATTTCACGGGAGGAAGATGGCCTCGGCGCAGTCTTTTTCCCCGAAGGACGTCTTACTCGTCTCAAAATTTCTAAAACCGTAAAGTAGGAAAATGATGCGGCTCGTATTGTGAGACTTATCTCGGTGTCGAGAAGTTTTCTTTCGGCATTTTTCAATTCAAAATTAGCGACCTATATTGCTGAGGCGCGAAAGCGTTGATCGAGTTTTCATATTGCTTCATTGACACATTCGCACCAATGCGCGCTATATTTGAAGCGAAAGATCTTAGAATTCACGCCGCTTAAGCTGGGCGATGCGGTTGCGATAAGAACTTCGATTCATCTCGGATTCGTGCGCGAAAGCCGCCGCTGGAGGTAAAAAATTGGGAGCGATTTGGTCGAGGTGGAGATTTTCGATATCGGCCGTCTGCGGAATTAAGTCGTCGCCAAGACACCGTGATAATCTGAGAACATCATCAAGGGATTACCTATGTTATCGTCTCGGAGTTTGACAGCGGAGCAGCGTCTGGACATCCAGCGTGATGTGCAGGACCTGATATTCCGGTTCTTCTTGCATCTAGACGAACAGGAGTATGATCAACTCGCGCAGCTCATGGCGCCGTCCGGCACATGGCTTCGCAACAACGTGCTGCTCAAGGGACCCGAGAGCGTGCGGGAGGCGATGCGCACTCGTCCAGTCGGGTTTACTACGCGCCATTTAATCACAAACATCATCTTCGACTGTCCCGATCAGGACCATGCTGAGGCGACTTACTATATGACCGTTTTCGTCCACACCGGCGAAACCAGGCCGACCGCGCCGGTCCCCATTGATTTGCCGATGCATGTGAGCACATTCCGACAGAAATTCGTGCGGACACCGCAAGGCTGGCGTATAGCCGAGCTATCTGGCGAGCCTACGTTCCGCAAGTAGGCAATAGGCTGCTTCAGTCCGTTTTACGCGGCGCACTGGGTTTTGTGTGCCACTTTCCATGTCTGATAATCGTGTATTACGCTCATCGATGTGATGAATTTGGATCATCTTAATATTGGATTTTAGGTCACCCACAACTTGTGGGATACCTAGGCAGTCACAGACTATGTCCAGTAACTTGTGGCTGCAACGCCGAAGCAAAGAATAACAGTTACCGATAGGGTGGAATTAGATATGCTGCCTGATCAAGATTTTAGGATTGCGATCGATATCGGCGGAACCTTTACAGACTGCGTCCTGTTGAGGCTCGACGACGAGCGGCTAACCACAAAGGCGCTGACGACTACTGGCGATCCGTCTAAGGGCGTCATCGATAGCCTCGAGATCGCTGCGATCGAAACTCAAATTCCCTTTCACGAATCTGATGAGTTGCATCTCGGACTTTCGTTCATGGTACGACCGTCGGCACGAACGCACTTGCCGAGCGTCGCGGCGCGCGGACCGGACTCCTGATGACGCGCGGACACCAGGACGCAATTCTCATCGGTCGCGCGCGGCAGAAGGTGACGGGCATATCCGAGCGCGAAAGACACACGTTACCCATCTAAATAAAGCCGATCCGCCAATCATTGCACCGGAGACATACGCCCGGTTACGGAACGGGTCGATGCGCGTGGGCAGGTGATTGTGCCGATTAACATCGCCGAAGTTGAAAAGGCGCTCGACGAGCTAGTGACGTCCGGCATCAAGGCGCTCTCAGTCTGCCTACTATGGTCTTTTCTCGACCCGACACATGAACAGCGCATCGGCAATTGGCGAAGCGGAAGTACCCGGATCTGTTTGTATCAATCTCTCCGATGTCGCTCCGCGCACCGGCGAATACGAGCGCAGCGTTCCGACCGCGTTTAATTCTTACATCGGCCCTATCGTCGGCGACTACCTCATGCGCCTGGAGCAACGCCTGAAAGAGCTGGGGATGCCATGCTCTCTTCTCGTCGTCCAGTCTAATGGCGGGTTGAGCACGGTCGGCTCGATGCTCGGAAAACCGTTGGTTATCGTCGATCTGGCCCAGCGGGCGGTGTACTGGGTGCTCAATTTCATGCTGAACTGCTAGCCCAGAAGAACATCCTGTGCGCTGATGTAGGGGTACGACGTTTGATGTCGGGCTTGTGGTCGCGGATCGGGTCCAAATGGACTTAACGCCCGTCATCAACCGCTACGCCTACATGATCCCCAAGATCTATGTGAAGTCGATCGGCGCTGGCGGCGGCAGTATCGCGTGGATCGACGCGGGCGGTAGTCTGCGCGTCGGGCCGCAGAGCGCCGGTGCGGTGCCGGGGCCGGTAGCCTATGGTCGCGGCGGTACGCAGCCTACGGTCACCGATGCGCTCGTCGCCCTCGGATATCTTGACCCGGACTTTCCACTTGGCGGCAAGGTACGACTTGATAAACCTGCCGCAGTGCGCGCACTTACGGAGCTCGGAGATAAGCTGGGCATGTCGGCGGTCGACCTCGCGGCCGGCATGTTCCGTATTTCGAACGCCCAGATGGCAGATCTCGCGCGGAAGGTAACGGTCGAGCGCGGTCTAGACCCACGCTCATTCGTGCTGTTCGCGTTCGGAGGGGCCGGTCCAGTGTTTGCGGCATTCCTGTCGCAGCATCTCGGTGCTCAGAAAGCCTACGTTCCGGCTGACTCCGGTGTTTTCTCGGCGCTCGGAATGTTGACGACCGATATCATGTTCCAGGAGGAGCGATCGACCAATCTGCGTTTGCCGCTCGCTGAGAAGGATATCGGGACAATTAATGCATTGTATGAAGAGCTCACGCAGCGCGTACTGCAACGCTTCGAGGCCACTGCACTCGACTCCAAACTGGTGCGGCTCTCGCGCGCGGTCGACATGCGCTTCGGAATGCAGGTGCACGAACTGGAAGTGGACGTGCCGGACGGCAAGCTCACGCTCGCCATCATCGAGAAGGTCACGCGCGACTTCATCGCTAAATACGAGGCGACTTACGGCCAGGATAGTGCCTATACCGCCGCCGGCATCGAATATGTTAACTTCCGCGTGAACGGCACATTGGACATGGAACGACCCGTGCTCGATATAGTCGGGCACCAGACGAAAAACTCCGGATCGCTCACAGGTCGAAAGAAAGCCTTCTTTGCGCCCGCTGGCGAAATTGATACCGAAATCCATATGGGCGACAAGATGCGGCCAGGTCAGGTGCTGAAAGGCCCGGCCATCATCCAGCGCCCGGGCGACACCGTTGTGCTGCCTCCGGGGACACGTGCCGAAGTTGACCGCTACGGCGGGATCACGATTACATGGCAGGAGAAGGAGTGATGAGCAATCGACGCAAGATCGACGTAGTGACGTTTGAGGTCCTGCGACACCGTCTTTGGGAGATCAATGACGAGATGGGGATGATCGCGGCACGCATCTCCGGCTCACCACTCGTATACGAGTTCGGCGACTTCAACACAGCCATCCTGAATGCCAAGGGCGAAGGCCTCTTTACGGGCGTCTACGTGATCCGCCAGGCGTCCGCTCTCGATGTGCTCGTCCAGTCCGTGATCAAACGATTCGGCGATGACATGCGTGACGGCGACATGTTCCTTACTAACGATCCTTGGTCCGGAGCGCTGCATGCGATGGATTATGCGGTGATCGCGCCGGTCTATTGGGAGGAAGAGGTAGTAGCCTGGACCGGTGTCGTTATGCACGAGATTGACGTCGGCGGCCCGCGACCTGGGAGTTGGATCGTCGGCGCGCACGATGCTTTCCAGGAGTGCATGCTCATGCCGCCGGTGCGGATTGTCGATCGCGGCAGGCTCAATCGCGATATAGAGGCGGTATATCTACGCAATACGCGTACGCCCGACATGAACGCTCTGAACCTGCGCGCCAAAATTGCAGCACAGGTGACTACCCGCGACCGTCTGCGCGACATCATCCGGGAGTACGGCAAAGACACTTTCCTCGACCTGCAGGAGCAAATCATGGACTACGTGCGCAGCGCAGTGCGCAAGCGCATCGCCATGTTGCCCGACGGGACCTGGTTCTCGAATGCATTTCTCGATCACGATGGTGTGGAAGACCGGCTCTATCGATACAAGCTCAAGCTGACCAAGAAGGACGACCGGCTAATTCTTGATTTTACCGGCACGTCCAAACAGGCGATGGGCTCGGTCAACTGCGCCTATAGCGGCCTGATCGGTGGCGTTGTGCAAACGTTGTTTCCGCTGCTGTGCTTCGACCTGCCGTGGTCGCACGGCGCGATCGCCGACTGCTTCGAGATCATCTCGGAAGAAGGCACAATAAACAACTGCACCTATCCGGCCGCCACTAGCATGGCGACGGTCAATTCCTGCCAGATGACAGGAAACGCCATTTGGGAAGCGATGTCGCGCATGTATAGCTGCGTCGACGAACTCCGCGAGGAAGTTACTGGCATGTGCTACGGCGGCATTAATACCGCCGTGCTCGCTGGAAAGCGGCCGAACGGCCGAACATTCGTAAACCTTTTTACCGATTCCATCGGGGGCGGCGGTGCGCGCTCGTATCGCGACGGCATTGATACGTGCGGAAACTTGGTGTCGCCGAGCTACGGAATTCCGAACGCGGAGCGCATCGAGAGCCTGTTCCCGTTACTCTACGTCTACCGCAAACAGCGGAACGAGACTGCAGGAGCTGGGCAATATCGCGGCGGCGTAGGGATCGAATATATGGTGATTCCGCACGGTGGATCCACCGATGTGGAAGCTACATTCTTTTCTAGTGGCGTCGCCCATCCAGAGCCGAAAGGCGCAAGCGGAGGCTCACCCGGCTCGGTCCAGCACAACATGGTGCTGCGCGACACCAGCATATCTCACCACTTCTCAGCCGGCACGATCCCGATGACACCTGAAGAGGCCGGCGGGCAATTCGAATGGCCACAAGCCAAGGACGCGACAATACTCAAGACGAACGACGCTTGGGTCTGCATGTGCAACGGTGGCGGTGGATACGGCGATCCGCTCGATCGCGAACCGACAAGCGTCGCTCGTGACGTTCAGCTTGACCTATTTACGATTGAGGAAGCGGCGAGACAGTACGGTGTGGTTCTCGACACGGCGGGCAAGGTCCACCCAAGCGAGACGATGCAATTACGCGCAGACAGGCGCGCTGCGCGTATGAAAAAGGGCAGGCGCCTCGGCGACGACTGGAAGCCGGGCCTTAGCTTCGAGGGCAAACAACTGTTTAGGTATGGCGAGAATCTTGCTGTGCGCGAGACGCGGTCGGGCGCGGCGATCGGCTGCCTGCGCTGCAGTCATGTTTTGTGTGCCGCGCACGAGGACCCGCGCCAGCGGTCGCTGATGGTCGAGGAGGAACTTTCGGATCTCTCCCCACTTAACACACGCGGTAATGAGAAGGAGATCGTCGTTCGCAAGTTCTGCTGTCCGGGTTGCGCCACCGTCTTCTCTACCGACGTGCAGCTTCGCACCGATGACCCGCGCACGCCCGAAATGCTGCTCAGTCCGGAGCAGTTCAACAATCGCGAAGCGACACCACAGCTCACGCAACCCGCACCGGTTCCGGCCGCGGCAAATGAAGCATCGGTCTGCGACCGGACTCCGTCGGCATTGCCAGAAATTGATCGTGATAATCCATTGCGTCAATTTTATAGGCTTGGATTGAAGCGCAGGTCCGTTTAATACTAGACGAGTCCGGCTATCGTTCACTCCATCGAGCCGCCGAGATAGAGGCTCGCCATCTGTTCGTGATTGCGCAGGATCTGCGTTTCTCCCTCAAGCACGACGTGACCGCTCTCCAATAATGCAACAGCGATCTGCAATCCCGAAGGCGAAGTCGGGATTCTGCTCGATCAAAAGCATTGTGATACCAAGCGCCTTGATCCCGCGGAGTACTTTCGAAATCTGCTCGATCACGAGCGGCGCCAGGCCCATCGAGGGCTCGTCGAGCAGCAGTGCACGCGGACCGACATCAGCGCCCGGCCGACCGCGAGCATCTGTTGCTCGCCGCCGCTCGAAGCAGCCGCCGGAAGGCGGGAGCGTTCAAGCAGGATTGGGAACATGTCGTATACCTCGGCCAGCGCGACCTCGACCCCTTGCCGCCCGCGATGCCCATAGATCACGTGCGCACCGAGAAGCAGATTGTCGCGCACGCTCATCGGGCCAAGCACCTGCCGCCCCTGAAGCACCTGGCTGATGCCGAGCTTAACGATCTGATGCGATTGAATGCCTCCGATCAGTTGCCCGTCAAACTCAATTACACCGGACGTTGGTGTCAAAAAGCCCGAGATAGCGCGCAGCAGCGTGGTTTTCCCTGCGCCATTGGGACCAAGCACACCGACACATTGCCCGGCCTCTGCCCTGAGCGACACGTCGAAAAGGACCTGGACTGACCCGTATCCTATTGCCTACTCCGACCGCATCCCGAAATACACGCCGGCCGACAACAATTTGGCCGGCGCCGCGAACAGCGCTTCGTCTGCGCTGGGCTCGATCTGCGCTGCCATCAGCGACGGGCCGGCCGCGGCGCGGGGGCCGCTGGTACCGCCGTCGGCGCCGCCGTCCGACATCGCACCGGTAGGCAACCTTGCAAGCCCGCAGCCGTTCCTCACCAGTGACAATCTTGTTTGCGCTGAATGGAATTCAGCGCTGGACCAGTCCGGCAAGCAGACCGCCGCATGGCAGCAGATCGACCCCAACATTCCGTCGATCTACTGGAACCGCGAGCAGAAAGCCGTCAACTACCAGGTCGGGCCGATAATGAACTCGTTTGCGAGCAAGCTGGAACAACAAGCCGCTGCCAAAGCGATAACGCCATCTGGCAGGACTTGGCGAACCTTTCGGCGCAGTATCGACGGGCCTTTGTCACCGCGCTTCCCACCTACACACCGAACGACAATCACTTGGCCAATGCGGCCAATTTCGCCTCGACCACTGTCCTTGGTGCGTGCGCAGCGGTGGCCGAGTAGGCGCCGGTAGCGTCGCCTACTCGTCGCGACGGCCTCCCTTGCTCAGCAGGCCTTGGGACGAAACGCTTCTCAGCGCCTCCGGAACAGTCGATGAACTTCGCCGTCACCACTGCGGAACCAAGTTCGACGTGAACGCGCTGGAAACCGAGTCGGCGAAAGCGATCACCGTCGCGCTAGCAGTTAGCGCATCATGCCGGAATCGATCGGTCAGGTCGTCTGCCGAAAAACATGTGACTCGGTAAAGCGATCTCGAAAAGTCAACAGCCGCAACAGGTCCGGCGTTGGCGTCAGAAAAAAAAGACAAACGGGCATCGTGATGCCCGTTGTGTCTTGCCCCCGACCCGATGGAGCGTCAGGCCCAGCTGCCGCCGACGGCGGAGTCGGTGCTGCTCATGTTGTTTCCTGCGGTCTGGACCTTCTTGGTGCGGGAGTTGGCCTGCTCGTAGATCACCTGGAAGTTGCGACCCAACTGGGTGATGAACTCCCCGCAAGCCACCGAACCCGAACCACCCCAGAAGTCACCGGCAGCCAGCACATCGCGAACGATGCTCTGGTGCTCGGCCTCCAACGAGGCGGCCTGGGCGCGGATCATCGCGCCGTGGGCGTCGACATCGCCGAACTGGTAACTGATCGACATGGTGTTCTCCTAAAAGTCTTGGTGGGTGGGCTAGCTGGACAGGATCTGCTGCGAGGCCTGCTCTTGGCTCTCGTAGTTGTTCGCGTCGCGGATCAGTCCGTCGCGCACACCGTGCAGCATGTTGACGATGTTGCGGAACGCCGTGTTCATCTGGCCCATGGTGTCGTAGGAGGTGGCCTGGGCGGTACCGCTCCAGCCGGCCCCGGCGATGTTCTGGCTCGACGCCCACATCTTGCGGGCCTCATCCTCCACCGTCTGCGCGTGCACGTCGAAAATGCCCGCCATCGACCGCATCTCGTGCGGGTCAGTCATAAAACGTGTAGGCATATCTCTCTCCTTAGTTCGATGTCAGTTCCGGTGCAAATGCGTTGTGCAGCATCGGCATCCCCCACTTCTCATCCGCCGGCCGGCGTACGAGTCTCTACTTTCACAGACGCCGTCTTGGCGGCCTGAGTGCCCATGCCGCGCCCGTTCATCGCGCCCATGAGAGCCTGAGTGTAGGGGCTGGTAGGTAGCCCCGCGGATGGGTTCAACGCCGCAACGCTGTTGGCCGGCAGCACTGGGGCGGCGCGCACCATCTCCGGCGCACTCGAGGCCCAGCCGCTCGGAATCGACATTCCACCGAGCCGCCCCGCCGACGCCAGCTGGGCGCTGATCGACGATCCGAACCCGCGCATCTGCCCGGAACTGCTGCCCAGCAGGGCTTTCATCTTCGTGTCGACCAGCGACGACACGTCGGCGAGCATCGCCTGCTGGCCCGCCTGCAACGCCTGGCTGGCGTTCATCGAGTTGGCCATGCTTATCAGCATCTTGGCCGGCATGCTGGCGAACATGGTCGCGTAATACGTGCCTTGAAGGGAAGGATGGAGCCCGTCGCCGTAGTCGCCGTAGTCGCAGTAGCCGCCGTCGACGTCGCCGACGTGGCGGCGGTGTGAGCAGTCGAACTCGCGCCCGTCAGATTGGTCACGGCGGACGACAGCGCGGACGACAGTCCGTTGGTGGACTGATGGTTCCCGGTGGAGTTTCCGCTCAACAACCCCTGCAGGGTGGTGCTCAGATTGTTCAACGTGGTGGTGATGGAATTCTGGATGGACTGAGCCGCCGCGGCCAGGTCGGAGGACAAGCCGCCGTCGCTCGTCGCCGGCGCCGGGGTCTGCTGAGGCAACGCGACCGCCTGCTGGGAAGTGGCGGCGTAGGTGTCCATCGACAGCCCGTCCTGAAACCACATTTCCATGTAGTGCGCCTCGGTGGCAGCGATCGCCGGGGTGTTCTGGCCGAGGAAATTGGTGAAACCCAACTCGCGGCCAACAACGCCCTGTTGGCCGCGATCACCGGCGCGGGACAGTGGCCGCAAAAGCACCCTCGTATGCGGCAGCGGCCATCCTGGCCTGGGCCCCAGTTTGGGCGGCTTGGCCCGCCGTGCCGGCCAGCCAGTCCGCATACGGCGCCGCCGCCGAAGCCATTCGCACCGAGGACGGACCCAACCAGGATGTTCCGGTCAGCTGCGAGACAATCTCCTGGAAGGACCCGGCGGTGGCCTCCAGATCGGCGGCCAACGCATCCCAGGCCGAGGCGGCAGCCATCAGCGGACCCGCAACCCGCCCCGCTGTAACATCAGCCCGGAGTTGATCTCGGGCGGAAACATCATGAAACTCATTGACCCAGACCCCCCTTAGCCGGCAGAAGCTGCATTTGCCGCTTCGGTCAGCGCGTACGCCCTGGAACCGGAACGCAGCGCGGCTACTAATTGTTCGTGAACTGCTGCCGCCTGGGCGGCGATCTGCTGATATGTCGCGCCGTGCCTGCCGAACTGCCCCGCCGTCATCGCCGACACAATATCCGACGCGGCGGGCGCGAGGCCGGTTGTCGGTGCCGCAACAGCGGCGTTTTGCGCCGCCATCGCATCGTCGATACCCGCCAAGCTGCCCGCTGTCCCGGACAACCCTTCCGGCTGGGTAGTTACGAACGACACCCTCGGCACTCTCTCCTCACACGGCGTCAGACCCCTGCGCGGCCAGCTGGATAAGTTAATGCGACTAACTTGTCACAAAGAGCCGCTGTCGAGGTCTGATGGTGGCGTAATCCTAAATCACAAACGCGCGCATCGTGCTGAGAAAAAGCAAAGAGACATTCCGCTGACAACAATTCTTAGACCCCCACATACAGCAACTTCCCAGGAAGCCTCAGGGCACGGAAAGCCCGTCATAGTCGGCAGCTTTGTTGAACGCGAGTCAGTAGGATCTGCGGCGCAAAAGGGGTAACGGCGTCGAGGGGGCCGGGGCGGTCGGCACGGGTTGTCGTCGCCGGCATCGCCCAGCAAAGCCCGAGACGCCGCGCGACTACCCGCCGATGAAGTCCTTGACCCGTGCTTGCCGGGCATGTAATTGTATAGCTTGCTTAACGTTCTGCTCACCATCGAAAGCCCCGCCATGCTGGCGGCGAGCGGTGGAGTCAGGATTCGACGAGCACGGCCCCGACCGGTGCACCCGGTGACGGTGACCCGACCCGCGCGAAACGACCGGCGAGAAGTTGCTCGGTAATCCCGTGTCCGGTGAAAGGCCATCGATCAAGTTCTCCGCCATTGTGGAGTGGGCGACGGCGGAAAACATCTCCATACGGTGTGCGGTGTTTATCGACCGCGTTAGTCACCGGGCTGCGGTAGATCACGACCACAATTCGACGACTCCTCAATGCTGAGAAAAAGCTGAAAAAATCGAGTGTTATCCAAACCCGGTGTTCGACCGCCCAGTGGCGGACCGGTGCGACGGATGCTAAGTACCGTCAGTGAGCGAACTGCTGTTCTCCTACGGGACGCTGCGTCAACGAGAAGTCCAATTGGCCACATTCGGACGCGAACTCGCCGGACATGACGATGCAATCGTCGGCTACGACCTGGACTACGTGACGATCACCGATCCCCACGTCATCGCTGCCAGCGGCAGCGACCGCCATCCGATTCTGCGGCCGACCGACCGCCCGGACGCCCACGTCGACGGAACCGTCTTCACCATCAGCGAGGCCGAATTGGCCGCGGCCGATGACTACGAGGTCGACGACTACCGCCGGATTTCGGTCCCGCTGCGGTCCGGACCGCACGCCTGGGTCTACGTGTTCGCCGGTTCAAGCGTTGACCGGCCTGCGGCTTGCGAACGGTAGAAAGAGGAATGGTCGAAGAAGCGCAAACGGCAGGCGACGACGCGCCGGCTTCCGGCATCAGTCGCCGAAGGCTGCTGACGACCACTGCCGCAACGACGATCGTCGGCGCCGGTCTGGGCGCAGCAGGCGTCGCCGTGCTCAGATCACCCGGCCACGGCCCCAGTCTGTGGACCCGGCCCGCTCAGCGCGGGGCGCAACCGGTCGGCGGACTGCATCTGCAATTCGGCAAGGATGCCTCCGCCGAGGTTGTCGTCTCGTGGCACACCACCGACCCGGTCGCCAACCCGCGCGTCATGCTGGGCACACCGACTTCCGGTCTGGGCCGCACCGTCGCGGCTGAAACTCGCACCTACCGTGACGCGACATCGCACACCGAAGTTCGCGTGCACCACGCTCGGCTGGACAACCTGGCCGCCGACACCGAGTACGTGTACGCGGCCGTGCACGACGGCACCAGCCCCGAACTGGGCACCGTTCTCACCGCTCCTTCAGGGCGAAAACCATTGCGCTTCACCAGCTTCGGAGATCAGGCGACGCCGACGCTGGGCCTGCCAGGCAACAACGGCTACCGCAGCGACAACCTGGGATCGCCGGCCGCCGGCGACATCACCACCGCGATCGAACGCATTGGTCCACTGTTCAACCTGGTCAACGGCGACCTGCGCCACGCCAACCTGGCCCACGACCGGATCCGCACCTGGTCGGACTGGTTCGACAACAACACACGGTCCGCACGCCACCGACCGTGGATGCCTGCGGCGGGAAACCATGAGAACGAATCAGGCAACGGCCCAGTGGGTTACGCCGCGTACCAGACCTACTTCGCGTTGCCCGACTCCGGATCAGACGCTGAGCTACGCGGCCTGTGGTACTCGTTCACTGCGGGCTCGGTGCGGATCATCAGCCTCAGCAACGACGATGTGTGCTACCAGGACGGCGGCAACTTCTACGTGCACGGCTACTCCGGTGGCGCGCAAAGGCGTTGGCTGGAAAAAGAACTCGCGGATGCACGCGCCGACAACCGGGTCGACTGGGTGGTCGTGTGCATGCACCAGACCGCGATTTCCACCGCCGATCACACCAATGGCGCCGACCTGGGTATCCGCCAGGAATGGTTGCCGTTGTTCGACCGCTACCAGGTCGACCTGGTGGTGTGCGGCCACGAACACCACTACGAGCGCTCACATCCGATCCGGGCCGCGCAGGACAGCGAGACCAAAACACCGATCCCGGTCGAATACCGCTGCGACGTCATCGACACCACCAAGGGGACGGTGCACGTCGTCATCGGCGGCGGCGCAACCTCGGCGCCGTCGAACACCATGTTCTTCCCGCAGCCGAGGTGCCGTGTGGTGACCGGTGTCGGTACATTCGACGATGCGATCGGCCACAAAGCGCCCATCTATGTGGTGGAGGACGCGCCGTGGTCGGCATTCCGTGACCGCCAAAACCCTTACGGCTTCGTGGCTTTCGACGTCGACCCGGGCACTCCGGGCGGAAACACGTCCATCAAGGCGACCCACTACGCGGTTACCGGTCCCTACGGAGCGATCAACGTGGTCGAGCAGTTCACGCTCACTCGGCCTCGCCGGGGCTGAACGCGGCGCCCGCCACGGTAATTCATTACCGCTTTTGGTCAATGGAACTCTCGGAAGGCGGCATGACGGCTTCGACGCGCACCGCGGAATCTGTGTCAGCATTCGCCGAACGGGCCCGCGCGTGGCTCGCCGACACCATGCCGCGCATCGACGACCCGAACAATCCGCCCTACGCCGACCGCGGCGAAGAGGACTCGTGGCAACACGTCCGCCGACTACAGCGACGCCTCTACGACGGCGGCTTCGCCGGAATCTGCTTCCCCACCGAGTACGGCGGACACGGGACTCTACCCGCAACTGACCTGATGACGCGAGTCAACCGCTGCGGGATTTCGTAGCGGGGCCAATCATTTGACCATGCGTGGTCATTCGACACACGAGTAGTAGCGAAGTCCACCCAAGTTCGCTGCATCCGGCGGCCCACCGCGGGCGTCAGCCATGTGCCCAAGGGGTGCAGCCGTCGTCCAAATGCGAGTCGTAGCTATGCAACACGTGAATAATTTCGCTGCCATGCACCGCGCCAAGACCGTCGCCCGCAGCGTGCACGACGTGTGATCGAACCGATAGATTACGTCGGCGAGTGGGCGCTGTAGGCGTCAGCAAACGCCCACGCGGGTGCCACGAACATCGCGTCGCCACCAACAGCTCCCCGTGCCCGACGGCGCGGGTAGCCGGGATACGCCTGCATCATGCGCGCTCGTGAATTCGGCGCCACCCGTGCGAAATAGCTGTCGATACTCGCCGGCGTCGTCGGCAACATCGGCGGCTTGTCCCGGGCGAACAGTGCGGCCTCGTGCCGATTTGTGCCGAGGATCAACGGAATTCGGGCCGTCGCGCCCAGTTGTGCCGCTTCGATCGGATGCCATGGCAACAGATCGACTCCGTAGGTCAACCCGTGTGCCAACACCGGCGTCGATGCAATGCTCGCAAGTTGCAATTCCCCTGCGGCACGACGTAATTGGCGCTGCGGCAGTTCCTTGAGTAGATGCGCCTCCGCGGCGCTCACGCCGAGTCGACGCAGGAAATCACGGGACTGTTCGGCACGCGTAACGCGGTCGGCGATCAACGGCAGTGCCGGGCTTTGCGCAATCGCCCGGGTGAACAACCCCGTGGCGGCCGGACTGGCCATCAGAGCCAAAACCGAAGTGGCGCCAGCCGATTCGCCGAATACCGTCACCCGGTTGGCGTCGCCGCCGAACGCGGCGATGTTGTCACGTACCCAGGTCAGCGCGGCGATCTGGTCGCGCAGACACAGGTTGTCGTCGAAGCCGTCGCCGAGGTCACCCAGCTCGAAGCCGCCGAACACCCCGACCCGGTAGGTGACGTTGACGACGACGACATTGCCGTTGGCCGCCAATCTGGCACCGTTGTAGAGCTGGAGCTGGCCGGCGCCGTTGAGAAATGCTCCCCCGGGAATCCACACCATCACCGGCAGCGAGCCGGACCTATCCGGCGACCACACCGTCACCGTCAGACAGGCTTCGTCACGGACCTTGGGGTCCCTGTGGTCGCCTGCCACCATCGAGCGACTCTGCAACGGCAACGGCGCGTGTTCGACGGCGTCGCGCACACCCGTCCACGGCAACAGCGGCGCGGGTGCCGCGAAACGACGCCGGCCGACCGGTTGCTCCGCGTACGGAATCCCACGCCACACCGCGACGCCGCCCTCGACGGTGCCGCGCAGATCGCCCGCCGTCCGCGCGAGAGCAGGAACTTCGGCAACCCCGGGCACGCCTGAATCGTAGTGTGAAAGCTGATCTCGCCGGGCCGGCAGCCGCGACATACACGCAACGGAGAGCGCGATGACCTTCAACGAGGGTATGCAGATCGACACCAGCACGACGTCGGCGTCCGGCGGCGGACGGGGGATCGCGATCGGCGGTGGGCTCGGCGGTCTGCTGTTTCTCGTCGTAGCCCTACTGCTCGGGGTCGACCCCGGCAAGGTGGTGAATCAGCTCCCGACGAACACCACCCAGGACGTCGCACCCGGGTTCGATCTCAGCAAGTGCAAGACCGGCGCGGACGCCAACCAGTACGCCCAGTGCCGTGTCATCGCCACCGGTAACTCGGTGGACGCGGTGTGGAAGCAGCTGATGCACGGATACACCCGCCCGCACGTCCGGTTGTTCAGCGGTCAGGTCAGCACCGGCTGCGGACCGGCCAGCACCGAGGTCGGGCCCTTCTACTGCCCGGTGGATCAGACCGCCTACTTCGACACCGGCTTCTTCGATGTGCTGCGTACCCAATTCGGCTCCAGCGGCGGACCGTTGGCTCAGGAATACGTGGTCGCCCACGAGTTCGGTCACCACGTGCAGGATCTGCAGGGATCGCTAGGGCCGGGCTCAACAGGGTGCCCAAGGCGCGGGCGGCAACGGCGTGCGCACCGAGCTGCAGGCCGACTGCTACGCCGGGGTGTGGGCGCACTACGCCTCGACGACCAAGCAGGAAAGCACGGGGGTTCCCTTCCTCGAACCGCTGAGCGACAAGGACATCGCCGACGCGCTGTCGGCGGCGGCATCGGTGGGCGATGATCGCATCCAGAAGGCCGCCACCGGCCACACCAATCCCGAGTCGTGGACGCACGGATCGTCGGAGCAGCGCCAGCACTGGTTTACCGTCGGCTATCAGACCGGTGATCCCAACCAGTGCGACACCTTCGGCGATCCGAACCTGCATTAGCTCAAAACAGCATCGGCTGACGCGTTTCGGCGACTCGCTGAGGCGGCGCGGTGCCGAATCGCCGCTCATCGCCGGCGAGCCGGTACTTGGAGATGAGCGGTGCCGCCCGCATCCTGAGTTCTTCTCGGTATGACGGCGGCAAATACGCTCCACGCCGGTACAACTCGCGGTACGGGCCCACCAACCGAGGGTGGGCCCGGCTCAGCCACGACATGAACCAGCCTCGCGTCGACCCCCGCAGATGCAGGCCGAACACCGTGACGCCGCTGGCTCCGGCCGCCGCGATCTGACGCAGCAGAGCGTCGAGATGCTCGGTGGAATCGGTCAGGTACGGCAGCACCGGCGCCACCATCACGTGACAGTTCAGCCCGGCCTGGCGGATCGCCGCGATCAGCGCCAGGCGCGCCTGCGGACTGGGTGTGCCCGGCTCGACCTGCTTCTGCAGTTCTGGATCACTGACGGCGAGTGAGACGGCAAGGCTGATCGGGACGTGGCCGGCGGCCTCGGCGATCAGTGGCAGATCGCGGTGCAGCAACGTGCCTTTGGTCAGGATTGACAACGGCGTGCCCGATTCTGCGAGCGCGCCGATGATCGCCGGCATCAAGGCGTAGCGCCCTTCGGCCCGCTGGTACGGATCGGTGTTGGTGCCCAGCGCCACCGTTTCGCGCTGCCACGTCCGTCGACTCAGTTCGCGGCGCAACACTTCCGCGACATTGGTCTTCACCACGACCTGCGTGTCGAAATCGTTGCCACAGTTCAGATCCAGGTATTCGTGGGTCGGCCGGGCGAAACAATATCGGCAGGCGTGCGAGCAGCCGCGATAACCGTTGACGGTGTAGTGAAAAGGAAGTGCCGCCGACTGCGGAATCTTGTTCAGCGCGGATTTGCACAACACCTCGTGAAACGTGATGCCGTCGAACTGCGGCGTGCGCACGCTCCGAACGAACCCGATGCGCTCCAATCCGGGCAGTGCGCCGTCGTCGACGTCGACGCTCTGGCCGTCCCACCGCATGCCCACTATTCGAACGCTTGTTCGATGCAATGTCAAGCCTGTTAGCGGCCTGAGAAAAAACCGCGCGACTTCTCGTCCCGCCGCCAATATGCCTGCGCTGACGGGGTTGTCATTTAAGCTGGACCATCGTGACGTCTGATATCGACGCCCCCAGCGGTAACAAAACTCTGAAGTGGGCAATGGGTGGGGTGGCTGCAGTGGCAGTGCTGGCGACCATCGTCGCCGCGGTGCTGCTTTTCGGCGGCGGGGGTTCGGGCGGGCCGCAAGGTGCCGGCTCGGACAACGCAAACCCGGAAGCCACCGGCGTGGCCAGCGCGAAAGACACCGGGCCCGTCACCGTGATCACCGAAGATCCCAGTTGCGCGGCGTGGACATCGATCAACAATGATCTCGCCAACAGCGGCCAGGGGCTGTGGAACGACCGCGATCGATCGGTTCCGGCGTCGGCGTGGACCCAAAAGGAGAAGGCGCAGTTCATTGCGGCCGGACAGTCGATGCGCGGCGCCGCAGCGCAGACGGTCGGCCTGGTCAAGCTGACGCCACACCGGGTAATGCGCGAGCTCTACCAGCAGTTCATCGCTTACGCCCGTGCCTACTCCGACCGCATCCCGAAATACACGCCGGCCGACAACAATTTGGCCGGCGCCGCGAACAGCGCTTCGTCTGCGCTGGGCTCGATCTGCGCTGCCATCAGCGACGGGCCGGCCGCGGCGCGGGGGCCGCTGGTACCGCCGTCGGCGCCGCCGTCCGACATCGCACCGGTAGGCAACCTTGCAAGCCCGCAGCCGTTCCTCACCAGTGACAATAACGTTTGCGCTGAATGGAATTCAGCGCTGGACCAGTTCGGCAAGCAGACCGCCGCATGGCAGCAGATCGACCCCAACATTCCGTCGATCTACTGGAACCGCGAGCAGAAAGCCGTCAACTACCAGGTCGGGCCGATAATGAACTCGTTTGCGAGCAAGCTGGAACAGCTTGGCCGCCAAAGCGATAACGCCATCTGGCAGGACTTGGCGAACCTTTCGGCGCAGTATCGACGGGCCTTTGTCACCGCGCTTCCCACCTACACACCGAACGACAATCACTTGGCCAATGCGGCCAATTTCGCCTCGACGACTGTCCTTGGTGCGTGCGCAGCGGTGGCCGAGTAGGCGCCGGTAGCGTCGCCTACTCGTCGCGACGGCCTCCCTTGCTCAGCAGGCCTTGGGACGAAACGCTTCTCAGCGCCTCCGGAACAGTCGATGAACTTCGCCGTCACCACTGCGGAACCAAGTTCGACGTGAACGCGCTGGAAACCGAGTCGGCGAAAGCGATCACCGTCGCGCTAGCAGTTAGCGCATCATGCCGGAATCGATCGGTCAGGTCGTCTGCCGAAAAACATGTGACTCGGTAAAGCGATCTCGAAAAGTCAACAGCCGCAACAGGTCCGGCGTTGGCGTCAGAAAAAAAAGACACAACGGGCATCGTGATGCCCGTTGTGTCTTGCCCCCGACCCGATGGAGCGTCAGGCCCAGCTGCCGCCGACGGCGGAGTCGGTGCTGCTCATGTTGTTGCCGGCGGTCTGGACCTTCTGGCCGTGGGAGTTGGCCTGCTCGTAGATCACCTGGAAGTTGCGACCCAACTGGGTGATGAACTCCTGGCAAGCCACCGAACCCGAACCACCCCAGAAGTCACCGGCAGCCAGCACATCGCGAACGATGCTCTGGTGCTCGGCCTCCAACGAGGCGGCCTGGGCGCGGATCATCGCGCCGTGGGCGTCGACATCGCCGAACTGGTAACTGATCGACATGGTGTTCTCCTAAAAGTCTTGGTGGATGGGCTAGCTGGACAGGATCTGCTGCGAGGCCTGCTCTTGGCTCTCGTAGTTGTTCGCGTCGCGGATCAGTCCGTCGCGCACACCGTGCAGCATGTTGACGATGTTGCGGAACGCCGTGTTCATCTGGCCCATGGTGTCGTAGGAGGTGGCCTGGGCGGTACCGCTCCAGCCGGCCCCGGCGATGTTCTGGCTCGACGCCCACATCTTGCGGGCCTCATCCTCCACCGTCTGCGCGTGCACGTCGAAACGGCCCGCCATCGACCGCATCTCGTGCGGGTCAGTCATAAAACGTGTAGGCATATCTCTCTCCTTAGTTCGATGTCAGTTCCGGTGCAAATGCGTTGTGCAGCATAGGCATCCCCCACTTCTCATCCGCCGGCCGGCGTACGAGTCTCTACTTTCACAGACGCCGTCTTGGCGGCCTGAGTGCCCATGCCGCGCCCGTTCATCGCGCCCATGAGAGCCTGAGTGTAGGGGCTGGTAGGTAGCCCCGCGGATGGGTTCAACGCCGCAACGCTGTTGGCCGGCAGCACTGGGGCGGCGCGCACCATCTCCGGCGCACTCGAGGCCCAGCCGCTCGGAATCGACATTCCACCGAGCCGCCCCGCCGACGCCAGCTGGGCGCTGATCGACGATCCGAACCCGCGCATCTGGCCGGAAATGCCGCCCAGCAGGGCTTTCATCTTCGTGTCGACCAGCGACGACACGTCGGCGAGCATCGCCTGCTGGCCCGCCTGCAACGCCTGGCTGGCGTTCATCGAGTTGGCCATGCTTATCAGCATCTTGGCCGGCATGCTGGCGAACATGGTCGCGTAATACGTGGCTTGAAAGGGAAGGATGGAGCCCGTCGCCGTAGTCGCCGTAGTCGCAGTAGCCGCCGTCGACGTCGCCGACGTGGCGGCGGTGTGAGCAGTCGAACTCGCGCCCGTCAGATTGGTCACGGCGGACGACAGCGCGGACGACAGTCCGTTGGTGGAAGTCGTACCCGCGGTGGAGTTTCCGCTCAACAACCCCTGCAGGGTGGTGCTCAGATTGTTCAACGTGGTGGTGATGGAATTCTGGATGGACTGAGCCGCCGCGGCCAGGTCGGAGGACAAGCCGCCGTCGCTCGTCGCCGGCGCCGGGGTCTGCTGAGGCAACGCGACCGCCTGCTGGGAAGTGGCGGCGTAGGTGTCCATCGACAGCCCGTCCTGAAACCACATTTCCATGTAGTGCGCCTCGGTGGCAGCGATCGCCGGGGTGTTCTGGCCGAGGAAATTGGTGGCAACCAACGCGGCCAACAACGCCCTGTTGGCCGCGATCACCGCCGGCGGGACAGTGGCCGCAAAAGCACCCTCGTATGCGGCAGCGGCCATCCTGGCCTGGGCCCCGGTTTGGGCGGCTTGGCCCGCGGTGCCGGCCAGCCAGTCCGCATACGGCGCCGCCGCCGAAGCCATTCGCACCGAGGACGGACCCAACCAGGATGTTCCGGTCAGCTGCGAGACAATCTCCTGGAAGGAAGCGGCGGTGGCCTCCAGATCGGCGGCCAACGCATCCCAGGCCGAGGCGGCAGCCATCAGCGGACCCGAACCCGCCCCGCTGTACATCAGCCCGGAGTTGATCTCGGGCGGAAACATCATGAAACTCATTGACCCAGACCCCCCTTAGCCGGCAGAAGCTGCATTTGCCGCTTCGGTCAGCGCGTACGCCCTGGAACCGGAACGCAGCGCGGCTACTAATTGTTCGTGAACTGCTGCCGCCTGGGCGGCGATCTGCTGATATGTCGCGCCGTGCCTGCCGAACTGCCCCGCCGTCATCGCCGACACAATATCCGACGCGGCGGGCGCGAGGCCGGTTGTCGGTGCGGCAACAGCGGCGTTTCGCGCCGCCATCGCATCGTCGATACCCGCCAAGCTGCCCGCTGTCCCGGACAACCCTTCCGGCTGGGTAGTTACGAACGACACCCTCGGACCCTCCTCACACGGCGTCAGACCCCTGCGCGGCCAGCTGGATAAGTTAATGCGACTAACTTGTCACAAAGAGCCGCTGTCGAGGTCTGATGGTGGCGTAATCCTAAATCACAAACGCGCGCATCGTGCTGAGAAAAAGCAAAGAGACATTCCGCTGACAACAATTCTTAGACCCCCACATACAGCAACTTCCCAGGAAGCCTCAGGGCACGGAAAGCCCGTCATAGTCGGCAGCTTTGTTGAACGCGAGTCAGTAGGATCTGCGGCGCAAAAGGGGTAACGGCGTCGAGGGGGCCGGGGCGGTCGGCACGGGTTGTCGTCGCCGGCATCGCCCAGCAAAGCCCGAGACGCCGCGCGACTACCCGCCGATGAAGTCGACACGTGCTTGCCGGGCACTTAATTGTATAGCTTGCTTAACGATTCGCTCACCATCGAAAGCCCCGCCATGCTGGCGGCGAGCGGTGGAGTCAGGATTCGACGAGCACGGCCCCGACCGGTGCACCCGGTGACGCGAGATACCACCCGCGCGAAACGACCGGCGACAAGTTGCTCGGTAATCCCGTGTCCGGTGAAAGGCCATCGATCAAGTTCTCCGCCATTGTGGAGTGGGCGACGGCGGAAAACATCTCCATACGGTGTGCGGTGTTTATCGACCGCGTTAGTCACCGGGCTGCGGTAGATCACGACCACAATTCGACGACTCCTCAATGCTGAGAAAAAGCTGAAAAAATCGAGTGTTATCCAAACCCGGTGTTCGACCGCCCAGTGGCGGACCGGTGCGACGGATGCTAAGTACCGTCAGTGAGCGAACTGCTGTTCTCCTACGGGACGCTGCGTCAACGAGAAGTCCAATTGGCCACATTCGGACGCGAACTCGCCGGACATGACGATGCAATCGTCGGCTACGACCTGGACTACGTGACGATCACCGATCCCCACGTCATCGCTGCCAGCGGCAGCGACCGCCATCCGATTCTGCGGCCGACCGACCGCCCGGACGCCCACGTCGACGGAACCGTCTTCACCATCAGCGAGGCCGAATTGGCCGCGGCCGATGACTACGAGGTCGACGACTACCGCCGGATTTCGGTCCCGCTGCGGTCCGGACCGCACGCCTGGGTCTACGTGTTCGCCGGTTAGCGTTGACCGGCCTGCGGCTTGCGAACGGTAGAAAGAGGAATGGTCGAAGAAGCGCAAACGGCAGGCGACGACGCGCCGGCTTCCGGCATCAGTCGCCGAAGGCTGCTGACGACCACTGCCGCAACGACGATCGTCGGCGCCGGTCTGGGCGCAGCAGGCGTCGCTGTGCTCAGATCACCCGGCCACGGCCCCAGTCTGTGGACCCGGCCCGCTCAGCGCGGGGCGCAACCGGTCGGCGGACTGCATCTGCAATTCGGCAAGGATGCCTCCGCCGAGGTTGTCGTCTCGTGGCACACCACCGACCCGGTCGCCAACCCGCGCGTCATGCTGGGCACACCGACTTCCGGTCTGGGCCGCACCGTCGCGGCTGAAACTCGCACCTACCGTGACGCGACATCGCACACCGAAGTTCGCGTGCACCACGCTCGGCTGGACAACCTGGCCGCCGACACCGAGTACGTGTACGCGGCCGTGCACGACGGCACCAGCCCCGAACTGGGCACCGTTCTCACCGCTCCTTCAGGGCGAAAACCATTGCGCTTCACCAGCTTCGGAGATCAGGCGACGCCGACGCTGGGCCGGCTCGGCAACAACGGCTACCGCAGCGACAACCTGGGATCGCCGGCCGCCGGCGACATCACCACCGCGATCGAACGCATTGGTCCACTGTTCAACCTGGTCAACGGCGACCTGTGCTACGCCAACCTGGCCCACGACCGGATCCGCACCTGGTCGGACTGGTTCGACAACAACACACGGTCCGCACGCCACCGACCGTGGATGCCTGCGGCGGGAAACCATGAGAACGAATCAGGCAACGGCCCAGTGGGTTACGCCGCGTACCAGACCTACTTCGCGTTGCCCGACTCCGGATCAGACGCTGAGCTACGCGGCCTGTGGTACTCGTTCACCGCGGGCTCGGTGCGGATCATCAGCCTCAGCAACGACGATGTGTGCTACCAGGACGGCGGCAACTTCTACGTGCACGGCTACTCCGGTGGCGCGCAAAGGCGTTGGCTGGAAAAAGAACTCGCGGATGCACGCGCCGACAACCGGGTCGACTGGGTGGTCGTGTGCATGCACCAGACCGCGATTTCCACCGCCGATCACACCAATGGCGCCGACCTGGGTATCCGCCAGGAATGGTTGCCGTTGTTCGACCGCTACCAGGTCGACCTGGTGGTGTGCGGCCACGAACACCACTACGAGCGCTCACATCCGATCCGGGGCGCGCAGGACAGCGAGACCAAAACACCGATCCCGGTCGAGGACCGCGGCGACGTCATCGACACCACCAAGGGGACGGTGCACGTCGTCATCGGCGGCGGCGGAACCTCGGCGCCGTCGAACACCATGTTCTTCCCGCAGCCGAGGTGCCGTGTGGTGACCGGTGTCGGTGCATTCGACGATGCGATCGGCCACAAAGCGCCCATCTATGTGGTGGAGGACGCGCCGTGGTCGGCATTCCGTGACCGCCAAAACCCTTACGGCTTCGTGGCTTTCGACGTCGACCCGGGCACTCCGGGCGGAAACACGTCCATCAAGGCGACCCACTACGCGGTTACCGGTCCCTACGGAGCGATCAACGTGGTCGAGCAGTTCACGCTCACTCGGCCTCGCCGGGGCTGAACGCGGCGCCCGCCACTGGTAATGTCATTACCGCTTTTGGTCAATGGAACTCTCGGAAGGCGGCATGACGGCTTCGACGCGCACCGCGGAATCTGTGGCAGCATTCGCCGAACGGGCCCGCGCGTGGCTCGCCGACACCATGCCGCGCATCGACGACCCGAACAATCCGCCCTACGCCGACCGCGGCGAAGAGGACTCGTGGCAACACGTCCGCCGACTACAGCGACGCCTCTACGACGGCGGCTTCGCCGGAATCTGCTTCCCCACCGAGTACGGCGGACTCGGCCTGGACATCGCGTATCAGAAGGCGTTCGACGATGAGAGCGCCGGCTACGAGATGCCGTTGATCTTGAACACTCCGACATTCACCATCTGCTGCGCGACGATCCTCGACACCGGCAGCGAAGAGCAGAAACGCCAACATATTTCGGCCGCGCTACGCGGTGACGAAGTGCTGGTCCAGTTGCTCTCCGAGCCCAGCGGCGGGTCGGACCTGGCGGGCGTGATCACCCGTGCGGAGCGACGCGGCGACAAGTGGATCGTCAACGGCGCCAAGACCTGGAGCACCGGCGCCTTTGCCGCCGACTACGGGCTGCTGCTGGCCAGAACCAACTGGGACGTGCCCAAGCACGAGGGGTTGACGATGTTCCTGGTGCGGATGGACAGCCCAGGGATCACGCTGCGCCGCATCAAGCAGGTGAACGGGTCGACCGAATTCTGCGAGGAGTTCTTCGACGACGTGGAACTCGGCGACGACGCGGTGGTCGGTCAGGTCGACAAGGGCTGGGATGTCGCGTCGCGCCAGCTCTACCACGAGCGGCGCGCCGTCGGCGGCGGCTCGGAGTTCGCCAGCGGCAGCGGCGCCGAGAACAACCAGGAGCAGGCGCCGGATTATCACGCGATGGTGCGCGCGGCCGGCCTTTCCGAAAACGAACGTATCCGCGAGACAGCGGGCCGGGCGCTGACGCACCGCGCGGTGTGGGAGCAGTTGATCGATCACGTCTACCGCGGCGTGCTGGACGGTTCGCTGCCCCCGACCGGCGGCTCACTCATCCGGCTTTTCCAGGCTGAGGAAGTGGCGCTGGAGGTCGACACCGCGCTGGCGATCGCCGGTGATGCCGGTGTTGTCGACGGTCCCGCCGGGCTGCTCGCGGTGGGCGAGCGTTACCTGTCTCGCCAGACCGCGGCACTCGGTGGCGGCACCACCGAGATGGCCCGCAACGTCATTGGTGAACGGATACTCGGCTTTCCGCGTGAATTCGCCGCCGACCGCGGTGTGCCGTTCAATCAGGTCAAGCACAACCGCAGCTGATCTGCCCTCTCACCCGTCGCGAGTAGCACCCAGTTCGACGGCAGCGTGCCGCCCTCTCGCGATTTGTCGCGCCGGCGTCGATCTCGGTGCAGCTAGGATTTCAAACGCGAAAGCACCTCGCCGACAACGGAATCGGTCGCTACGTCGACCTGCTCCCCCGTCGTCAGATCCTTGACCCCGATGGTGCCGGCGTCGATATCACGATCGCCGGCCACCAGCGCCACCCGCGCTCCCGACCGGTCGGCGGCGCGCATCGCGCCCTTCAGCCCGCGATCGCCGTAGGCCAGGTCCACCCGCACGCCGGACGCGCGCAGCTGCGCGGCCAGCACCGCCAGGCGCAGTTTGGCGTGCTCACCCAACGGCACACCGAACACCTCGCAGCGCGCGGTCGGGCCGACGTCCTTGCCCTCGGCCCGCAACGCCAACAGCGTGCGGTCCACCCCGAGCCCGAACCCGATGCCCGACAGATCCTGGCCGCCGAGTTGGCGCATCAGCCCGTCGTATCGCCCGCCGCCGCCGATACCTGACTGCGCGCCCAAGCGCGTCGTGCACGAATTCGAACGTGGTCTTGGTGTAGTAGTCCAGCCCGCGGACCATCCGCGGGTTGATGACATACGGCACACCCAGTCCGTCGAGGTGCGCGAGCACGGTCTCGAAGTGCTGCTTGGCCACATCGGAGAGGTGGTCGAGCATGACGGGCGCATCAGCGGTCATCGCCTTGACGTCCGGACGCTTGTCGTC
The DNA here is from genome assembly GCA_963741555.1 of uncultured Actinomycetota bacterium. GTDB lineage: Bacteria > Actinomycetota > Actinomycetes > Mycobacteriales > Mycobacteriaceae > Mycobacterium. The sequence goes on along the minus strand of CAVUIH010000014.1, from coordinate 432,705 downwards.
GAGCACCCGCAGCGGGTTGATCTCGGCGCGCTTGCGGGTCTGCTCGTCGAGGTCGAGCTGTAACAGGAAGTCCTGCAACAGTTCCCGATACTGCGGACGGCAGCTGTCGTCGCCCAGCGAGGTGATCTCCAGCCGGAATCCGTTCAGCCCCAGCGAGCGGAAACCGGCGTCGGCAACCGCGATCACCTCAGCATCCAGTGCCGGATCGTCGACACCGATCGCTTCGACCCCGACCTGCTGCAGCTGGCGGTAGCGGCCGGCCTGGGGCCGCTCGTAGCGGAAGAACGGGCCCGCGTAACACAGCTTGACCGGCAGCGCGCCGCGGTCCAGACCGTGCTCGATCACCGCGCGCACCACTCCGGCGGTGCCCTCGGGCCGCAGCGTCACCGAGCGGTCGCCTCGATCGGCGAAGGTGTACATCTCCTTGGACACCACATCGGTGGACTCGCCTACCCCGCGGGCGAACAGCGCGGTGTCTTCGAAGATCGGCAGTTCGATGTCGCCGTAGCCGGCGCGGCGGGCGGCGTCCAACAGCGCCGAGCGGACCGCGACGAATTGTGCGGAATCCGGCGGGTAGTAATCCGGCACGCCCTTCGGTCCGGAGAATTCGCTCACCGGCTCAGCCCCTCGAGGAACGGGTTGGACCGGCGCTCGGCGCCGACGGTGGTGGCGTTGCCGTGTCCGGGCAACAACACCGTCTTGTCGTCGAGAACCAACAGCTTGTCGACGATCGAGCACAACAGGTCGCGTCCACTGCCGCCGAACAGGTCGGTGCGGCCGATCGAGCGCTCGAACAGCGTGTCGCCGGTGAACGCCAGATCCTTGTCGCCCGAGACCCGGAACACCACCGATCCGCGGGTGTGGCCGGGCGTGTGGTCGACGGTGACGCTGATCCCGGCCAGGTCGATCAAGGCGGCGTCGCGGTCGAGCTCCACCACCTGCTTGGGTTCGCGGAAGATCGCGGCCAGCAGCAGCTGACCCAGCTTGGGCCCGAAGTCCTTAATCGGATCGGTCAACATGAACCGGTCCTCGGGATGGATGTAGGTCGGGCAGCCGAACGTGTCGGACACTTTCTGCGCGGACCAGATGTGATCGATGTGGCCGTGAGTGAGCAGCACCGCCGCAGGTGTGAGCCGATTCTCGTCCAGAATGCGCCGCAGTTGACCCATCGCGCGCTGGCCCGGGTCGACGATGATGGCATCCGCTCCGGGGTGCGGCGCCAGCACGTAGCAATTGCACTGCAGCAACCCAGCGGGAAATCCGGTGATGAACACGTCCTCCAGTTTCCCATCCGGGCGACCGTGGACGGGTCGCGCCACCCTTAATTCAGCCTGGACTGGCACACTCTTCTCCGAGACCCAGCCTGCGAGCATGAAGGGACAGCGGCGGTGCCGACCAACGAACAGCGACGAGCGTCAGCCAAGCGCAAACTCGAACGGCAGCTGGAACGCCGCGCCCAGCAGGCCAAGCGTCGTCGCCTGCTGACCATCATCGGAGGCTCGGTCGCGGCCGTCGTCGTGGTCGCGATAGCGGCGTACAGCATCATCGCGAGCAATCAGCACCACACCGACAAGCAGGCGTCGTCGAGCAGCAGCTCCTCGGCAAGCAACCGCTCGGTGCGCCGAAGCAGGAGCGCTGCCGCCCTTCAAGCCGGCCGCCGACCTGGGCGCCAATTGCCAGTACCCGCCCGCAGCGGAACCTTCCAGTAAGCAGGTCAAACCGCCCCGGCAGGGCAAAGTGCCCACCGATCCCGCACAGGTCAGCGTCAGCATGGTCACCAACCAGGGCCATATCGGGCTGCTGCTTGCGAACAACGAATCACCGTGCACTGTCAACAGTTTCGCGAGCCTGGCGCAGCAGAAATTCTTCGACGACACCAAATGCCACCGACTGACAGCTGCCCCGACGTCGTCGGTTCTGCAGTGCGGCGACCCCGGCGGCGACGGCACAGGCGGACCGGGCTACCAGTTCGCCAACGAGTACCCGACCGACCAGTACAAGCCGGGCGACCCCGCCGTCCACACGCCGGTGACGTACCCGCGGGGAACCCTGGCGATGGCCAACAGCGGGCCGAACACCAACGGCAGCCAGTTCTTCTTGGTCTACAAGGACACCCAATTGCCCCCCGAATACACCATTTTCGGCAAAATTCAGCCGGACGGGCTGGCGACGCTGGACAAAATCGCCAAGGGCGGCGTTGCCGGCGGCGGCGCCGACGGACCGCCCGCTACCGAAGTCATCATCAAGTCGGCACAGCTGGACTTATGACGATGACAAGAATCCGACTGCTCGTCGTGCTCGCGCTCGCGATCACCGTGACGTCCTGCAGTCACCACGCAGGCGACACATCGGCCTCGGCCACGGCGGGCAGCACCGCGGCGACGGCAACCTCCAACCGGGCTCCGGTCGCGCCGGTGACCGGCGCGCGCCTGCCACCGTTCATCCCGTCCGCCGCGGTCGGCGCCAACTGCCAGTACCCGCCGTCCGCCGATGCCGCCGGCAAATCAGCTGTCAAGCCGCAGAACGGCAAGATCGCGACCGACCCGGCCGAGGTCGACCTGACCATCGTCACCAACCAGGGCAGGATCGGTCTGCAACTCGCAATGAACGAATCGCCTTGCACCGTCAATAGTTTCGTCACTCTGGCGCAGAACTCGTATTTCGACAACACCGAATGTCACCGGCTGACCACGTCGCACTCCTTGTCGGTGCTGCAGTGCGGCGATCCCAAAGGGGACGGCACCGGCGGACCGGGCTACCAGTTCGTCAACGAGTATCCGACCGATCAATACCCACCCGGTGAACCGGCGCTGCAACACCCCGTCGTGTATCCGCGCGGAACGCTGGCGATGGCCAACGCCGGACCCGGCACCAACGGCAGCCAGTTCTTCATGGTGTATCGCGACTCGCTGCTGCCGCCGAACTACACGATGTTCGGCAAGATCAACGACGCCGGACTGGCCGTGGTCGACAAGATCGCCTCGACAGGCGTCGTCCGGTGGTGGCGACGACGGTCAGCCCGCCACCGAGGTGACCATCACCTCAGCGCGCCGGGACTGAACGCTCGACGTAGGTGCGGGCCGCCCGCCGGATGAACTCTTCGGTCGGCGTTGGGCGCCAACCGAGTTCGCGGGTGGCCTTGTCGTGGCTGGCCGGCGAGGTCAGTTCGACGAGCCGTGCGCTCTGCCTGCTCATCGGGAAGTCCCGCCGCAGAAGCGCCCCCATCGCGTCGTTGACCCAGCCGAGCCCGTACAGCACCGCCATCGGGATGCCCAGCCGCGGGGGACGTGCGCCAACCGCCTGCGCGGCGATGGTGACCAGTTCGCGCTGGCTCATGTAGCGCTCGGAAATGATGTAGCGCTGCCCGATTCGCCCGCGTTCGGCCGCCAACAGCAGCGCGTCGGCGACGTCGTCGATGCCGACCACTTCGGACCCGACGCCCCGGATGTAGATCGGCATCTTGCCCAGCGCGGCGAGCTTGACGAACATCCCTTGCCGCGGTTGCCAATCCGGCGGCCCATATGGATTCGACACGTTGGCCACCACCGCGGGCAGGCCGTGATCGGCAGCATAGGTCAGCACCAGTCGCTCGGCCTCGCGACGCGACGCGATATAGCTGCCGGCTTCATCCGACCAGTTGAACGGGGTGTCCTCGTCGACGGTTTCGCCGTTTCTGCCGACCGCGATCGTCCCGATGGTGCTGAGGAAGACGAACCGCCGCAGATTCGCCTCGACCGCGACGTCGAGGACGTTGCGGAGCCCCTCGACGTTGGTCTTGAACAGCGGAGCCGGATCTCGCAGCTCGGCTCGAGTGTCGACGACGCAGTAGTAGACAACGTCGCGGTCTGACATCGCGGCGGCCACAGCGGCGGCGTCGAAGATGTCGCCGTAGTGGCGTTCGACGTTCAGACCGTCAATGCCCTTGGTGGAACTCGACTTTCGCAGCAGCACCCGCACGTCGGCACCGCCGGACACCAGATGACGGGTAACACATGCACCGATGTTGCCACTGGCACCCATGACCAGCGCCTTGTGTGGGATCACCGGATCGCTTTCAGGCGGCCGACGTCACCCGGTAGACGTCGAAGACGCCTTCGACGTTGCGGACCACATCGAGCAGGTGGCCCAGATGCTTGGGGTCGCCCATCTCGAAGGTGAAGCGGCTCACCGCCACTCGGTCACCCGATGTGGTCACCGACGCCGACAGGATGTTCACCCGTTCGTCGGCCAGCACCCGGGTGACATCGGACAGCAGCCGGTGCCGGTCGAGTGCCTCGACCTGAATGGCCACCAGGAACACCGACGACGGCGACGGCGCCCAGTGCACCTCGATGATGCGCTCGGCCTGTTGCTGCAGCGAGGTGGCGTTGGTGCAGTCGGTGCGGTGCACGCTGACTCCCCCGCCGCGGGTGACGAAGCCCAGGATCTGGTCGCCGGGCACCGGCGTGCAGCACTTGGCCAGCTTGGTCAGCACGCCGGGAGCACCCGGCACCGCCACTCCGACATCCTCGGTGCTGCGTGGACGGCGCGGAACCGTCGTCGGGGTGGCGCGCTCGGCCAGATCCTCCTCGGCCTGGTCGATTCCGCCGAGTTCGACCAGCAGCCGCTGCACCACATGCTTGGCCGAGACATGACCCTCGCCGACCGCGGTGTAGAGCGCCGACACGTCGGTGTAGTGCAGCTCGTTGGCCACCGCCGCCATCGACCCGCCATTCACCAAGCGCTGCAAGGGAAGTCCACCGCGGCGGACCTCGCGGGTGATCGCATCCTTGCCGGTTTCCAGCGCCTCCTCGCGGCGCTCCTTGGCGAACCACTGCCGGATCTTGGCCTTGGCACGCGGCGACACCACGAACTGCTGCCAGTCCCGCGACGGGCCGGCGGTCGCCGCTTTCGAGGTGAAAACCTCGACGACTTCGCCGTTTTCCAGCTTGCGCTCCAACGCGACCAACCGGCCGTTGACTCGCGCGCCGATACAGCGGTGGCCGACCTCGGTGTGCACGGCGTAGGCGAAGTCCACCGGGGTGGAGCCGGCCGGCAGTGTGATCACGTCGCCCTTCGGGGTGAACACGAAGATCTCTTGGACCGCAAGGTCATAGCGCAGCGATTCGAGGAATTCGCCGGGGTCGGCGGCCTCCCGCTGCCAGTCGAGGAGTTGGCGCATCCAGGCCATGTCATCAATCTCGGCGGACCCGTGCAACTGTGGCACGCCGTTGCGGCCCTTGGTTTCTTTGTAGCGCCAATGCGCCGCGATGCCGTACTCCGCGGTGCGGTGCATGTCGCGGGTGCGAATCTGGATCTCCAGCGGTTTGCCTTCCGGCCCGACGACCGTGGTGTGCAGCGACTGGTACACGCTGTAGCGCGGCTGGGCGATGTAGTCCTTGAACCGGCCCGCCATCGGCTGCCACAGCGAATGCACCACTCCCACAGCGGCGTAACAGTCCCGGATCTCATCGCACAAGATGCGGACGCCGACCAGGTCGTGGATGTCGTCGAAGTCGCGGCCCTTGACGATCATCTTCTGGTAGATCGACCAGTAGTGCTTGGGCCGTCCCTCGACCACCGCGTTGATCTTCGACGCGTTGAGGGTGGCGATGATCTCCGCGCGCACCCTGGCCAGGTAGGTGTCGCGCGACGGTGCCCGGCCGGCGACCAACCGCACGATCTCCTCGTACTTCTTAGGGTGCAGGATCGCGAAGGACAGATCCTCCAGCTCCCACTTGACGGTCGCCATGCCGAGCCGATGTGCCAGCGGCGCAATCACTTCCAGCGTCTCACGGGCCTTGCGGGCCTGCTTCTCCGGCGGCAGGAAACGCATGGTCCGCATGTTGTGCAGCCGGTCGGCCACCTTGATCACCAGCACCCGCGGGTCGCGCGCCATCGCGGTGATCATCTTGCGGATCGTCTCGCCCTCGGCAGCGCTGCCCAGCACCACCCGGTCCAACTTGGTCACCCCGTCGACGAGATGGCCGACTTCATCGCCGAAATCGTTCGATAACTCCTCCAGGGTGTAGCCGGTGTCCTCGACCGTGTCGTGCAGCAGGGCAGCCACCAAGGTGGTGGTGTCCATGCCCAACTCGGCGAGGATGTTGGCGACTGCCAGCGGATGGGTGATGTAAGGATCGCCCGAATGCCGCATCTGGGTGGCGTGTCGCCGCTCGGCGACTTCGTAGGCCCGCTGTAGCAGGGCCAGGTCGGCCTTGGGGTAGATCTCGCGGTGCACTGCCACCAGCGGCTCGAGCACCGGGCTGATCGTGCTGCGCTGCGCGGTCATCCGTCGCGCCAGCCGGGCCCGGACCCGCCGGGAGGCACTGCTGGGTGCCTTGAGACCGACCCCGGGCTCGGAGGACGGAGGAATTTCTGCGAGCTGGAGCGGCTCGGTAGGCGGTTGAACCGCCGTACCCTTGTCGTCCGCCACTCATCTCACCTCCGGAGCCTCAAGGATATCGTCCGCCGGGCTGTGCGCTAGAGAACGACGATGCTGTGCACCGGCAGCGGCGCGACCAGGTCACGGCCGCCGAGCCCGGCCAGTTCGATCACCACCGCGGCGGCGGTCACCCGCGCGCCGGCCTGCTCGAGCAGTCGCTGCGCCGCGGCCAGCGTGCCGCCGGTGGCCAGCACGTCGTCCACGACGACAACGCTGCGGCCGGCCACATCGATCCCGTCGGCGGGCAACTCCAGGCTCGCGGTGCCGTATTCGAGTTGATAATGCTCGGTGCGCACCGGCGGCGGCAGCTTGCCGCCCTTGCGGATGGCCAGCACGCCGGTGTTCAGCCGGGCGGCGACGGCGCCGCCGACCAGAAAACCACGCGCATCGAGACCGGCGATCAGGTCAGCACCGGAGGCTACCTCGGCCATCGCCTCGGTCACCGCGGCCAATCCTCGCGGGTCGGCGAACACCGGGGTCAGGTCCTTGAACTGGATTCCCGGCGAGGGGAAGTCGGCGATTTGACGGGTCAGCGCAGCGATCAGGTCGGCGGCCGATTCGCGGTAATTCACCGCACCAGGACCCATCGGTCCATGTTCCAGCCGGCGCCCCAACGACTCGGGTTGGTGCCAACGGCATACATCTTCTTCGACGTCAGCAAGGTCCGCTGCTGGCGATACAGCGGCAACGTCGGCATATCGGCCCAGAGCACCGGCGCGCTCTCGGCCAGTAGCCGGACCAGGTCGGCGGGGTCGGCCGACACCGCCAAAGAGCCGATGATCCCGTCGATTTGGCCGTTGCCGTAACCGGACAGGTTGTTGCCGTTGCCGGTGTGCAGATCGTAGGCGTCCATCGCCGACGACCCCGTCGAACCGCTGCCGGCGGCGCCACCGGTGCTGGCCAGCAGCACGTCGACATGGGCGTCCTTGAGGGTTTGCGGCCCGACGGAATCCGACGTCACATCAGAGACCGTGATGCCGGCCGGTGCGCAGGCCTTGGCGATCGCGCCGACGATGGCGGCCAACCGGGCATTGGGCCCGCGGTAGCCGATCCGTACGGCCAACGGCTTTCCGACCAACGCCGCACGCGCCGCCTCGGGGTTCGACTTGATGTATTGGCCTGCGGCGGGGACGTTTTCGGCTTGCCCGATGGCGTCGTCGGAGGTGGTGTGCAGTCGTGCGTTGGCGATCGGCGCCATGGCGTCACGCGCGATGACGTCACGCGGCGTGCACGCCGCGACCGCGCGGCGTGCCGCGACGTCTGCGAGCGGCCCACGCGGGGCGAAGATCAGCTGCTCGATGCCGTCCGAGGGCGCATCGGTGCGGCGGTAGTTGTCGGGGGTGGCCAGTGCTCCCGAGGAACCGGCGGCGACGTCGACGACGTCGGCGCTCTTATCGTTGACCCGGTCCTGGATGTCGGCTTTCTGCGGCCACACCGTGACTCGTTTGGTCATCGGCTTGGCGCCCCACCAGCGGTCGTTCGCGACGAGAACCACTCCGCCGCCGTCCAGCACCGATTCGATCTTGTACGGCCCCGACGACGGGAAGTGCTTGGCGACGGTGCCCGACTCGATGCCGGGCTTGAGGTTCCAGGTGGTGTTCCACAGCTGCGTGATGCGCCCGATGGCAGCGGCGTCGTTGCGCAGCAGCGCGCTGGTGGTGTCGACGCCCAACTCCTCGGCGATGACGTGCGACGGCATGACCGTGGTGGCGGTGAACAGCTGGTTGTAGTCGACGATGTTGCGGTCCGGGACGAAGGACACCCGGGCCTTCTTCTGGCCCGGTTGGCAGTCGATGGACGTGACGTCGACGTACCCGGCCTGGCTGGCGGCGTCGAAGCCCGGATACCGGCCGGACTGGGCCGCCCAGGCCAGGACCAGGTCGTCGCAGGTGACCGGCTTGCCGTCGGAGTAGACCGCGTTGTCGGCGATCTGGTAGTCGAGCACCAGCGGTGAACCGCCGACTATCGAGATGGTGCCGAAGTCGTGGTCGGCGACGACCTGGCCGTCGGGACCGTGGTAGCCGAAGCCGGTAAGAGTGCGGGCGAACGCCTGCGCCCCAGCCGAAGCCGCGCCGCTGACCGTGTTGCTGTTGTAGGTGTCCAGCGCGCCGTCGACGACGTAGTCGACCTGCCCTGCGGCGCTGCCGGAGCACGCCGACAAGGAACCCACAACTGCCGCGAGCGTGGCCACCAGCCAGCTGGCGGCCGCACGACGACGCCAGGCAACCATGGGGCTAGCGTTTGTCCCGCTTGCCGCTCGGACGCGCATGACGACCGGCGGAGTGCCGCACCGGTCGCGCGCCCGGCGCCGGCTTGCTCGGCGCGGGGTCACCCGCGGCCGCGAGCGACGCCCGGGTCTTCGCCGGAGGTTCAGAGGCTTCGGAGCCTTCTTCGGGCTCCTCGTCGACCGACTCGGCGCGAGCCTGGCCCTTGTCCGGGTCCGGGCCGCGGCGCCGCGCCACCCGACGGTTGTGCGTCCGCACCAGCTCGGTCCGTTCACGCAGGGTGACCAGCAGCGGCGTGGCGAAGAAGATCGACGAGTAGGTGCCGACGATGATGCCGACCAGCTGTACCAGGGCCAGGTCCTTGAGCGTCCCGACGCCCAGCAGCCACACCGCCACCACCATCAGTGACAGCACCGGCAGCACCGAGATCAGGCTGGTGTTGATCGAGCGCATGAAGGTCTGGTTGATCGCGAGGTTGGCCTCCTGGGCGAAGGTTCGCCGGGCGGTGTGCTGAAAGCCGTGGGTGTTCTCTTCGACCTTGTCGAACACGATCACGGTGTCGTAGAGCGAAAAACCAAGGATCGTCAGCAAACCGATCACGGTGGCCGGCGTGACTTCGAAGCCCACCAGCGAGTAGACCCCGGCGGTGACGGTCAGGTCGAAAACCATTGTCGTCAAAGCAGAGATCGCCATAAAACGCTCGTATCGAACGGTGATGTACAGACTGACCAGCACCAGGAACACCACCAGCGCGATCACCGCTTTCTTGGTGATCTGCCCGCCCCAGGTCGAGGACACCGCCGAGTCGGAAATGGCCTTCTTGCTGGCCTGACCGTCGGGACCCTTGGGCTGGAATTTGTCGAACAGCGCGTTGCGTAGCTTCTCGGTCTTGTCGTTGGGCAACGTTTCGGACCGGATCTGCACGGTCGCCGACGACCCGCTGCCGACGATCACCACCGACTCCGGGTCGTGGCCCAGCGCCTGCCGGAAGGCCTCCCCGACCTGGCTGACAGTGGCGTCTCCGCGGGGCATCGACACCGTGGTGCCACCCTTGAAGTCGATGCCGAATGTGAAGCCGCGGACCAGGATACTGAGGATCGCGATCGCGACGATCAGTCCGCTGATCCCGTACCACAGCTTGCGCCGGCCGATGACTTCGAAAGCTCCGGTGCCGGTGTAGAGGCGGGACAGGAAACTGTGATGCGGTTGGACGGTGTCGGCGCCGGTCGCGCGGACGACTTTGGCGGTGTCCGTGCTGATTTCGACGGCAGTCGTGTCGTCAGTTCCGGTCGTGTTCGCCTTCGATGCCATCTCGCTACCCCCGTCCCGTCGAATAGGCCTTGGGCTTCAACGCCGCCCGCTCGCGGGCGACCTGCTGGACCGCGCCCAGGCCGTTGAAGGCCGGCTTGGCCATCGTCGGCGACCGGGATGCCAGGTACACCAGCGGCCAGGTCACCAGGAACACCACGACGATGTCGAGGATCGTGGTGAGGCCCAGCGTGAATGCGAAGCCCCTCACCTGGCCGATCGCCAGGAAGTACAGCACGGCGGCGGCCAGGAACGTCACCGCGTTTCCCGACACGATCGTCTTGCGGGCCCGTCCCCAACCGCGTGGAACCGCAGAGCGGAACGTCTTGCCCTCGCGGATCTCGTCTTTGATGCGTTCGAAGAACACCACGAACGAGTCGGCCGTCGTGCCGATACCGATGATCAAACCGGCGATGCCCGCCAGGTCCAGCGTGTAATTGATATAGCGGCCCAGCAACACCAGAATGGCGAAAACCATTGCGCCAGAAGCCACCAACGACAGTGCAGTCAGCAATCCCAGCAACCGGTAGTAGAGCAACGAGTACACCAGCACCAACGCCAGTCCGATGGCACCGGCCAGCAGGCCCGCGCGCAGCGACGTCAAACCCAGTGTCGCAGAAACGGTTTGGGCCTCCGAGGATTCGAACGACAACGGCAACGAGCCGTACTTGAGCACGTTGGCCAGCTCGCGTGCCTGAGAACTGGGGTACCGCCCGTGATCTGGGTCCGGCCGCCGGGGATCGCTTCCTCGATCCGCGGCGCACTGACTACCTGGGAGTCCAGCGTGAACGCGGTCTGGGTACCGATGTGTGCGGCAGTGAAGTCCGCCCAGGTGTTGGCCGCCCCGCTCTTGAACTGCAGATCGACGACGTTGCCGCCGCTGTGCTGGTCCATAGCCCGACGACGCGTTGGCGATCTGGTCGCCGCTGATGATCGACGGCGCCAGCAAATACGCCTGCTTGTGCTGCGTGTCGCAGGTCACCAGCGGCAGGTTGGGGTCGTCGTTGCCGGCCAAGATGTCTTCCTGCAAGCAGCGGGTGGCCTCGTACTGCAGTGCCAGGAACTGCACGCCCTTGTTGGTGCTCTGCCGCCATTCCCGTTCTTTGGCAATGCGCTCGGCGAGGTCCTTACGCGGATCTGGCGGTCCCGGCTGGACCGGGGCGGGGGCAGGCACCGGCGCGGGCGCGGGTGACGGCGGGTCTTGCGGATACGGCCTGGGCTGCGGCGCCGGCTGGTCGGGGTATTCGGGAACGCAGGTAGCGCGGGTGCTCCCCCGGCTCCGGGTTGTGGAGCGGACGGAACGGGGCGCCGGCTGACCACCGGGCGCAGCGGGTGCACCGGGAGCTTCGCCGGGTGCGGGCCCGCCAGGCACGCGCCCGGCGGCGACCTCGGCCGGCCGTTCTGCGGCGCGCGGCAGCCGAGGGCCCGGCGGCTGCTGCTACCGTTCTCGGCCGGCAGCGCTGTTGATCACCGGACGGATGTACAGCCGAGCGGTCTGGCCGAGATTTCGCGCCTCGTTGCCGTCAGTGCCCGGGACCGTGATGACCAGGTTGTCGCCGTCGACGATGACCTCAGAACCCGAGACACCCAGACCGTTGACCCGGGCGCTGATGATCTGCTGCGCCTGTGACGAGCGCCTCGCGCGATGGCCGCGACCCATCCGGCGTCCGCGCGGTCAACGTGACCCGGGTGCCGCCCTGCAAGTCGATACCCAGCTTCGGGTCAGCGTGCTTGTTGCCGGTGAGGAACACGAGCAGGTAGGTGCCGATGAGCAGAGTCAGGAATACCGCCAGATAGCGGGAGGGGTGCTCCGGCGCCGAAGGCGATGCCACGTGTTGATTCTCCTCTGCTCATGCGCGATCCGCTGTGCGCGGCTCGTCGCTGTGCCGTACGCGCCGATCAGTTCGCCTGCACCCGCAAAGGGTACGTGCCAGGCCGTCGACCTCAGTCTCTGGGCAGTCCGCTCCGGGTCATCGGCGAGATCGTCGAGCCTCTTCGGCAATAGTGTCCAGGATCTCCGGCTCGATGCGGTCCCGTATCGCCAGCTTCATCCAGGTTGTGACCACGCCGTCCGCGATCCGGAGGTCCACGTCGTCGTCGGTGATGCGCGTGATGGTGCCGTGCAAGCCGGAGGTGGTGTGCACCCGGTCGCCGACCCGCAGCGACTCGTGCAGATCGATGGTGGCTTGCATCGCGCGCTTCTGCCGTCGGGAGGCGAAATACATGAACGCCCCCATGACGACAAGCAGCGGCAAGAAGACGACCGTTTGATTCATGACGGCCAGTGTGCCATTAGGCCGTCGCCGTGACTGAATCATTGTCCGATGGAACTCAATCCTGACCAAGCAACGCCTTCTCGGCCCGCATCGTTGTCGCTCGCCGAGGCGCTGCGCACGACCGGGGCGGTCCGCGACTTCACCGACCAGGCCGTCGATGACGCCGTGCTGGCCCGGGTGCTCGACACCGCCCGCTTCGCGCCCAGCGGCGCCAATGCGCAAGCCTGGCGGGTGGTCGTCGTCAAGGACTCCGCGAATCGGCGGCGGCTACGGGATTGCTATGTCAAGGGTTCCCGGGAGTACCTGGCCCTGGCCGCCGCCGGTCTGCGGCCATGGTCGCCGACCAGCGACCGCCAAGCCGAGGCGCGTGCATTGGCCGCCGAAAACGCCGGCGCCGTAGGCGGTTTCGCGGAGAAGTTCGACGAAGTGCCGGTGTTGCTCGCGGTGTTCGCCGACCTGTCGATGCTGGCGGCGGTCGATCGCGACGCAGATCGGTACACGTTCGCCGGCGGTGCGTCCCTCTATCCGTTCGCCTGGAGCATCTTGTTGGCCGCGCGTGACGAGGGTCTGGGCGGCGTCATCACGACGATCGCGATCCGGGAAGAACACGAAGTCAAAGCCATCCTGGGCGCGGCTGACCCATTTGCCCTGGCCGCGGTGATCGCCCTGGGGTATCCGGTCCGACAGCCGCGCCGACTACGCCGCCAACCGGTCAGCTCCTTTACTACGGTCGATTCGATCGACGGTCGGACATTCGGGGTTTAGACCCGGCCGGAATGTGGCAACGTGAACCTGTCGCTTTCAGTGGCTTCACACCGGCTCTCGAGGAGGTCAGGGATGAGAAACGTAATCGGCCGATTGGCAAGCGCCTCGCTGCTCGCGGCGGCGGCCGTGGCATTCGCGACGCCGTCCGCAAGTTGGGCTGACCCCATAAACTGCGATCCCGGCCAGTGGTGGGACCCGACCGGGAATGTGTGTCGGCCGTTGGGCCAGGGGCCGCAGCCGATCAACTGTCCCGCCGGCCAGTACTGGGACCCGACGACCAACGTGTGCCGGGACTTGGGACACACTGCAGCCGGCTGATTTCGGGGTCGTGGCGAGCGCCTGTCACCGCTGGATCTGATCGGCCCGACTTCTCAGCGAGCCTCGCGGCTCGCATCGTCGCCGGGCTACGCTGCTCACGTGTCCGCTGTGGAGCAGAGCCGCCACCTTGTCACCGAAATCCCCGGACCCGCATCGCTGGAGCTGACCAAACGCCGCGCCGCGGCGGTGTCGGCCGGCGTGGGAAAGACCGTGCCGGTGTTCGCCGCCCGCGCCGCCGGCGGCATTGTCGAGGACGTCGACGGCAACCGGCTGATCGACCTGGGTTCGGGCATCGCCGTCACCACGATCGGCAGCTCCGCGCCTCGGGTCGTCGACGCCGTTCGCGCCCAGGTCGCGGAGTTCACCCACACCTGCTTCATGGTGACGCCGTACGAGCAGTACGTCGCTGTCGCCGAACAGCTCAACCGGCTCACCCCAGGCTCGGGCGAGAAACGCTCGGTGTTGTTCAACTCCGGTGCAGAGGCAGTCGAGAACGCCGTCAAGATCGCGCGGTCCTACACCCGCAAGCAGGCGGTGGTGGCCTTCGACCACGCCTATCACGGTCGCACCAACATGACCATGGCGCTGACCGCGAAATCCATGCCCTACAAGAGCGGATTCGGGCCGTTCGCACCGGAGGTCTACCGGGCGCCGCTGTCCTATCCCTTCCGGGATGGCCTGATCGACAAGGAGATGGCCACCGATGGCGAGCTCGCCGCCCGCCGCGCGATCGACGTGATCGCCAAGCAGGTCGGCGCGGAAAACCTGGCCGCGGTCATCATCGAGCCCATCCAGGGTGAAGGCGGCTTCATCGTCCCGGCCGAAGGATTTCTGCCCGCACTGCTGGATTGGTGTCGCCGGCATGACGTCGTCTTCGTCGCCGACGAGGTGCAGACCGGATTCGCCCGGACCGGCGCGATGTTCGCCTGCGAGCACGAGGGCATCGAACCCGACCTGATCTGCATCGCCAAGGGCATCGCCGACGGGCTGCCGCTGGCCGCGGTCACCGGTCGCGCCGAGATCATGGACGCACCGCACCCCAGCGGGATCGGCGGCACGTTCGGTGGCAACCCGGTTGCCTGCGCGGCGGCGCTGGCCACGATCGACACCATCGAAGCCGATGGGCTCATCGAGCGGGCCGGTCAGATAGAACGACTGATGAAGGATCGGCTGCTGGCGTTGCAGGCCGCCGACGAGCGCATCGGTGACGTGCGAGGCCGCGGCGCGATGATCGCCGTCGAGTTCGTCAAACCCGACACCGCCGAGCCCGATGCGGCGTTGACCAGCGCGCTGGCGACCGCCGCCCACGCGGCGGGCGTCATCGTGCTGACGGCCGGTACCTTCGGCAACGTGGTGCGCTTCCTGCCGCCGTTGACGATCAGCGACGAACTGCTGACCGAAGGCCTCGACGTCTTGGCCGGTCTGCTGGCCGACCGTTGACCCACGCAACACCGTTAGCGACCTCACATTTCCGCATCCGCTCGATCGTTTCGGAAATATAGTTACCTTTGCTAACGTAGTAGTCATTAGGTGCAATGGCGCATCCACCAGATTTCCCAAATTTGCAAGTTGTGAGGTTCGGTTATGTCAACAGACACCCAAGAAGAACGTCAGGAACAACGCACCGCGGAGTTGGCCGCCAACGACCCCGAGTTCGCGGCTGCACGACCCGTTCAGGCCGTCAGCGAAGCCATCGAAGCGGCCGGGCCGCACCTCCCCCGGGTGGTCAACGCCGTTCTGCAGGGTTACGCCGACCGGCCCGCGCTGGCTCAGCGCGCGTACGAACTGGTCGAAGATCCGCACACCGGGCGTACCTCGGCCCAGCTGCTGCCCTGGTTCGCTCAGGTCACCTACGGCGAGCTGGCCGATCGCGTCGGCGAGTTGTCCCGCGCGCTGACCGGCGGCCTGATCGAAGCCGGCGACCGGGTCTGCGTGCTCGGCTTCACCAGCGTCGACTACACCACGATCGACATCGCGCTGGGCCTGGCCGGCGGCGTCTCCGTGCCGCTGCAGACCAGCGCGGCGATCGCGCAACTGCAGCCCATCGTCCTCGAGACCGAACCCTCGTCTTCGCCGCCAGCGTCGACTACCTGTCCGACGGAGTCGACGTGATCCTCGCTGCCGCCGAGGCGGGCCACACGCCCGGACGGCTGGTGGTCTTCGACTATCGCGACCAACTCGACGACAACCGCGAGGCGTTGCAGGCCGCCCGCGAACGCCTGGCCGACCTTCCCCTGACCGTCGAGACCCTCAACGAGGTTCGCGAGCGCGGCGCCACACTGCCTGCGGCACAGGCCGTCCAAGCCGGCGACGACCCGCTGGCGCTGCTGATCTACACGTCGGGCAGCACCGGCGCCCCCAAGGGCGCGATGTACCCGCAGAGCAACGTCGCCAAGATGTGGAACAGGTCGGCCAAGAACTGGTTCGGGCCGAGCGCCGCGTCGATCAGCCTGAACTTCATGCCGATGAGCCATGTCATGGGTCGCGGAACCCTCTACGGCACGCTCGGCAACGGCGGTACCGCCTACTTCGCCGCCAGGAGCGACCTGTCGACGCTGCTCGAGGACCTGCGCCTGGTGCGCCCCACCGAGCTGAACTTCGTGCCGCGCATCTGGGAGATGCTCTACAGCGAATACCAGAGTGAGGTCGGTCGACGGGCCGCCGAAGGCGCCGACCGGCACACCACCGAGTCACAGGTGCTGACCGAGCTGCGCAAGGAACAACTGGGCGGGCGCTTCATCTTCGCGATGACCGGCTCGGCCCCGATCTCACCTGAACTGCGCGCCTGGGTCGAGTCGCTGCTACAGATCCACCTGGTGGACGGTTACGGCTCCACCGAGGCCGGCATGGTGTTGCTCGACGGCGTGATCCAGCGTCCGCCGGTGATCGACTACAAACTGGTCGACGTCCCGGATCTGGGCTATTTCGCCACCGACCGGCCGCACCCCCGGGGCGAGCTGCTGCTCAAGACCCCCAACATGTTCCCCGGCTACTACAAGCGGGCCGAGACGACCGCCGACGTGTTCGACGAGGACGGCTACTACCGCACCGGCGACGTCTTCGCTGAGGTCGGTCCCGACCAGTTGGTGTACGTCGACCGGCGCAACAACGTGCTGAAGCTCGCGCAGGGCGAGTTCGTCACGCTGGCCAAGCTGGAAGCCGAGTTCGGCAACAGCCCGCTGATCCGCCAGATCTACGTCTACGGAAACAGCGCCCAGCCTTACCTTTTGGCGGTCGTCGTGCCGACGGACGCGACGCGTCGAAGTCGGCCGATCGCCGAATCACTGCAGACCGTCGCCCGTCAGGCGAACCTGCAGTCCTACGAGGTGCCACGCGACTTCATCGTCGAGACGACGCCGTTCACCCTGGAGAACGGGCTGCTGACCGGTATCCGCAAGCTGGCCTGGCCGAAGCTCAAGCAGCACTACGGTGAGCGCCTCGAGCAGCTTTACGCCGACTTGGCCGAAGGCCAGGCCAGCGAGCTGTCCGAGCTGCGGCGCAGCGGCGCCGACGCGCCGGTGCTGCAGACCGTCAGCCGCGCCGCGGCGGCCATGCTCGGCGCAGCCAAGTCCGATCTGACACCCGACGCCCACTTCACCGACTTGGGCGGAGACTCGTTGTCCGCGTTGACATTCGGCAATCTGCTGCACGAGATCTTCGACGTCGATGTGCCGGTCGGCGTGATCGTCAGCCCGGCCAACGACCTGCAGGCCATTGCCGACTACATCGTGGGTGAGCGCCAGGGCAGCAAGCGGCCCAGCTTCGCCTCGGTGCACGGACGTGACGCCGTCGAGGTGCACGCCAGTGACCTGACGCTGGACAAGTTCATCGACGCGGCAACCCTGGCCGCTGCTCCCGGCCTACCTGGGCCTGCCAGCGAGGTGCGCACTGTGTTGCTCACCGGCGCGACGGGCTTCCTGGGCCGCTACCTGGCGCTGGACTGGCTGGAGCGGATGGACTTGGTCGACGGCAAGGTGATCGCCCTGGTGCGCGCGAAATCAGATGAAGACGCGAGGATGCGCCTCGACAAGACCTTCGACAGTGGCGACCCGAAGCTGCTGGCGCACTACCGGAAGCTGGCCGCCGACCACCTGGAGGTCATCGCCGGCGACAAGGGCGAGGCCAACCTCGGCCTGGACGACGCGACCTGGCAGCGGCTGGCCGACACCGTCGACCTGATCGTCGACCCGGCGGCCCTGGTGAACCACGTGCTGCCGTACAGCGAGTTGTTCGGCCCCAACGCGGTGGGCACCGCCGAGCTGTTGCGGATCGCGCTGACCACCAAGCTGAAGGCGTACACCTACGTGTCGACGATCGGTGTGGGCGATCAAATCCAGCCGGGCACTTTCGTCGAGGACGCCGACGTCCGGGAGATCAGCGCCACCCGCAAGATCAACGACGGCTACGCCAACGGTTACGGCAACAGCAAGTGGGCCGGCGAGGTGTTGCTACGCGAGGCTCACGACCTGTGCGGCCTGCCGGTCGCTGTGTTCCGCTGCGACATGATCCTGGCCGACACCACGTACGCGGGCCAGCTGAACCTGCCGGACATGTTCACCCGGATGATGCTCAGCCTGGTCGCCACCGGAGTCGCGCCCGGCTCGTTCTACGAACTCGACGCGGACGGCAACCGGCAACGCGCCCACTATGACGGGCTGCCAGTCGAATTCATCGCCGAGGCCGCCTCGAGCTTGGGCGCCCAAGTGGTGGACGGTTTCCAGACCTTCCACGTGATGAATCCGTACGACGACGGCATCGGCCTCGACGTGTACGTCGACTGGCTGATCGACGCCGGGTATTCGATCCAACGGGTCGGCGACTACGACGCTTGGTTGCAGCGATTCGAGACGACGCTGCGGGCCCTGCCCGAGCGGCAGCGGCAGTACTCGCTGTTGCCACTACTGCACAACTACCAGCGGCCGCAGACTCCGATCAACGGGTCGATGGCGCCCACCGACCGGTTCCGCGCCGCGGTGCAAGAAGCGAAAATCGGTCCGGACAAAGACATTCCGCATATCTCGCAGCCGGTGATCGTCAAATACATCACCGATCTGCACCTGCTCGGACTGCTCTGACACGAAAACTGAGGCCGATCGTCGCCTATCCGGCGGCGGTCGGCCTCAGTGCGTCGGGACCGAAAGTCAGTGACTGGGCGCCCGACGGAACAGGCTTCCCTTGCTCTCGTGCCGGTGCTTGGTCGGCGCCGACGGAGCGAGCGCGGTGGTGGCCGGTTTTCCCTGAAGGCGTCATACGTATCGGCGGCAGGCAGCGGCTCGGCATCGGGGACGAATTCCAGGTCGCGAACCATCCGCGCCGACACCCGGGCCAACACCGCTCCCCCGAAAAAGACGATGAGCGCACCGAGCCCGGAGAAGGACGCGATCTCGATCGCCGCGCGCTTGGCGTCCGTCACAGCGATCGGGTGACCGATGTCGCCGAGCCGCAGCGTCGACGCCAGCGTGCGGCCGATGACGAACCACGCGCCGCCGATCACCGCCAGCCAGCCACCGAACATCGCGGTGGCGCGGTTTCCCGACACCAGCAGGAGGAAGCCACCCACCGCGGTGATCGCGCCGGGGAACACCTCCAGCCACGCACGTGCCGTGCTCCACACCCAAACGTCCCCGGGCGTGTACGCGAAATGGAAGTAGGGCCCGACAAACGGGACCAGTGCCCCCCATACGCCGAGGACGATCAACAGCAAACCGCTCACCGCGCCACGGCTGCGCGGCATGTGCAGGCTGCCGAAACCTGACCGCGAGTCATCCATGACGAGTTCTCCTCACACAGTGAACACCTGGGTGTCGAGCGCGTGCTGAGTACCCCTGCGCGCTGGCCAAGTAACCCGGGTACTCGTTCAACGCCGAGCCACGGTAGGCCGCCATGTTGAGGCTTACCTGGGTGCTGAACCGCTCGACCGCCAGTCAGCAATCATGTTCAATGTGCTAAGCGTCGGCTAGTCTGCGACCGATGGCGAGGCCTAACCCGCGCAGCAACGGCCGGGAATTATCAGGATCACCGGGAGACGAGACCGATCACCAACAGCACCACGGCGATCGCCGGGAACGTGCCCTGCGTCAGCGCCGCCCGGGCCTTGCCCGGAGCCGAGGCCAGCAAGACCACTGCGGCCGCGAGCATGGATCCGACGCCGGCGAAAATAAGCGCTGCCCCGACGCTGTGATGCCCGAGTTCGCAGGCGCCGATCCCGACACCGGTGACGATCGCCAGGAAAAGGTTGTAGAAGCCCTGGTTGAAGGCCAGTAGCTTGGTGGTTTCGGCTTCCTCCGGCGTCGTACCGAATGCGGCTCGGGTGCGCTTGCTGGTCCAGGTCAGCGACTCCATCGTGAAGATGTAGACGTGTAGCAAACCGGCCAGACCTGCGAACACCAATGCGGCGGTGATCATTGCGCCTCCTTTTCCCGATGGCGGCGAACCGCTACTCGAACAGTCCCGGCTGCCCTAACCCGCTGGCCCGCGGGGGCGGCGTCATTCCCAGGTGCGTCCACGCCTGCGGGGTGGCCACCCTGCCGCGCGGCGTGCGCGCGATCATGCCGGCGCGCACCAGGAAAGGCTCGCACACCTCCTCCACGGTGGTGGCCTCTTCGCCGACTGCGACCGCAAGCGTCGACACCCCGACCGGGCCGCCGCCGAAGCTGCGGGTCAGCGCCGTCAGCACCGCCCGGTCCAGCCGGTCCAGGCCGAGCTCGTCGACGTCGTAGACCTCCAGAGCGGACTTGGCGACGTCGCGGGTGATCACGCCGTCGGCGCGCACTTCGGCGAAGTCACGCACCCGGCGCAGCAACCGGTTGGCGATCCGCGGGGTGCCTCGCGAGCGACGGGCGATCTCCGCGCCGGCCTCCGCGCCAAGTTCGATGCCCAGAATCCCCGCCGACCGGCCCAGCACCCGCTCGAGCTCGGAGGGCTCGTAGAAGTCCATGTGGGCGGTGAACCCGAACCGGTCGCGCAACGGACCGGTGAGCGCGCCGGACCGGGTGGTCGCGCCAACCAGCGTGAACGGCGCGACGTCGAGCGGAATCGACGTCGCCCCAGGGCCTTTGCCGACGACGACGTCGACGCGGAAGTCCTCCATTGCCAGATACAGCATCTCTTCGGCGGGGCGGGCGATCCGGTGGATCTCGTCGATGAACAACACGTCGTGCTCGACGAGGTTGGACAGCATCGCGGCCAGGTCGCCGGCGCGCTCCAGCGCCGGGCCCGACGTCACCCGCAGCGATGTTCCCAATTCGGCGGCGATGATCATCGCCAGCGACGTCTTGCCCAGCCCGGGCGGCCCGGACAGCAGGATGTGATCCGGTGTGCCGCCGCGGTTTTTGGCGCCCTCGAGAACGAGCTGCAGCTGTTCGCGCACCCGGGGCTGGCCGATGAATTCCCGTAACGAACGCGGCCGCAAGCTCGCGTCGACATCGCCTTCGCCGACGGTCAGGGCGGCCGAGACCTCTCGGTCTTCGGCGTCCTCGTCGTCGGCGTGACTCACTTCGTCTTCCCCAGCAATGACAACGCGGACCGCAGCGCCGTCGATGTCGTGGCCTCTTCGTCGGCCGCCAGCACCTTATCGGTGGCCTCTTCGGCCTGCTTGGCCGCAAAGCCAAGTCCCACAAGGGCTTCCACCACGGGTCCGCGGACGCCGTGGCCGTTCAACGACGGCGACGCCCCGCCTGTTCCCACCGGGCCGATCTTGTCGCGCAGCTCTAGCACCAGCCGCTCGGCGCCACGCTTGCCGATGCCCGGCACCCGTGTCAGCGCGGCGACGTCGCCGTCGGCCAGAGCCTGGCGCAACGCCGTCGCGTCATAGACGGCCAAGGTGGCCAGCGCGATCTTGGGTCCGACGCCGGAGACGCCCAGCAACGTCAGGAACAGGTCGCGGGCATCACCGTCGGGAAAGCCGTAGAGCGTCATCGAGTCTTCGCGGACGATCATCGCCGTGATCAGTCGCGCTTCGCTGCCCCGGCGCAACGTCGCGAGCGTGGACGGGGTGGCCATCAGCTTGTAGCCAACGCCCGAGGCCTCGATCACGGCGTGGTCGAGGGCGATGTCGAGGACCTCACCCCGAACTGACGAGATCACCTGGCCGCCTTCACTTTCGCCGCGAATTTCTTACGCTGCTCGGCGACCTTGGCCTCGGCTTCGGCCATCCGCGCGATCATCGGCGCGCGCCAGCAGTGACAGATAGCCAGCGCCAACGCGTCAGCGGCGTCGGCGGGAGTCGGCTTGGCTTGCAGCCCAAGGATTCTGGTGACCATCGTGGTGACCTGAGCTTTGTCAGCGCGCCCGTTGCCCGTCACGGCGGCTTTGACCTCGCTGGGGGTGTGGAAGTGCACGTCGATGTTGCGCTTGGCGGCCGCGAGCGCGATCACCCCGCCGGCTTGCGCGGTACCCATCGCGGTGTTCGCGTTCTGATTGGCGAACACCCGCTCGATCGCGATGACGTCCGGCAGGTGGGTGTCCATCCAGTGGTCGACGGTGTCGCTGATTGTGAGCAGACGGCGGTGCAGCGGCTCGTCGGCCGGGGTCCGGACGACGTCGACGTCCAACGCGATGATCTGCCTGCCACGACCGTTCTCCACCACGGAGAGGCCGCAACGGGTCAGGCCGGGGTCGACACCCATCACCCGCACGCCAAGCTCCCTCGATGCCGAACAACTGTTCGATCAGCGTAATGGCCGATTCCGACATCGGCAGCGTAAGACACGCGGGTGCGACCCCATTCCGCGAAGGATGCAGTCGTTAACTTCCAGCCAGGCGGCGCGGTGGCCGGTGCACCGCGAGCCTGCTTACGCCTACCTGAGGCTCCGCTCAGTTTCCTTTCGAACTGATCAATTATTAACTATCCCAATATCTTACTTGCCGGAATACGCTGTGACCGAACGGTTTTAGCACCATATCACCACCGATTGTCTCGGCCGCTGTTCGACACCACCTTCGTCGCGGCAGCCGGGGCTTCAGCCAATCTTGCGAAAACCGTTGAGTACTCGGCTAATACGACCAGACAGCTGAGGGTCAGTAGCTCGTCTGGGACAAAACTAATCGTTTTGGACGAACGTAACGATTAGCTAGAAGCTGATCGCGTCACGCCGGTCTGTCCACCACCGTGGTCCCGGGCACGTTGGTGCGCACTGACTTGATGCCGTTCCCGACGCGTCACGCGGTGCGACACGTGCTGTGTAACGGGCAACCCGCGGCTATCGGCACCATCATGTGGATAGATGTGGCGCCGCGTCCCAATGAGCTTGGCTCAATCCCCGTAACGCACATCAGTTTTACGCATACTGGGAAGCATGAGGATAACCGGGGCGTTCCTGGCTGAGAAGGTCGAAGCTGTCGACAACAAGCTGAATGTGCGGGGCGGTGTGATATCCAACTACCAAGTCGCACGCGACCGGATCGCGCAGTTCGACATCGTGGTGTTGACGCAAGGGGACGCCGGAGACACCAGCGGTGCGGATCGCCTGGTTGTCATAGAGGTTTCACCGCCTAACGGTGAAGAACCCCTGCACATGCACCGCGAGCTGCCGGCGAACCTGACGAACGCGGACGTGGGTTTTGCATGCTTCCAGTTCCGACTTACTTTGCATGTGAATGGTCGTTGGGTCGTGACGGTGAGCGGCGGAGCGGGAGCCGTATCGCTTCCACTGACGGTGAGTGGTCCACGGCGCAACAGCCCCTAGGCGCCTCGCAGAGTGAGAAACCGCCCCACCCACTGCGTCTGACGACGCGTAAGAGCCCGGGGATCACCTCCTCCAACCGGGCCTGCGGCTACCTGAGCCGAGACTGAGAAACATTCAGTTAATACGACTATTTTCGTTGCTAATGAATGTATTATTGAATAGTTTCCCTCAGTAATCCATATTTTCCGCCTGGTGATGACCGCAGATTTTCGCTATTGCGCCAGCGAGAAGTTCGTGTCGCGTTGGCTGCAGGCGCCCACACCGCTATCAGCGCTTTGAGGCACTTGAACCGAAACTGAGATCGCGATTATTTCGATCACGAATCAATTAACTTAGCCTTGGCTTCGCTTAGTAATCCTCATTCGCCGCTCTTGCACGGACCGCGAAACTTTCACTATAACCGCAGCTCAGAAGGCCGGTGGCGGGCTGGCTGCACAGCGCCAACCACCGTGTCGAGGACACCCGAGTTGGCCATCCATGCCGGCTTCTTCCAGTGGCTGAGAGGCGGCTTGTCGCCCGCATCTTCGATACCTGAGCAATTATGCGTGAACGCGTTTTGTTAACGCGGGGGTAAACACGGCCTGACGCGTTGGCTGAACTTGGGCGGCGATACACACCCTGATCTGCGCTGATGCGGCGCGCGGGGAACGAAGAAAAATTGGTTCAAGATCTTTTCGCGATTTCTATTTCGGTTACGTTACATAAGCGGTACCTTAACGGTACCTGAGGATACTCAGCTCATGTCTTATGAAAGGTCGGGGAGATGGCAAGTCGGCACTCTGGGAAGAAGAATCAGCGATCGACGAAGGCGAAGGCGCGTCGGCGGGCCATCGGTCTGGGTGGCGGTGCGGGAGCGTTTTTGGCGTTCGGGCTGAGCCCTCTGGCGTCCGCGCCGCCTGCCCATGCCGACGTGTTGGGCTCGATCCTTGATCCCATCATCAACTCCCTCTCGAGCATTGACCCCACGTTGGCTGTGGATGCGACCGGCTGGCTTGCGACTCTGGACTCCGCGTTTGCTGGGGTTTCGAGCATCGACCCGTCCACGGTTTCGGATCTGGCCTTGCCTGCCACGGCGGCTACTGATCTGGGCGGCGTGGCTACGAGCAGCCTGGTCTTGCCTGGCACTGATGCGGCGGCGGCGGCGGCCGATCCGGGCGCAGCAGCCTCAGCGGCCGATTCGACGACCTCGTTCTGGCAGGGTCTTGAGCAGGACTGGATTAACAGCTCGTTTGGTCAGCAGGTCGACAGCTCGCTGAACACCTGGTATGCCCAGGTCGATCCTTCCGCGGCGGCGTCCGATCCGGGCGCGGCGACGGCGGGAACGGCGGCAGGCGACTGCGGGCTGATCTGCAACGGCCTTAACGGCACCGGCGGCGGAACGCTGCTGCAGGCCGATGGTCAAGGTGGCGGGTTGTGGTTCGGTAACGGCGGCAACGGCGCCACCGACTTGGCCGGTCAAGGCGGCAACGGCGGCGACGCCGGCTGGTGGGGTAACGGCGGCGCCGGCGGCGCGGGTGCTGACGGCGGGGACGGCGGTAACGGCGGGGTCGGTGGGCTGTTCTTCGGCAACGGCGGTGCCGGCGGCAACGGCGGCGACGGGGTTGCCGGCACTCCGGGCCTCCTGGGCAGCTTCGGCAACGCCGGGACCGGTCTGGGCGGCAACGGCGGCACCGGCGAAACCGGCGGCGCGGGCGGCAACGGCGGCGCAGCCGGCGCATTTAACCTCTTCGGCCAGGGCGGCGCCGGCGGTTTGGGCGGCAACGGCGGTGACGGCGGTTTGGGCGGCACCGGCGCGACCGGCACCTTCGCCAACGCCGGCACCGGCAACGGCGGAATCGGCGGCAACGGCGGGGCCGGCGGCAACGCCGGGGTCGGCGGCAACGGCGGGAAGGGCGACATCTTCGGCATCGGCGGGAAGGGCGGGGCCGGCGGAGACGGCGGCAGCGTCGGCGACGGCGGCAACGGCGGCAACGGCGCGGCCGGCATCCTGGGCCACATCAGCGGCGGCGACGGCGGCAACGGCGGTATTGCCGGCCAGATCGTCGGCAACGGCGCGGCCGGCGGCAGCGCCGGCGGCGGCAGCATCTTCTTGCCCGGCACGCCCGGCGCCGCCGGCGTTGCTGGCTCCTTCGGTGTGAGCGGTGACGGCGGCAACGGTGGGGCAGGCCTCGCCGGGGTGGCCGGCACCATCAGCGCCGCCGGCACCGCCGGCGGTAACGGCGGCACCGGCGGCGACGGCGGGATCGGCGGGGCCCACGGCACCGGCGGTAACGGTGGTCAAGGTGGGGCGGCCGGTAACGGCGGCAACGGCTACTCCGGGGTCACCAACTCCAGCGGTAACGGCGAGAACGGCACCAACGGCGGCCTAGGCGGTAACGGCGGTGACGGCGGTAACGGCGGCCTGGCCGGCGTCTTGACGGGTAACGCCGGCACCGGCGGCGACGGCGGCACCGCCGGCATCGGCGGTGACGGCGGCAACGGCGGCATCGGCGGCATCGGCCATGTCGGGAACGTCGACGGCGGCACCGGCGGCACCGGCGGCGACGCCGGCGCTGGCGGTAACGGCGGCGACGGTGGTACCGGCGGCAACGTGCTCACCCTCAGCAACCCGCACGGCGTCCCCGGTAACGGCGGCAACGGCGCTGACGCCGGCGCGCCCGGCACCGCAGGCACCGGCGGCGACGGCGGCAACGGCTTCTCCGGCGGAACCGGCCTTACGGCCGGCAACGGCGGCGACGCCGGTGACGGCGGCAACGGCGCTGACGCTGGCACCTTGGGCACCGGTGGGGCGGCCGGCACCGGCGGCGCCGGCGGCGCCACCGCCGGCAATGACGGCGCGGCGGCCACCAACTCCACCGGCGGCGCCGGCGGCAACGGCGGTCAAGGCGGCAACGGCCAGGGCCTCGTCGGGCCCTACTTGCAACCGCAGGACGGCGGTACCGGCGGCACCGGCGGCACCGGCGGCATCGGCGGCACCGGCGCCCTGGACGGCAACGGCGGCGGCGGCGGCGACGGCGGGACCGGCGCGAGCGTCGGCAATGGCGCCACAGGCGGGGCCGGCGGGGCCGGCGGCGCGGGCGGCACAGGCACCGCCACCGCGGCCGGCCACGGCGGCGGCGGCGGCGGCGGCGGCGGCGGCGCCCTCGTCCAAACCGCCAACGGTGGCTCCATCACCAGCAGCACCGCCACCGGCGGTGTCGGCGGGGCTGGCGGCGCCGGCAACACCACCGCCGCCGGCGGCGACGGTGGGACCGGTGGCGGTGGTGTTGTCACCGCTGACGGCACACACAGCTCTGTCACTGGCAGTTCCGCCACCGGCGCCACCGGCGGGGCCGGCGGCACCAATGGCGGCACCGGCGGCGCAGGCGGCAAGGGCGAGATTCTCGCCTACAGCGGCACCAGCCTTACGGCCACCGCTACCGGCACGGCCACCGGCGGCGTCGGCGGCGCCGGCATCGACGGCGGCACCGGCGGCCACGGCGGCACTGGGGCCGTCGCAAGCTACAGCGGTGCCGGCCACGCCGCCAGCGCTAGTGGAACCGGCACCGGCGGTGCCGGTGGCACCGGCACCGGCACCGGCAGCGTCGGCGGCGCGGGCGGCACCGGATCGGCAGGCGCCGGCGACGGCTACGCCGCCAGCGGTGGCACCACCGTTGACGGCACCGGCACCGGCGGGGCCGGCGGTAACGCCTTCGACGGCGCCCACGGCGGCCACGGCGGCACAGCCGGCGTCTTCGCCGAGTACGGCGCCGTCGCCAACTCCAGCACCGCCATCGGCGGCGTGGGCGGCGACAGCGGCACGGGCATCGGCGCCGGCAATGGCGGCAATGCTGGCTTGTACAGCTACGTGCTGCCGCAAACTACCGTCACTGGGGTTACCAGCATCAGCGGCGCAGGCGGAGTCGGCGGCAACGGTGGCGGGGCCGGCGGTGCTGTCGGCGGGGCCGGCGGCAACGGTGGCAGCGGTTTCGCACAGTACGGCGGCGGCACCACGGGCAGCGGCGGCGCTGGCGGGGCCGGTGGTGCCGGCGGCGGCAATCCCGCCGCGTTCGGCGGCAACGGCGGCCAGGGTGGCACCGGCTTCTCCGGCCAGACCGTCAACGGTGTGGGCGGCCATGCCGGGAACGGCGGCGCCGGCAGCACGACCGGTACCGGCCACGGCGGCGACGGCGGCGCCGGCGGCAACGGCGGCGCGCACAACAACCCGGCCGGCGGCACCGGCGACCCAGGCACCAACGGCACCCCCGGTCTCGTCAACGTGAACGGCACGGACGGCACGGCAGGCGCAAGCCACCCGTGATGGTCCACCGCTAAGCGACACGGCAACCGCGGCCCGGTCGAAAGACCCGGCCGCGGTTGTCGTTTACGGCACTGCGACCGCCCGGCGTAGTCAGCGGGCTGTCGGCGGACGCCCGGTCAGATTGGCGTCGGCGCGCGCCGCATCAAGAAAGGAGAGCTTTCTCATGCTCACTTGGTCGATTGCCAGCGCTAGAGATCAGTGGTCAGTTAACCTGTGCCGGCATCACCGGACCCGGATGCCGCAACGCCAGGGAGTTGGAGGGGGGGACCCATGGCAATGATTCACTTCATCTCGGGCTTGCCGCGTTCCGGCTCGACGCTGTTGGCCGCGTTGCTGCGACAAAACCCGCGTTTCCAGGCCGGTATGTCGGGCCCGCTGGCCGGTCTGTTCGGCGCCCTGCTCAGCGAGATGAGCGCGCGCAACGAGTTTTCGGTTTTCATCGACGACGCCAAGCGGCAGCGCATCCTGCATGGGTTGTTCGACAATTACTATGCCGATTGTTCCGCCGAGGTGATATTCGACACCAGCCGAGCCTGGTGCGCGTGGATGCCGGCAGTTGCCAAACTCTTTCCCGATGCGAAAGTGATTGCCTGCGTGCGCGAACTGCCGTGGGTGATCGACAGCATCGAGCGTCTGGTTCAGCGCAACGTCTTCAGTCCGTCGTCGATGTTCAACTACAGCGCCGGCGGCACGGTGTACACCCGCGCCAATGGCGTTGCGGGACAGGACGGCATGGTCGGTGGTCCCTACGATGCGCTCAAACAGGCGTGCTACGGCGCGCAAAAGGAGCGCCTGCTGCTGGTCCAGTACGAAACCCTGACCACCGACCCGGCCAAGACCATGCACGCCATCTACGCCTTTCTCGGCGAGCCGGCTTTCGAGCACGACTTCGACCACGTCGATTACGACGTCACCGAGTTCGACGAACGCGCCGGTACCCCCGGGCTGCACACCGTGGGCCGCACAGTCAAGGCCGAGCCGCGCGCGAGCCTGCTGCCCCCGGACCTGTTCAAACGTTTCGTCAACGACGCCTTCTGGCGCGATCCGAAGAATATTCCCGAGGGGCTGCAGATCGTGTGAGGTGTGTCGTGTCGATAATCACTGCGGGTAGTGGAAGCGTTGACGTGGCAGCGATTTCGACACTGTGCTACGGCTGAGCGCTGTTGTGGTGGTTCAGGCCGACGGTGATGATCGCGAAAAGGCAACTGCCCACGGACTCAATGTGTCTCGACTAAACTCTACGGTGATCTGCGGTACACCCCAAGGGTTCACTGCAAAGGAGCCAGAGCAGAAGTGAACAACGATCCACGTGCCGATGTCGTCACTCGCCAGTACGAGCGCTACAGGTATCCCCAACCGATAGAGGACCTCGAACTATGGTTGGGCAACAACTGGGAGTGGTTCGACCCCAGCCACGCGCACCGAGTTTTGTGGCCGGACCGGGAATACAAGACCGATCTTGACATCTTGATCGCGGGCTGCGGCACCAACCAGGCGTCGGTTTTCGCGTTCATGAACCCTGATGCCAAAGTGGTGGCGGTCGATATCAGCCAGCCCTCGCTGGATCACCAGCAGTACCTCAAAGACAAGCATGGGCTGTTCAACCTGGAGTTGAACCTGCTGCCGATCGAGGAGTTGCCTTCGCTGGGCCGCGATTTCGACCTGATCGTGTCGACCGGTGTGTTGCATCACCTGGCCGATCCGCAGGCGGGGATGAATGCGGTGGCGAGTTGTCTGCGACCCGATGGCGCCATGGGCCTGATGTTGTATGCGAAGTACGGCCGAACCGGAATCGAGTTGCTGCAGTCGGTCTTTCGCGACTTGGGGCTAGGACAGAACGAGTCGTCAATCGCGCTGGTGCGAGAGACGCTTTCATTGCTCACGAACGATCACCCGGTGCAAACCTATCTGAGGATGGCGCGGGATCTGCAGTCCGATGCCGTGCTGGTGGACACCTTCCTGCACGGCCGCGAGCGCAGTTACACCGTCGACGACTGCATCGACCTCGTCACCACCGCCGGACTCGAGTTTCAGGGGTGGTTCAACAAGGCGCCGTACTATCCGCACGATTTGTTCGCGCCACCCAACGCGCTCTATCCGGCGATAAATGCGTTGCCTGAACCGACGCTGTGGTCGGTGATCGAGCGTCTCAACACGGCGAACGCCTGCCACTTCTTTATGGCGTGTCGTCCGGAGCGGCCGAAGGAGTCGTACGCGATAGATTTTTCGACGCAGGAATGCCTGGACTACGTTCCGTTGATGCGTATGCGGTGCGGGCTTCCGGAAACGACATTTTCCGGTCGGACTGGCGGACAAGTCTCAACTCGGCCCAGTTGCCTTTCGTGCAGCAGGTCGACGGCCACCGCACGATTCGGGAGATTGCCGCGTCGGTGCACAGCGAGGGCTCGTCGCGGGGCAGCGTGACCGACGTCGAAAAGTTTGCTCGCAAGTTATTTCAGGCGCTGTGGCGCCTCGATTTCATGGCGATGGCCCTTGACTCAGACTCGTGACGCTAAAGCGATGAGTATGCGGCCCGCGGGCCGCGTAACCCAGACGCCGCGGAATACCGCACGACGCAACGCGCGATGCTGCTGCGCTGGGTCGACGTCTGCTGGCACACCCGGCTGATGCTGCTTTCACAGCGCGAGGCCGAGGTTTTCCGCTTGCTTACTGAGAGAAACAACGCCGGCGCTTAAGGACCTAGTCGAACGGGCGCGGAGGGCTTTCGAAGCAGCCGCTGGGTACCGAAACAAGGACGTCTGATCTGCGCCGATACCGGCCACAGCGATTCCCGGAAAATTCTCGACGCGGTTTTCTTAATTATGTTATTCGAACGCCAGTTAAGCGGTACCTTAATCCCACCTGAGACGTTCCACCTATGTCAAATGAAGGAGCAAGGTCATGGCTGGTCGGCACGGTTCGAAGAAGAATCGGCGGTCGGGTAAAGACAAGGGCCCGTCGTCGTAGTCGGGCGATCGGCCTCGGTGGTAGTGCCGGGGCGTTTTTGGCGTTCGGGCTCAGCCCGTTGGCGGGAGCGCCGACGGCCAAGGCCGACGTCTTCGACGACATCCTGGATATGGCGGTCGGCTCGGCCGCCAGTTCGGCGGTGACGGCGGTCAACCCGACAGACTTCTTCGATCCTGGTGTGTTGAGCGGGCTGCTCACCGATTTGAGCACCCCCACCGGGTGGGACACTCTGCTCGCCGACTTCTCCAGCCCCAGCGCCTTCGACGCGGCGTTCGCGCCGACCAGCGCGGTCTCCGAGGCCGGCACGGCGGCCTCAGCAGCTGATTCGACATCCTCGTTCTGGCAGGGTCTTGAGCAGGACTGGATCAACAGCTCGTTCGGTCAGCACATCGACGCCTCACTCAACACGTGGGCTGCCCAGTCGGATCCCGCCGCGCTGGGCTCCAGCTGCGGGCTGATCTGCAACGGCGCGGATGGGACTGCCATCGACCCGAATGGTCAAGACGGCGGGTTGCTGTTCGGTAACGGCGGCGAGGGCTTCAGCTGGACTACCGCCAGTGACCCATCCGGCACCCTCGAGGTCGGCGGCAACGGTGGCAGCGCCGGCGACTGGGGTAACGGCGGCGCCGGCGGTGCCGGTATCGACGGCGGGGCCGGCGGCGACGGCGGCGTCGGCGGGCTGTTCTTCGGCAACGGCGGCGCCGGCGGCAACGGCGGGGACGGGGTGGCCGGTAGCTTCGCCAACGGCGGCAGCGGCATCGGCGGCAACGCCGGGGCCGGCGGCGACGGCGGCGGGGTCGGTGCGTTGAACTTCTTCGGCCACGGCGGGGCCGGCGGCGACGGCGGTGTCGGCGCGACCGGCGCCACCGGTACAGACGGCACGGCCGGCACCTTCGCCAACGGCGGCACGCGGCAACGGCGGCAACGGCGGCAACGGCGGCAACGGTGGTAACGGCGGGGCCGGCGGCGACGGCGCCAAGGGCGGCATCTTCGGCGCCACCGGCGTCAACGGCAACGGCGGCAACGGCGGGATCGGCGGCAGCGTCGGCACCGGCGGCGCCGGCGGCGACGGTGCCGCTGGCACTCTGACCCACCCGGACGGCGGCACCGGCGGCAACGGCGGCACCCCGGGGACGGTCGCCGGTCACGGCGGGACCGGCGGGGCGGCCGGCACCGGCGGCGTTGCGGGCACCACCGGCGCTAACGGGAGCCTGGTCGGCAACGGCGGCCACGGCGGCAACGGTGGTGAGGGCTTCAGCCCGGCCAGCGCGAGCCAAAACGGCGGCAACGCCGGCAACGGTGGCCTCGGTGGCAACGGTGGCGGCGGCGGCACGGTCGGCAACGGCGGCAACGGCGGCGCCGGCGGCCAGGGCGGCACCGGCTATGCCGGGATCAACGGCATCACCGGCTCCGACGGCAACGGCAGTGACGGCACCGGCGGCGGCACCGGCGGCAACGGCGGCGGCGGCGGCACCGGCGGTGTGTCGGGCACCCTCAGCGGTAACAGCGGCAACGGCGGCGCCGGCGGCACCGGCGGCACCGCAGGCTCTGGCGGCAACGGCGGCAACGCCGGCAACGGCGTGGTCACCAGCATCGACGGCGGCAAGGGTGGCAACGGTGGTGACGCCGGCACCGGCGGCACCGGCGGCACCGGCGGTCACGCCGGCGCGGTCGTCAACAACACCGGCCACGCCGGTGTCGACGGCAACGGCGGCCAGGGCGGTTCGGCCGGCACCGCGGGCAACGGCGGCACCGGCGGCAACGGCTACACCGCCATCACCGGCACCCAAGATGGCGGCGCCGGCGGCAACGGCGGCAACGGCTTCGGCAACGGCGCCAACGGCGGCGACGCCGGCTACGGCGGCCACGGCGGTGCCGGCGGTGACAGCGGCAACCTTGGCGGCAACGGCGGCCAGGGCGGCAACGCCGGCAACGGCGGAGCGGCCGGCAACGGCTCGAGCGGCTTCCAAGTCACCAGCAACGTCGGCGGCGGCGCCGGCCACGACGGCGGCGCCGGCGGCACCGGCGGTGACGGCAGCTACGGCGGCGACGGCGGCAACGCCATCGGCACGTTGCAGGCCGGCACCGGCGGTAACGCCGGAACCGCAGGCGTCGGCGGGGCCGGCGGCGGCTTGGCGGGCGGCCCAGGGGGCGGCGGCAACGGCGGCTACGGCGGCTACGGGGGCCGTGGCGGCTACGGCGGGTCAATCGGCCCCCGCTTAGCCACGTCCTACAGCCCCAATGCCAGCACTATCGGCGGTTACGGTGTCGTCGGTACCAGCGGTGCCGGCGGCGCCGGCACCGCTGGCGGCGTCGGCGGCGCCGGTGGGGCCAACGGCGCCGGGACCCCCGGCACCACAGCGCCCGCGCTGGGCGTCCGAGGTGGCCCGACCGCTGGCGAACCCGGCCAACCCGGCAGCACCGGCGTGGAAGCCCGCGGTGGTGCTGGTGGCCGCGAAGGCCTACCCGGCATCCGCGGCATCGGCGCTCCCGGGGCCAGAAGCAAAGCCGAATGAGCCGAGACGACGGAGAGGCCCGCTTCGGCGGGCCTCTCCCTTGTCGATCCGTCTGCCCACCCAACGGCGCCCCTGAGCCCAACCCCTACAGCCATCGCGCAACGCTCGACCGACAGCATCGGTCTGCGTTATCTGCCACCCGAAGCCGCCATGGATATGACGCTGCATACAAACTATTGTCGAAGCGGACTTGGCCTGTTGCAGGCTGACTTTCGTTACTTGGGCTCGGACCAGAACGAGTCGTCAATCGCGCCGGTGCGAGCGACGCTTTCGGGTGGTTCAGTAAGCCGTGGCGCTTCGCGCCTCGCGATAGCCCTAAATCATTAACTAATAAGCGCATACGGCCCGCGCGCGGCTGAGCATCATTGTGATGACGCCTCTTAGGCAGCAGCATGCGCCGGAGGTGACCTGCGGCAGACCCGATGCGGCCGAGGCCATTTCGGCAATGCCCGACCAACGTCAACGTTGCGCGATATCCTCAGCCCATGTCTGATACGCCTGTTACTAAGTCGGCCCACGCGGAAGCCCCGGAAAAGTCTTCCGTTGAGGAACAGTCTCCTTCCAAAAAACCGGTGCCCTTCCCACGCTGGTCGGCTGCTTCGCGGTGGCTTACGTACGCGGCCCTGGTCCTCGCAGTGATCGCCGTGACCCTTGCCGCCCTGGCGTATTTCCACCCGGCACACAACAAGGCATCGGTGGCCCAGCAAGGCGGCGACGCGAAAGCGAACGTGTGCTCCGCCTTCGCCAGCGCCCGACAAGCGGTGGTCATCAACACCCACATGCAGAGCCCGAACATCAACGACCAGGTTGCCGAACTTGCGGTGGCCACCAACGCACGTCTGGCCCTCATCGGAAGCGGCTCATACCTGCACGAACGGATCGCCGCCAATAGCGCGGCTCCAGCTGATCTCCTCAACGCCGCCACGTCCTTGGCCAACACCGTCGAACAGCTGGGCATCAACTATCTGACCGATGCGTCGCCTGACGCTCAGGCTCCAATACGGAAAGACCTCGACACCGACATAAAACAGCTCGTTAAGTTGTGCACCTAACCGACGAAGAGCGGTGCCGATCGTCCGGCAGAGACCCAGCTGCCTTCGTAGACCTCTACGTCACGCGAACGGACAAAGGTAGGTCGCTCATAGGAGGCAGGAAAATGCCTCTCCACCACGACACTAAGCGAAATCGCCTGTTGCACAACGTCATGAGGCGCGGGACCGCCATTAAATCGTTCTACATTACCCAACCTGTCTGCGTGGCTGGATCGAGCAGTAATCGTCGTGTTGCGGAGGTATCGGCGGATACGATCGAACAGCCGAGGGTCACGTAGCTCGCCGAGGCAAACAACTAGTCGACGAAATGCCAGACGAGTGCAACAAGCTGACTAAGCTGACCGCATTGCGTCGGGTCCGTGGTCCCGGACGCGAGCCGCCGAAATGAACTGTCCAATTCCAGTACCGCGCAACAGTCTTCACGCATACTGAGAGCCATGCGGATAAGCGGGGCGTTCCTGGCCGAGAAGGTCGAAGCGGTAAACAACAAGCTGAACGTCGTGGGCGGTGTGATATCGAACTACAAAGTCGGCCGCGACCGACTAGCGCAGTTCGACATCGTGGTGTTGACGCAAGCGGACACCGGAGACACCGGCAGTACAGAGCGCCTGGTGGTCATCGAGGTCTCGCCACCCAACGGCGGGGAACCCCTGCATATGCACCGCGAGCTGCCTGCTAACTTGACAAACGCCGACGTGGGATTCGTGTGCTTCCAGTTCCGACTTACCTTGAATCTCAACGGACGCTGGGTCGTTACGATGCGTGGCGCAGCGGGAGAAATATCGCTTCCACTGACGGTGAGCGGTCCATCTCCGCGAAACGGCACCTAAGCGTATCGCAGCGCGAAAACCTCGGCGCGCACGCACAACGGCGCCGCACCCAATAACTCCCTTTGAATTCGTGCGTTTGGCAAACCGGCCCCTTTTGGTGAACTACGTTGGCGCTACTGAGAAGACAGGTTGCTCGCAAGGAGGTAGACCGATGGTTCGTCTCACATTTAGCAGGCGGGATCGTAGATCACGCGATGTCAATCCATATCGTCCCGGGGTGGGTCTGGGGGCGGCAGCGGGCATGATTCTGGCTGCGGCGATGACCCCGCTGGCCACCGCACCCGCGGCCGGCGCGGACTCGGTCCACCCTGTGGTCACCACCGTCAGCGGCCCGGCCCTCTTCGATCCCCCCGGCGGTGACGGCGACGGCGGCCAAGGTGGAGCCGGCGGCCATGGCGGAGCCGGAGGCCATGGCGGCAACGGCGGCCATGGCGGTAACGGCGGCAGCGGAGGGGTAGGCGGGGCGCCCGGCGCAGGCGGCGCGGGCGGTGCCGGCGGCGCACCCGGCCCCGGTGGCCAGCCAGGCCAACCCGGTCAACCGGGTCACCCCGGCCAGCCTGGTCAACCGGGCTGAGTCGGGCTGGCTAACGCCGCTTCTCCGGACACGTTCGGCACCTGGCGCCTGAGACTGCCGGAAGAGACCTTGCAGGCCGATCAGCTGCTGGACTGCGGCCAGCTCGGGCCGGCCGCTAGACGCCCGAGGGGAGCGTGAGAAAGATGACCGGCCCAGTCGACGAGTTCGCCGGCCAAAAACCTGCCGGCAGGGGCAGCGGTGCGCTACCAGTCAAGGACATTGGCAGGCTGCTGCTGCGCTGCGACGACCGGCCCGGCCTAGTGGCGGCGGTCAGCGCGTTCCTGACCGGGGCGGGCGCCAACATCATCTCGCTGGACCAACACTCTACCGAGCAGACCGGTGGAATTTTCATGCAGCGCACAATCTTTCACCTGCCGGGCTTGACGGCCGCGCGCGACGCCTTGGCTGATGACTTCGCCGCGCAGGTTGCTGAGAAGTTCGATATGGATTTCCGGCTCACCGAGGCAGCTAGGCCCAAACGAGTCGCGATCATGGCGTCGACGGAAGACCACTGCGTGCTGGACCTGTTGTGGCGCAACCGACGCGGTGACCTCGACATGTCGGTGGTGATGGTGATCGCCAACCATCCCGACCTTGCCGAGCAGGTCCGCCCATTCGGGCGGCCGTTCATCCATATCCCGTCCCACAAAGAGATTCGCGCCGAGGCCGAACGACGCCAGCTTGACTTGTTGCGCGGCAACGTCGACCTGGTGGTGCTGGCGCGTTACATGCAGATCCTCACCCCGGAATTTCTCGACGGGCTCGGTTGCCCGGTGATCAACATCCACCACTCTTTCCTGCCGGCGTTCATCGGCGCAGCACCCTACCGGCGGGCCAAGGAGCGCGGGGTAAAGCTCGTCGGCGCCACCGCGCACTACGTGACCGAAGACCTCGATGACGGACCAATTATCGAGCAGGATGTCGTTCGCGTCGATCACCGTCACACGGTTGCGGATCTGGCCCGCCTCGGCGCAGACGTCGAACGCGCCACGTTGTCCCGTGCCGTGCTCTGGCACTGCCAGGACCGGGTCGTCAGATACGGCAACCAGACAGTCATCTTCTGACGCCGTCGACCAGCGCCATACATCGGTATTCTGCCCGGCCCAGCAAGAAGCTGTTAGGTTGAACCGCACTATTGATCACCGCGGTGCGGTCACGCGGAAAGGTTGCGCATGGGGACAGCACTGCTCGTGCTCGCGGCGGTGCTCTTCGGCGCGGCACTCGTCGTACTCGTCACCGCGCTGCGCCGTCCCAAAGAACCGCGCGGCGCCCGGCAGGACCCACTCGCGTTCGCCAGCGCAACCCCGCAATTCGGGCCGCGCCAGCTGGGCCCGGGCGCCATCGTCAGCTACGGCGGCATCGATTATGTGGTCCGCGGATCGGTCACCTACCGCGAAGGCCCGTTCGTCTGGTGGGAGCATCTGCTCGAAGGTGGCGAGCAGCCGATCTGGTTCAGCGTCGAAGACGATGACGGGCGGCTCAAACTGGCGATGTGGTTGAGCCGCAAGGACTTGCAACTCGAGCCCGGCGGCCAGCACGTCGTCGACGATGTGACCTATCACGAGTCCGAGCGCGGGCACGCCGGTTACACCACCGAGGGCACGACGGGTCTACCGGCCGGCGGCGACATGGACTTCGTCGACTACAGCAACGCCGACGAAACCGCCTTGCTCTCTTTCGAGCGTTGGGGCCCGGGCATGCCGTGGGAAGTGTCCACCGGCAAGGCCGTGCTGACCGGCGAGCTCACCGTGTATCCGGCCCCGCCGCCCGCGTCGGAGTAGGGGCGACCTCAGTGCCGCTTCATCAACTGTCGGTGGCCCCTGTCGATGTGAGCGGAGCCGGACTCGGCCTCGCGCTCAACGCCCCGGCCCCGACCCCCCTCGCGGCCGTCCGACTGGAGCACCCCGATGGCGGCGCACTGGTGCTCGGCGTCCTCGGCGCGTCGCATGTCATCACCGTCGAGCACGCCGAAAGTCACTTCTCCGAAGAGGTTTCCTGCCACGTCGGTGGCGAGCTACCCGGGCGCACCCAGGCACCGGGCTACCGCCTCGAGTCCCGCACCGACGTGCACGACGAGCCGACATTCCGGGAGATCGCGAACGACCTGCGTCGCCGCTGTGCACGTGAGAACGGTTGGCTCGGCGGCACTTTCCCCGGTGACGATGCCGCACTGACCGCGCTGGCCGCCGAACCCGACGGTCCAGGTTGGCGCTGGCAGACCTGGCACCTCTACCCGTCCGCGGCGGGCGGCACGATCGTCTACACCACCAGCCGGTGGCACCCATGAGCCGCAACCGTCTGTTTTGGGTGGCGTTCGGGTTGGCTGGCCTCTCCCTGGTCAGCCTGATATTCGGAATATCGTTGCAGAGCAAGAATATTCGCTCCTACATCGCCTCGCACTATCACGAGTACTCTCGTGACGCCGGCGGCACACGGTATCTCTGCACGGGATCGCCCGCGCAGGTGGCCGACACCCTGGCCGGCTATCAAAACCCCGCGGCGCGCGCTAACAGCGCCGGAACCCAGTACCTGCGTTACGACGACGCGATCGTGTCAGTCGGCCAGGACGGCACACATCCATGCAGCGTCCGAGTCGAGGACCTCGCCGCCGGTTACAGCCACGGCGCGTTCATCTTCCTTGGGCCCGGCTTCTACCCCGGATCTCCCTCAGGCGGCTCGGGCGGCAGCACGGGTGGCCCGGGCGGCACCAAATGACACCTCACCAGACGCACTCATAAAGGAGACACTGATGTATCTGGCAGTCGAGTTGGGAAACATCGACCTCAATCCGGTGCTCAAAGGCGTGGTCGCCACCATCTCGTATTTCCTGGTGGGCATGGCCGTGCTGATCGTGGGCTTCATCGTGGTCGACGTGCTCACTCCGGGGAAGTTGAGACAGCTGGTCTTCATCGATCGCCGTCCCAACGCGGTGATGCTCGCCTGCGCGAACTACATCGCGCTGGCGGCCGTCATCATCAGCGCGATCACCAACAGCTACAGCCAACTCGGTCAGGGGCTGGTGGGCGTCGCGGTCTTCGGGCTGATCGGCGTTGTGCTGCAAGGGATCGCACTGCTGACGCTGCACATCGTGATCCCGGGCGATTTCCACGAACACATCGACGAACCCGAGCTGCACCCCGCGGCATTCGCCACGGCCGTGATGCTGCTGGCGGTGGGAGGGGTGACCGCCGCAGCGCTGTCATGACATCCACTGAACAAGCCCAGGCCACCACACGCTGGCGGGCAGTTCTCCTTGCCGCGGTGGCGGCGTGTGCGGCGTGCGGCATCATCTACGAGCTTGCGCTGCTGACGCTGTCGACGAGTCTCAACGGCGGCGGCATCGTCGCGACCTCGCTGATCGTGGCCGGCTACATCGCCGCGCTCGGAGCGGGCGCGCTGGTCGTCAAGCCGCTACTCGCCTGGCCCGCAATCACTTTCGTCGCCGTCGAGGCGCTGCTGGGCGTCGTCGGCGGGTTGTCGGCGGCCGCACTGTACGTGATGTTCTCCTTCGTCGGCGGATCGCTGCTCATGTTGGCAGTGGGCACCGCGCTGATCGGCGGACTGGTCGGCGCTGAAGTGCCGCTGCTGATGACACTGCTGCAGCGGGGCCGGACCGCCGGGGCGACCGACACCGGCCGCACGGTGGCCAACCTCACCGCGGCCGACTACCTCGGCGCGCTGATCGGCGGACTGGTGTGGCCGTTCCTACTGCTGCCGCATCTGGGCATGATCCGGGGCGCCGCGGCCACCGGCATCGTCAACCTGCTCGCGGCGGCGGTTGTGGCGATCTTCTTGCTGCGGCAGGGGGTTTCCGCGCGGCAACTGTTCACGGCGTTGTGCGCGCTGGCCGCGGCGCTGGCTCTGCTCGCCGCTCTGCTGGCGTCCGCCCAGGACATCGAAACATCCAGCCGTCAAAGGCTTTACGCCGACCCGATCATCGCCTACCGGCAGTCGGCCTATCAGGAGATCGTGGTGACGCGCCGCGGCGGCGACATGCGGCTGTACCTCGACGGCGGCTTGCAGTTCTCCACTCGCGATGAGTACCGCTACACCGAAAGCCTCGTCTATCCCGTGCTCGGCGCAGGGGCGCGGTCGGTGCTCGTGCTGGGCGGTGGTGACGGACTGGCCGCGCGTGAACTATTGCGAATGCCTGGCGTCGAGAAGATCGTCCAAGTCGAGCTCGACCCGGCTGTCATCGAATTGGCCCGCGGCACAATGCGTTCCGCCAACGGCGGTTCGCTGGACAACCCGCGCGTGCAGATCGTGACCGGCGACGCGATGTCCTGGCTGCGGGCGGCGACCGCACGATCGTTCGACGCCGTCATCGTCGACCTGCCCGATCCCGACACACCGGTGCTCGGCCGGCTCTACTCGACGGAGTTCTACGCACTGGTCTCCCACGCGCTCGCGCCCGACGGGCTGATGGTGGTGCAATCGGGCAGCCCGTATTCCACCCCGACGGCGTTCTGGCGGACGGTGTCGACCGTCGAGTCCGCGGGCTACAAGGTCACGCCGTACCACGTCTACGTCCCGACGTTCGGCGACTGGGGCTTCGCGCTGGCGCGCCGCGGCGACACGGCGCCGCGACCGGTCTTGCCGCCCAACGCACCACCGCTGCGCTTTCTCAACCAGTCGGTGCTCGACACGGCGACCGTCTTCTCCCCCGATGTGCAACCCCGCCCGCTGGAGCCGTCCACGCTGGAGCACCCGCGCGTCGTCGAAGACATGCGCCACGGCTACGACTAGTTCCCCTACGCCGAGATCGACGCGGGCGCGACAAATCGCGTGAGGGCAGCACGCTGGCGTCGATCTGGGTGCCATCCGCGACGGGCAAGGGCCCGATAAACCCGGCTGACGACAGCGCGGGGTTGATGCTCGGATACCACACGAATGACGATCCAACCCTGGTCCTGCGCAGCACCGAGCTTGTCGATGTCCTTGACGAACCGCCTGCGGTCGCTGCGGTGATAGTCGCCGTCGTATTCCGCGGCGACCTTGTACTCCTCCCAGCCCAGGTCGAACACGGCGACCAGGCGCCCCCCGCATAGCAGCGGTATCTGCGAAGCTGGTTCCGGCAAGCCCGCGTCGAGCAGTAGCAACCGAAGCCAGGTCTCCTTGGGCGACGCGGCGCCAGCGTCTACCAGTGACAACGCCGCACGGAGTCTTCGCAGACCGCGAGCACCCCGGTGCCGCAGCGCGAGCATGTTCACGTCATCAATCGAAAACGGGCTGACCCGCATGAGTGCATCCAGCCGCGCCACTGCTCCGCCCCGCGGCAAGTGGCGGCCTAAGTCGAACGCGGTGCGGGCTGTCGTCGTGACCGGTAGGCGTCCCACCCGGGTGATCTCGTCGGGTTCGAGTGTCTCGTCGCGCACCAGGAGACCACGCTGCGAGTCGGGCACTCTTGCCGATGAGCTCGATCGGCGTGTCCACGTCGATCCACGCTGCGCCGTGCAGCGCCGCAGCGGCTGTGCCGGCGACTATCGCCCGCCGACGCGACCAGAGCCACGCCCCCATGATGCGATCATCCAGGGACGGCTCGTAGTGCTTGGGCACGTACACGTCACGAAAGATGGGCCGATACCACCGGCGCAGTTGATGCTCGGTGAGCGCGGCGTCGCCTAACGCCTCGCTACCGCGGAAGACCTCGCCCATGGACAGCTGGTGCTCGTCGTCGCCGATATCGCGTCGACGCCCGTCCACACCCTCGTCGAGATCGACGCCAGCGCGCAAAAGTGCGAGAGGCCGTCTCGCTCACGTCGACCTCGGCGGGTTCAGTCGGAGTCTAAAGCCGCCAACACCTCGTCGGACAGGTCGACGTTGGTGTAGACGTTCTGCACGTCGTCGCTGTCCTCCAGCGCGTCGACGAGCTTGAACACCTTGCGGGCGCCGTCGACGTCGACGGGCACGCTGACCGACGGCTGGAAACTGGCCTCCGCCGACTCGTAGTCGATGCCGGCGTCCTGCAGCGCTGTCCGCACCGCCACCAAATCGGTTGGCTCAGAAACGACTTCGAAACTTTCGCCGAGGTCGCTGACGTCTTCGGCACCGGCCTCCAGCACAGCGGCCAGCACGTCGTCCTCGCTCAGGCCGTTCTTTTCCAGCGTCACCACTCCCTTGCGGGAGAACAGATATGACACCGAGCCGGGGTCGGCCATGTTGCCGCCGTTGCGGGTCATCGCGATCCGGACCTCGCTGGCGGCGCGGTTGCGGTTGTCGGTCAGGCACTCGATCAGGACGGCGACCCCGTTGGGGCCGTAGCCCTCGTAGGTGATGGTCTGCCAGTCGGCGCCACCCGCTTCTTCACCGGCGCCGCGCTTACGCGCGCGTTCGATGTTGTCGTTGGGCACCGAGGTCTTTTTGGCCTTCTGGATCGCGTCGTACAGCGTCGGGTTACCGGCCGGGTCGCCGCCACCGGTGCGGGCGGCCACCTCGATGTTCTTGATGAGCCGGGCGAACTCCTTGCCTCGGCGCGCATCTTTGACGGCCTTCTGGTGCTTGGTGGTGGCCCACTTGGAATGGCCGCTCATCTACTGACTACCTCTTCTGCTGCTCTAGAAAAGTTTGCTTGACGAGTCTACGTGGAGCCGACTACGGGATATCCCGGACGACCCGGCAAGGGCTTCCCACCGCCAGCACGTGGTCGGGCACGTCCCGCGTGACGACGCTACCTGCGCCGACAACCGTGTCGTCTCCGATCGTGACCCCGGCGCACACGATGACTCCGCCGCCCAGCCAGACGTTGTCGCCGACGGTGATCGGCGAGGCCGACTCCCAGCCGTTGCGTCGCGCGTCGTGGTCGTCGATGGGGTGCAGCGGCGTGAGGAACTGCGCCCGCGGGCCGATCGAGACGTTGTCGCCGATCACGATGGGCGCGCAATCCAGCAGGATCGCGTCGTAGTTCACGAAGGTGTCGGCGCCGATGCTGATCTGCGTGCCGTAGTCGCACAGGAATCGCGGCAGAATCGACGAACCGTCCCCCAGCGACCCGAGCAGCTCTCGCAGCAGTTGCTGTCGTTCGTGGAAGTCGTCCGTCGAGTTGAATCGGCCCAGCAGGCGCTGGCATGCTTCGCGGCTCGCGACCAGATCAGGATCGTCGGCCAGGTAGAGCTCACCGGCCAGCATTCGCTCGCGGTGAGATCGCATGCCAACCGATACTAGGTAGCAGTCACGCCCCACCTACCCCGGTTTGATCCACCGCCACTGCATCGACTCCCACGAACCCGCATCGGGCAGTGTGTCACTGACCGCGCGCACCACCCCGGGCCACCAGTCGGGCTGATAGTCATCACCGGATAGCCATCCGCCCGGCATCACCTTGGGTGCCCACGCCTTGATATCGGCGACGACGCTCTCGTAGTCGTGGCGCGC
The DNA here is from genome assembly GCA_963741555.1 of uncultured Actinomycetota bacterium. Classification (GTDB taxonomy): domain Bacteria; phylum Actinomycetota; class Actinomycetes; order Mycobacteriales; family Mycobacteriaceae; genus Mycobacterium. The sequence goes on along the minus strand of CAVUIH010000014.1, from coordinate 390,093 downwards.
ATCGATGTGCACCCATGCCAGCGAACTGTTCGCGAAGAAATCGGCGGCCGCGACAGAGTCACTGATGACCAGCTGGATGATGTCGGCCAGGCCGCAGTCAATGATGTTGCGGTGCAACAAGCCTGCGAACGTTCCGCCGCCGTGGTCGACTGCGGGCCCGTGCGCGTCGGTGTTACCGCGGCCCTCCGGCCCGCTGCCCCGCGCGGTGTCGACGCCGACTATCCCGATGTCGAGCCCCGCCTCACACACCACCTCGCCCAACGAACAGATGCTGCGCCCCAGGTAGCAGCCCACCTCGACGAAGCGGCTCCCGTCGGGAAAATGCGCCGCGGCTTCCTCCTGGTGACGACGCCACTGAAACCAGCCCGGAATATCGCGCCAGGTGCGTACGGGCCCGTCGAAATCCATGGTCAGGCTTTACACCTCAGCGCCTGACTTCAAACGCTGAGTTACCGTGGAGACGGTGACGGCGAAAAGCACGCTGAAAGCGGCACGGGACTTGCTGGGCAGCAGCCTGTTCGAAATGGTCGCCGGGCCCGATGGCCCGAAAGAACGTGAACGCATCCACCACACCCCGGGGCCACGATGGTTCGCCGACGACCGTCCGATCCGTCGCGTCCACGCCGACGCCTCGATGTTCGTCGGCGGATTGCGGGCTTTGCTGTTGCAGTCGCTGCATCCCCTGGCGATGGCCGGAGTCGCTGAGCATTCCAACTATCGCGATGATCCGTGGGGACGGCTGCAGCGAACCAGCACCTTCCTGGCGGAAACCACGTTCGGGTCCGCGATCGATGCTCAGCGCGCCGTCGATCGCGTCCGCGGAATCCATCGGCGGGTGCACGGGATCGCGGCCGACGGACGGTCGTATACGGCCACCGACCCGCACCTGTTGGAGTGGGTGCACGTCGCAGAAGCCGACAGCTTTCTCCGTGCCCACCAGCTTTATGGCGCCGCCCCACTGGACCAGGCTGGTCGGGACGGATACGTCGCGGACATGGCCGAGATCGCTTCCAGGCTCGGCGTGGTCGACCCGCCGCGCACCGAACGTGAGCTGGCCCAACGCCTGGATGCGTTTCGACCGGAATTGCGCAGCACAGCGGCGGCTCGCGATGCTGCTCGATTCCTGTTGCTGACGCCGCCGCTGCCGTTGGCGGCCCGGGCGCCGTACGGCGCGCTGACGGCGACCGCGGTCGCGATGCTGCCGTTGTGGGCGCGCATACCGCTGTTGCTGCCGTACTTCCCGCCCGTGGAGCTCACCGTCGTGCGCGGCGTCGGACGCGTCCTGGTCGGCGGCATCCGGTGGGCGTTGCCCGCGCCCGGCTGAACTCGAGGCGTTATGCCGCTCCGTTGACGATGTCGACGAACAGCCGGTGAATACGACGATCGCCGGTGATCTCGGGGTGAAACGACGTGGCCAGCACCGGCCCTTGACGCACTGCGACGGGGTGGCCGGCGGCCGAGGCCAGCACCTGCACACCGTCGCCGACCCGCTCCACCCACGGCGCCCGGATGAAGATCCCGTGCACCGGATCGTCGAACCCGGAAAACGCAACGTCTCCTTCGAATGAGTCGACCTGGCGTCCAAATGCATTGCGCCGCACCGTGATATCGATACCTCCCAACGGAATGGCCTCGCGCCCGCCCATCCCGGCGTCGAGAATTTCGCTGGCCAACAAGATCATGCCGGCGCAGGCGCCGTAGGCGGGAAGCCCGCCGGCCAGCCTGGCGCGCAGCGGTTCGAGCAGACCGCCCTCGCGCAGCAGATGGCTGATCGTGGTTGACTCGCCCCCGGGAAGCACCAGCCCGTCCACGGCGTCCAACTCAACAGAGCGGCGCACCGGCATCGCTTCGGCTCCGCAGTCGCGCAGCGCCGCCAGGTGTTCGCGGGTGTCGCCCTGCAGCGCCAGCACACCGACGCGCACGGCGCTCACCGGTGCTCGTTCGGGAAGCGAGTCAGCCCCTCCTGCATGACGGCAGCGACCATTTCGCCGTACTGGTTGAAGATCTTGCCCTGGCACAGCGAGCGACCTCCGCAGGCCGATGGCGAGGACTGGTCGTAGAGCAGCCACTCGTCGGCGCGGAACACCCGCATGAACCACATGGCATGGTCGAGCGAGGCCACCTGCAGGTGCTCACGCTCGTCGAGATGGGTCACCTGCGCCGATCCCAACAGGGTGAGGTCGCTCATGTAGGCCAGCGCGCAGATGTGCAGCACCGGGTCGTCGGGCAGCGGATCGCGGTGCCGAAACCACACCTGCTGCTGCGCTGCCTTGCCGGGCAGCGTGTGCAGTTGATCGCGCGGCACGATCCGGATGTCCCACTCCTGGAACTGCCTGAAGCCGGCGTCGTCGAACACCTTCATCGACTTCAGTCCCGGCAGGTCGTCCGGTGGTGGCGCCGCGGGCATCACGTCCTGGTGGTGGACGCCGTCCTGATCGGTCTGGAAGGACGCCGACATGGAGAAGATCGTCTGGCCGTGCTGGATCGCGTTGACCCGGCGAGTGCAGAACGAACCACCGTCGCGCAGCCGCTCGACGAGGAAAATTGTTGGCGCCGAGGAATCTCCGGGCCGGATGAAGTAGCCGTGCAGCGAGTGCACCAGGAAATGCGGATCGACGGTGCGCACCGCGGACACCAGTGACTGGCCGGCTACCTGACCACCGAAGGTGCGCTGAAAGTTGCCCTGCTCAGGGCTGAACACGCTGCCGCGGTAGATGTTGATCTCGAGCTGCTCGAGATCGAGGATCTTTTCGATCGACACAGGATGTTCTTACCAGCCGCGTTCGGCCAGGCGATGCGGCGCCGCGAGCTCCTCCACATTGATGCCGACCATCGGCTCGCCGAGCCCGCGCGACACCCTGGCCAAAACGTCCGGGTCGTCGTAGAAGGTGGTGGCCTTGACGATCGCCGCCGCGCGCTGCGCCGGATCCCCGGACTTGAAGATGCCCGAGCCGACGAACACGCCCTCGGCGCCGAGCTGCATCATCATCGCGGCGTCGGCAGGGGTGGCGATGCCGCCGGCGGTGAACAGGGTGACCGGCAACTTGCCGGCCCTGGCCACGTCGACGACGAGCTCGTAGGGCGCGGCGAGTTCCTTTGCCGCCACGTACAATTCGTCGTCAGACAGTGAGCCCAGCCGACGGATCTCTCCGCCGATGGCGCGCATGTGGGTGGTCGCGTTGGACACGTCACCGGTGCCGGCCTCGCCCTTGGAGCGGATCATCGCCGCGCCCTCGTTGATACGCCGCAGCGCCTCACCCAGGTTCGTCGCACCGCAGACGAACGGCACGGTGAACTTCCACTTGTCGATGTGGTGGGTGTAGTCGGCCGGGGTCAGCACCTCGGACTCGTCGACGTAATCCACGCCGAGGCTCTGCAGAATCTGCGCCTCCACGAAGTGCCCGATCCGGGCCTTGGCCATCACCGGGATGGTGACCGCGGAGATGATGCCCTCGATCATGTCGGGGTCGCTCATCCGCGACACCCCACCCTGAGCGCGGATGTCGGCGGGTACCCGCTCCAGCGCCATCACCGCGACAGCGCCGGCGCCCTCGGCGATGCGAGCCTGCTCCGGCGTGACGACGTCCATGATCACGCCGCCCTTGAGCATCTCGGCCATGCCGCGCTTGACCCGCGCGGTTCCCGTCCGCCCAGGGCCGTTCGACGACGCGGCGGCGCTGTTCACTGCTGATCTCCTTCAACTGGTGTCCGTCAATTCTAGTGGGCACCGCACGCCTAGCAGTCGGCGCACCGTTTTCGCGGGTCAACGGCGTAACCATGCCCCCAGGGCGAGCAGACGCAGAATCGGACTGCAACGGCCACCGGCGCGCGAGAATGCGTCTGCTCGCCCCGTCAACTGGCTATGCGGGGCCGGTTCAGGTGGCTTGCGATCCGCTCTGCTAAGCGGCCAGGTTCACGTCGTACGTCATGGACCACAATCGGAATGAGTGTCCAACCCAGTTCTTGGATTTTTCCCAACCTCATCTTGTCTCTGAGCATCGCGTCGCGACCCGCATGCCAGTCGATGCTCTCGTACTCTGCCACAACACGCACATCAGGCCATGCAAAGTCGACGCGCCACCTCTCGCCGTTGCGCCCTCGAATCTCGTGCTGAAGCACAGGAAGCGGCAGACCGTGATCGATCATCACCAGCCGCGCTTCACTTTCCATGGCCGACTCGGCCCTCGCGTCGGCGTAGGGAAGCAACCCACGCACCGCGACGATGCCGCGTCGACCTCGCTGCTCAAGCACCGCCCGTTCGAGTGCGCCGCGCGTGCACCATCGGGAGCGCAGCGCGGCGTCGAGGGTTGCCAATGCCCTCGGCCGCCGAAGTTCTCGTGCAATTTCCACGGCGGTCCATGCCGCCTCCGTTGCGAGCCGATCCGCTACTCGTTGCAGCGGGGCTCCGACTCGTTGGTGAACCATAAGACCGGTCACAGAACGCATCCGGACGCCTGGGTCCAGCACATGAATGGCGGCCGTTTTCTCCACATCGAAGCCGTATAACGCCGCAGCGGTGCCCATGCATGCAACGGCCCGGCTCCCCATGAAAAGATCGAGTGCCGCCAAGCGCCCCAACAGATTTGGATGATTAGCCGCGTAAACGCCATGCCACACGCGAACGAGGCCACCGTTGCGGACTTGAACGTCGAGTTGCTGACGGGTCATGACTTTCAGCAATTGCGCGGTCGTAGCGAATCCACCACCGGCGTCCAGGGCCGCAACGGCGTCGGCGTACACCCGGGGAGCATGCGGTGACTACTCGCAATTGACCAGTCGCCGCGGACCGGGACTGGGGATATCTGCGCCGAGCAGACACACAATCGCATTGTGAGGATATCTGGTGTGCGATTCTGCGTCTGCTCGCGGCAAGACGGGCGGGGGCGGTGAACCTCAACGAATGGACTGCAGCTGCCGGGGCCGATCCGGCGACCGGGCCGACGAAACCGCCTCGGTGAGCAGTTCGGAGAGCTGAAGCGGATACACCGTCTCGCCGGCGGCGGCGAGGTCGGCGATGTCAGCAGGGTCACACCAGCGATGGCCGTGGATGTAGCGGCTCTCCAGTTCGGTGCGGCCTGCGGCGGACGGCTCGAAACGCCGGGTGCGGTGGACGAAGAAGAACTCCTCGCTGTCGATCGCCGCGCCGTTGAAGTCGAACACCGCGTCGCGCCGCCAGATCGGCCCGATCATCTCGGCCGGGTCGACCTGCAGGCCGGTCTCCTCGGCCAGCTCACGTGCGGCGGCCTGGGCCAGCGACTCCCCGGCACCGACCTGCCCGCCCACGGTGAACCACCACCGCGGCGCCGCCGTGCCGGCGTCGGACCTCGCCGGATCCGATCCGCACAGCAGCAGCACGGCGCCGGCTTCGTCGAGCAACACCACCCGCGCCGACGTGCGGCGGGCGGCTCCGAAATGATCGGCATGCCGTTGTGCCTGCGACCGCTCGGCGATCTCGAAATAGCTTGGCTCCGCTGCTGTTCCGGCCAGTCGAAACAGCCGGACCAGCCGTCGCTCGCGCAGCGCGAGCGTGTCGCGAACCGCGTCGTTGTGGAATCGGCGGGCCAGCAGCACCCGGGTCTCGGCGTCGGTCAGCTCACCGATCAGCCCTGCTGGGACCGAGCCCGGATCGACCATCGACAGCGCGGCCGACAGCCGGTTTTCGCACGCCTCGCGAGCCTTCCGCGGCGCGCGTTCAGCCGCGTCGGCAAGCTCGACCAATTGCTTGGCCTCCGCATCGGTGGCACCGCCGAATGCGTTCGTCGCGACCGCGCGGGCCACCACGGCCCGCCGTGCCAGCGCGCCGTCCAGGGCCTGCCAGGACAGGTCGTAACGCACGTGCAACCGGTCGAGTCGATTCGCGGTGCGGAATCCCCAGACTGCGAACCCGAGCACCACCAGCAGCAACGCGACCAGACCGAGGACGAGGACGAGCATCAACTGGCCACCTCGACCTTGCTGCCGGCGACGGCGACCGTCTCGTAGACGCGCATGATCTGGCTGGCCACCACCGACCAGTCGTAGCGGCGCACCGCGCTGGAGCCGGCCGCGGCGTAGCGGTTGGCCAGTTGATCGTTCTCCAGCACCGCGATCAGGCCGTCGGCCAACGCGGCGCTGTCGTCGACGGCCACCAGTCGCCCGGCTTCGCCGTCACGCAGCACCTGCCGGAACGCATGCAGATCGCTGGCCACCACCGGAGTACCGGCCGCCATCGCTTCGACGAGCACGATGCCGAAGCTCTCCCCGCCGGTGTGCGGCGCACAGTAGACGTCCGCACTGCGCAGCGCCGATGCTTTGGCGGCGTCGTCGACCTGGCCCAGAAAGCGCAGGTGCCCGGCCAATCTGCCGACCTTGGTCCGCAGCTCGTCTTCGTTGCCGCGGCCGACGATCAGCACCTGCAGGCCCGGGAAACGCTCGACGAGGGCGGGCAGCGCGTCGACGAGCACGGCCATGCCTTTGCGAGGTTCGTCGTAGCGGCCCAGGAACAGCACCGTCTTGCCGGGGCGTGGATACCCCGGCATCAGCGGCGCCGACTCGAACGACGCCACATCGACACCGTTGGGAATCTCCACCGCGTCGGAGCCCAGTGCTTCCATCTGCCAGCGTCGGGCCAAGTCGGACACCGCGATGCGGCCGACGATCTTCTCCTGCATGGGCCGCAGCAGGCCCTGAACTACCGAGAGCGTCAGCGATTTGGTGGTCGAGGTGTGAAAGGTGGCCACGATGGGCCCCTCGGCGATCCGTAGCGCCCACATCGACAGGCTCGGCGCGTTCGGTTCGTGCAGATGCAGCACGTCGAAGTCGCCCTCGGTCAGCCAGCGCCTTACCTTGCCGTGCACGCTCGGGCTGATTTGCAAGCGGGCCACCGAACCGTTGTAGGGAATCGGCACGGCCCGGCCGGCCGAGACGACGAACTCGGGCAATTTGACATGTGGTGACGACGGCGCCAGGACGCTGACGTACTGACCGCGTTCTCGCATTGCCTCGGCAAGCTGCAAGACGTGCGACTGCACGCCACCGGGCACGTCGAAGGAGTACGGACACACCATCCCGATGCGCATCACGTCTCCGCCAATCGGGCCCGTCGCTCGTCGGACAGATCCGCCAGCCACTGCGGCTGAAGCATGTGCCAGTCGGCGGGATGTGCGGCGATGTTGCGCGCGAAGACGTCGGCCAGTGCCTGGGTGACGACGCCGACGTCACCGCTGGAGCAGTCCAGCGGCGGGTAGAACGTGATTCGGCAGTCGTCGCCGTCGTACCAGCAATGCACAGGCAGCAGTGCCGCGCCGGTGGTGATCGCCAGTTTCGCCGAGCCGGCCGGCATTCTGGTCGGTTCGCCGAAGAAGTCGACCTGGACTCCGGTGCGGCTGAGGTCGCGCTCGGCCATCAGACACACAAACTTGTTGTCCCGCAGCCGTTCGCTGAGCAACGGGAACGGTGGCTGCTCACCGCCGGACAGAGGGATCACCTCGAAGCCCAAGCTCTCCCGGTAGTCGATGAACCGCCGGTAGAGCGATTCGGGCTTGAGCCGTTCGGCGACGGTGGTGAATCTGCCGTAGCGCTGGACCATCCACACCCCGGCCATGTCCCAGTTTCCACTGTGCGGCAACGCGCAAACTGCACCGCGGCCGGCGGCCAGCGCCGCGCCGAGATGCTCTCGGCCTTCAACCAGTTCGGCGAGGCGCTCGCCGAGCGCGCGGTGATCCATCGTCGGCAGCCGGAACGCCTCGCGCCAATAGCGGGCATAGGACTCCAGCGACGCGCGCATCAGGCTGCCGGGCACCTCCTTGGGCGGCACGCCGATGACCCGCGCGAGGTTTTTGCGAAGCTGCTCCGGTCCCCCATTTCGCGACGCGTAGAGCGCGCCGGCGTCAAAGACGTTGCGCGCGGCGAATTCCGGCATCGCACGCACCATCCGCCACCCGGTCGCATAACCCCAGTCGGTCATCCGGCCCCCCAGCGAAAGACCGCTGATGCCAGGCATTTTCAGACCGGCCGGCACGATCACGGCTCACTCTCTCCCGGCTGGGCCGGCTTACCGGGCGGCGGCAGCGGGGTGGCCGCGGCCGGTGAGTGCCGCACTGTGCGTATCCGCTGAGCGCAGGTGATCACGCTGGCCACGGCGAGCAGCCACATCGCCACGGGCAGCGCCGCCGGCAACGGGAAGAACGGCAGCTCTGACACCCCTGCCCCGATGAGCACGATGATCAACCGCTCCGGGCGTTCGATGAAACCGCCGTCGCCGCGCAGTCCACTGGCTTCAGCGCGCGCCTTGATGTAGGAGATGACTTGCGAGGTGACCAGACAGATCAGCGTCGCCACCACCAACGGGCGGCTGCCCAGGCCGAACGCCGCCCACCACGCCAGCCCGCAGAACACCGCACCGTCGCTGATGCGGTCGCAGGTGGCATCGAGCACGGCGCCGAATCGCGTGCCGCCGCCGCTTTCTCGCGCCATCGCGCCGTCGATCATGTCGAACAGGACGAAAAAGCTGATCACCGCGGCTCCGGCGAAGAGTCGGCCGATCGGAAACAGGATGAGCGCGGCCAGCACCGCGGCGGCGGTGGCGATGATGGTGACCCCGTCGGCGGTGAAGCCCGCGCGCAACAACGCCCGGGCCACCGGCGTGGTGACCCGGGCGACTCCCTCGCGGGACAGCAGCTTGCTCACGACTGCCTGTCCCACTCGGTGGCCAGCAGGCGGCGGGTGTCGCGCAGCAACTGCGGAATGACCTTGGAGTCACCGATGATCGTGATGAAGTTCGCGTCGCCGCCCCACCGCGGCACGACGTGCACGTGCAGGTGCTCGGCCAGCGAGCCACCCGCCGAGTGGCCGAGGTTGACCCCGACGTTGAAGCCGTGCGGCCGCGACACGTTCTTGATGACGCGAATTGCCTTCTGGATGAACTTCATCAGCTCGCTGCTTTCCGCCTCGGTCAGATCCTCGAGTTCGGAAAGCCGACGGTACGGCACCACCATCAAGTGGCCCGGGTTGTACGGGTAGAGGTTGAGCACGGCGTAGACGAGTTCACCGCGGGCCACGACCAGCCCGTCTTCGTCGGACAATTGCGGGATGTCGGTGAACGGCTGGTCGCGCTCGCTGGTGTCCTGCTTGAGCGGCCCTTCAGCAAGGTAGCTCATCCGGTAGGGCGTCCACAGCCGCTGCAGGTGGTCGGATTCACCTACGCCCCGGTCGACTATGGCGTCGTCTTCAGCCACGGGTGTTCACCTTGACCACATCGGCTGTGGGCGCGGCGTTTTCGCGGTTGGCGATCCACTGCGTGATGACGGCTACCGCCTCGTCGCGCGGGACCCCGTTGATCTGCGTGCGATCACCGAACCGGAAACTCACCGCACCGGCCTCGACGTCGCGGTCGCCGGCCAGCAGCATGAACGGCACTTTCTGGTTGGTGTGGTGCACGATCTTCTTGGCCATCCGGTCATCGCTGCCGTCCACCTCGACCCGTACTCCGTGCGACTTCAGCTGCGCGGCAACATCTTCCAGGTATCCGATGTGCTCGTCGGCGACCGGGATGCCGGCCACCTGAACCGGGGCCAGCCAGGCCGGAAATGCACCGGCGTAGTGCTCGGTGAGAATGCCGAAGAACCGCTCGATCGAACCGAACAGCGCACGGTGAATCAGCACCGGCCGTTGCCGCGAGCCGTCGCTTGCGGTGTACTCCAGCTCGAAACGATCGGGCATGTTGAAGTCGACCTGCAGCGTCGACATCTGCCAGCTGCGGCCCAGCGCGTCCTTGACCTGCACCGAGATCTTCGGCCCGTAGAACGCCGCGCCACCCGGGTCGGGCACCAGTTGCAAACCCGAGGCCTCACCGACTTCCCGCAAGATGTCGGTGGCCTCTTCCCACACCTCGTCGGAGCCCACGTATTTGTCCGGGTCTTTCGTGGACAGCTCCAGGTAATAGTCGTTGAGGCCGTAGTCGGCCAACAGGTCGAGCACGAACCGCAACACTGAGGTCAACTCGTCGCGCATCTGCTCGCGCGTGCAATAGATGTGCGCGTCGTCCTGGGTCATGCCGCGCACCCGGGTCAGACCGTGGATCACGCCAGACTTCTCGTAGCGATAGACGCTGCCGAATTCGAAGAGCCGCAACGGAAGCTCGCGATAGGACCGCCCCCGCGACCGATAGATCAGATGGTGCATGGGACAGTTCATCGGCTTGAGGTAGTAGTCCTGCCCGGGTTTGCGCACCGTGCCGTCTTCGTTGAATTCGGCGTCGAGATGCATCGGCGGGTACATGCCGTCGGCGTACCACTCCAGGTGGCCCGACGTGACGTAGAGCTGCTCTTTGGTGATATGCGGGGTGTTGACGAACTCGTACCCGGCCCGCTCGTGCGCGCGCCGCGAATACTCCTCCAGCTCCCGACGGATGATGCCGCCTTTGGGATGGAAAACCGCGAGCCCCGAACCGATTTCGTCGGGGAAGCTGAACAGGTCGAGCTCGACGCCGAGCTTGCGGTGGTCGCGGCGTTGGGCTTCGGCGATGAGCTCGAGATGCTTGTCGAGCGCCTCCTGTGTTTCCCACGCGGTGCCGTAGATACGCTGCAGGCTGGCGTTGTTCTGGTCTCCCCGCCAGTACGCCGCCGAACTACGGGTCAGCTTGAACGCCGGTATGTGTTTCGTGGTGGGAATGTGCGGTCCGCGGCACAGATCCCCCCAAACACGTTCGCGGGTGCGGGGATTGAGGTTGTCGTAGGCGGTGAGTTCGTCGCCGCCGACCTCCATGATGTCGGCGTCCCCGGATTTGTCATCGACGAGTTCGAGTTTGTAAGGCTCCCCGGCCAATTCGGCACGGGCCTGGTCTTTGGACGCATAGACCCGCCGGTCGAAAAGCTGACCGTCTTTGACGATCTGGCGCATGCGCTTTTCCAGCTTGTCCAAGTCTTCCGGCGTGAACGGTTCGGCCACGTCGAAGTCGTAGTAGAAGCCGTCGGTGATCGGGGGGCCGATGCCGAGCTTGGCGCCCGGGAAGAGATCCTGCACCGCCTGGGCCAACACGTGCGCGGCCGAATGCCGGATGACGCTGCGACCGTCGTCGGTGTTGGCCGCCACCGGGGTGACGTCCACATCAACGTCGGGAATCCAGCTGAGGTCATGCAGTTTCCCGTCGGCGTCGCGTATCACCACGATCGCGTCGGGAGCACCGCGACCCGGGAGGCCGGCTTCGCGGATCGCGGCCGCCGCGGTCGTCCCCGCGGGCACCCGGATCGGTGCTGCTGGGATGGTGTGCGCGGGGGCGGTCATCGACGCGGTCTCCATGGCTTTCGGGTGTTCAAACGGACCCGCCCATGCTATCGGGGCGGTCCGAAGCCGAGCAGGGCCGTCGAGCAGCCGCCCAAAGTCCGGCACAATGACGGTGTGGCAGTGGACACGGCGCTCGCGTTGCTGCTGGCCGCCGTCGCCGTCTTTCTCGTGGTGAATTGGATTGGCGAGCGCACCGGACTGCCTGGCGCCGCGCTGCTCACGCTGGTCGGCATTGGTTATGCCCTGCTGCCGGGGCCCAACATCGGCCTCGATCCCGACGTCGTGATGACGTGCTTGCTGCCGCCGTTGTTGTACAACGCGGCGCTGGAATCGTCGCTTGTCGGAATACGCCGCAACCTGCGCTCCATCGTGAGCCTGTCGGTCGTCCTCGTGTTGCTGACCGCGTGGGCGATCGGTGTCGCGTTCGGCCTGCTGGTCAGCGGCGCAACGATTGCGGTCGGCGTGGCGCTGGGCGCCGCCGTCGCGCCCACAGATCCGGTGGCCGCGCTCGCCGTTGCCCGCAAGGTCGGTTTGCCGCTGAACATCGTCACCTTGATCGAGGGTGAAGGACTGCTCAACGATGCGACCGCACTCACCACATTTTCAATGGCCATCGCGGTCGCGCGAGGCGCCCAATTCTCCATTCTGTCGGCAATCTGGGAGTTCGTCCTCGCAGCGGCGGGCGGGCTGGTGGTCGGTCTGGTGCTCGCCTTCTGTCGGCGTCTGCTGGGACGATGGACCCGCGATGTGCTGACCGCTAACGCGATTTCGCTCGCCACGCCGTTTTTGGCGTACCTGGCGGCCGAGGAGGTGCACGCCTCGGGCGTACTCGCGGTGGTGGTCTGCGGGCTGATCGTCGGACACCACTCGCCGCGATCGGAGTCGGGTGCAAGCCGACTGCAGACCCGAGCCGTTTGGCGCCTGGTCAATTTCCTGCTAGAAGGCCTGGTGTTCTTATTGATCGGTCAGCAGTTGCCCACCATCCTCGACGGTCTCAACGGGGACTCACCGTCGACGATCATCGTCGCGATCACCATTACCGTCGCGCTGGTGCTGTTGATGCGGCCGCTGTGGTTGTTGCTCACCCAGGCACTACCGGGACCTATGCGTACCTGGCTTGGCAACGTCGCCGACACCGCTTCCGCCGATGACGTCAAGAGGCCGGAGCGCGGTCGCCGGCGGGAGCGCAACTCGGAGCGGCTGGATGGCCGTGAGATCTTCGCCCTGAGTTGGGCGGGCACCCGCGGTGTGGTCAGTCTCGCGGCGATCTTCGCGGTGCCTTTTGTCACGGACAATGGCGCGCCCTTTCCCGACCGCGATCTTCTGCTCTTTTGCACCTTCGTCATCGTGCTGGTGACGCTGATCGGCCAAGGCGGGACCTTCGGTCCGGTCGTGCGGGCGCTGGGACTTCGCGCTGATGCCGTCGACGAAGCTCGTATGCGCAATCGAGCGCGTGCCGCTGCCGTTGAGGCGGCCCTGGACCGGCTCGACGAGATGAAGCACGAGCACGGTGACGACGTCCCTGCTCGTGCGATTGACGTTGCGCGCGAACAGTTGTCCGCCAGGTTGGAACGATACCGGCGTCGACTCGACGCTCTGGAATCCCTGGAGTCTGACGAGGTGCCCGTCATGCCGGCCTACGAGGCAGCCGTCGTCATCCGGCGAGCGGCCATCGAAGCCGAACGTGACGAACTCCTTCGCTGGCGTGACGCTGGCATGCTGTCCGACAAGAGTCTTCGCGCGCTCGAACGCGAACTCGACCACGAAGAGGTCACGTTGCCGGCGACGACACCGTAATCGCCCTGGCGCAATTCCTGAACGTTGCAGTCTTAGGGCTGGCCCGGTTTGAGGAGGACAAACAGCGCCTCGGCGTCGGTCAGCACGGTATCCCCGTCGCTCAACCGGCCGGCGACGAAGATCTTTCGGCCGTCGACGCGGTCCACGCCCGCGTCGACCTGCAGCTCTTTGTTGATCGGGACAATTTGGCGGTAATTGACATGCAGATACGCGGTGCGCTGACGAGGGCCGCCGGTGATCACCCCGGACGTCATACCCAGGACCGAATCGAACAGCAGCCCGAGCGCACCGCCGTGCACGGCGCCGTTGCGGCCCAGATGAAACCGCCGGAAGCGGGCCCAGCCTTCGATGCGGCCGTCGTCGGTCCGCTGCACCCGCATCGGCACCGGCAGGATGTTGCCGCGATTGATCAAGTCGATTCGGCGGCCCGACGGTGTCGCCCATTCGTCGGTGTCGAACGGACCGAGCAGGTCGGACACCTTCTCGATCAGGTCGGCCGCCTCGCTGATCACCTGATCGGGCGCATCGACGGCGCGGGCATGGTCCTGCAGGGTGCGCACCGCCTCGATGAATCGGCCGTAGTCCGGCCCGCCCTTCGTCGTCGGTTCGGGTGGGTTGAATCCCCCACCCGGATGTCGCACATGTTCGCCGGGCACCAGAACACCGTATTGCCCGGCGGCTCGGTTCGTTGGGGGGCTAGTTCTGCTGCTGCTTCCCGAGGGCGCTCAGTTTCTCGAACTCGTCGTCGGTGATCTCGATCTCGGCGGCGGCGACGTTCTCCTCCAGATGTGCCACGCTCGAAGTCCCCGGGATCGGCAGAACGACCGGTGAGCGTTTCAGCAGCCACGCCAGCGCCAGCTGTGAGGGCGTCGCGTGACCGTGCTCGGCGCCGAGCTTCGCCAGCGGGCCGTCGGGAGCCGCGAGCGGACCGGCGGCCAGCGGGAACCACGGGATGAAAGCGATCCCCTGCTTGGTCACGTCGTCCAGTAGCTTTTCGGCGCTGCGGTTGGTCAGGTTGTAGAGGTTCTGCACCGACACAATCTGAGTGATCTTTTGTGCGGCGTGCAGCTGGTCGACGTTGACTTCCGACAGACCGATGTGGCGGATCTTGCCTTCCTGCTGCAGCTTGACCAGCTCGCCGATCTGATCCTCCAGCGGGAACTTGTCGTCGATGCGGTGCAGCTGAAACAGGTCAATGGTGTCGACGCCGAGCCGTCGCAGGCTGAGCTCGGCTTCCTGGCGCAGGTAGGCGGGAAAGCCCAGGGGGATCCACACGTCGGGCCCGGTGCGCAGCAGTCCCGCCTTGGTCGCGATGACCAGCCCGTCGTAGGGGTGCAACGCCTCTCGGATGATCTCCTCGGCGAAATACGGGCCGTAAGAGTCGGCGGTGTCGATGAAGTTGACGCCGAGGTCGACCGCACGCCGCAACACCCGAAGGGCTTCGTCGCGATCGGCCGGCGGCCCCCAAACACCCTTGCCGGTCAGGCGCATTGCACCGTAGCCGAGTCGGTTGACGGTGAGATCACCGCCGAGAGTGAGGGTTCCGGACGCGTGAGCAGGAGCTTGGGTAGTCACAACGCCGACCGTACGCCAGCCCACAAGAACTGGCCACGCCCGCGTGGCAAGCTGAGACGGTGGATTTGCACACGATCGCCCAGCTCCCACTGACTTACCCGGAGGTGGGTGCGACGGCGGGCCCGATGCCGCCGGGATACAAGCACATCGGTTACTCGGCGCAAATCGGCATGGGTCAGCTTCGTTTCGACGAGGCCGCCGACGCGGTGATGCACTGGGGCATGCAGCGCGGCGCTGGACTCGGCGTAGAAGCCAGCAGCGACGTCGTCACCGTCGGCACCGTCGTCGTGGTGAAGGCCGGCTTTCTCAAGGCGCCCTGCCGGGTCGTCTACGTCGTCGACGAGCCGCACATGCGGGGATTCGCGTACGGCACGCTGCCCGGCCATCCCGAGTCCGGTGAGGAGCGGTTCGTGGTGCGCCACGATCCGGTCACCTCCGCCGTGTACGCCGAGGTGTCCGCATTCTCTCGGCCGGCAACGTGGTGGAGCAAAGCCGGCGGACCGTTCACCGTGCTGCTCCAGCGAGTGATGAACAAACGCTACCTACGGGCCGTCTGACCTCCAGCGGACGAGCAGCGCGTGCGCTCCCGCGCAGAGCTTGTCGATCACCTCGCCCGCCGGTGCAACGCCGGTGACCATCCCGACACCCTGGCCCGCGTCGACCGGTGCGGTCCGCCGGTCGTCGGCGGCGTCCGCGGTGCTCAGTTCCGCCTCGGCATCAGGATCATCGGCCAGCGCGTCTTCGTGTCCGCTCCAACGCGCGACGAAGTCATTGCGCAGCACACGCGATGGGAATCGCTCGGCCCACGGTCGACGACGAACGATGTCGAACACCCGGGTGCTGACGGTGTCGGTCTCGCGTGCGGCGACCAATGCCCGACGTCCGGCGTCACTCGTCAACCCCTCCGCCGAGGCTGACAGAACGGTGCCGAGCCAGGCGCCGCTGGCCCCGGCGGCCAGTACCGCTGCAAAGCTGCGCGCAGAAGCGATCCCGCCGGCCGCCAGTACCGGTGTCGACACGACGTCCAGCACCGCCGCCAGCAGCGGCAAAGTACCGACTGTCGCCTCCCCGTGCCCGCCACCTTCGCTACCGCGGGCAATCAGCAGGTCGATCCCGGCGTCTTCCGCACGCCGCGCCTCGTCGCTGTTGTAAACCTGTGTGGCGGCGGCGATTCCGGCGTCGTGCACGCGGCTCACCCACGACAGGTCGGTTCCGAAGCTCACCGAGATCAGCACCGGCTGGGCGGCGAGCGCGGCCTCGAAAAGACCCGGCTCTTTGCGGATCACCCAGTCCACCAGGCCAATTCCGAACCTCCCACTGACATGCGGCAATTCAGTGTGCAGCGCGGAAGTCGAGCCGGCGCTGCCCATGCCCACCATGCCCAGACCACCGGCGGCCGTCACCGCCGCGGCCAGCCGTCCGCCGGCGACGCCGCCCATCGGGGCGTTGACGACGGGCACCCGCAGGCCCATCGCCCGCGACCACGGCGTCGACAGTGACACCACTACTCCGAGGGAACGTTCTTCACCACGGTGAGCATGACCACAGAGTCATCCAGCGATCGCAGCGAGTGTCGGCGGAACGGGATCGTGACATAGTCGCCCGCCGTTCCCTCCCACGAGTCGTCGCCGGCAGTGAGTCGCACGTGGCCCAGCAGCACCTGCAGCGTGGCCTCGCCCGGGCTGTCGTGTTCGGCCAGCTCGTGGCCGGAAGCCAGCGCCACTACGGTCTGGCGCAGTTCAAGGGCATGTCCGCCGTGGACGGTGTGCGACGCTCGACCACTGTGTGCCTGCCGCGCCTCGGTGAGCTGTTGAGTGGCCAAGGTGGTCAGCGAGATGGAATCCATCATTAGGTCCTTCGGTCGGCTACCGGCAGTCTCTCAGTTGGATAGTAAAAGAATTCCGCTCGCGACCAATGCGACCGTTTTGATCACGTCAAGAGCGACGTAGACATAATGCGCTCGCGAGCGCGGCGCGTCGAGGCCGGCGAGCACCTGATCCGAACGGCGAGTCAGCCTGGGCCGCACCGCACCGATCTGCAGGGCCAGCATCGCGAACGCGACTGCCAACGCCGCTGCCACGCCGACCGGCGGCGGGCGAGCGATGGTGGTCAGCAGGATGACCACGGCTAAAACCACCTCAACGGTGTTGAGTGCGCGAAAGACCAGACGTCCGATGCCCAGACCGATCTGCAGCGTGACGTTCGGCGCACGGAACTTCAGAGGTGCTTCGAGAAACGAAATGGCCAGCACCATGCCAAGCCAGACGAAGATGACCGCGACGGCTACCGCTGGTGCCGGGCTCACGTCGCACCGCCCTGCCGGGTGAGGTGCGCCAAAAACGAATCGGGGCTCGACGATGCCGTTGGCAAGGTTGACATGAGGCGGGTCGATCAACGACGGTCGTTGAATGAGCGTGCGATATCTGAAAGCACTTCTGGGAGTTTCAGGAATGGCGTGATGATGTCGACGGGCAACGGGAAGACCACCGTCGAATTGTGATCCGCCCCCAGCTCCAACAACGTCTGCAGGTATCGCAATTGCAAGGATGCCGGATTCTTGGAGAGAGTCTCGGCCGCTTGACGCAGTTCTTCGGATGCCTGCAGTTCTCCGTGAGCATTGATGACTTTGGCGCGCCGTTCCCGTTCCGCCTCGGCCTCACGTGCCATCGCCCGCTGCATCGACTCCGGGATCTCGACGTCCTTGATCTCAACGACGCGCACCTCGACACCCCACGACTCAGTCAGCTTTTCGATGACGGCACGCAGGTCGGTGTTGAGGTCTTCCCGGTGGGCCAGCAGAGTATCCAGATCGGCGCGGCCAAGCAGTGAACGGAGTGTGGTCTGCGCGATCTGCGAGGTAGCCACCGCGTAGTTCTCCACTGCCAGAATCGCTTTCAGCGGATCTACCACCTGGAACATCACAACGGCGTTCACTCGCGCCGGCACATTATCGCGGGTAATCACCTCCTGCGGGGGGATGGTCAGCGTGACCACGCGCTGGTCAACGCGGATCATCTTGTCCACCAACGGAATCAGGACTCGCAGCCCGGGTCCGTATAGCTGACGAATATGACCGACCCGGAACACCACCCCACGCTCGTATTCGCGCAACACGTTGAGCGACACCAACGCCAGCCCGACCATCACCGCGATGACGCCGACTGAAACGACGACTACTAGTCCGTTCACGGGGAGTCCTCCTTTTCAGTCCAGCCGCTCCCCCACCGGGTGGAGTATCGGTCGATCGCGGTGGCGACCTGATCTTCCACGGCCGATCGGTGCGGCAGGTGATCGGGAGCGTTCGACGGTGAATTCCGGAGATGCCCAGCCAGCGGCAACCCCGCGATCACCACCAATAGAGTTGCGGCGAGCAACACCAGGACATCAGCGGCGGTGTGCTGCCCAACCAACATTGCCAGCGGCATCACCACCCCCAGCGCCGCCACCGAGCAGGCGATGCCGCGGTGGAATCGGCCCGAATCCGAAAACGGCCATGGATCGACCTCCCTGCTGAGCTCCCGGCCATGATCCGACCTCGTGCAATCGGTTTTGACCGGGCAGCTGTTGCAGACGACGGGTGACGCGCGGTACCGCATCACCCGGTGCTGCGGGTCGAACGACGTAGGCCACAGCCACTGATCCTGCGGACACACCCACCCGTCATGGTCTGGGTGGTAGACGAAACCACCTGTGCGCCATCTCGCGGCCCGTCGAGAGACCCGCCGAGCCATCTCGTCGAAACACCAGGCGATCGCCACCAGCACCAGCGCATACCCGGCGACCAACCACACTGACGCTGGCGGCGTTGTCACATCAGTCCTTCACCGAGGCAGTTTCGGTAAAGAGGGGGTGGTCGGGCAGCTCGTCGGCGACGGTTCCGCTACGGACGTTGCGCAGCGCCGTCCAGGCGATCCAGATGAACGGCAGCACACCTCCGATGATGAGGATCAAGTCGCCGGGCAGCCGCAGCCATTCGATCAGCGAGTTACCGGGCCGGGTGATGTAGCCCAGCGACCGCGCTTCGTAATAGCCGTCGTTGACCGAGTGGTACAGCTGGAGGAGGCCGAGCGGGAGCAGGGTGGCAAACACCATCCAAGCCAGGCCGATGTTCATCCCCCAGAACGAGATTCGCGCGAACCTCTCCGGCCACTTCTCGGCCGGGATCACGTAGCGGAACGCGAACAGGGCAAGCCCGACGGCGAGCATGCCGTAGACGCCGAACATCGCAGCGTGCGCATGGTTGGCCGTCAAGGCGGTGCCGATCTGGTAATAGGACACCACTGGCAGGTTGATCAGAAATCCAAATATGCCCGCGCCCACGAAGTTCCAGAAACCCACTGCGACTAAGAACATGACCGCCCAGCGATGCGGGAACGGCTTGTCGTCACCGGACCGCTGCCGCGAGCCCAACTGCAAAAACGCCCAGGCCTCCACCGTTAAGAACGTCAGCGGAATAACCTCGGCGGCTGAGAAGAACGCCCCCAACGCCATGTGCTCTACCGGGGTTCCGGAGAAGTACAGGTGGTGCATGGTGCCGATCACGCCACCTGCGGAATACAAGATGATGTCGAGGAAGATCACGCCTAGCGCGATGCGTTCCCGCACCACCCCCAACAGCACAAAAATGTAAGCCACCATCACCGTGGTGAACAGTTCGAGGAAGTCCTCCACCCACAGGTGCACCACCCAGAACCGCCAAAAATCGGCAACGGTGTAATGGCTGCCGCTGCCGGCCAGCAGACCGATCGCATAGAACACCGGGATCGCCAGTCCGGCAAAGAAGAACAGCCACGGCATGTTCGTCTTCGACTCACCCTTGAGCCGGCCCCGCATGCCACGCCAGATGATCGCGATCCACAGAAACAGACCGACGATCAGCAGGATCTGCCATAGCCGCGGTAAGTCGAGGTACTCCCACTGCTGGGAGAACAGGCCACCGGCGGGGATCACCCCGTAGATCGACAGTGCCTCGGAGATCAGTGAACCGAACACCACCACAGCGACCGCTCCCAGCAGCCCATAGACCAGCCAGCTTTGTCGCCGCGGTTCGCGGCCGGCGATGAATGGCACTAAGAAAATACCGCCGGCCAAAAACGCTGCGGCGGTCCAGAAGAGCGACAACTGCACATGCCAGGTGCGAGCCAGATTGTAGGGCAGCACCCGGGCAAGATCCAGACCGAAGAACGTCGAGAGGTCCGCACGATAGTGCTCGGCGGCGGCCCCAACCAGCGTCTGCGCCAAAAACAGCACCGACACCACCGCAAAGATCCAGATGGTGGCCCGCTGGGCCCGCGTCAGGCTTACCTCGCCCGGTTGACGGAAGGACAACATGGGCGCCTCCGCGCTGTGCCAGCCCACCTGCTGACTCCACCGCCCGTAGACAGCGAACATGATCCCGATGCCGCCGAGCAAAGCCATCAGCGACAGCGCCGACCACACGATCAACGGCGCCGTCGGACCGTTGTCGACCCGCCGTTCAGACGGCCAGTTATTGGTGTAGCTGTAATTATGACCGGGCCGCTCAGCTGCGGCCGCCCACGCAGTCCACCCGAAAAATGCTGTCAGGTCATGAATTTCAGCTTTATCGGTGATCATGTGCGGTAGCAGCCCGTACTTGGTGGAGTTCTCGCCAAAGTACGCCGCATAGTGCCGCTGAATATCGACAAACGCGCGGGCTTGTTTGTCGGTGAACACCAGTGTCTTGGTGTCGGCAACATATCGATTGGTTCGGAACTCACCGACCACTGCGTCGCGCGGGTCGGCCAACCCAAGCCGGCGCCACTGAGCGGCGACATCGTCTGTCGCCATGCGAAGGTATTCCGCGGTGTAGTCCGGCCCCAAATAGGCCCCATGGCCCAGCACCGACCCGTACTCCATCAGCCCGCGCGCCTGGTAGATCTCCTGTCCGCGAGTTATGTCGGTGCCGCTGAAAAGCGTCGTGCCCGATTCGCTGACCACCTTGTCGGGCATTGGCATTGACGCGGTGTAGGTCCGGTAGACCAGGATGCCCATGACCAGGAAACCAAAGATCATCACCAGCGCCACACCCTGGACCCACCGCTTACTGATCAGCGGTGCTGAGGTTGGTGCATCGGAACGCGGGGACGGTGTTACCTCGGTTGCCATAATGGCGATCCCTTCGGTGAACTGCTCGCCGGTATTCAACTCGCAGTAGTCGGGCGACACGCCGAATACGCCGCTATTGGACGCCGCAACGGGGAATTCTTGAACAACAACGTCACTGCGCGCTCCGGCGGGCGGATAGCGGATGGGTCGGGGCGAATGGGTCGAGGCGAATGACTCGGGCATCCTTGTGCCATGACGGTCGATGCCCTGTTGCAGTCGGTCCCCCCGCTCGCTGTGTACGGCATGGTCGGCGCCGTCGTCGGCATGGAGAGCCTGGGCATCCCGCTGCCGGGTGAGATCGTTCTCGTCAGCGCAGCGCTGTTGTCGTCGCGGCACGAGTTGGCGGTCCACCCGCTCGGGGTGGGTGCGGCCGCGGTGATCGGCGCGGTGGTCGGCGACTCGACCGGCTACGCCATCGGCCGCCGCCTGGGCCTGCCGCTGTTCGACCGGCTTGGCCGGCGCTTCCCGAATCATTTCGGCCCGGCCCACGTCAAGTTCGCCGAGCGGCTCTTCGATCGCTGGGGTGCGCGTGCGGTGTTCTTCGGCCGGTTCGTCGCCCTACTGCGGATCTTCGCCGGGCCGTTGGCGGGGGCGTTGAAGATGCGCTACGCAAGGTTTCTGGTCGCGAACGTCTCGGGCGCGTTGTGCTGGGCGGGCGGCACGACGGCGCTGGTGTACTACGCAGGAATTGCCGCCGAACGCTGGCTGACCCGCTTCTCCTGGATCGCGTTGGTCATTGCCGTGATATTCGGGGTGATCGCCGCAGTCCTGCTGCGGGAGCGGACATCTCGAGCGATCGCCGAGCTCGATGCCGAGCTCGCCGACGAATCCGGCCACACCGCCGCATAAACACCACTGGTTACATCCGACAACTCTGGTATTTTCGCGCAGCGCCAAAAGCGCTGACCGGACGGTCTTTTAGCAAAATATCTGCCCTAGTTTGCAATTTCAGACAAAAAAGTAGCCCGGACGACAATATCCGTCCTGCGAGGTTTGCTGAGCGCCCAAGTACAGCCGATCACGGACGAGCGCGTTTGCCACATTGTCATCAAAACCGTTGCCAGTAAAGTCTTTACAGGGCTACACGGCGAAGACTTTAGCCAAGACGGCCCGCCGGTGTTTTCCGCAAAGTTCGCTCTGCGAGGCGGCGTTCGTGCCCGTCCTCACCGAATTCTCAGCAGCCTCGCATGGACAGCGCCGTTGCATTTCTGTTATAAATATAAAACAGCTAAACGACGTCAGTCTTAAGCACGTAGGGCGGGCATCCATATCGAGGCGCACCGCGCCTGTGGATCGAGAACACTATGAGCACTTATGCCCTTGCAGAGCAATCTTTCAACCATGTGATGTTGAGCGGCCGGCTGATTTCTGAGCTGGCGCAGTCCCACAGCACATTGCGGGCGACCACCGAACGTAGCGGTCAGATCGTGATTGTCAGCGCCGGCGGCGAAGTCGACGCATCCAACGAGACCACTTGGCGACGCCTGCTGAGCGAGGCCGCCGGGGCCGCCGACTGTCCCGGGCCGCTCGTCATCGACATCAGCGGCTTGGACTTCATGGCCTGCTGCGCCTATGCCGCACTCGGCGAAGAAGCCGAGCGGTGCCGAGGTCGTGGCATCGAAATGCGGTTGGTGAGCAACCAACCGGCTGTCGCACGAATTGTGGCGGCCTGCGGTCTGAGCGAGCTGCTACCAGTCGACGACAGCGTCGACGACGCCCTGTCCATGTGGACGCTGGCCGACTGACATCCCGCTCGCGCCTCAGCGCGGGAATCCGAACAGTTCAACGACGCCATGGTCGCGACCGGCGGTATAGCCACCGTCGACCGCGATGGCCTGCCCGCTGACGAAGGATGCATCCGGCGATACCAGGAAAGCCGCCATCGCGGCGATCTCCTCTGACCGTCCCATCCGTTGCAGCGCATGCTCTTCGGTCACTGACGCTCTGGGACCTTCCATTCCGGGCAAGCCGAAAACGCTTTCCGTCAGCGGTGTTTCGATGAAGCCGGGGCAGATGGCGTTTGCCCGGATACCACTCGGCCCGTAGTCGAGCGCGATGTTCTTGGTGAGCATCACCACGCCGGCCTTGGCTGCGTTGTAGACGCTGCCGCCTGCCGTGCCTTCCAGACCCTCAATACTGGCGAGCGTCACAATCGAACCGCGCTCGCCATCGACGCGCGGCTGATCGATCATCCTGGCCAGAGCTGCTTTGGCGACGAGGAAGGTGCCGGTGAGGTTGATCTCGATCACCCGCTCCCATTCGGCGCGATCCAGCAAGTGCACCGGCCCGCCGCCGGCGACGCCCGCGGAGTGGATGACGCCGTCGACCCGGTCCGGCGCGGCGGCGAACACTGCGGCGATCGCGGCCTCGTCGGTCACGTCGGCCGTCACGAACCGGAAGTCCGGGCCGAGATCAGGCGGGCCGGCGAGGTCCGTGCCGACGACGTTACCGCCCTCGGCCAGTAAGCGTTCGGCGGTGGCCAGACCGATGCCCGACGCGACGCCGGTGACAACGAACGTGCGGGATCGGGCGCGGTCGACGTCCACCATCAGCGGGTCCTCTCACGAGTTCGATTGCGCGACAGTCACAGTCCGAACTGGTCGTCGATGAGGCCGAGCCAGATCTGCGCGACGTCCATTGCGACCTTTTCGCTGATGAACGCGTGCTGGGTGCCGGTATAGATGTCACGGAATGCCCGTTCGAGTCGGCTGCCCTCGCGGATCGCGGTGGTGCCGGCCGCCAAGTGGGCCCACTCGGCGGCCGCTCTCGCCGTATCGGTCGCGTACACCGCGGCCAACCGCATGTCGGCCCGCAGCCGGGGCGTCAACTCGGCGCCCGACTCAACGGCAGACTCGGCCGTCCCGAACGCGTCGAGCACCAGCAGGCGAGCGGCCCGCCATGCCGCGACATGGTGAGCGAGCCCTTTCTGGAACGTCTGACGGCTGGCCAGCGTCGCCATGTCACTCATCCGCACCTTGGTGGCGGCGAGTTCCTGGACGTCGTCGAGCATGCTTTTGGCGACCCCGAGCGCAAACGACGCGTGACCGGCCGCGGTGATGGGCATCAGACCCATCCGACTGGCCGGCGAGCTTCCGCGAACGGGCTCACGAGTGAACAGCGGGATGGTTCGATAATCCGGCACGAAAACGTCGGCGACGTTGTAGTCGTAGGAGCCAGTTCCCTTGAGGCCCTGCACATGCCATCCGTCGGTGAAGGTGACCTCGTCGCGGGGCAGAAACGCCACTCGCATGTCCGGGATGCCCTCGCTCACCCACCGCATCTCGCCGTCGTCCATCGGGAAGAAGCCGGCTCCGATGTAGGCCGAGTGTCCGGTGCCGGAGCCGAAATTCCACGCCCCGGTCAATCGGTAGCCACCGTCGACCGCTATCCCCTGGCCGTTGGGAAAGTACTGACCGCCGATGGTGACGTGGTTGTCGTTGCGGGTGAAGATCTCGACGAAGCCCTCATCGGGAAGATAGCTGGCCGCGGCGAACGTCGACGGCAGATTGGCGATCCCGATCCAGCCGAAAGACCCGTCTTGCCAGGCCATTTCGATCCAGGTGTCGATCATTTCGGCAAACGACGGCTCGACACCGCCGGCTGCTGCCGGATTGAACGCGGACATCAGCCCGCTGGCCCACATCTCCTCGACGATGCGCGGTGACAGCGTCCGCAGCCGTTCAGATTCTGCGGCCTCGGCGCGGACCAGGTCACGCATCCCGCGAGCACGGTCAACCACCCGTTCAAGCACATCAGTCACGAGCGCCGCTCCTCTCGGTCTGCTGCCCTACATCATGGGCGACATGAGCGGTTCGCGTCACGAATCAGCTTGCGCCTCGCTGGGTGGGAACCATCCCTTGTTACGCGGCGGCCATTCCTTTACCCGTGCTTTTTCAGCTGCCTTGGCCTTTGCCTCCGCCTTTTTTCTGGCCGCGAACGTGTCGTCGTCATCGTCTTCGTCCTCGTCGGGTTTGTCGTCGACTTCGAAGAGGACCTCATACCACCGCTTGTGGGGCTGTACCCGTGTCTCGACGTCGCCGGTCGGAGTTGCTCGCCTGATCTGGACGTTCTCCAGGGTCGGATCGCGTCGGGAGATAAAGGCTTCGAGCGCTTCGCCCAACGGATGTCCGGTGAGATTGATGTCTGCCAGCGCTCTGCCCTGGTACATAGCCACGTCGCACATCTTGCACAAGAATCGCGGCGCATGCATTCTTTTCCGGCCGCGCGGCGTCGCGCCGCAGTCGCAAAGCGAACCACGGCGCGACGCCTGCCAGCGCAGTCAGCTCAGTACAGCGGAATCCAGGTACCGAAGAACCAGAAGCCCCATCCACCGAAGATCGGGTTGAACACCGGAATGGCGTTGAAGCCACCGTAATTGAACGCCCCGTAATCGCGCTGCGCCAAAGCGATGTCGCGGCCTGGGCCGTTCCACGGCGAGTTCCAGCCACCGGGAGGCGGCGGACCGTTCCAGCCACCGGGAGGTGGCGGTCCATCCCAGTTCTGCGGAGGGTGCCCGGGAGGAGGCCCGTCGTTCCAGCCGAACCCACGTTGCGGGGGCGGTGGCGGAGCACCGTGGTCGGGCGCACTGAAGCCGTGCGGCGCGTCTCGAGGACCGCCGAATTGCGGACCACCCCGGTCGTAGAAGCCCCGCTGCACATACGGCGGCGGTGGTGGTCCACCAGGCCCGCCCGGCCCGCCGGGTCCATGAGGTCCGGGCCCACCCGGACCACCAGGCCCGCCAGGTCCTCCCGGTCCAGGTTCGCCGGGTCCACCCGGGCCGTGCGGTCCACCCGGGCCACCAGGTCCAGCACCACCGGGTCCACCACGGCCACCGCCGGGGTCCACCCGGGCCACCGGGCCCAGGTCCGCCGGACCAGCGGTCCGCCCGACGCGTCCGCCCGGCGCCGCCCGGCCGCGACCAGGTCCGGAGCCCGCTCGCCGCCCGGCCCCCCGGCGCGCCCGCACCGGGTCCGGCGCCACCAGGTCCACCAGGTCCCGGCCCAGGCCCCGGGCCGGGCCCGGGTCCGGGCGGATCGTCCGCGAACGGCCCGAGTCCAGGTCCCGTGAGAGTCGGTCCGCATATGGCGCAGATCGGAGCCGACTTCCACGGAGTGGCGGCCGCCAGGCCGGCTCCGATCGTCAGTCCCGACATGCCGAGGGCTGCCGCGGCTGCCGCGCCCGCCACGTGCTTCACATACATACCTGTCAGCCCCTTCCGAGCTCGACGTTCAACGACGTTGGCGACGCACATCCCCGTGTCAGGGGCACGTGACGTCGATCTCGAACGACTTGGTAAGCGTTTGCTGTGGGTTGGCGGCGTTTACCCCGGTCGCGGTGCCCTTAATCGTGTAGGAGTTGCCACTCTTGGTGGCCTGGGCGTTGCCCTGGTTCGGCGCACCGGCCGAGTAGCCCAGCGTCACGCCGGTCAGGTTGCCCAGACCCACGGCCTGAACCACCGGCGGGTCGGCAGGCGTCACGACAGCGCCGATACCGGTTGTCGGGTCACCGATCCCAATGCTGGTGTTGCCGTTGACTTGGGTGCAGCTGACTTGCCCGGTCACGTTCTGCGCCTGGCCGTCGATGAGGACCTTGGTGCCGCCGGCTGCCGAGTTGCCGCTGACTGCCGGTGGACTTGTCGTGTTGGATTTGTTGCTCGAACAACCGGTCAGTCCGGCGGCCACAGTGGCCGCCGCCGCTATTCCGATCAATATCCCGCGATTTGCCACAGGTCTCCTTCGTCTCGTCGAACTCGAACTTCCCTGCCTTCCGATCGCGACCCTACGCACTCGGCTTGTGACGCAGTGGCGCTGCAACAAGGTCTGCTGGTTGCGCTGCTTCAGTTTTCACGCCGCGGCGGCGCGGGTTCGACGACGGCCAGCTCGGTGAGGCCGCTGACGTCGAAGACGCGAATCAGGAAAGGGTGGGCGATCAACCGGATGTGGTCGGCGTGCGGAAAGATCGCACTGACCGCGGCGCTGTCCAGGTAGTCCACGCCGCTGAGGTCGAGCGTCAGAATCCCGCCGCCCGCGGCGGTTTCGGTGACGGCCGTGGTGAGTGCGTCATCAAACGTGTCGACGTTGCTGAGGTCGATCTCCCCTGTCGCGGTCAACACGAGTTTCCCGTCGCTGGACCGCGCGGTGTCGAGAGTCAGCGAGGTGGGCATCAGGTGATCCTCGCGGACAAGTGAACTGTGGTTCCGCTGCCTTCCGGATCGATGGCGACGTCGTGCATCAGCGCTCGCATGAGCGTGATACCCCTGCCGCGGTAGGGGTTGGCGGCCGGCTGCGGAGGCTGCCACGCGCCGGTGTCGGCAATCGTCAACCGCACCTCGTTTGCCAGCGCGGTCGCACGCAGGCGGATCACGCCGTCCGGCTTATCTCGGTGGCCGTGTTCGATGGCGTTGGCGACAGCCTCCCCGGCGGCGATGAGTACGTCATGAGCCTGCAGCGGTGTCACTTGGGCGCGGGTCAACCAGCTGCGCAACGCGGCACGGCTGCCGGCGAGCTGGCCCACATCCGCAGGGAAATCCAGTTGCAGCGGAGCGGGATGACGGTAAAGCAGCAGTGCGACGTCATCCTGGTAGCCGCCGGGCGGCGCCAGCCTGGACATGACCTGGTTCGCCACGTCCGCCAGAGCCGACGCGCGGCCTTCCTGCAGCAAGTCGCGCACCCGGGCTATGCCGTCGTCGAGTGCGCGGCGGCGACGCTCGACCAGGCCGTCGGTGTACAGCAACAACATCGCGCGCGCCGGAATGATGACGCGCGCTTCGGGCCGGGGTCGGTTGGGTCGCAGACCCAGCGGAATGGTGTGGCCGTCCTCGAGCGTCTGGGTCGCGCCGTCCGCGTGTACCAGGATCGGCGGCGGATGTCCGGCGCTGGAGTACACCAGTTCACCTGTTTCAGGGTCCAGCACCGCGCACACGGCGGTGGTGCACGGCGCCCCGGGTAGCCGTGCGGCGAATCGGTCCAGACCCGCGAGCGCGGCTCGGGGACCGGGATGTTCGAGTAACAGCGCGCGGCACGCGCTGCGCAGCTGTCCCATGACGGTGGCCGCGGCGAGCCCATGACCGACGCAGTCACCGACGATCAGCGCAATGCGCCCGTCCTCCAGATCGACGACGTCGTACCAGTCACCGCCGACCTGCAGGGGTCGGGAAGCGGCCTGGTAACGCACGGCGAACCCGTCCGGCAGATGAGCCGGGCCGAGAATCGCGTGCTGCAACGCCAGTGCGGTCTCGCGCTGCTGGTCGACCTGATATACCCGCTGAAGGCCCTGGCCGAGGCGCCCGGCCAGTACGGTGAGCAGTGTCTGGTCCTCGAGGGTGAAGGGGCGCTCCGCGGCCAGATCAATCCAGACGACGAGCACACCTTCGGGATGCTGCAACGCGATGCCCGCCGTGCCCGGCTCGGCTGTATACGGGTTGAGTAACGCGCCGTCGCGCAATGTCTCCACGATGCGCCTGGTCTGGGACGGCAGTTCGCCCCACTGCGTCGGCTCACCGACCGACACCAAATCTGGTTCCTCCGAGAAGGTTTCGGCAGTGGTCCGGCGCGTCGGGAACGTGACGGCCAGGACGCGACGGGCGCGCCACAGGCGACGAAGCTCCTCGGTTGCGGCGTGAAGTGCCTCATCGACCGAGTCGGCCTGAGCCAGTTGCTGATTGAGCGCATGTTCGCGACCTGCCGCCAGCGCCAACGCAATTGCGGCGTGCCGAGCGAAATCGCTGACGAGTTCCAGATAATCACTGCCGAACGCCGGCTGGTGCGGATTCCGGGCGACGGCGATAACGCCCAACGGCGCCTCGTCCGCAATCAGCGGGATCACGATCGCCGGGCGTTCTCCGACATCGGTGAAACCCTCGATCGGATATTGGAACGAGTCGGTGATCAGTGGTATCCCACGTCGGGCAACGCCACCCGTAGTGGATCGGTCCATCGGAACCTGCTGGCCGATCACCTCCGCGGTGTAGCGGCCTGCCGCCGCAGCGATGACGAGGGTTTCGGCATCGGCGACGGGCAAGTCAGGCTCGCTTGGAACCAACAGAATCGCCTGCTCGGCTTCAGCCAACTCCAGCGCCCTGTTCACAATCAGCTGGAGCGGCCCGGTCTGCGGGTCACCGGACAACAGCGCGGTCGTGATCTCGCGACTGGCCTTCGTCCATTTCGCTGTTTCGCGTTCCCGCTCGAGGAGCCGCGCATTGTCGATGGCGACCGCGGCCGCCGAGCCGAATGCGCGCACGGTGCCGTCCTCGGAGTCCGAGAACACCCGCCCCGACCGGTCGTCGGCCAGGTAGAGGACACCAAAGTCTGCTGCCCGGACGGTGATCGGGATCGCGAGCAGCGCCCGTATTCGGCTGGCATGTGCGTTGAGCTCTGCGGCCTGGGGATGCGCGCGCAGATCGTCGATGCGCAGACCCTCGCCGACCGGCAGGCTACCCAGCAATCGTGCGGTGTCGCCGTCGATGCCGGTGTGGACGAAAGTGGCCGGGCTGCCGTCGGCCCCGCGAATACCGAGCGCTCCGATGCGCGCTCCGGTCAGCGCCATCGCGGCTTTGACGATGCGGTGCAGCGTGCCGTCCAGATCGAGGTCGGAACCGATCTCGACGATGACCTGGACCAGCTGTTCTATCTGGTGGCGAGCCGCTCGCAGCTCGCCAGCCTGATCATCCATGCGGCTTACCGATCGGCGCCGGCGGGGTGGCTGTCCATATACGCCAACCTTATGGGGCCGTCAGTCTCTGAGTACGCCGGACCGCGATTGGCGACAACGTAAGTGGTCCCGGCTGGGTTCGAACCAGCGACCTCCCGCGTGTGAGGCGGGCGCTCTTCCACTGAGCTACGAGACCGGTGCCGAGAGGCGAACGAGCACGAAGATTAGCACGCGCGGTCGTCTCGGCTGAAAGTGCTGCCTCGCAGCGAATAGCGACGCGCCTGTCGTACCGAGGAATTTGTGCGGTCCCGCTCAGGTGGACTATCGTCGTGCTTCGCACCGGGCGACGATCTCGTCCGTTGCGCGCGGATGTAGCGCAGTTGGTAGCGCATCACCTTGCCAAGGTGAGGGTCGCGGGTTCGAATCCCGTCATCCGCTCGAAGGTGCAACTGGCATCAATCCCAGCGGTGGAGTGGCCGAGTGGTGAGGCAACGGCCTGCAAAGCCGTGCACACGGGTTCGATTCCCGTCTCCACCTCCAGCTTTGGATTCCCCGGCGCGATTAGCTCAGCGGGAGAGCGCTTCCCTGACACGGAAGAGGTCACTGGTTCAATCCCAGTATCGCGCACCGCAGTTCGTGCAGGTAAGAGGCGATTTTCACGGCCACTACCGAAATCCGTGAACTCCCCCGTGAACTCCAGTTTTTCGGGAGGGTGCCCGGCGGCATGACCCTCAACATCATGGTGGTGGCCCGCTGGCTCATGGGCATGGGTTCAGACTTCCGCCTCACAAGCGTGCTAGACGGGGCTCATCACCCCAACTCGTAGGACTCCGGTGACACTCGGAAGAAGTGTCCGGTGCTGGTGTCGGTGCATTTCATCGCCGACTGCTCGCTGCGGCAGGCGATCGAACCCGCATGCGGTGTTTGGGCGGAATCCAGCATCGGGCTGCCATCCCCGACCGTGCCTGGACTGTAGCCAACAATGGGCACCTGGCCCCGGATGAGAAGGAAGGTGCTGGTGGCGTCAGGCTGGTCCGGCGGGGGCGGCTGCGGTGGCACCCAGTTGTGGTTAGCGATGTCGCACTGCACGAAGTTCTTTGCGAACGAGTGTTGGTCGTCGGGAGGGTAATTAACCAGGTTGCAGGAGATGTTTCCCGACGGCGACTGGAACTGCACGGAGAAGGGGCTGGCGTGCGAACTTCCTGCGAAGCCGATCGTTGCTGCGGCGATCGCCGTGCACACCCCCGCGACGATCTCGATTTTGCCGCTTAGCCGCGAAATAACCCGCCCCGAAGAGTGACTCGGGCTACCGCGGGAGCCAGCGCCGTTCGATTTCGTTGCTACCGATGACATCGTCATTCGACGATCCTTCGGGGGACGTCAGTAGGCAGTGCGGGTTTCTTTGCGACCGCCGTGGCTGATGAGGGTGCGCGGTGGACCGGACCGTGCGGTTCGACGCAGTGTTGGTGATCCTGAGCCTGGCGGCGGTCGGCGTGGTCGACCTGCAACGTGGTGTGCTGTAACTGGTATTCGTCGTGCAGGACGGCTTCGATGTCGGTGCGCACAGAGTGGCAGTCCACGTCGCCGGTGACCAGGATGTGTGCTGACAGCGACGGCTGAGCCGAGGTGATTTGCCAGACGTGCAAGTCGTGCACTTCGGCGACGGCCGGGATCGCGGCGATCCGCGGGCCGATCACGGCCGGGTCGGCGTTCGTCGGGGCGGCCTCCAAAAAGATCCGTCCGGCCTCGCGCACCAGATTCCAGCCGGCTCGCGCCATCAGGGCGGCCACCAGCAGTGCGGCGATCGCATCGGCGCGGCCAAACCCGGTCAGCCACACCACCGCACCCGCGACCGCGGTCCCGATGAACGCATACAGGTCGTTGAGGATGTGTTGGAAGGCGCCCTCCACGTTCAGACTGGTGCGGTTCGCGCGGCTGATGCTCCACGCGGCGGCGATATTGACCACGATCCCGACCAGCGCGGTGAACAGCACTAAAAGCCCGGACACCTGCGGTGGGTGAATCAGTCGGCGCACCGACTCGTAGACAAACCACACCGCCAGCAGCAGCAGGGTGATGCCGTTGGCCTGAGCCGAGAGGATCTCGACCCGCTTGAACCCGTAGGTGTAGGCGCCGCGCACCGGCCGGGCCGCGATGCGGATAGCCACTAGTGCCAGCACGATGGAGGCCGCGTCGGTCAGCATGTGCCCGGCGTCGGAGATCAACGCCAACGAGTGCGCGAGCACCCCCAGCGTCACCTCGACGGCCATGAATCCGACGATCAGCCCCAGAGCTATCGCCAACCATTTACGGTCGGCATCTGCCGATACCCCATGGTCATGCCCATGGGCATGGCCGCCGTCGTGGTTGTGTGTGAGACTCGTCGACGCGACGTCAACGCGCCCGATCGACACCGCCGACCTGGCGCCAGCCTGCTCAGGATCCACGGCCACAATCACCTCTCGCGTCGACGTCGACAACACAATCCAAGCTTATGCACATGTATGCATGGATGCCAAGTGAACTCTTCATCTGGGCGTCGTCTCGTTCGCATCGATTAGGTCAGCGGTTCACACATCTTCGGCCCGTTTGGCTACCTAGCAGGTTGCGGCCACCGGATGTGATCTTGGTCGATGGTGAAGGTATGGGTGTGAGTTCCATGAGGCCGTCGTGGATGGCGGTGGCGTCGCCGAGATGCGCACGGTCGGTGGTGGCAAGTAGACGGGACACCGCTACCATACAGGAATATATGAGCACGTCTTCATGGGATCATTAGGTAAATTGCAGCCATGGGTCACGGCATCGAGGGCAGAACTACCCCGCCTGCACAGCTTGACGCTGAGTCCGCGGCATCGGTCGCCGCGACATTGCAGGCATTGGCGACACCGAGCCGGCTGCGGATCCTGACCCGCCTGCGCCACGGCGCGTGCTCAGTCAACGACCTCACAGCGGCTGTGGAGATGGAACAGTCCGCGGTCTCCCACCAGCTACGCCTACTGCGCGCAATGGGATTGGTCACCGGCGCCCGCAGCGGACGCAGCGTCATCTACGCGCTCTACGACAACCACGTCGCGATGCTCCTCGACGAAGCCGTCTACCACATCGAACACCTCGGGCTTAGCGTCCCAGACGAACCCTCCGCGACCGCCTGAAGATTATTGCTGTTCGCTCGGGCCTCCCACTCATCGCGCCGCCCTGGCGACGTTCCCCGGCCAGCGGAACAACTGTGGCACCAAAGATGCGCCCAACCAACACTTCTACGTGGCAACCGAGCGAAGCGAGGGCGGCAGCCGCGTTGAGCCGGTTAAGTGGTGACCGACCCGCGCGGTAGATGCGGGTGGCGTGGGGCCCGGCGAGTGGTTGCGAGAGCAGCGAGCGCGCGAGTTCGGTCGCAACGGAGACTAGTGCGGCAGCGCAGTTAAGTGACGTACCAATACGTCACCTGGTGAACTCACGATTTTTCACCTGGCGAATTCGGGAGCGCAGGGTGGCATAACCGCCGATGGCGGATTGGATAGGTGGCGAAATCTTCGCGCCCTCAACCGGTTTACCGTTACAAGCCAAAATCTCTTCCGAATTCACCTTCATTCGCCACCTGGTGACCGGACTACCGTCCCAAGCTTGACCGCGATAACGACGGCATCGCCTGCGAAGGCTGAGGCCTGTTCATGCAATAGCCTGCTTGCCGTTCTCGGCGCTTAGTCAAAGCGCTTAGAACCTGCGCATGCTCGGCGTCTGTGCAGCTGTCGCCCCGGCGTCCACACGCGAGGGGGTCTCCAGCACGTCCAACGCTTCTGCGAGCGACTCGTGGAGTGCGAAGACTTCGTCTAGCCTCAGCATCTGGGTGAGCCGGCCGATGACCGGACGTTCTGCTATCACGGCGAACCGAGCGTTGTTGACCCTTTTGTGCGCCTGGAGCAGGACGCTGACGCCGATTGAGCCGAGAAATTCGACGCCGAGCAGGTCGATCACAAGTGCCCGCGGGTTGCTCGCGAGCGCCTCACCAATTGCGCTTTTAAAGGCTGACGCGCTACCCAAGTCGATATCACCGCGGACCGACAGCACGGCAATACCATCATGGTTTTCGAGGGAGGCGCTTATCGGATCTTCCACCAGCACTAGAAATCACCTTCATTCCAGGCCCACAGATGACTGCAGTGGCCTTCGCACCGACACGCGACTCGAGCGTTCATTCGATGAACACGTGGGGGCCGCGCGAACGGCTAGTGAGTTCAAGATCAATCTGCTTTAATCCCGGCGCCGCCCACAATACCTAGAGTTTGCAGAACCGACGGAAGTATGCGCCAGGTTGCGCACGGTGTGCCCCAGCGGCTGACGAAACCGCGTCGTGCCGAAGCGTCGCCACCATAGGGACAAGCATTCGCTGATATGGCCTGTGCCAACGGCATAAGCTGGCAAAGCCCGGAATCGGGCACAGGGTTCCAGCGAGAGGCCTGCAATGTTTGTTCGCCGTCTGGCCGCCGCTATCGCGGCCGCGTCTATCCCCCTGGCGGCTGTGGCCGTCGCAACGTCGGCGGTCAGTTCGGCGGGCTGCGACCCCGCCTGGTCGCGCAATGTATGGACAGGTGAGTGCCACCCGCAGCCGGCGCCACCGGACTGGTGGACGGTCCGGCCGGCCTATGCGCCGCCGTACGCACCCGCCGACGTACCGCCGCCTCCTCCCCCGCCGCCAGGGGCGCACCAGATGCAACCGCGATGGGACGAAGGCGGCCAGCATTGGGTTTGGTCCGGGATCTGACTGCAGCGCAGGCAATTTCACAATTTACGAATACCGCGGAAGGCCTTCGCGAACGGGTTGCCGGCGGCAAGACCCCGACGAAGACTCGGCTGCAGAGTGCTCAGGTTCAGCAAGACCGGGTAGCTCAGCCCGTGATCGCGCCACTCGGCGAGCTGCTCGACGATTTCGTCAGGCGTGCCTTGCAGACACGCGTCTTTCAGTAGCGACAACGGCACATTCGACGTGTACGACAGCACCGACTCTTCGTCGAGAATCTGCGGGATGATGTCCTGCGATCCGGTGAAGTCGTCGCCCAGCGGGTGAGATACGCCGTGGCGCTTCCACAATTCGGCAGGAGCGTTCAGCGCGAACGTCTTCATCGCGGTCGATTCGAGCGCCTCGTCGATCTCGTCCCGGCTGCGACCGGTCACGGTGAAGAACAGAATGCCGGCGCCGATGGACGTCGGATCGCGTCCGGCATCCGATGCGGCGGTGCGGACAGCGCCGAGACCGCGCGCATACTCGGCAGGCGAAAACACCGCTGCCGGAAACCACGCGTCGGCGTAGCGGCCGGTGGCGCGCAGCATTCTCGGTCCATGCGACGCGATCCAGATCTCCGGCCACTTACCGCGATACGGCCACAAGTCGAAAACGGCGTTGTGCAAAGGAAAAAACGGCGAGTCGCGGGTGACAAGCTCGCCGCCCGAATTCCACAGCGCACGGATCGTGGCCATCGCCTCTTCGAACCGCGCCACCGGCCTGGACCAGTCCACGCCGTAGGGTTCGTTACCCTCCCGCTCGCCGGTGCCGATGCCGAGGATCGCGCGGCCGCGGGTGAGCAGCTGCAGCGTCGCCGCCGCTTGCGCGGTAACCGCGGGATTGCGGCGGCCGGCATCGGTGACGCCGATCCCAAGGCGCATGCGGCCCAACCGATTTCGGGCGGCCAGGTGCCCGAGCACGGTCCACGGCTCGAGGTTGGCATCGACCTTCGGGGTCAGCCGCGCGGCGCCGATGTACTTCGGTTTGGCCATCGAACGCGGATACAACGAGTTGAGGTGATCGGCCAGCCAGAACGAATCGGCCCGTGTCGCAACGGCAGAGAGGTAACTACTTCGGGTCACCGCCATCGGCGAATAGCGCATCGGAAGCGCCTGCGCCGCCAAACCGACTTTCACCACTGCCCCCCGGCTTGCTCTTGCCTACTGCCCCGATGTTCCCACGACTAGTTCTGGCTGCCGCCGGCGCCTTGCAGATGCTGCGGACAGTAGGCGCTCGCCGCGATCGCGGTGAACTTCGCGGCGCTGGTCGTGTCGATTCCCGGATTCTGTTCTGTCACACGGTGAATGACATCGATTTGCGGCTGACCCTGATTCATCATCGCGCAGGCCGCCTTGGCCGCGTTGACGGCGGTCGCTCCGTTGTTGAAGGTGACGCCCGCTCGTTGGAGCGCATCGAGGAAATTCGCATCCAGTTTCGGATCGCTCGTCGGGTCGGCGTAGGCCGGCGCCACGAAGCACAACGCTGCGACGATGCCGAGCAGCACCAGGAAACGTCTCACGGGTTCGGGCCGCCCCCAGGATTGGCCGCGCGTTGCAGGTACTGCGGGCAGTAGGCACTGGCCGCTATCGCGGTGAACTGGGCCGCCCTGGTCGTGTCCAAGCCCGGGTTCTGCCGCGTCACTTGTTGGACGACGTCGAGTTCCGGCTTGCCCTGCTCCATCAGCCCGCAGGCCGACTTGCCGGCCTTGATGGCCCCCGGTCTGCTCTTGATGGTGATGCCCGCTTTGGTGAGCGAATCGAGAAAGCTCGCATCGAGGTCGGCGTCGGGGTCGGCATGAACCGGACTGGCGAAGCTCAATGCTGCGATGATGCCGACCGGCACCAGAAGGCGTCGCATCGCTCAATCATCGCTCACGACCGGCAGCGCTGTCGCAGCTACGCCCGAAGCGCGACATCGCCTCTGCCGCCCTGCCAGAATCGGACGAATGGCCGACATCATCGAAGTCCAGCGCACCATCGCCGCGCCCGCAGCCGACATCTTCGCAGTGCTGTGTGATCCCCAGGGGCACGTCGCAATCGACTCCTCAGGAATGTTGCAGGACGCCGACGGCTCCCCCGTGGCCGCTTCCGGTGACAGCTTCGTCGTCCACATGGACCGCGAGGCCCTCAACGACTTTCCCAGTTCGGCAAGTACGACGTCACGGTCACGATTCGCGATTTCGAGCTCGACCAATTGATCTCGTGGACCGTTCTGGGTCAGATCCGGCCCCAGATCGGCCACGTCTACGGCTACCGACTCGAACCCGCCGAGCAGGGCGAGGGCACGCTCGTGACGTCCTTCTACGACTGGTCGCAGATCGACGAGCACTGGCGGGAGGCCGGAATCTTCCCGGTCATCTCCGAGCTCGCATTGCGGGCATCGCTGGGCATTCTGGACCGCACCGTACGGCGTGGCTACCCGAAGGCCTAGCGTCAACCCCTAGTTGACGCTAGTGGCTCGTCAACCTAGCTCGATCAACTCAGCGACGCGGTGCTGGCCGCCGAGCATCTCGGTGAGGTCGCCGACCACTTGATCGGGCATTTCGTCGATCAGGCGCGCCGGTCGGGGGCCTCGTGGACCGACATCGGCAAAAGCATGGGCGTGACTAAACAGGCCGCCCAGAAGCGCTTCGTGTTGCGCGCCGAGACCACCACACTCGACCCGAATGGCGGCTTCGAACGCTTCACTCCCCGGGCCCGCGACGCCGTGGTCGCCGCGCAGAACGCCGCACACCAGGCCGGCAACAACGAGATCACGCCCGACCACCTCATTCTCGGCGTGCTGAGCGATCCCGAGGCGCTCGTCACCAAACTGCTGCGCAATCAGCGGATTGATCCCGAGTCGCTGCGCGCCGCCATCACGCTGCCAGGGCGCTCCGAGAGCATCCCGGCGCGGATCCCGTTCGGCGGCACGGCGCGAAAAGTACTCGAGCTGACTTTCCGAGAAGCACTTCGCCTGGGCCACAACTACATTGGGACCGAGCATATTCTGCTCGCCCTGCTCGAACTCGAGGACGGCAGCGGGCCCCTGCATCAGGCCGGTGCCGACAAAGACCGAGCCGAGGCCGACTTGGCCACCGTGCTCGATTCGCTGAAGGCCGGCCGGAAGAGCTGAGGGTTGCAAACCCGGCAACGCCGGCCGCGCGGTGTGCCATCATGCGATGATGCGCCGCTGCCTGGTTGTGATGGTGACCGCCTTCGCCGCAACGCTGATCGCGGCTCCGCATGCATCGGCCGGTGACGCACCGATCGGTCACCTGGGCGACACCCTGCGGGTCGACACCGGAAAGATGATCGCGGACGTCACCGTCAGCAGCGTCCAACCGGTCGACCCGCCACCGGGCTTCGGCTACAACCGGGTGGGCGTCCCGGTCAAGAGTTACCCGAACTCCGCGGTGGTGCGCGCAGACGTGGCGATCCACGCAGTGCGCGTACCGAATCCGTACCAAATGGTCACCGAGTTCACCTTCGACGGGGTCACCCCGTTCGGTGACGCCTACAAATCCCGACCGTCTGACGCACCCGATGCGTTGGACGCCGCGCTGGCCAACGCGCCGGCAGGTTCGATCGTCCGCGGCGGCGTGTACTGGGAGGCCTACCGCGACCCGGTCGCCACCGTCGTGCTGCTGGACAGGAAGACGGGTTATCACCTGGCGCAGTGGAATTTGTAACCTGCATCAGCTCTGCGGAATCCATCGACATCGCCGAGCTCGCTGCGGTCGCTGCGCATACTTTCCCGCTGGCGTGTCCGCCGTCCGTCGCGCCGGAGCACGTCGCGTCGTTCATCGAGGCGAATCTGTCGGACAGCCGGTTCGCCGAGTACCTGGCCGACCCGCAGCGGATCGTCATCGCCGCCAAGCAGGACGACCGAATTGTCGGTTACGCGATGCTGATTCGCGATGACGGTGACGGCCGCGTCGAGCTGTCGAAGATGTACGTCCTGCCCGATCAGCACGGCTCGGGGGTGGCGACGGCGTTGATGGACGCCGCGCTGGCTGCCGCCGCCGACTGGGGCGCCGAGGGCGTATGGCTCGGTGTCAATCAGAAAAACGAACGCGCGCAACGGTTTTACGCAAAGTCCGGCTTCAACCTCAGCGGGACCAGAACGTTTCAACTCGGCTCTCACACCGAGCACGACTACGTGATGGTCCGGGCTGTGCGGTGATGGCCGCGCTCAACGCGAGCAGCCAAACGAGCAACCCCGTGCATGGGGGCACCCCGTCGACGTGTTGCAATCATCGGCATGGCTGACCTCTCAGCTGACGACGCCGGCGGGGTGCGATTGCGGCTGCTCGACGCGGCACGCGATCTCGACCGCGGCGAACTGGCCGACCTCTACGGCTATCCAGCCGACCCCAGAGGCGCCAGTGGCGTGTGGCTTCGCGCCAATTTCATCGCCAGCCTCGACGGCGGCGCCACCTTCGGCGGTAAGTCCGGCCAGTTGGGCGGATCCGGCGACCGGGCCGTGTTCAGCCTGCTGCGTGAACTCGCCGACGTGGTCCTGGTCGGCGCGGGCACGGTGCGCGCCGAGGGCTACGCCGGCGCCCGCCCCACCGTCGGCCAGCGGGGGCGCCGACAGGCCCGCGGGCAGAGCGAGGTCCCGCAGCTGGCGATCGTCACCCGCTCCGGTCGTCTGGAGCGCGATATGCCGGTGTTCACCCGCACCGAAGTGCCGCCGCTGGTGTGCACCTGTGCGGCGGCCGCCGACCAGACCCGGCGCGCCCTGTCCGGCCTGGCCGACGTGATCGACTGCTCGATCGACGATCCCGGCGAGGTCGATTCAGCCGCCGTGCTGGCCACGCTGGCCGAGCGCGGTCTGAGCCGGGTGCTCACCGAAGGCGGCCCGATGCTGTTCGGCTCGTTCGTCGAGCGCAACCTGCTCGACGAACTGTGCCTGACCATCGCGCCGAGCCTGGTCGGCGGTCAGGCCGGCCGGATCGCCACCGGCACCGGCCAGGTGCTCACCGCGATGCGCCGCGCCCACATCCTCACCGACGACGACGGCTACCTGTACACGCGCTACGTGCGCGACGACACCTGATCGACACGCCAATCGCTACTGTTGTCGGCATGAGCCGGCCCGCCGCACTCGCCACGTCGTTGATCGTGGCGACCGCGTTGCTGGCCGGCTGCGCGCCCGGATTGGCCGCGAACCCGCGTTACGCCACCAACGCCGGCGCCCGGCCGCAGGGAAAGGCGACGAAGTCAGCGCCGACCAACGGTCCGCCGCCTATCGCGAAGCCGAAGAATGACTTGCCTTGGCATGACTGCACGTCGCGGGAATTCGGCGACGCCGCGGTCCCCGCACCCGTCGGCGTCAAGCTGGATTGCGCCAGCTACGACGCCGACCTCGACCCCGTCAACGGCGCTGCCGGGACGCTGAGCATCGGCGTGGTGCGCGCCCGCTCGGCGCAGACGCCGGACGACGCCGGGCCGCTGGTGTTCACCACCGGTTCGGACCTGCCGTCGTCGCTGCAGTTGCCGGTGTGGCTGGCGCGCGCCGGCGCCGACGTGCTGAAGAGCCATCCGATCGTCGCCGTCGACCGTCGCGGCATCGGCACGTCGAGCCCGGTCGACTGCCTCGACCAGTTCGACCGCCAGGAGATCCACGACCAGGCGCAGTTCCAGTCCGGCAACGACCCCGTCGCCAACCTCGGCGACATCGTGCAGAACGCCACCACGAGCTGCACCGACACCATCGCGCCGGGCGACTCCGCCTACGACAACACGCACGCCGCCACCGACCTCGAGCGGCTGCGCAGCACCTGGGATGTACCAGCGCTGGCCCTGATCGGGATCGGCAACGGCGCACAGGTGGCGTTGTCCTACGCCAGCTCGCACCCGGACCGGGTCGCCCGACTGGTGCTCGACTCCCCCGTCGCGCTGGGCGTCGGCGCCGAAGCCGCCGCCGAGCAGAAGGTCAAAGGCCAACAGGCCTCGCTGGACGCGTTCGCGCAGCAGTGCGCCGCGGTGAACTGCCCGCTCGGCCCCGACCCCAAAGCCGCGGTGACCTCGTTACTCGACGACGCCCGTGCCGGTCACGGCCCGGCGGGCGCGTCGGTGGCCACCATCGCCAGCGCCATCAACACCGCGCTGGGCTACCCGACCGGCGACCGGGTCAGCACCACTAACGACCTCGCCACCGCACTGGCCAACGCCCGGTCCGGCGACACCAACCTGCTGACCAGTCTGATCAACCGGGCGCAAGCTACCACCGGAACCGATGGACAGTTCGTCAACACCTGCAGCGACGCACTCAACCGGCCGACGCCCGACCGGATCCGCGAATTGGTCGTCGCCTGGGCGAAGCTGTACCCACAGTTCGGCGCGGTCGGGGCACTCAGCCTGGTCAAGTGCGTCTCCTGGCCCAGCACCCAGCCGCCGCCGCCGCCGAAGGTGCTCAAGGTCAACGTGCTTCTGATGGGCGTGCAGAACGACCCGATCGTTGGGTCGGAAGGCGTCTCGGCCACCGCTGCCACCATCATCAACGCGACCGCGGCAAGCAAGCGGGTGATGTGGCAGGGCATAGGTCACGGCGCCAGCATCTATTCGTCGTGCACGGTACCGCCACTGGTCGCCTACCTCGGCAGCGGCAACTTGCCAGCCACCGACACCTACTGTCCCGCCTGATTCTTCGGGCCGTATAGGGTGCGCTCGTGACGCGCGCCGACGACGATAAACAGGGCAGTGCGATCCGGAGAATGCGGGAGGAGCGGCGCTCGTGACGGCAGTTGAGTCCCCCCGTGGCAGTCTGCTCGACCGGGCACACGCCACGTTCGCGCCCCGCACCGCCGCCCCGAGCACCGCGACCGTTCTGCGCTCGGTGCTGTGGCCGGTAGCGATCCTTGCGGTGATCCACCGCACCATCGTCGTGCCGACCAACGGCAACATCACCGACGATTTCAAGCCGGTTTACCGTGCGGTGTTGAACTTCCGGCGCGGCTGGGACATCTACAACGAGCATTTCGACTACGTCGACCCGCACTACCTCTATCCGCCCGGCGGCACGTTGATCATGGCACCGTTCGGCTATCTGCCCTTTGCGGAGTCGCGCTACCTGTTCATCGCGATCAACAGCGCCGCCATCGTCCTCGCGGCGTACGTACTGCTGCGAATGTTCAACTTCACGCTGAACTCCGTCGCGGCACCAGCGCTGCTACTGGCCATGTTCTGCACCGAATCAGTCACGAACACATTGGTTTTCACCAACATCAACGGCGTGATCCTGCTGCTCGAGGTGCTGTTCTTACGCTGGCTGCTCGACGGCCGGACCAGTCGGCAGTGGTGGGCCGGCGTCGCGATCGGCCTGACACTGGTGGTCAAGCCGGCACTGGGACCGCTGCTGCTGCTGCCATTGCTGAACCGTCAGTGGCGCGCATTAGTGCCGGCTTTTCTGGTGCCGCTGGTGTTCAACCTGGCTGCGTGGCACCTTGTGGTCCATCCGAGAGACTTCATCAGCCGCACCGTGCCCTACATGCTCGGCGTCCGTGACTACTTCAACAGCTCGATCGAAGGCAACGGCGTCTACTTCGGGTTGCCGTTCTGGCTGATCCATCTGCTGCGAATCCTGTTCACACTGTTGGCCATCGGCAGCTTGTGGCTGCTGTACCGCTACTACCGCACCCGCGACCCGCTGTTCTGGTTCACCACATCGTCGGGCGTGCTGCTGCTGTGGTCGTGGCTGGTGCTGGCATTGGCCCAGGGCTACTACTCGATGATGCTGTTCCCGTTCCTGATGACGGTGGTGCTGCCCAATTCGGTGATCCACAACTGGGTGGCGTGGCTGGGCATCTACGGATTCCTCACCATGGACCGCTGGCTGCTGTTCAACTGGATGTACGTCGGGCGGCCGCTGGAGTACCTGAAGATCACCTACGGCTGGTCGCTGCTGTCGATCGTGGTGTTCAGCGTGCTGTATTTCCGCTACCGCGACGCCAAAGCCGAGAACCGGCTGGACGACGGCATCGATCCGGCGTGGCTGACGACCGCGCAACCTTTCGCTAGCGTGGAGGCATGACTATTCCGCAGGCGAAGGTGCAACTCAGCGACGACGAGTGGCGCAAGAAACTCAACCCGCAGGAATTCGACGTGCTGCGTCGGGCCGGCACCGAGCGGCCGTTCACCGGTGAGTACACCGACACCAAGGCCGCGGGCGTCTACCAGTGCCGGGCCTGCGGCGCCGAGCTGTTCCGCAGCACCGAGAAATTCGAATCCCATTGCGGCTGGCCGTCTTTCTTCGACCCGGCCGACTCCGATGCGGTGATCCTGCGACCCGACCATTCGATGGGCGCCGTCCGCACCGAAGTGCTGTGCGCCAACTGCCACAGCCACCTGGGCCACGTATTCGAGGGCGAGGGATATCCGACGCCGACGGATCAGCGCTACTGCATCAACTCGATCTCGCTGCGCTGGTGCCCGCCGGTTCTTGACGGCGGCGCAACGCAATCAGTCGCGATCCGTCAGTCCACCCGCGTCGCGTGGACTTCCCAGAACGGGGCGTACGCCCGGCCGTTGGTAAGCCAGGGCTCGATGGTCCGGAACCGTTCGATCATCGGCTTCATCTGTTCTGCCATGTCAGGCGCCCGCTCGAGCATCCGGTCGAAATTCTCCGAGCTCATGTTGATCTGATAGGTGGTCGGACCCAAATAGGTGATCTCCCAGCCCGCGTCGGGAAACACCGCGCGAAAGTCGTCCTCGGACAACGACCGTGGCATCTGAAAGCCGTTGACATTGCCGATGCCGAATTCGAACATGTACAGCCGCGCGCCCGGCTTGGTGGCGCGGTGCAGAGCCCGGGCGTATGACCGCTGCAGCTCCGGCTCGGTCGAAAACGTGTGGTAGAAGGCGCAGTCCACGACGGTGTCGAAGTGATTGTCCAAACCGTCGAGCTTCATTGCGTCAGCGAGCTGGAAGTTCACCGACACCCCGGCCTTGCGGGCATTCTCCCGAGCCCGCTCCAAAGCGGTTTCCGAACCGTCAATCCCGTTGGCCGAGTAGCCCTTTGACGCGTAGTAGATGGCATGATGCCCCGGGCCGGTGCCCGGATCGAGCACCTCACCTTTGACCGCACCCAGCGCGACCAGTTGCTGCACGACCGGCTGCGGGCCGCCGATGTCCCACGGTGTCGCGGCGGGCAAGCCGTGGGACACCCGCTCGTCGCGGTACATCTCCTCGAAGCGGGCGGGATCGTTCGGATCGAACTGAGTCGTCATGGTGCCCCCTCGTCTGCTGCGTCAGGGCAGCGAATTCACCAACTGCTCCACGGGAACTCGCGGCCCGGTGAAAAATGGCGTCTCTTCACGGGTGTGCCTGCGCGCGTCGGTCGCCCGCAACTCCCGCATCAGGTCGACGATGCGATGCAACTCCGGAGCCTCGAACGCCAGCAGCCATTCGTAGTCACCGAGCGCGAAGGCCGGCACCGTGTTCGCCCGGACGTCCTTGTATTCGCGGGCGGCCATGCCGTGTTCGGCGAGCATCCGGCGACGCTCCTCGTCGGGCAGCAGGTACCACTCGTAGGACCGTACGAACGGGTAGACGCAGATGTATGCGCCCGGCTCCTCACCGGCCAGGAAGGCCGGGATGTGGCTCTTGTTGAACTCCGCGGGCCGGTGCAGCGCCACGCTGCTCCACACCGGCGTCGACGCCCGACCCAGCGCGGTGGTGCGACGGAAGTCTTCGTAGGTGGCCTGTAAGGCTTCGACGTGCTCGGCGTGCGTCCAGATCATGAAATCGGCGTCGGCCCGCAAACCCGCGACGTCGTAGAGCCCGCGGACCACCACCCCGTGTTCTTCACGGTGCTTGAAAAAGGTCGCCGTCTCATCGACGACCGCGTCCCGCTCCACGCCGAGGACGCCGGGTTGGACCGAGAACACCGAGAACATCAGGTAGCGAACGGTGGCGTTCAGGGCGTCGTAGTCCAGGCGGGCCATGAGACCTATCGTGCCACGGAAGTTTCGACGGCCCGGAACGCGGCAGCAGCAGCAAGGCCGGCGGCGCCGATGCACGCCGGCACCCCGATCCCGTCGAGGTAGCTGCCCGCCACTGTCAGGGTCGACGGCAGACCGGCGCGCAGTTCGGCGACCAGCTCACGGTGGCCGGGCCCGTACTGCGGCATCGCATCGGGCCAACGCTGACACGCGAACGTCCTCTGGCTCGACCGTCAATCCGAAGACGGTCGCGAGGTCTTCGATCGACCACGCCAGCAGCTCGTCGTCGGAGGCGCGGGCGGCGATGTCGTCGCCGAGCCGTCCGAACGACAGCCGCAACAGCTCCACATCACCCCGTCCCCACTTTCGTGACGACAGCGTGATCGCCTTGGCGTGCAACGATTCTCCGCTGGCCACCAGCACGCCCGAGTTCTGCGGGAAACGGTGACCACGCGGCACCGCCAGCGCCACCACGGCCGAAGACGCACTGACGATGCGACCAGCCGCGGCCGCGGTCCGCGGAGCGATGCGCTCGACGAGGCCGCCGAGGCGGGTGGCCGGCACGGCCAGCACCACCGCGTCGGCGCGCCACACACCACCGGCATCGTCGCGCAGCGTCCAACCCGG
Source organism: uncultured Actinomycetota bacterium (assembly GCA_963741555.1). Taxonomy (GTDB): domain Bacteria; phylum Actinomycetota; class Actinomycetes; order Mycobacteriales; family Mycobacteriaceae; genus Mycobacterium. The sequence goes on along the minus strand of CAVUIH010000014.1, from coordinate 345,355 downwards.
CCCGGCCGGTTCGATGCTCTGCACCGCCGACTGCACCCACGCCGGCCGGGCGCGACGGACCAGTTCGTCGACCAGCACGCCGTAGCCACCGCTCACCGCGCCGAATACCGGGCCCGCGGTGACGCTCAGCAGCGCGGCGCGGACCGCCTCGGTCAGGTTGGCGGCCCCGCGGTCCAGCACCGTAGCCAGGGTCGGCGCGGCCGAACGCAGCCCGATGGTCGCGGCCGATCCGGCGTAGACGCCGCTGAGCATCGGGTCGACCGAGCGGGCCACCACCTGCTCACCGAACCGGTCTCGTACCAGGTCGCCCACGGCCGGATCGCCGCCGGACTGCCAGCGAAAAGGTCGACTCGACTCCGATGCGATCTGGGCGAGAGTGGCGTCGTTCACCAGACCGGCCATTGATTCCGCGGACGACGGGATGCCGTTGAGCGTGGCAGGCGGTAGCGGGTGCAGCCGGTTCTGGCTGTAGATCAGTGGGCGCGCTCCAGTGGTGCCGACTTGCCAATTGGCAAGGCCCAATTCCTCCAGCAGCGCCGGCATCTCGGGTCGGCGTACCACGAACGCCTCGGCGCCGACGTCGGTCGGAACGCCGCCGACCAACTCGGTGCGCAGCACGCCACCGAGCCGGTCGCCCGGTTCGAACAGCGTGATACTCGCCTCGTCACCGGCGGTCAGCCGCAGCCGATAAGCCGCGACCAGGCCCGAAATTCCGCCGCCGACAACACAATACGATCGGGTGGTTGATGTCATAGCGAATGCACCAACGACACCAGATCGGTCAGGATGCCGGGATCGGTTTCCGGCAGCACCCCGTGACCGAGGTTGAAGATGTGACCGGCCGCGCCCGCGTCCACCGCGCGCCGACCGTCGTCGACCACCCCACGCGCCGCTTGCTCCACCGCCGGCCAGCCCGCCATCAGCACCGCAGGATCAAGATTGCCCTGCAATGCCTTACCGGCCTCGACCCGGGCAGCCGCGTCGACAAGCGAAGTCCGCCAATCGACTCCGACCACCGTCGCTCCGGCGCTCGACATGGCGCCCAGCAGTTCGGCGGTGCCGACGCCGAAGTGCGTCATCGCCACGCCGTACTCGGCCAGCGTGGCGAACACCCGTGCGCTGTGCGGCAGCACGTAGCGGCGGTAGTTCGCCAGCGACAGCACACCGGCCCACGAATCGAACACCTGGATCGCGTCCACGCCGGCCTCGAGTTGAACCCGTAGGAACGCGATGGTGAGGTCGGTCAGCTTCTCCATCAGCGTGTGCCAGCAGGACGGCTCAGCCAGCATCATCGCCTTCGTGCGGGTGTGGTTGCGGCTCGGGCCGCCTTCGACCAAGTAGGACGCCAGGGTGAACGGCGCGCCGGCGAACCCGATCAGCGGAACATTGCCCAACGCCCCCACGAGCAGCGAGACTGCATCCGAGACTGGTTGCACGCCTTGCGGTTCCAGGGGTTTCACGACGTCGACGTCGGCGGCGGTGCGCACCGGCGCTGCGATGACCGGGCCGACGTCGGGAACGATGTCCACGTCGACGCCGGCACCACGCAGCGGGACCACGATGTCGGAGAACAGGATTGCGGCGTCGACATCGTGCCGACGGACCGGCTGCAACGTGATCTCGGTGATCAGTTCAGCGTCGAAACAAGCCGCCATCATGCTGTTCTGCGCCCGCAGCGCCCGGTATTCCGGCAGCGAACGGCCGGCTTGCCGCATGAACCACACCGGCACCCGGTTCGGCTTGCGGCCCGCGGCCGCGGCCAGGTACGGGGATTCGGGAAGCGCGCGACGGTCACTCATCAGGGTCAATGCTGCCACGCCGCGCATGTGAAGGCCGACGGGTGCGGGCGGCAGCGCCGCGACCCGTGCGTAACCTCGTCGTCGATACCGTCCGCGAGGCAGATGTCAGGAGCCGGGATGCCCGTTCGCTACGCACCAGTCAGCTACGCCGAGTTCCCGAGCCTGCGGGTCGAACGCGCCGACAAGCATGGTCAAGACGGCGTACTGCACGTCATTCTCGACGCGCCCGGGCTCAATTCGGTAGGCCCGCAGATGCACCGCGATCTCGCCGACATCTGGCCCGTCATCGGTCGCGACCCCGACGTGCGCGCGGTGCTGGTCCGCGGCGAGGGCAAAGCCTTCTCCTCGGGCGGCAGCTTCGACCTGATCGACGAGACCATCGGCGAGTTCGACGACCGGATGCGGATCATGCGCGAGGCCCGCGACCTGGTGCTCAACATGGTCAACCTGGACAAACCCGTGATCTCGGCAATTCACGGAGCGGCCGTCGGCGCGGGCTTGGTGGTGGCACTGCTGGCCGACGTGTCGGTCGCCGGCCGCAACGCGAAGATCATCGACGGTCACACCAAACTCGGCGTCGCCGCCGGCGATCACGCCGCCATCTGCTGGCCGCTGTTGGTCGGGATGGCCAAGGCCAAGTACTACCTGCTGACCTGTGCGCCGCTGTCCGGCGAGGAAGCCGAGCGCATCGGGTTGGTGTCGCTCTGCGTGGACGACGACGAGGTCCTCGCGACCGCCACGGGCATCGCCGAAGATCTGGCGCAGGGCGCGCAATCGGCGATCCGCTTCACCAAACACAGCCTCAACCACTGGTACCGGATGTTCGCGCCGGCCTTCGAAACCTCTCTGGGCCTGGAGTTTCTGGGTTTCGGTGGGCCCGACGTACGAGAGGGCCTGGCCGCCCACCGGGAGAAGCGACAAGCCCGTTTCACCTCGGACTGACCGGTCCCGGAGCGTGGCGCGGCCGGCAAAACGGCGCGCCTGTGACCGCGTGTCCGCGGATGGGTCTAGCGTCAGATGTTGTGACCCGCCAGCAACGATGCGGTGCGGAGCGACGAACTGCAGCGGCGCCCGTGATCTTGAAGCGCGCCACGCATCGAGAGCGGGGGCGGGACGAGGAGGAGCGCCGCCGATGACAACAACAGCCGAACCGGTCCCGTTTCGCGACGCGGTGGCGGCGATGAGCGGGGCCAGCGTGCGACCGGAAATCGAGCTGGGCCCGATCCGGCCTCCGCAGCGCCTCGCGCCGTACAGCTACGCACTCGGCGCCGAGGTCAAACGTCCCGAGCTGGACATCGTCCCCGAGCGGTCCGATGGGGACGCGTTCGGCCGGCTGATCCTGCTCTACGACCCGGACGGAGCCGACGCATGGGACGGCACCATGCGGCTGGTGGCCTACATCCAGGCCGACCTGGACTCCAGCGAAGCCGTCGACCCGCTGCTGCCCGAGGTGGCGTGGAGCTGGCTGGTCGAAGCGCTCGACGCGCGCGCCGAGCAGGTCACCGCCCTGGGCGGCACGGTCACCGCCACCAGCTCCGTGCGGTACGGGGACATCTCCGGCCCGCCACGCGCCCACCAGCTTGAGCTGCGGGCGTCGTGGACCGCGCTCACCACGGACATCGGCACCCATGTCGAAGCGTTTTGCGAGGTGCTCGAACACGCCGCGGGCCTGCCACCGGTCGGGGTAACCGACCTGGGCACGCGGTCCCGCGTCTGACATGACTGATCCGACAGCCGATACTCCCGACAGCGCCGAACCGGACGTCACACCGCTGCCCCACCCCGCCGACGGCGTGCCCGACCTGTCCGTGTCGACCGGCGAAATCAAGGCTGCGGCCGCGTTGCTGGCCGGCGGCCACGGTCCGTTCGCCGTGGACGCCGAACGTGCCTCGGGTTTCCGGTACTCCAATCGCGCTTACCTGATCCAGATTCGGCGCGCCGGTGCCGGGTCGGTGCTCATCGACCCGGTCAGCCACGGCGGCGACTCGATGACCGTGCTGGCGCCTGTCGCCGAAGTGCTGGCAACGGACGAGTGGATTCTGCACGCAGCCGATCAGGACCTGCCGTGTCTGGCCGAGGTCGGCATGCGGCCGCCGGCGGTGTATGACACCGAGCTGGCCGGCCGGCTGGCCGGCTTCGATCGGGTCAATCTCGCAGCGATGGTGCAGCGTCTGCTCGGCTTAAGTCTGGCGAAGGGACACGGCGCCGCCGACTGGTCCAAACGTCCGCTGCCCGCGGCCTGGCTCAACTACGCGGCACTCGATGTCGAAGTGCTCATCGAGCTGCGCGAGGCGGTCGCAGCTGTGCTGGCCGAGCAAGGCAAAACCGTTTGGGCTGCAGAAGAATTCGATTACCTTCGGACATCTGCCGGTGTGGCTCCGCCGTCGACCCGCCGTGACCGCTGGCGTCGTACGTCCGGCATCCACAAAGTGCGCCACCAGCGCGGCCTGGCGGCCGTTCGCGAATTATGGACCGTGCGTGACGAAATTGCCCAACGTCGTGACATCGCACCGGGGCGCATCCTGCCCGACTCGGCAATCATCGACGCCGCGACCGCCGACCCGAAGACCCTCGACGATCTGGTCGCGTTGCCGATCTTCGGCGGCCGCAGGCAGCGCCGCAGCGCCTCCACCTGGTTGGCCGCGTTACAGACAGCGCGGGAAAACCCCGGCCCCGCAGAGGAATCCGAACCGCCCAACGGTCCACCGGTCCCGGCCCGCTGGGCCAAGCGCAGACCCGAGGCTGCCGCGCGTCTCGATGCGGCACGTGCCGCGTTGCGTGAAGTGTCGACGCGAGTCGCTGTACCCACCGAGAATCTGGTGACGCCCGAACTGGTGCGACGGCTGTGCTGGGACTGGGAGCGCACCGACGACGATGCGAAGGCGATCGACGACTTCCTGACGGCCGGACAGGCCCGTCAGTGGCAACGTGAACTCGTCGTCCCGGTGTTGGCCGTCGCCTTGCGGCCGACGCCGGACGACGTCAGTCCAGATGCTCGGTGATCTCGGACCCGGATTCCACGTCACGCGACAGCGCCGCCACCCATCCGGTGATCCGGCGGGCCACGTCCTGGTCGGTCAAACCCGCATCGGCGAGCACCTCACCGCGCGACGCGTGATCGAAGAATTGCTGCGGCAGCCCGACGTCGCGGCACGGCACGTCGATCTCGTTGCGGCGCAACGCGGCTGACACGGCCGAACCGATGCCGCCGGCTACGCCGTTGTCTTCCAGCGTGACGACTACTTTGTGCGCGACCGCAAGCTCGGCAACCGCGTCCGATACCGGCAACACCCACCGCGGGTCGATCACCGTCACGCCCATGCCCTGGTTGTGCAGCCGCTCAGCCACTTTGAGGGCCATCGACGCGAACGCTCCGACCGCGACCAGCAGCACGTCGGCGCCCAGCCCCTCGGCGGGGACCGCGAGCACGTCCACGCCGGAGTGCCTTCGCAACGCCGGGATGTCTTCGCCGACATCACCTTTCGGGAACCGGATCGCGGTGGGACCGTCGTCGATCTCCAGTGCTTCGCCGAGCTCCTCGCGCAGCCGAGCGCCATCGCGCGGCGCCGCCACCCGCATCCCGGGAACGATGCCCAGTATCGACATGTCCCACATGCCGTTGTGGCTTGCGCCGTCCGGCCCGGTGACTCCGGCCCGGTCCAGCACCATGGTGACGGGCAGCTTGTGCAGCGCCACGTCCATCATGATCTGGTCGAAGGCCCGGTTCAGGAACGTCGAATAGATCGCCACCACCGGATGCATGCCGCCGATGGCCAACCCGGCCGCCGAGGTCATGGCGTGCTGCTCGGCGATACCGACGTCGAACATCCGGTCCGGGAACGCGTTCTCCGAACGCCGTCAACCCAGTGGGACCCGGCATCGCCGCGGTGATCGCGACGACGTCGCGGCGCTTGGCCGCGTACTCGATCAGCGACTCGGTGAAGGTCGCGGTCCAACTCGGCCCCGGGATCTTGGTGGCCAGCCCGGTTACCGGGTCGATCACACCGCAGGCATGCATCTGGTCGGCCTCGTCATCTTCGGCCGGCCCATAGCCGCGGCCTTTCTGAGTGACGACGTGCACGATCACCGGACCGCCGAATCCGCGGGCACGGCGCAGCGCGGCCTCGACGGCCTGTTCGTCATGACCGTCGACCGGCCCGACGTATTTCAGCCCGAGATCGGTGAACAGCAGCTGCGGTGAAAGTGCGTCCTTCACACCGGCTTTGATGCTGTGCATGAACTGGTAGGCCACATCGCCGAGCAGCGGCATACCGCGCACGGCCCTGCGGCCGCGCTTGAGCAGATGCTCGTAGCCGGGCTGCAGCCGCAGCATCCCGAGGTGGTTGGCCAAACCACCGAACGTCGGCGCGTAGCTGCGGCCGTTGTCGTTGACGACGATCACCACCGGCCGGCGGGCCGCCGCGATGTTGTTCAACGCCTCCCAACACATCCCGCCGGTGAGCGCGCCGTCGCCGACCACGGCCACCACATGCCGGTTGCGGTGTCCGGTCAGCTCGAAGGCCTTGGCCAACCCGTCGGCATACGACAACGCTGCGCTGGCGTGGCTCGACTCGACCCAGTCGTGCTCGCTCTCGGCCCGCGACGGATAACCGGACAGGCCACCCTTTTTGCGCAGGGTTTCGAAGTCCGCGGCGCGGCCGGTCAGCATCTTGTGCACGTAGGACTGATGCCCGGTGTCGAAGATGATCGGGTCGTGCGGCGAATCGAACACCCGGTGCAACGCGAGCGTCAGCTCGACGACGCCGAGATTGGGCCCGAGGTGGCCGCCGGTTGCGGCGACTTTGTGAATCAGAAAGTCGCGAATCTCGTCGGCCAGATCCTGCAATTCCGCCTGAGAAAGGTGCTGCAGATCGGCGGGGCCACGGATCTGTTCGAGCATTTCGCCAGTGTACGCACGACCGCCGGCCCGACACCTAGACCTGCGGAGATGCCTGAAATGACACCTGAGAATGACCGCCGACGCACAGCCGCCAGCCAGGTAAGCCTGTTAACGTTATGCCCCGGTGAGCCGGGAAGCCTGGTCGGCATTGTTTTGTCGTGCGATTCGGGTCTTCCTGTTATTCGGGGCTATTCAGGAGTACACGATGAATTGCACGGTCGACGCGACCGCGCCGAGCGGGCGGACATCAGGTTGGGCGGCGTGACGCGTACTAGCCGTGCTGCTCAATTCGTCAGCGCCCCTTCCCCGCCCATGTTGAGCCAGGCGGGTGCCCGACGGCAGGACTGCCGATGAGCCTTTTCCATGCCATCTACGCGTCGACGGTGTTCGTGGTGGCCTACGCGTTGATCACCACCGAGCGCTTCAACAAAACGTTGGTGGCGCTGGCCGGTGCGACGCTGATGTTCGTCTTGCCGATCATCGATTCCGACGAGGTCTTCTACTCCCGCGCTACCGGGGTCAACTGGGACGTCCTCTTCTTGCTCCTCGGGATGATGATCATCGTCAGCGTGGTCCGCCAGACCGGCGCATTCGAATACGTCGCGATCTGGTCGGCCAAACGCGCCAAAGGATCCCCGCTGCGGATCATGATCCTGCTGATGCTGGTGACTGCGCTCGGCACCGCGGTTCTGGACAACGTCACCACGGTGTTGCTGATCGCACCGGTCACCCTGCTGGTGTGCGACCGGCTCGACGTCAATCCGGCGCCGTTTCTCATCGTCGAGGCCCTGACCGCCAACATCGCGGGCGCGGCGACCCTGGTCGGCGACCCGACCAGCATCATCATCGGCACCGGCGCGCACCTGAGCTTCATCACGTTCACGGCCAACATGGGCCCGGCGGTGCTCCTCGTCCTCGCCGCTTTGGTGGCGCTGCTGCCCCGCATGTTTCCGGGCTTCTTCGTCGTCGATCCCGAGCGGGTCGCCGATGTCATGGCACTCGACGAGCGCGAAGCGATCCGTGATCCCCGGTTGCTGATGCAATGCGGGATCGTCCTGGCCGCGGTGTTCGCCGGATTCGTCCTGCATCAGGCGATCCACACGGAGCCGTCGCTGGTGGCGATGGCCGGCGCGGGCATCCTGATCCTGATCTCCGGGCTGGAGCGAGAGTTCTACCTGGCCGGCGTCGAGTGGGAAACGCTGCTGTTCTTCGCGGGACTGTTCATCATGGTCGGCGCCCTGGTGCGGACCGGGGTCATCAGCCACTTGGCCGAGCAGGCCAGCCATCTGGCCCGCGGCGACGCCTGGACGGCGACGGTGCTGATCCTTGGCGTGTCGTTCACGTTAGGCAGCTTTATCAACAACGTTCCGTATGCCGCCGCCATGACACCGGTCGTCGGACAATTCGCTTCATCCATCCCCGGGCACGCCGGCTCCTCCGGTGTGCTGTGGTGGGCATTGCTGCTGGGTACCGTGCTCGGCGGCAACCTCACCCCCATCGGGGCCAGCGCCAACGTGGTCGCGGTCGGGATCGCGCAACGCGCAGGACATCCCGTATCGTTTCTGGGATTTCACCAAACGAGGGGCGGTGGTGACCGCGGTCTCGTTCGTACTTTCCCTCGGTTACCTATGGGTGCGCTACTTCGCCTTGAGCTAGGTTGCCCACCAGGTCACGCGGAGCACCGGGGTTCAGTATGGTGTCCGTGTGCGGGCAGAGGATCTCGAAGAGAAGTTCCCCATCGTGCGCATTGATTCCGACGCAATCGACGCTGCACACATGATCGCCGAGCACCATCTGCCCGGACTCCTGGTCACCGATACTTCCGGGAACCCGTACGCAGTGCTTCCGGCGTTCGCGATACTGCGATTCATCCTGCCCCGCTACGTGCAGGACGACCTGGCACTGGCCGGCGTCCTCGGCGAACCCACACTCGATGAGGCGATGCGGAATTTGGCGGGTAAGACGGTGGGCGACGTGCTGCCCGACTACCTGCGCGACATTCCTTCGGTCGATGCGCATTGCCACCATCACCAAGGTGGCCGCGGAGATGGTGCAGGGGCGAACCCCGTTGATCGCAGTCACCAAGGACAAGAAATTGCACGGCGTGATCTTTGCGTCACGCCTGCTGGCCGCGGCGCTCAAATCTTGAGCGCCGCTTGGCCGCACATGCCCAGCCAGGCGCGTGCCCGACGGCAGGACCACCTATGAGCATGAGCACAGTTCACGCATCTACGCATCCGCGGTGTTCATCATCGCCTACGCGTTGATCACTACTGAGCGTTTCAACAAGACGATGGTGGCGCTGGCCGGCGCGGTGGCCGTGTTCTTCCTTCCGGTGGTCAACTCCGATGAAGTCTTCTACTCACGCGACACCGGGATCGACTGGGACGTCATCTTCTTGCTCCTCGGGATGATGATCATCGTCAGCGTGGTGCGCCAGACCGGCGTATTCGAATACATAGCGATCTGGTCGGCCAAACGCGCCAAGGGCTCGCCCATGCGGATCATGATCCTGCTGGTGCTGGTCACCACGGTCGGATCGGCCTTCCTGGACAACGTCACCACGGTCTTGTTGATCGCACCGGTCACCGTGCTGATAGCCGACCGGCTAGCGATCAGTCCAGCGCCATTTCTCATCGCCGAGTCCTTCGCCTCCGATATCGGTGGCGCGGCGACCCTGGTCGGTGATCCGACCAGCATCATCATCGGCACCGGAGCCCACCTGAGTTTCATTTCGTTCCTGGCCAACATGGCGCCAGCGGTGATCATCGTGCTCGTCGCCCTGATAGCGCTGTTGCCCAGCCTGTTCCGGGGCTTTTACACCGTCGAACCGGAGCGCGTCGCTGATGTGATGGCGCTCGACCAGGGCGAAGCGATCCGTGATCGCAAGCTGCTGATCCAATCCGGGATCGTCCTGGTCGCGGTGTTTGCCGGATTCGTCGCGCACCATGAAATCCACATGGAGCCGTCACTGGTGGCGATGACCGGCGCTGGCATCCTGATCATCACCTCCCGCCTGAGCCGTGACTTCTACCTGTCCAGCGTCGAGTGGGAGACCCTGCTCTTCTTCGCGGGACTGTTCATCATGGTCGGGGCCCTGGTGCGGACCGGCGTCATCAGTAAGTTGGCCCATGCGGCCAGCCACGCGACCGGCGACAACCTATGGCTGACGACAATGCTGATCCTGGGCGTGTCGTTCTTGTTCAGCGGCCTTGTCAATAACGTTCCCTACGCCGCCACCATGACGCCCATCGTCGCCGAGTTCGCCCCGTCCCTGCACGGCCCCGGTAATCACGACGTGTTGTGGTGGGCCCTGATACTGGGCACCATCCTCGGGGGCAACCTCACCCCCATCGGGTCCAGCGCGAATATCGTCATCGTCGGACTCGCCGAACGCGCCGGCGCTCACGTCTCCTTCTGGGACTTCACCCGAAGGGGGGCGGTGGTGACCGCGGTCTCGTTCGTCATTTCCGTCGGTTATTTGTGGGTGCGCTACTTCGCCTTGGCTTAGCCCGACCGAAGCCTACGAAATCCTGACGGCGATCCCGGTCACCGGAGCTTCTCGGCGCAAGTATTGTATCGGTGTGCGAGCAGAGGATCTCGATGAGAAGTTCCCGGTCGTGAATATCGACTCAGATGCGCTTGATGCGGTCCGTCTGCTCGCCGAGCACCGGCTGAACGGAATCGTAGTTGTCACCGAGACCTCCGAGACGCCGTACGCCGTGCTCCCAGCCTCCCAAGTCGTGCGGTTCATCGTGCCCGGCTATGTGCAAGACGACCCGGGGCTGGCCGCCGTGCTGACCGAGTCGATGGCTGACCACGCCGCAGAAAAGCTGAGCGGCAAGACGATTCGCGACATGCTGCCAAAGCAACCCCAGCACGTGCCCGTCGCCGAGGCGGACGACACCATCATCGAGGTAGCCGAGGTCATGGCGCGCATGAGAAGTCCGCTGGTCGCCGTGGTCAAAGACAACAAGCTGCACGGGGTGATCACCGCATCACGTCTACTGGCCGCGGCGCTGAGACACTGATCAACCGCCGGGCGGCGGCCGCTTATCGACCGAACAACATGGCACCCGGTCGCGCTGGGTCGGCGAAGACACTTATGATGGGCCGCGTGCTGGCCGAGCAGATCGTCGAGGCGTTCCCGGTTGTCAACATCAACTCCCCCGCCCTCGATGCGGTCCGCTTGCTCATCGAGCACCGGCTGAACGGAATCGTGGTCGTCACCGAAAGGTCCGAGATGCCCTACGCCGTGCTACCGGCCTCCCAAGTCGTCCGGTTCATCGTGCCCGGCTATGTGCTAGAAGACCCCGGGCTGGCTAGCGTTTTCACCGAGTCCATGTCCGACCATGCCGCAGAAAAGCTGCGCGACAAGACGATTCGCGACATGTTGCCAAAGCAACCTCAACGCGTGCCCGTGGTCGACGCCGACGACACCATCATCGAGGTAGCCGAGGTCATGGCGCGCATGCGAAGCCCCCTGGTCACTGTAGTCAAAGGTCGCAAGTTACAAGGGGTGATCACGGCATCACGCCTGTTGGCCGCGGCGCTGAAAGAGTGAGCAGGGCTTGAGGAAATCGCGCCGATGATGTACTACGCGATCACGGTGTTCGTGGTCGCCTACGCATTCATCATCAGCGAGCGGTTCAACAAGACCACGGTTGCGCTGATCGGCGCCGGACTCATGGTCTGTTTGCCGGTGATCGATTCGCCCGACGTGTTCTACTCGCTGGAAAGCGGGATGAACTGGGACGTCATCTTTCTGATGCTCGGCATGATGATGATCGTCAGCGTTCTGCGCCATACCGGAATATTCGAATACGCTGCGATCTGGGCTGCCAAGCGCGCCAATGGTTCCCCACTGCGCATCATGATTCTGCTGATGCTGGTGATGGCGCTGGCCTCCGCTGTGCTTCCCAACGTGGTTTCGGTGTTGCTGATCGCCCCCGTCACCCTGCTGGTGTGCGACCGGCTCGAAATCAACCCGGTACCGATGCTGATGGCCGAAGTATTCGCCTCCAACATCGGCGGGGCAGCGACTCTGGTCGGCGACCCACCGAACATCATCATCGGCGCTCATGAGGGCCTGTCGTTCAACACCTTCCTCGTGCACATGGGGCCTGTCGTCGTCATCATCCTGGTGGTCCTGATCGCGATGTCGCCGCTGCTATTCGGCGGCTTTCCCGCGGTCGCTCCCGAGCGGATCGCCGAGGTGATGTCCCTCAAAGAGCATGAGGTGATTCAGGATCGGCGGTTGCTTATCAAGTGTGGCGTCGTCATGCTCGCGGTGCTCATCGGGTTCGTCGTGTCGCCGATGATCCATATAGCGCCGTCGCTGGTGGCAATGCTGGGCGCCGGCACCCTGATCTTGGTGTCCCGACTGGAACAGTCCGACTACCTCTCGTACGTCGAATGGGACACGCTGCTGTTCATGGTCGGCCTGTTCATCATGGTGGGCGCACTGCTCAAAACGGGGGTCATCCAGATTCTGGGCCATTGGGCGGCCGATGCGACCGGGGGAAATGCGTTGGTCGCGACCATGTTGATCCTGGTTTTCTCGACGGTGGCATCCGGCGTGATCGACAACGTCCCCTACGTGGCCACCATGACACCGATCGTCAGCCAGTTGATCCCAGCGATGTCGGGTCCTTTCCACCACCATGTGCTGTGGTGGTCGCTGGCGCTGGGCGGCGACTTGGGCGGCAATCTGACCGCCGTGGGATCCAGCGCCAACATCGTCATGCTGAGCATCGCCTTAAGATCCGGTCACACGATCTCGTTCTGGGAGTTCACCCGCAAGGGCATCGTGATCACCGCGATCTCCACCGTGCTAAGTGCGGTCTATTTGTGGCTGCGGTACTTCGTGCTGAGCTGACCACTGCGCCGTTTTGAACCAGTTCACCTTTGGTTAACGGTCCAGCCGAAACCTGTTGCGATGCAACCTTCCTCACAGGAATGCGCCAGGGTTCTGTTGTAGGCTGCCAGCCGTGTCGGGGAGACCGTCGAAGATCGCGGCCGTCAGCATCGGCTTCATCATCGTGTCCCTGCTGGCCGCAGCACCGAAGCACTGATCGGGCATCCGGGGTAGTCGCGCCAATGATGTACTACGCGATCACGGTGTTCGTTGTCGCCTACGCATTCATCATCAGCGAGCGTTTCAACCAGACCAAGGTTGCGTTGGTGGGCGCCGGGCTGATGATCTGCCTGCCCGCGATGGACTCCCCCGACGTGTTCTACTCCCAGGACAACGGAATCGACTGGGACGTCATCTTTCTGATGCTCGGGATGATGATGATCGTCAGCATCCTGCGCCAGACCGGTGTTTTCGAGTACGTCGCGATCTGGGCCGTCAAGCGCGCCAACGGCTCGCCACTGCGGATCATGATCCTGCTGATGGTGGTGATGGCGTTCGCCTCGGCCATCCTGCCCAACGTCGTCTCGGTATTGCTGATCGCCCCGGTCACCTTGCTGGTCTGCGATGCGCTGGACATCAACCCGGTACCGCTGCTCATGGCCGAGGTGTTCGCCTCCAACGTCGGAGGCGCGGCGACGCTGGTCGGCGATCCGCCCAACATCATCATCGGCGCCCGCAAGGCATTGTCCTTCAACGCCTTTCTGGTGAACATGGCACCGATCGTCGTCATTGTGCTGCTGGTCCTGCTCGCCGTATCGCCGGTGCTGTTCCGCGGGCTTTCGGCCGTCAGCGCCGAAAAAGTCGCTGACGTCATGTCGCTACAAGAGAGTGACGCGATCCGAGATCACCGGCTGCTGATCAGGTGTGGCGTTGTGATGCTCGTGGTGTTGGCCGGGTTCATCCTCGCCCCGGCCATCCACGTCGCGCCATCTTTGATCGCGTTGCTGGGCGCCGGAATACTCATCCTGACCTCACGGATGGAACAGTCGGAGTACCTGTCCAACGTTGAATGGGACACCCTGCTGTTCATGGTCGGCCTGTTCATCATGGTCGGCGCCCTGTTCAAGACCGGGGTCATCAAGTATCTGGGCGAGTTGGCAGCCGACTTCACCGGTGGCAACGTCCTATTGACGACCATGCTGATCCTGGGTATCTCGACACTGGTGTCCGGGTTCATCGACAACGTCCCCTACGTGGCCACCATGACGCCGATCGTCAGCCACCTGGCCGCGACAATGACGGGACCGGACCACCACCACGTGCTGTGGTGGTCGCTGGCGCTCGGCGGCGACCTGGGCGGCAACCTGACCGCCGTCGGATCCAGCGCCAACATCGTCATGCTCGGCATCGCCATGCGCTCCGGCCACCCCATCTCTTTCGGGGAGTTCACCCGCAAGGGCATCGTGGTCACCGCGATCTCAACCGTGCTCTGCGCGCTCTACTTGTGGCTCCGGTATTTCGTCCTCGCGTGATTCGGTGCGTCAACGCGTCAACAGCGCGACGCATTCGATGTGATGGGTCAGCGGGAACGAGTCGAAGACCCGAATCTCGCCGACAGCGTAGCCGTGACTCTGATACAGACCGATGTCGCGGGCGAATGACGCTGCCTCGCAGCCGATGTGCACGATTCGCGGGACCTCGGCCGCGGCCAGCAGATCGATCACCTCACGTCCGGCGCCGGCACGCGGCGGGTCCAGCACAGCCACGTCAGCGGTGCCGCGCTGAGCGGTCAACACCCGACGCACCGAATCGCTGATCACCCGCACCTGCGGCAGATCGGTCAACGTCGTGCGCGCCGCCCGGGACGCGGCCCGTGCGCTGTCGACGCTGACCACCTGACCGGACTCCCCCACCGCGTCACCCAGCGCCGCGGCGAAAACACCGACGCCGCCGTAGAGGTCCCACGCCGTCATGCCGGGCCCGAGTTGGGCCCAGTCGCTGACCAACTCGCTATACGTCTGCGCGGCATGGCGATGCGCCTGCCAGAACGTGGTCACCGGAACCTGCCAGCTGTGCCGGCCGACTCGCTGCAGCCCGTAATAGCCGCCCTCGATCACCTCCGTCACGTTGCGCCGGCCCTGTCGCACCGTGCGTGCCACATGGCGCTGACCGTCATCGTCGACGACGACATGAACGTGTGCGCCCGGCGGCCATTCGGTGCTCGCCAGGCCGTCGATCATTCCGATCGGCAGCTGACCGCAGCCGAGATCGGCGACCAGCTCGTCGCTGCGGTGGCGATGAAAGCCGGCGCGGCCGTCAGCGCCGACGTCCAGCCTGATCCGGGTCCGCCAACCCGTCGCACCGTCGTCCGACAGCGGCAGGACCGCTTCATGCCACTGGTAATCACCAAGGCGGGCAAGTTGATTGGATACCACTTCGGCTTTCAATGCACGTGCCGCCGCCGGATCGACAAAAGCCAGATCACAGCACCCGGCCCCGTCCACGCCGGCGATCGGGCAGAGCGACGCGATGCGGTCGCTTGAGGGTTCGAGCACCTCGACCGTCTCGGCGTGCCAGTACGAACCCCGGTCCGCGGTGACCCGCACCCGTACCCGTTCGCCGGGCAACGAGTAGCGAACGAACACCACCCGGCCGTCGTGACGCGCCACGCAACTGCCCCCGTTGGCCGGCGGGCCGACCGTCAACGTCAACTCCGCCGGGGCCGGCGGCACATCCGGGGTCAATCGAAGATCCCCCGCCGGGCGTCGCCGGGAGCCGCATGCGGATGCATCGTCTTGAGCCGCTCCGACGAATTGAGTTGCCAGGGAACCGATGTCACCATCACCCCGGGCATGAACAGCAGTCGGCCTTTGAGCCGAAGTGCGCTCTGGTTGTGCAGCACATGCTCCCACCAATGGCCGACCACGTACTCAGGGAGAAACACCGTCACCACGGTGCGCGGCGACTCTTTGCTCACCCGCTTGACGTAATCGAGTATCGGACGGGTGATCTCACGGTAGGGCGATGCGATTACCTTGAGCGGGACGCTGATGTCGGTGTCTTCCCATCGGCGAACCAGCGTGCGGGTTTCGAAGTCGTCGACGCTGACGGTGACGGCCTCCAGGACGTCGGGCCGGGTTGCACGCGCATAGGCCAGCGCGCGCAGCGTCGGTAGGTGCAGCTTCGACACCAGCACCACGGCATGGTTGCGGCTGGGCAGGACGACGTCTTCATCCTCGACGTTCTGCTCATGCAGTTCCCGGGAGACCGCGTCGTAATGCTTGCGAATCATCTTCATCACTACAAAGAGCAGTGTCATGGCCACAATTGCGATCCAGGCGCCGGCAAGAAATTTGGTGACCAGGACGACGACCAGCACCGTGCCGGTCGCCACGAAGCCGACGGTGTTGACGACCCGAGACCGCATCATGGTCCGGCGGACCGCCGGATCGGTTTCGTTCCGCAACAAGCGGGTCCAGTGCCGGACCATACCGATTTGGCTGAGCGTGAACGAAATGAACACCCCGACGATGTAGAGCTGAATCAGCGCGGTGACTTGCGCCCGGAACGCGATGATCGCCGCAAGAGCAGCCACCGCCAGGAACACGATTCCGTTGGAGAACGCCAGCCGGTCGCCGCGAGTGTGCAGCTGCCGGGGCAGGTAACTGTGCTGCGCCAGCACCGATCCCAAGACCGGGAATCCGTTGAACGCCGTGTTGGCCGCGAGCACCAGGATGAGCGCGGTCACAACGGCGATCAGCAGGAAGCCGATCTGGAAGCCGCCGAACACGGCCTGCGCGATCTGAGTGACCAGAGTCTTCTGCTGATAGTCGCGCGGGATGCCGGCGAGCTGAGCAGCGGGATTGTCGACGACTTGAACCCGGGTCTCCTTGGCCAGCAAGATGATGCCCATGAACAGGCTGACCGCGATGGTGCCGAGCAGTAGCAGCGTCGTTGCCGCGTTGCGCGACTTGGGTTTTTGGAAGGCCGGTACCCCGTTGCTGATCGCCTCGACACCGGTGAGCGCCGCACAGCCCGACGAGAATGACCGCGCCACCAGGAACACCAACGCGAAGCCGGCGATCGAGTTGCGCTCGGCATGCATCACGAAGCTCGCGGACTCAGCCCGTACCGGTTCGTCCAACACGTAAATCCGAAAGAGGCCCCAGACCAGCATGATTCCCACGCCGGCGATGAAGGCGTAGGTCGGGATCGCGAACGCCAGCCCGGATTCACGCACGCCGCGCAGGTTCAGCGCCATCACCAACAAGATCGCGCTGACACAGAACAGCACCTTGTGGTTGGCCACGAACGGGATGGCCGATCCGATGTTCGACATCGCCGATGCCGTCGAAACAGCAACCGTCAAAACGTAATCCACCATGAGTGCGCTTGCCACCGTGAGTCCGGCATTGGGGCCCAGGTTGGTGGTGACCACCTCGTAGTCGCCGCCGCCGGACGGATAGGCATGCACGTTCTGCCGGTAGCTGGCCACCACGACCAGCATCACCGCTGCGACGGCGACGCCGATCCACGGTGTCAGCGAGTATGCCGCGAGCCCGGCCACCGACAGCATGAGGAAGATCTCTTCGGGCGCGTACGCAACCGACGACAAGGCATCGGAGGCGAACACCGGCAAGGCGATGCGCTTGGGCAGCAGGGTGTGGCTCAGCCGGTCGCTGCGAAACGGCTGACCCAGAACCAATCGGCGCGCCGCAGTCGAGAGTTTGGACACGAGAGCCAAGAGTAGGCGTAGCCGCGCCTGCCGGTACGGTTTGCTAATCGAGAAAGTTTGCGACCGGGACGCAGACCGAGGAGACCTCAAATGCGAGTGGTTGTGATGGGGTGCGGCCGGGTGGGCTCGTCGGTCGCCGACGGCCTGTCTCGGATCGGGCACGACGTCGCGGTGATCGATAGCGACGGCACTGCGTTCAGCCGGCTGAGTCCCGAGTTCGCCGGGGAACGCGTGCACGGCCTGGGCTTCGACCGGGACGTGCTGCTGCGAGCCGGTATAGAAGATGCCGACGCGTTCGCCGCGGTGTCGTCTGGTGACAACTCCAACATCATCTCGGCGCGGCTGGCCCGGGAGACGTTCGGCGTGCGGCGCGTCGTCGCGCGGATCTACGACGCCAAACGCGCCGAGGTCTACGAGCGTCTCGGCATTCCCACCATCGCCACCGTTCCGTGGACCACCGATCGGCTGCTCAACGCGCTCACCCGGGAGGGCGAGACGACCAAGTGGCGAGACCCGACCGGCACCGTCGCCGTCGCCGAAGTCGTCTTGCACGAAGACTGGGTGGGCCGCCGGGCCACCGATCTGGAAGCCGCGACCGGCGCCCGCGTCGCGTTTCTGATCCGGTTCGGGACCGGCGTGCTTCCCGAGCCCAAAACCGTCATCCAGGCCGGAGATCAGGTTTATATCGCCGCCATTTCCGGGCGCGCAGCCGAGGCAGTGGCCATCGCGGCGTTGCCGCCCGGTGAGGACAGCGAGTCATGAAAGTCGCCGTGGCAGGTGCCGGCGCGGTCGGCCGCTCGGTCACCCGGGAGTTGGTCGGCAACGGGCACGACGTGTCGCTGATCGAGCGCAACCCCGACCACATCGACCCCGAAGCGATCCCGGCGGCGCACTGGCGGCTCGGCGACGCCTGCGAAGTGAGCGTGCTGGAGTCGGTGCAACTGCACGAGTTCGACGTGGTGGTGGCCGCCACCGGCGACGACAAGGCGAACGTGGTGCTCAGCCTGCTGGCCAAGACCGAATTCGCGGTGCCTCGGGTGGTCGCCCGGGTCAACGATCCCCGCAACGAGTGGCTGTTCACCGACGCCTGGGGTGTCGACGTGGCGGTGTCCACCCCGCGCATGCTGTGTTCGCTGATCGAGGAGGCCGTTGCGGTCGGCGACCTGGTCCGGCTGATGGAGTTCCGGAGGGGTCAGGCCAACCTGGTCGAGATCACGCTGCCGGACAATACGCCGTGGGGCGGCAAGCCGGTCAAGAAGCTGCAGCTGCCGCGAGACGTCGCGCTGGTCACGATTCTGCGCGGGCCCCGGGTCATCGTGCCGCAAGACGACGAACCGCTCGAAGGTGGCGACGAGCTGCTGTTCGTCGCCGTCACTGAGTCGGAGGAGGAGCTCAGTCGGCTGCTACTGCAGTCGGAGTGACGCCGGCGGCCTCCAGCGCGCGCTGGGCCGCCTTGACCGCCAGGAAGGTCACCAGCGCGGCCGCGGCGGCCAGCGGCCAGCCCATCGCGATCCTGGCCACCACCAGCCAGCCCTCGTGGTTGGTGTCGTAGAGCACCCGCTGAACCACGAAGCGGGCCGCGAACACCAGGACCCAGGTGAGCGTCGCGACATCGAAGGCGTAGACGGCCCGGCGCACGGTGCGCCAGGCCCGGTCGTGCCCGTGCAGCCAGCTCCAGATGTAGCCGACGACGGGCCGTCGGATCAGGATCGATGTCCCGAACACCGCCGCCCACAGCAGCGACGTCCAGATTCCAAGCAGGAAATAGCCCTTGGACTCGCCCAGCAGGTAGGCGATCAGCGCACAGACCGCGACGCCGATCAGCCCGGACACCGCCGGCTGCAGCGACTCGCGCCGGACCATCCGCCACAACAGGATCAGCACGGCAGAGCCGAGGGCGGCGCCGGCCGCGACGGCCAGCCCCAGCAGCCGCTCGGTACCCACGAACACCAGAGCCGGGATCGCCGAGTAGATCAGCCCGGCGACACCGCCCAGCTGATCCCTCACCCGGTCCGCGGGAGTGCGTTCGACGGCGACCACCTCAGTCGTGTCGCCGGCGTCTGTGGCACGGTTCACGAAACGCGCCTCATCGCTGAATTTCGTAGTGCGGGTTGTAAATCGCTTTGGTGCCGTCTTCCAGCTTGCCGAGCCGGCCCTGCACCCGCAGCGTGCGCCCTGACTCGATCCCGGGAATCCTGCGCTGCCCCAACCACACCAACGCGATCGTGTCGGTGCCGTCGAACAATTCGGCGCGCACCCCATCGGGGCAACCCTTGCCTTTGCACTCCACGCTGCGCAGTGTTCCGACGACAGTGACCTCCTGGCCGCGCTGACAGTCGATGGCCCGCTGCGCGCCGGTGTTCACTGCCTCGTCGCGCAGCTCCTCGGCGTCACGCTGCTCGGGGTCCTCCGTCAACCGACGAGTCAGCCGGCGCAGATAACCTTCCGCCGCCATGGCCTCTCCTGAGCATCCTTGCTTGTTGGTTCACCTCGGTACCGGACCGATCCTCTCACGACAACGGACACCGTAGACCCGATGGTTCCCCCAAACCCACGCGACGCCCGGGCAATATCTAGGGGTGGCTATCGACCTGCGCGGGGTGACAACCGTCCTGCTGCCCGGGAACCGGATCCGACGACGACTACGTCGCCCGTGCCTTCGCCGCTCCGCTGCACGCCGCCGGGGCCCGGCTGCTGGCGCCGCGGCCGGAGCCCGACCGCTTGATCGAGGGCTACCTGGCGGCGTTGGACGGTGCCGCCGGCAACGGTCCGATCGCGGTCGGCGGCGTGTCGATCGGCGCCGCGGTGTCGCTGACCTGGGCCCTGCGCCACCCCGGCCGCACGGTCGCCGTGTTGGCCGCTTTGCCGGCGTGGACCGGCGAGCCGGCGCAGTTCCCCGGCCGCGTTGGCGGCGCGGTACTCCGCCCAGCAGCTGCGCGAGCAACGGCCTGGCCGCGACGACGACGCAGATGCGGGCGTCCAGCCCGCCGTGGCTCGCCGAGGAGTTGGCCCGGTCGTGGCGCGGCCAGTGGCCGCATCTGCCGGACGCCATGGACGAAGCGGCCGGCTACGTCGCCCCGAGCCACGCGCAGTTGCAAGGACTGACGACGCCGATGGGCGTCGTCGCAGCCAGCGACGACCCGATTCATCCGCTCGACGTCGGACGGGAATGGGCGGCGGCTGCGCCGCACGCAGCGTTGCGAACGATCACCTTGGACCAGCTCGGCGCGGACCCGGCCGCGCTCGGTGCCGCCTGCCTGGCAGCGCTCGTCGACGCCTGAGCGGGCCGGCTCAGCCGCCGGTGCTGCGCAGCTGCTGCATGGCCGAACCCGAGGCGCTGCGACGCTCCGTCGGCTCGCCTTGTTCGCTTGCGACCTCGGGGTCGGGCTGCGCGATCGCCTGTCCGCCGCCGGCGCCCTGCGCCGCCGCGGCCTCGCGCAGCTGTGACGCCATCGGCTCGGGCAGCTGGACCGGCAACGGCGTGCGAACCGGCAACGGAGTATCACCGCGTCGAATCACGGTGTCCACCAACGCTTCCCGTGCTTCTTCTGTGAGCGCGTCGATGGTCTCGACCGAGCCGTTCACCACGCAGCGGATCATCCAGCGATAACCGTCTACCCCGATGAACCGCACGACACCGGTAGCGGTCCCGACGACCTCGCGGCCCCAGCGGCCGTCCTGGATCGTCACCGAGGCGCCGTCGTTGCGCAGCGACTCGGCCAGCTCGCCGGCGACCTCACGCCACAGGCCGCCGGTCTTGGGCGCCGCATAGGCGGCGATGGTGAAACGGCCGTTGGCGGTCACCACCCACACCGCGCTCGGCACCCCGGTCTCGGTCAACTCGACCTGCAACTGCGCCGCGGGCGGCAGCGGCACCAGCACCGAGCCGAGGTCCAGACGCCCCTCGGCGGCGACCGCGGCGTCGTCGTCGAAGTCTTCGATGTCGAACGGGCCATCCGCGTCGTCGGCCACCGGGGCCTGGACCGGGGTGTCCGCGACTTCCGGCTCGTCGACCGGCTGTTCGTTGGATTTACGTCTACCGAATGCCATCAGCTGCGCCACTCCTCTGCCCTTCCGGATCGCACTGCCTGCTCTCGTCGTCGGCGTCAAAGACTCGCATGTCCGCCGGAGGAGCCGTGGCCGCCGCCGCCACGGGAGGTATCTGCCAGCCCGGCCTCGTCGAACGACGACACCTCGACGAGGTCGACGAGCTCGACGCGCTGCACCAGCAACTGGGCAATCCGGTCACCGCGGTTGACGATGATCGCGCGCCGCGGGGTCGAGATTGATCAGCGCGACCTTGATCTCACCTCGGTAACCGGCATCGATGGTGCCCGGACTGTTGACGATCGAAAGCCCAACCCGCGCAGCCAATCCGGACCGCGGGTGCACCAGCCCGACCATCCCGTGCGGAATGGCGACCGCGATGCCGGTGCCCACCAGCGCGCGGTGACCGGGCGCCAGTTCGACGTCCTCGGCGCTGTAGAGATCCACCCCCGCGTCACCGTCGTGGGCCCGGGCGGGCAGCGGAAGCCCGGGGTCGAGACGAACAACCGCCAGACTGGTCGACACGGGGCCACAGATTACCCTTGACCGGGTGTCAGGTACGCCAGTCACGCCGCAAAGCGTGCGATATCGCGAGCGTTTGTGGGTCCCGTGGTGGTGGTGGCCACTGGGTTTCGCGCTCGCGACGATCATCTCCCTGGAAATCAACAAGGGCGTGCCGAGCATCCCGCGCTGGATTCCGTACGCGGCGTTGTTCGTGGTCGCCGCCGGAACGCTGCTGTGGCTGGGCCGCATCGAGATCCAGGTGACCGGCGGTGACGACGGCGTCGAGCTGTGGGCCGGCGAAGCACACCTGCCGGTCACGGTGATCTCCAGATCGGCGGATATTCCCCGCTCAGCCAAGTCCGCGGCGCTGGGGCGGCAACTCGACCCGGCCGCTTTCGTGGTGCATCGAGGTTGGGTCGGGCCCCTGGTACTCGTCGTTCTCGACGACGCCGACGATCCAACGCCGTATTGGCTGGTGAGTTCCCGCCACCCCGAGCGGGTGTTGTCGGCGTTGCGCAGTTAGTCGGCGACTCCCCGACCATCGGAATCAGGCCGCGCAGTCCGTACAGATCATGACGCCGTTCTTCTCGCTCGCGAGACGACTGCGGTGTTGCACCAGAAAGCAGCTGGAGCAGGTGAATTCGTCAGCTTGCTTGGGAATGACGCGAACGGACAACTCTTCGCCGGACAGGTCGGCGCCGGGCAGCTCGAAAGACTCGGCGGATTCGGACTCGTCGACGTCAACTACCGCCGACGCCGCTTCGTTTCGCCGTGCTTTGAGCTCCTCCAAGGAGTCCTCTGAAACGTCGTCGGTTTCGGTACGCCGTGGGGCGTCGTAATCGGTAGCCATCATCTGTCCCCTCGTAACCCTGCAAGCAAAGCTTTGTACCAGCGTCGAACGCATCCACCAAATGATTCGTGCCCGGATACCAGAGTGTTCAAGTGTGATTTACGTCACACTAATTATTTAGCCGCGCTACCTCGCACTAAACATCGGGCCGCAGCAGTGCCTTAGAGTGCCACCGTGGTCGCGCAAATCACTGAGGGTACCGCCTTCGACAAGCACGGTCGACCCTTCCGTCGTCGCAACGCCAGACCCGCTATTGCCCTGCTCGTGGTGCTGTTGGTGGCCAGCGCGGTGGTCTGGACGATCGCCCTCACCCGTCAACCCGAAGTTCACGAGGCCACGGTGTGCAACCCGCCGCCCGAACAACCCGATCCGGCGCAGCCGCGCCTGGGGTCCGCTGTCTCGCGCAGCACGATGATCAACGTCGCGCCGGCCAAACTGGCCGACACCAAGCTGCGCGTCCTGAACGCCAGCGGACGCGGCGGTCAGGCCGCCGAGATCGCCGGCGCGCTGAAGGACGTCGGTTTCGCCCAGCCGGCCGCCGCCAACGATCCCATCTACGGCCAGACCCGGCTGACCTGCCAGGGGCAGATCCGGTTCGGCGAAGCCGGTCAGGCCGGGGCCGCGGCCGTGTGGCTGGTGGCACCGTGCACCGAGCTCTACCGCGACGACCGCACCGACGACTCCGTCGACCTGGTGCTGGGCACCGAGTTCGGCGCATTGGC
Source organism: uncultured Actinomycetota bacterium (assembly GCA_963741555.1). Classification (GTDB taxonomy): domain Bacteria; phylum Actinomycetota; class Actinomycetes; order Mycobacteriales; family Mycobacteriaceae; genus Mycobacterium. The sequence goes on along the minus strand of CAVUIH010000014.1, from coordinate 321,941 downwards.
GCACAGCGACGACATCGCTTCCGTGCTCGCCGGACTGCAAGCCCGGTTCGCTCCGAGCCGGCCGACCCCGCGCTGCTGGCGAAGATCCACTCGACCAACTGCTGAGCCGTCAGCCCGGCAATCGGCGCCAGCCCGTCGAATTCCGCCAGCCGGGCCAGCAACTGATCGGCGATCCCGGGCGCCGCGGCGACCACGAGGGCGGCATTGCGGTCCGGATCCCCCGGCTCCGGCAACAGCACCCGTGCGCCCGCCTCGGCGGCGATGAGCGCCCCGGCCGCGCAGTCCCACACCTTCAGGCCGTGCTCGTAGTAGGCGTCCAACCGGCCCGCGGCAACCATGCACAAATCCAGTGCCGCCGAGCCGATCCGGCGCACATCCCGGACCGTCGGCAGCACCTTTGACACCAGCTCCGCCTGGGCCGTGCGACGTTGTTCTGAGTAGGCGAATCCGGTGCCGACCAACGCCAGCGACAAGTCGGCGACGGCGCTACATCGCAACGCGCGGGTGCCCTCGGCATCGACGACCTGCGCGCCCAGGCCGGTCGCGGCCGAATACAGCCGACCGCCCTGCACGTCGGCAACCGCGCCGGCCACCGACTCGCCGTTGATCTGGGCGGCCACCGACACCGCATAGGCGGGGATGCCGTAGACGAAGTTGACCGTTCCGTCGATCGGGTCCACCACCCAGGTCACGGCGCCGTCGCCGGCGGCCCCCGGGTCGGCGGGGCCGCCGCTTTCTTCACCGAGAACCGCATCACCAGATCGCAGGTGCGCCAACCGATCACGCAACAGCTGCTCGGTCTCGGTGTCGACGATGGTGACCGGGTCGGTCGGGGTCGTCTTCGTCTGCACCGCGGTGTCGTCCCCACCACCGGGCTCGGTACCGAAAACCTCACTCCGGCGACGGCGGACGAAGGCGGCCGCCTCTCGTGCCAACGTCTCGGCCACCGACCGCAGCTCTGCCGGATGGTTCTCAGGTGTGCTCACCGATCCATCGCATCACAGGCGACGACGGGTTCAGCAACGCCCGGGTAACGGGCCAACCAACCGTTGCCCCACGCATTAGGGTTTTGTCGACACCCACGTCTCGCCGAGGAGGTTCGATGACCAGTGCCGAGCCGAGCAACGCCCCGTCCGACACGCCGCAGCGCAGGGGTTTCGGCGTCGACGTCGGCGGCAGCGGGATAAAAGGCGGCATCGTCGACCTGGACACCGGCCGGCTCATCGGCGAACGGGTCAAGCTGCCGACACCGCAGCCGGCCACTCCCAAGGCCGTCGCGAAGACGATCGCCGCCGTCGTCAAGGAGTTCGACTGGACCGGCCCGCTCGGGGTCACCTATCCCGGCGTCGTCACTCACGGCATCGTGCGGACCGCGGCCAATGTGGACAAGAAGTGGATCGGGACCAATGCTCGCGACATGATCAGCTCGGAGTTGAGCGGCCAGGACGTCACCGTCCTCAACGACGCCGACGCGGCGGGTCTGGCCGAAGAGCGTTACGGCGCCGGCAAGGACGCCACCGGCGTGGTGGTGCTGCTCACATTCGGTACCGGAATCGGCTCGGCGGTCATTCACAACGGGATATTGCTGCCCAACACCGAGTTCGGGCACATCGAGGTCGGCGGCAAGGAAGCCGAGCACCGCGCCGCGTCGTCGGTCCGGGACCGGCGCGGCTGGAGCTTCAAAAAGTGGGCCAAACAAGTGACGAAGGTGCTGGTCGCCATCGAGAACGCGATGAGCCCGGAACTCTTCATCGTCGGCGGCGGGGTCAGCCGCAATGCCGACCAGTGGGTGCCGCTGCTGAAAAACCGCACCCCGGTGGTGGCCGCGGCGCTAGAGAACACCGCTGGCATCGTCGGCGCCGCGATGGCCGCGACGCGCGACGTGACGCACTGATTTGCGCTCTGTGACCGGGGGATAGCCGCGCTGTCGTTACAATGGTCACCGGCAGCCGCCCGAACCGAATAGCGGCGAATATCCACCCTGATATCGACGCCGACATCCGACATAGCAGAGATATTCCGGTTGAGCATGCCTAGAGCACCGGAAGTGAGTCCTACCGAAGGGGTTTACGTGGCAGCGACCAAAGCACGACCGGCGACCGAGGAGCCGGTGAAGCGCACCGCCGCCAAGTCCCCCGCCGGCGCCGCCAAGCGCTCGCCGGCCAAGGCCGCCAACGGCTCCGCCACAAAGACAGCGACAAAGGCTGCGAAAGCTCCCGCTAAGACGGCCGCCGCACCCAAGGCACGCGCCGCGACCAAGAGCGCCGCTGCCAAGTCCGCGCCCGCACGCGGACGGCCGAAGAAGGCGTCGGCCGACGACGCTCCGCACGATGCCGACGTCACGACGGCCGACGTCGAGACCGAAGACGAGGTCGAGGACCTCGACGGCGAGCCGGAGATCGATCTCGACGCCGAGGACCTGGTGCTCGAGGATCTCGAGGAGGACACGTCGGAAGGGCCTTCCGACGGTCAAGCCGAGACCAAGGCAGCAGTGGTGACCCCGGCCAAAGCTGCCGACGAGGAAACGGCCGAAGACGAGGAGATCGTCGAGCCGAGCGAAAAAGACAAGGCCTCAGGCGATTTCGTCTGGGACGAGGACGAGTCAGAGGCCTTGCGGCAAGCCCGCAAAGACGCCGAGCTGACCGCGTCCGCGGACTCGGTTCGCGCGTACCTCAAGCAGATCGGCAAGGTGGCCCTGCTCAACGCCGAGGAGGAAGTCGAGCTGGCCAAGCGGATCGAAGCCGGCCTCTACGCCACCCAGCTGATGTTGGAGCTGACCGACCGCGGCGAGAAGCTGCCCGCCGCGCAGCGTCGCGACATGGCGTGGATCTGCCGCGACGGCGACCGCGCGAAAAACCATCTGCTGGAGGCCAACCTGCGACTCGTCGTATCGCTGGCCAAGCGCTACACCGGCCGCGGCATGGCATTCCTCGACCTGATCCAGGAAGGCAACCTGGGACTGATCCGCGCGGTCGAAAAGTTCGACTACACCAAGGGTTACAAATTCTCGACCTATGCGACGTGGTGGATCCGCCAGGCGATCACCCGCGCGATGGCCGACCAGGCCCGCACCATCCGTATTCCGGTGCACATGGTCGAGGTGATCAACAAGCTGGGCCGCATCCAGCGTGAGCTGCTGCAGGACCTGGGCCGCGAGCCCACGCCCGAAGAGCTGGCCAAGGAAATGGACATCACCCCGGAGAAGGTGCTGGAGATCCAGCAGTACGCCCGGGAGCCGATCTCGCTGGACCAGACCATCGGCGACGAAGGCGACAGCCAGCTCGGCGACTTCATCGAGGACAGCGAAGCCGTGGTGGCCGTCGACGCTGTGTCGTTCACGCTGCTGCAGGATCAGTTGCAGTCGGTGCTGGAGACGCTGTCCGAGCGTGAAGCCGGCGTGGTACGGCTGCGCTTCGGTCTCACTGACGGTCAGCCGCGCACGCTCGACGAGATCGGCCAGGTTTACGGCGTGACCCGCGAACGCATCCGGCAGATCGAGTCGAAGACGATGTCAAAGTTGCGCCACCCCAGCCGTTCTCAGGTGCTGCGCGACTACCTGGACTGAGCGACAGTTCGTCGACCGTACGACTCGACAGCGCGCCCATCGCCAGGCGAAGGCCGCCGCCCCGTAGCGTTGGCCGCATGGTCGCCTGGATCTTGGCAGACCTCGCCGCCCAAACATCCGCCGCTACTAGGACGGTGGTGGTCACCTGCCCTTTGCGCGCGGCAAGATCGTGCCCATTGTCACGTCAGTAGCGATTTGTCACGTCAGTAGCGATCGAGGTCGATCAACCGCGCGTCACTGATCCCGAAGTGATGCGCGATCTCGTGGAGCACGACGTGTCTGACCTCGCGGCGTAGACGAGCGGCGTCGCCGGCAGCAAGCCGCGTGATCGGCCCGCGGAAGATGCTGATCTTGTCGGGCAGCACTCCGCTGTACGTGCGACTCCTTCGCGGCAGCGGTACACCGCGGTACAGGCCGAGCAGCGGCCGCCCGTCGGGAGGCTCGTCCTCGACGAGGATCGCAACATTGCTCATCGCCGCACGGAGATCGGCGGGCAACGAGTTCAGCGCATTGTCAATCGCCTCTTCGAACGGATCGTCGAGACCCGGCTCCGAACGCGCATCCATCTCCGCAACGATGCCAGAATCGGTGCTGGAATTAGAGACGGCTACTGCTAGGGCGTCAGCGGCGGCAGTCCTTCAACCACCTCATATCGGCCCCTAAGGTGCAGGACCCGTAGGTTCTTTGACGCTGGCGTCGCGCCGCGATAGCCAATACTCCAAGATATTCGGCACCACACCGTACATCGACGGCTGCGCAAGATCAGAGCCAATTGTGGCTCCGACACCGTTCTCGAGGGCTGCGGAGGTGTCCGGCAAATGCCAGCAAAAGCCGCCTGTCGCAACGAATCTTGCCGGGCGGCGCCAGCGCCATTCAGGCCATGCCCAGCCAAAGAACTGGTTCCCCAACAGAATGCGAGTAAGTGCCATGAAAATGATTGCGATTCAGGCGATGTCGATGGTGTCGGCAGTCGCGATGATTGGACTCCCTGCAACCGCGTACGCCGGCGGTCCGTCGAACCCTGCACCATCACCCTCGCCTGCGCCGGCGCAGAATTACCAATTCCAGAATTCTGCAGGAAATGTCTCATGCAACCTGAGCAGTGGCGGCGCGGCGTGCGAGATCAGCAACCGCGCCTACACGATCCCCACGCCGCCGCCACCGTGCGCCCAGCACTCCGCGTGGGGTGATCGCTTCGCGCTGTCCAGCGGCGGCGTCACGATGGACTGTCACAACGACACCCTGCACGTGCAGGGTGAGCAGGTCCTCGCTGACGGGCAGACACTGTTTTCCGGCACCTTCAGCTGCACTGCCGAGCCATCGGCGATGAAGTGCACCGACTCGAGTAGCGGCCACTTCTTCTCCACGTCGCCTGGTTCCTATCAGATCGGTTGACCGGACCGGCACTGCACTGATTCGACTGCGGCTGCGACGTTGGTGTCCTAACTTGGCCGAATGTCGGCCGATCGCGTCCTTGTCTCGTCCGGATCCGATTTCGAGTCAATCGTCGGTTCCTCGCGGGCGGTGCGGTTCGGCCCGCATGTCGCCGTGGCCGGGACGACCGGACCCGGGCCCATCGACGATATCGGCGCTCAGACGCGAGAAGTGTTGCGGCGCATCGAGATCGCGCTCAATCAGGCCGGGGCCGGGCTGCGCGATGTCGTTCGAACCCGGATCTACGTGACCGACATATCGCGCTGGCATGACGTCGCGGCGGCGCACGCCGAGGTTTTCGGCGACATCCGGCCCGCCGCCACCATGGTCGAAGTCGCCGCCCTCATCGCGCCCGATTTGCTGGTGGAGATCGAGGCCGACGCCTACTCGCCGACCGATCCCCCGGCCGACGGAAAGGATCCGTCAGCCGACGGCCGGTAGCTGGTGACATTGATCACAGCACCAACGGGCAACGCGCCGTACAGATGCGGGAACAGCATCGACTCCGGATCCGTTGCTACCCCTAGTTCCCAACGAATGGGCGAGTCCAGGCGAGACGGATCGATGTGCAGCAGCACCAGGTCTTCGCGACCACGGAAGAGCCGGTTAGCCGGTAGGTGCACTTGTTCCGGTGTCGACAAATGGATGAACCCCACGCTGGCAAGGGACTCGGGTCGTACTTCGCCACTGATCCTGGCGGCCGACCAGTCGTCGGTGCGACACAGGTGGACCAGCACCGGCTGCTCTTGAGCCATAACGCCATCCTGCCCGCAGCGCTGCACAGGCAGGGGTGAGAAACGACACAACGGGTAAACCCGCGGTGAAGACGGCCAAAAGCGCAGACATCTGAGAAAGTGTGGAGAAGGCAGAACGGAGTAGCCATGAACGCGACCCTGACTAGTCCTGAGTTGACCCGGGCCGACCGGTGCGACCGGTGCAACGCTGCCGCGCGCGTCCGCGCGAAGCTGCCCTCGGGTGCAGAGCTTCTGTTCTGCCAGCATCACGCCAACGAGCACGAGGCGAAGCTGATCGAGCTGTCCGCGGTGCTGGAAATCAGCGCCGACCCCCTGGAGGCCTAAGACACGACTCGCGACCTGCAGTCCTGGCGTCATCGCCGTTCGTCGGGAATCCTGAACAGGTCATGAGCGACCCAGCAGTGAAGCCCTCGCGCCATCACGTCTGGCGCATCACCAAGCGGGCGGTCTCGAAAAGCTGGGACGACTCCATCTTCTCTGAGTCTGCACAAGCGGCCTTCTGGTCAGCGCTGTCGTTGCCTCCGCTGTTGTTGGGAATGCTGGGCAGCCTGGCTTATGTCGCTCCCCTCTTCGGTCCGGACGTGATGTCGGACATCGAACAGCGTTTGGTCTCGATGTCCAACAAGGTGTTCTCGCCGAGCGTCGTTCACGAAATCATCGAGCCGACGATCGCCGACATCGATCGGGGTGCTCGCGGCGAAGTGGTTTCGCTGGGCTTCTTTATATCGCTGTGGGCGGGATCGTCGGCTATCTCCGCGTTCGTCGACGCGGTGGTCGAGGCTCACGATCAGACGCCGCTGCGCCACCCGGTACGGCAGCGACTGTTCGCGCTGCTGCTGTACGTGGTGATGCTGCTCATCGTCATCGTCACCGCGCCGCTCATGGTGCTCGGGCCGCGCAAACTCGCTCAATTCATCCCCGACGGGCTGCAGGACGTGCTGGCGTATGGCTATTACCCGGCGCTGCTCACCGGTTTGATCGTCACCGTGGTCGTGCTGTACCGCGTCGCCTTGCCGGAACCGCTGCCGACGCACCGGCTGATTCTCGGCGGGGCACTGGCGAGCGTCGCATTCGTGATCGCAACGTTGGGCCTGCGTGTCTACCTGCGGTACATCACCGGCACGGGCTACACCTACGGCGCACTGGCCACGCCGATCGCGTTCCTGCTGTTCGCCTTTTTCGCCGGCTTCTCGATCATGTTGGGCGCGGAGTTCAACGCCGCTATCCAGGAGGAGTGGCCGGCCCCGCGCACGCACGCGCACCGGATGCGACGCTGGCTGGTCAAGCGCGCCAAGGAGGTCGTCGATGAGCCCGCCGACGCCGGCGCCGATCGGGTCAGCTCTTCTTGAGGTTCTCGAAGATCCGTTTGCAATCCGGGCACACCGGGGAGCCCGGCTTGGCCGACTTCGTCACCGGGAACACTTCGCCGCACAAGGCGACGACATGCGTGCCCATCACGGCGCTTTCAGCGATCTTGTCCTTCTTGACGTAGTGGAAGAACTTGGGAGTGTCGCTGTCGGTCCCGTCGTCGACGCGTTCGTCGGTGTCGGTGCGTTCGATCGTCTGGGTCTCCATGGCACATATTGTGCCGGAAGCGGGCCCTCCACCGTGCGCCAAACTGTGCAACAGTGGAGAAATGAGGCGCAGCCAAGAGCTGGGTTTCGACGACGATGGTCGACCGATCCTCATCACCGCCGCCGCACCCTCCTACGAAGTCCAACACCGTCAACGCGTGCGGAAATATCTGACGATCATGTCGTTCCGGATTCCGGCGCTGCTTCTCGCCGCCGTCGCCTACGGCATGTGGCACAACGGCCTCATCTCACTGGCGATCGTTGCGGCGTCGATCCCGCTGCCGTGGATTGCGGTGCTGATCGCTAACGATCGTCCGCCCCGGCGTGCCGACGAACCGCGGCGATTCGACGCCGTGGAACGGCGGACTCCGCTCTTCCCCACCGCCGAACGGCCGGCGCTCGAGCGACACAGTCACCCGGCGCCGCAACCGGAATCGCCCATCCCTCACGACACCGGTTCCGAATAACCCTTAGCAGCATCGGGTTCTCAGCACATTCTCAGGGCGAGCGGACATTCGCGCACGTCAACGGGTGTGAGAACACAACCCAGCGGGAACTACTCCCACGGGTTGGTCGTTGTACCCGATGAAAGTTCACGCTCTGAGGAGGCCGCCATGGCAAAAGCCAACACGATCCGGGTCAACAGCGATCTGGATTCTCAAAGCCCAGCCGCGGACCTGGTGCGCGTGTACCTGAACGGAATCGGTAAGACCGCATTGCTCACCGCCGCTGACGAGGTCGAACTCGCGAAGCGCATCGAGGCCGGCCTCTACGCCCAGCACCTGCTGGACACCCGTAAGCGCCTCGGCGAGAACCGCAAACGCGACTTGGCCACCGTGGTCCGGGACGGCGAAGCGGCCCGTCGTCATCTGCTCGAGGCCAATCTCCGATTGGTCGTGTCGCTGGCCAAGCGCTACACGGGCCGCGGAATGCCGCTGCTGGACCTCATCCAGGAGGGCAACCTGGGACTGATCCGTGCGATGGAAAAGTTCGACTACGCAAAAGGATTCAAGTTCTCCACGTATGCGACGTGGTGGATCCGTCAGGCGATCACCCGTGGCATGGCTGACCAGAGCCGCACGATCCGGCTGCCGGTGCACCTGGTTGAGCAGGTCAACAAGCTGGCGCGGATCAAGCGCGAGCTGCACCAGACTCTCGGCCGCGAGGCCAGCGACGAGGAGCTCGCCGCCGAATCCGGCATCCCTGTCGAGAAGATCAACGATCTGCTGGAGCACAGCCGCGACCCGGTGAGCCTGGACATGCCGGTGGGTTCCGAAGAAGAGGCACCCTTGGGCGATTTCATCGAGGACGCCGAGGCGATGTCGGCGGAGAACGCGGTGATCGCCGAGTTGCTGCACACCGACATCCGTAGCGTGCTCGCCACCCTCGACGAGCGCGAGCACCAGGTGATCCGGTTGCGCTTCGGACTCGACGACGGGCAGCCCCGCACGCTTGATCAGATCGGCAAGCTATTCGGTCTGTCCCGCGAGCGAGTCCGCCAGATCGAGCGCGAGGTGATGGCCAAGCTTCGCAACGGCGAGCGGGCCGACCGGCTGCGCTCGTACGCCAGCTGACGCCCCGCACAAGCACCGACCGGTATGCCCGCCGCACCTGCGGCGGGCATACCGCTGCGCTGGAGTGTTAGCGAACCATTCGCGCAGCTGGGCAAGTAGACTCGGCGGCAACGGAGGGTGCGGAATGAACGACCTGGTTGATACCACCGAGATGTACCTGCGGACCATTTACGACCTCGAGGAAGAGGGCGTCACGCCGCTGCGTGCCCGTATCGCCGAACGTCTTGACCAGAGTGGGCCCACGGTCAGCCAGACCGTGTCGCGGATGGAGCGCGACGGGCTGCTGCATGTCGCGGGTGACCGTCATCTCGAGCTGACCGACAAGGGCCGCGCGCTGGCCGTTTCTGTGATGCGCAAGCACCGGTTGGCCGAACGGTTGCTGGTCGATGTCATCGGGTTGCCGTGGGAAGAAGTCCACGCCGAGGCGTGCCGCTGGGAACACGTGATGAGCGAAGACGTCGAGCGCCGGCTGGTGCAGGTGCTCGACAACCCGACCACATCGCCGTTCGGCAACCCCATCCCAGGGCTGTTGGATTTGGGTGTCGGTGACGAATTCGGCGCCGAGGACGGCAACCTGGTGCGGCTGACGGAGTTGCCCGCCGGCCCGCCCGTCGCCGTGGTGGTGCGTCAACTGACCGAACACGTGCAGGGCGACATCGACCTGATCACTCGCCTCAAGGACGCCGGCGTCGTGCCCAACGCCAGGGTGGCCGTCGAATCCATCCCGTCCGGCGGCGTGACGATCGTCATTCCCGGCCACGAGAACGTGAGCCTGCCGCACGAGATGGCGCACGCCGTCAAGGTCGAAAAGGTCTAGCCGGGCTCGTCAAACCGCACGCCGGCCGAATGTCCGTCGCGGCGGCAGCCGCACACCAAGACGATCAGCCAGCCGGTATCCGGTCACCGCGAGTTCGCGAATGTGCTCGGGCCGCAAACCCGACTGCAAGGCGGTGTCCAGCATGCCCGCCATCCGGTGACCGGGATCGCACCGCAGCGCGGCCTCCAGCGATACCCCGGCCAACGGCCCGTCGCCGCGGGCATAGGCGCTGAAGGCGAGCAGCACCAGCGCCTCGGCCCGCCACGGCGCAGGCAGGCTACGCGACAGCAGTGCCCACAGCGACTCGGCCTCCCCCGCGCCGTGCCCGACTGCCAAGGCGTACAACGTATCTCGCACCTCGACATCGGCCAGTGCACACGCCAGGCGGGCCAGCTCGGGGGCGGCGAGTTCTTGTCCGTCGCCGACTCGCGCGGCGGCCGACATCGCGTCCTCGACATCGCGGCGAACGCACATTGCCGGGTCGGTGCGGTGCGCCCGGGCCCGCGACGCCGCGTGTTCGTCGATCAGATCGACGAGCGATGCGTTGCCGGCCCGGTCGTCGACCGCGATCACCGCCTGCAGGTCGGCGCGCCGCGCGTATAGCCGACGGCCGTCGAGCACCGCCGCCACCGCCAGCGGTGACGCGCTGGGGTCGTCGACGACACCGCCCGCACCGCAGCCGTCCACGCAGTGCCACCGGCCGCCGGCAGCCACGTGGTCCACGACATGCACCGCCCACAGCGCGATGTCGTGGCGCGACAGCTCCTCGGTGAGCGCTGAGCACAGGTCGCGGTAGTCCTCGTTGCACGTCGGGCAGCCTGCGCCGTCGGCATCGACGATCACCGCGATCGCGGCTTCCGGTCCGGCGGCGGCGGCCACCTCCGCGAGATGTCCGATCTGGTCGGCCAGCGCGTCGGAGAGATCGACCCGCATCACCGCCCCCAGCTCGCCGCCGTCGATGGACAACAACACCAACGATTTCTCCGGCACGAAGCCCAGCACGGCGGGGATTTCCCTATTGCGTCTACGTGTTGATGCAGGTGCTCACGGGTTGACGATGGCGATGGACAGTCGTGTTAAGCGACATCCGTCAATTGGTGGTCGCGAGTTAGCTGCGGTGTCGACGAGCTGCTCGACCACGCCTCCCTGGACGCGATCATCGACCGGCTGGCAGCGATCCCGCCACAACCGTGCTGGCATCAGTCGCCTCAGCGCTTCTATCCACCCGCGGCGGTCAACGGAGCCTCGGCGACGGCTTGGTTGAGCTAGCGCCGGTTTCGCGCGCGGTGGCCGGCTCGCGAAGAAATTCGAGCCGAGATTCCTGCGCTGTTCTTCCCTCAGCGTTAGGTAAGGAATACATTAAGCGCACCTGAAAACGCCGGGTCACGGGAGGTAGCGCGATGGCTGGTCACGTCAGCAGCAAGCGCAGTCGTCGGTCGCGCAGCACGAAGGCCCCTCGTCGCCGTCGGGTGGTTGGTGCGGGTACGAGCGCCGGGGCGTTTTTGGCGTTCGGGATGACCCCGCTGGCCGGCGCGCCGGCGCCCACGCTGATGCGTTCGATGTGATCATCGATCCCATCATCAACGCGCTCGCCGGGTCGCTGACAGGGGTGGTGGATCCGCTGGCCGGGTTGGATGCGGTGGCGGGTGCGGATCCGTTGGCCGGCTTGGATATCGGCAGCCTGGGTTGCCTGCCGCCGCTGATGTGGCGAGCACTGCTGGTCTGGGCGTGGGTGCGGCGAGTGTGGGGTTGCCTTCTGAGGCGCTGTCCGCTGCGGCGGTGGCGCCATCGGCACCGCTGGAGGCGGCGGCTGCTGCGGCGGCGCCCAATCCGCTGGTGACGTTGGCCGAGGACTTCATCAATAGCCCATTCGGTTCGGCGTTCGACACTCAGCTCAATGCGCTGTATCACGATTTCGGTGGGTCGGGCCTGTTGATCGGCAATGGTGCGGCCGGCACGGCGGGCGACCCCAATGGCGGTGCGGGCGGGCTGTTGTTCGGTGATGGCGTAGTTGGCTACAGCGAAACCACCGCCGGGGTCACCGGCGGTAACGGCGGGGCCGGCGGGTTCATGGGGATGGCGGGGCTGGTGGGGCCGGCGGCGCGGATGCTGCCGGCGGCAACGGCGGCAACGCCGACCTGGTCGGTGACGGTGGTGCCGGCGGAGCCGGCGGCGCCGGGGCCCATGGCGCGGCCGGCGCGGCCGGGGCGGTGGGCACGGCCCTGCACCCTGATGGCGGGACCGGCGGCAACGGTACGGCCGGTGAAACGGGTGGTGCCGGTGGCCACGGTGGGGCTGGCGGCTCGATCTCGGGGAACGGCGGGGCCGGCGGGGTCGGCGGGGCCGGTGGTGCCGGCGGGTCGGGCGGCGCCGGTGGTGTGGGGATCACCCGACGGCCGCGGGTGCTGCCGGCGGCCACGGCGGGGACGGCGGTAACGGCGCCACCGGCGGGGCCGGTGGTCATGGTGGGGCCGGCGGCACGGCCACGCGGGCGCCGCGGGTGCTAACGGGAACGGCGGTAACGGTGGGGCGGGTGGTGCGGCGGGTGCGCCGGCCAACGGCGGGGCCGGTGCGAAAGGTGACGCCTTCACCCCCAACGGCGGTGCCGGCGGAAATGGTGGCGACCCCAGGCACGGCCGGGGCCGGCGGGCTGGGTGGGGCGGCCGGCAGCGGCGGCGCGGTCGGCACCGGTGCCGCGGGTGCTGCGGGGCATGCCGGGGCGGCGGTCACCCACGGCGGTAACGGCGGCAACGGCGGGGCGGGTTACAAGGCCACCCTGCCCAGCGGTACGGGTGGTAACGGCGGGGTCGGGGGCACCGGCGGACCTGCGGCAACGGCGGTAACGGCGGGGCCGGCGGTAACGGCCTTGCCGGCGCGAGCAGCGGGGCTGTCGGCGGGGACGGCGGTAACGGCGGTGCGGGCGGCAACGCCGGGGAGCACGGTAACGGCGGTAACGGCGGGGCCGGCGGCAAAGGCGCCTCCGGTTTTAAGGGCTATACCAGCACCGACGGTAACGGCACCAGCGGCGGTCACGGCGGCAGCGGCGGGGTCGGCGGTAACGGCGGAGCCGGTGGCACCGTCTCGGGTAACGGCGGCAACGGCGGGGTCGGCGGAGTCGGCGGTAACGGTGGGGCCGGTGGGGCCGGGGTCACCGGCACGGCCGGTGCGAACGCCGGCGCCGGCGGCGACGGCGGTAACAGCGGCGATGGCGCCGACGGGGGGATGGTGGGGCCGGCGGTAACGGCGGGGCGGCCGCCCACGGCACCGTCAGCACCAACAGCAACGGCGGTAACGGCGGCAACGGTAGCGGTGCGGGTAAGCCCGGTAACGGCGGAAACGGCGGCAAACAGCACCACAAACCAACCCCAACAGCGGTGACGGCGGCAAGGGGGGTGATCCCGGTAACCCAACGAGCTGTCGGCAACGGCGGGGACGCCGGTACCGGCGGCACCAGCGGCCTGAGCGGAGCACGCCAGCATCGAGAGCACCCCAGTCACCACGGCAGCAACGAGCGGCAACGGCGGAGCCAGCTAACAGCACACCACGAGCCTGCCAACCGGCGGCTACCTCAGTGACCCTCAGCAACGGCGAACAACGGCGGCGCCGGCGGCCCCGGCGAGCTGGTCGGCAACGGCGGCGCCGGCGTAGCTCGGCGGCAACGGAACGTCAACCGTCCCCGCCAAACACGAACGGTAACTACAATTTCTCCTTCGGCGGCAACGAGACACCGGCGGCGCTGGAACGGCAACGCCAGCGAGGAATCGGCAACGGCGAGCGCGAGCGGCGCCGGCGGCACCGGCGCCGCCGAACAGATCCACCCCCGAAGCTCATACACAAACGTCGGGTGTCACCTTCGGCGACCCCGGAGAGCGGGGAGCGACAAGCGGTGCCGGCGGCCTGAGCGGCTCAGTCTCCGGCAGCACCGGGCCGGCGGAGTCGGCGCAACCGTACCCCCCACCAACTTTACATGTACACCTCATTCGCACTTTCTTCGCGCGCCACCCACCAACCACCCCACCTCCCGTTCCCCCAACCACTCACCCCATCCCCAACACCCACCCCTCCCTCCACCGTCCTTCTTACCCCGTTGTGTACCCTTACTTTCTGCACTCCTCCTATCACCATATCCCCCACAACCCTGTGCACCATTCCCCGCCACCCCCAAACACCCCACCACCCAATCTCCATCCCAACTTCCCAACCCGTCTATACTATACCCACACACTCACCACTTACACTACCCCCCCATTAACCCATCAATACACCCCATAACTTCCCTACCTCCCACAAACAACAACACACATCATACACCCAACCTAATATAATATCCCCCTTAATCACATCTATTACCCGTCTGTCAGCTCTTCGTGAGTTGCTCGTTTCCAGTGTGAGCTGGTTGATGACGCGACGAGGCGGAACATCGGCACGCAATTGTTGAAGTTCTCGATTCTTGTTGTCGATGGTTTTCGCAGCTTGCGATGGTTGCGCGCAGCCGTGTTTCATGTTCTGATGGTCCGCCGCGTTCTTTACGTGTTGGTAGAACTCTTTTTTCAAGTCGGTGTGTCGTTGGGTGAGGGCGTTGCGGGCACGTCGGCTTCCTAGTGCAAGGCCAATGGTGAGTGCACCGTTTCAACTTTCAGGGTTCCGGCGAGGATGCGCTGCATGCGGCGCGGATACGGTCGCGTTCATCGGTGCAGCAGTCATTCGTCTCCTCCTGGTTGTGCGGTGTAGCGTTCGTCGTTGCGGTGATGCGGTGGCTGTCGTGGGTGTCGGCGTAGTGCCGCAGCTTGCGCATCGCGCGCAATCGATCCCCGATTGGTTGGGGGCATGTGCCGCCTGTTGGTCAAGTGTCGGCGCGGCGCGTAACTGCGCGGCATGTTCGATCGGTTCGCGCGCGTTACCGCAGGTCGGTACGCAGGCCTCTAACTTGGGGTGTCTGCGACGCCGTCCCGTTGACACAGCGCGCGGTCTGGCTTGTAGCGGCAGAGCACTAAAGCAGTGAGGGTTGTCATAGACCATAAGGCCCTGATTGGCGATGAGGCGGCGCGCGGTCTTTGCGTTAATCGCTGTGCCACCGAATTGGGTTGTGCTGCGCCTGCGATTTTGATCACATCGCGTGCTGCCGGGCCCCAGACTCCACCACCGTTGTCCAGGTCGTTCTCGGAGTTCGGCGGCGGTGTCGGCGACGCGCTCGCACGGTTTCGATATCGAGGAGATCGTGAATACCGTCGCGGCCTCGGGACGCGTATCGCCCCGAGACAACGATCCAGCGCATGTGCCCGTATTGGATGGCAAGTGCCACATGGCCGTTGGGTCGGCGGGCGATGTGCCAGGCCAGGGATCGCCGGAACCGCCTCAGGCCAATGTCTGCCCTCTGGGTCGGGCGGGATGACCTCGTGGCTAGGTTGTGCCGAGCCGCTTCTGCGTTTGCCCAGTTCACAAAGTCGTTAATTCTCAAGCGCATTGCGCGCACGAGCGATCCTGTGTTGCCGGTTTTACCACCTGTTCGTGCGCGTGGGAGTCGAAAAGCAGCTCCCCGGGGAACCATCCGTTCCAACACGCGATAGCGTTGACTACCGGCATGACTGCCACCCAGGGCGCGTCGCGTTCCACGCCGCCGGAAAATGGTTGCCGTGTTCGTCGACCGCGGTTTTGTATTCGCGGGCGGAGATCAGGTGTCGCCCCGTGACACCGTCAGCGCGGGTTCGGGGTCAGGACAACAGCCGGAGCTCAGGCCGAGGATTTCGCTGGGCCGCATCCCGGTCAGGTAGGCGCAGACAATGAACGCGGCGGTGCCCAGATGACGCCAGAGGGTTGCGACTTCGAGGTAGTCCATGGCGTGGCGCCAGGGTCTGGCGGCGATGCGGCCAGTGACTGCAGTGTCGAGTGGGCATCCCCACGTCGGTGGGACGCGGTGGCGAGCAGCTCGTCGCGGCGGGGGTATTCGTCCAGTTGGGCCTTCGTGGCGCCGGTGCGACCGCAGATGTAGTAGCGACCAGATTGACTTTGTTGTCCGATAGAAGAGCGGGCAGCGGATCGGGATTCGAGCAGTCCGTCGAGGTAGGCGCGTACCGCGTATCGCCCCTGCGGGATAGCGGCAGCCCGGATGGCGTTGCGAGGCGTTGGCGTTCGGCCCTCGCGTTGAGAATGTCATCGGCGAGGTCGTCGACCACGCGGATGGCCCACACGAGCAGTGGTGCGATCGTGTCCTCGGCCAGGGGCGCGGTTGCGTTCTCCCCGCCGATCGGAGTCCGGTCCGGCAGGTATTCGTCCAGCCCGCGGCTCCCATGGTGGTTGCCCGATGCCGGCGGGGCGTGCGCTGATTTCGTCGAGAGCCCACAGGCGTGTCACCGCGATGAGTTTGCGAACCACGTCGACCGAACTTTGGATGTCGCTGCGAGGTGCTCCCCGTAATCGTGCAGCACCTCGACGTCGCAGTCGGCGAGGGTGCCGATGCGCGGTCCTGCAGCCACGACGCGAGGTGAAACCACTGCTGCACTGTTACGAGGATGCGGGAGACGCTGATGCGGGTTCGCATGTTGGATCCCGATCGCGCACGAAGTGGGCCGCAGTTCACCATTGATGAGGTTCCATACCGCGAGTCGTAGTTCGTCCTGAAAGGCTTCGGGGCAATTCCGCCAGTCAATTTTAGGCCGTTCGGCGCATGGCTTTTCGGTGAGCGGAGCAACAGACCAGGTCGAGTCGCTGTAGCGCGAGTTGAGGTGCGCGTGAACGGGTTTCACTAGATTGTCGCTAACCACTGCGCTGTTGGGTGTGGGCATGGACAGCAGGTATGGGTCGGGTTCGAGTGCGGTTGTCACGCGTCGAGTGCTCCGTGCAGTAGGTTGTCGATGAGGCCGCGATCAGCGTCGGTCACCTGCGCAAGCGCCGATGTCCATGCGGCTCGCCGAGGCGGGTCTTGAGGTCGTGCAGGCGGGCATGATGCTCAGCCCAGTCGCGGCGCCATATCGTGGGCGGCAGGACTGACCGCAGATTGGTTAATGCTTCGTGCAGGTGGGCGAGCCGACTGTGGTGTCCCGGGTGGACGTGGCGTTTGGACAAGCTAGGCACATGAGAAATGATGCGGTGCAACCGTTTCCGTGAACGGAGAAGGGGCTGGAGCTGGGGTTCCCGTAGTCGGCTGTAGCGGTTTTGACGTCGCCGGGATCTGCAGTGTCACGTAGTCGGCGACGAGGACGGCTTTGTTGGCGCGGCTCAGCGCATCTTCGCACCGCCCGCGATGACTTCGACGGCTTCTTGTTGAACCCGTTTGTCGACCAAGGTGTAGGTGCGTTCGTAGGTTTCCTCGGAGTGTCGCGCGGGTTCTCGGCGATTGAGGGCGATCACGGTTCGGCGTCCTCGCGAAACGGCGAGCCGGTGAAACCTTCGCTTTTGGCCCAACGTGCGGCATCGAAAGTGACACACCGAAGCGGAATGGTCCACGGGCTGGTGCCGATCGCTGTGGACGTTCTCCCAGCCGCGGTTTCCGGTTCGCCAGACGATGAGGCGATCGGTTCCTTCGCCTAGTTGATCGACCACGGCGCGGCCGAACCGGTCGCTCGCAGGCGTGGGTGATGAGCCTGCCCCGTTGAGCGGCCCCGTCGTCGGTGAGATTTCTGGATTCGTGATGGCGTCCTGGCCGCGGCGTGGCTTCTCCAGCACCACCCGATAGGTCGGCCGGCCGTCGTGACCGGTATCCGGTGATGCTTTCGGCACTTTCAGCCCGTCGATGACCGAGATTTTCCATCCATATTCGATCATCAGCAAACACCGCCAGAGCTGTTGCTTCCATCCGGAAAAACAGCCGCTGCCAGGTGGCTTCTGCGGTGGTGCCCCCGAGTGGGCCCCAATACTTCTTACCAACAACCCGAAAGCCGTCTTTCGTCTTGGGGTTGCTCATCCGGTATTCGGGCATGGAACCGGTTCGGCGAGAACGCTTAACGCATGGCCGATTAGCCATTCCGGGCGTTGGCATCAAAACTCCCTGCGCCAACGCTGGAGATGGTCAGCGTTGTGTTCGATGCGGGTCAGCGCGGTGCGAAAGCAACGCCGGGCGGCAACTTTGATGTCATGCAGTTCGTCGCGGCTGTATGACTGGTCGTGCTTTTCGGTGATCTGATACGACGCACGAGTTCATCGGCGACCGGCCTGACTGCAGTCGCGGTCTTCGCGTAGTAGCAGCGCAACCTCAGTGAAGGGGCGTTTGTCGTTCAGCGGCAGGCTGTTGCGCCATCGCCGCACGATGGCGGTGCTGAGGTCGTCGAGATCGGCGACCGTTTCCGGCTGTTCGGCGAGGAATCGAGTGAACCGGACAAGCAAGCGCCAACAGGCTTGTGATGTCGTGTGCGTGGCCCAAGTCTCCGGCACGCATCGGCTGGCGAACAACGCGGCGAGCGATTGCTGCAACGGCTGGGCCACTGGCAGGTGGCGAAGTCGTAGTCCTTGACCTGGCCGGCGTTGTTGTTGTGCTGCACGAGCAGACCGTCGAACGCCAGTGGTCGGGGTCTGGTGTGATCGGCCGCGGCAGGGCCGCCTCGCGGCCGCGCGTGCTCACCAGCCGTCTTCCGCGGTTGCGGGGGCGAAGTCATCGATGTCTTGGATGCCGACGGATTGCTTTGCGATGCGGGTGAATACGGCGTCGAGCTCGGGCATCGGTGCAGGGACAGGGTCGTCCGCATCGGCCAGCATGGAGCGCAATTGCAGATCGGCCACGGGCGCGAGGTAGCGGTCGACGGTGGTCTCCCGGGAGGCGTGGCCAAGCAGGTTTTGCACCATGAACCACGGGTCGCCGTAAAGCTGGCGGAAATCGCGCCGATCCTCAGGAGTCAAACCGTATCGCTGGTCCATCAACGTGTTGAGCACTACCAGCATGTAGAGCGCGAAGCTGTGCCGTGTGGAATGCGGCGTCGCGTAGGGGGCATAGACCCTGTGGGGGTCGAAACCCAGTCGTATGGGCGGCGTAAGAATGTTGGCGCATCGCCGGTTCGCCGCGCTGAACACACCGTCCCAGGAGTGGACCTGAAACGCAGGCCTTGTTCATTCAGCCACAGCCACAGTGGCTCAAGCCCGTCGCCGCCTTCGATGAACAGCGTCATGCGGTCGGCGACGGTCGCGCCGTTGAGTTCACAACGACCGGTGGCGCCGTCTTGGTCGCGCCAGATGAGTGTCGGGTGAAGCCCTCCCGTTATCGCGGTGACCACACGCCGCTCACGCAGGCGTTCATAACGGCGCGCTCGTTGGGCTTGGCGGATGGCCAACGCTCTCGAGGAATCGCAGTATGTCTCGACCTCGGCGATCGCGTCGGCGGCAACGTAAAACGTGCGCGGCTTCTTCGATCTGGTGACTTCTGCGCCGATCCGGCCGCGGCAGTACCTTCCGGTGCCCAGTGCGCGGTTGGGAACTTCAACGGTCAGCAGCGATCCCCCCTCGGCGCGCCGTAGGCCGGAGGTGACCATCAGCCTCACGAACGCAACATTCCGATCCTCGAGCCGCCCGACCCAGCCATGTTCAGGGACCCCGGTAATCGTGTGCCCCCGCAGACCGACGTCGATCCACCGGCGCCAGCTACGTGGGGTCAGCCAATGCACATTACTGCGGCGAGCGTCCTTGGCCCGAGCCGCGGGCACGGTAATCGTCATGCCGTCGCGCCCGATGACGCGCTTCATTGCGACGGGACTGCGCTCAACATACTGATTTTCCGCTGCCCAGGCATACAGGCTCGCAAGTGCGGACAGCTCCCGGTCCCATTTGGAGCCGCCGATTCGGCGCGGGTTCTGCTCGGCGAACCGACGCCAATCCTCGTAGTCCTCAAAGTCATTGCGGGTCGCGTCGGTCCAACCCACATCCCTGTTCGATAGGAAGGTGAGAAATAGCCGCAGGTCGATCGCATGGTTGCGGCGTGTTTCGACGGTGTAGCCGCGGAACACCCTGGACTGGGCATACAAGGTTAGTCGGCCGTCGACGCGGTAATCCGCGGAAGGAAAAATCGGATCACCGGACCGAATCCCCACGGACCCCTCTCGCTTCTCAGGTCAGCCCAATCAGACAACAGTCGTGGCCGCACTCCGCCGTCCCGCGTCACGCTTGGGACCCAGAACACCCGCCAACCCGTTAAAGACAGCTCTCCGTATATTCGCCAACTGACCACTGCAGCACATACCACGATGCACCGAAAATCGATCTCGACTACCACACGCTGACTGACAAACGGGAGCGCGGCGATCACGGCGCCGGGGCGGTTGAGTTCAAAGTCACGTCGCTGCTTGGTCATGGCACCGACGCTGGCAACCGGCACCGTCAACGCGCCGACGGCACAGCTGCTGCGGGCCGGCTGTTGTGCACAAACCCGCGACTGTGGACGGGTCCGCATTGTTCACGTGCATGTAGCCGTTTTCGACGCATGCCTGCAACGCTGCGGGAGTAAAGGTGTCAACCATGGGTTCGATACTCGAAGACGACATGGTCGTCATCGGCTCAGGTCCGGGCGGCCAGAAGGCCGCGATCGCGGCCGCCAAGCTGGGCAAGTCGGTGGCCGTCATCGAGCAGCGTCCGATGCTCGGTGGTGTCTGCGTCAATACCGGCACCATCCCGTCGAAGACGTTGCGCGAGGCCGTCGTCTACCTGACCGGAATGAACCAGCGTGAGCTCTACGGCGCCAGCTACCGCGTCAAAGACAAGATCACCCCGGCCGACCTGCTGTCACGGACCCAGCACGTCATCGGCAAACAGGCCGACGTGGTGCGCAACCAATTGATGCGCAACCGGGTCGACCTGATCCCCGGCGAGGGCCGATTCAAAGACGAGCACACCCTGCTCGTCGAAGACCGCACCCGTGGCGAACGCACCACGGTCAGTGGCGAGAACATCGTCATCGCGACCGGCACCAAACCCGCCCGCCCCCAGGGGGTGGAATTCGACGAGCAGCGGGCGCTGGACTCCGACGGGATCCTCGACCTCAAGACGATCCCGACGTCGATGGTTGTGGTCGGCGCGGGCGTGATCGGCGTCGAGTACGCGTCGATGTTTGCCGCGCTGGGCAGCAAGGTGACCATCGTGGAGAAGCGGCAGGACATGCTCGACTTCTGCGACCCCGAGATCATCGAAGCGTTGCGCTTCCATTTGCGCGACCTGGCAGTCACGTTCCGTTTCGGCGAAGAGGTGACCGGTGTGCAGGTCGGTTCGGCGGGCACCGTCACCAGCCTGGCCAGCGGCAAGAAGATCGCCGCCGAAACGGTGATGTACTCCGCCGGCCGGCAAGGCCAGACCGAAAACCTCGACCTGGAGAAAGCGGGTCTGGAGGCTGACGCACGCGGCCGCATCTTCGTCGACGAGACGTTCCAGACGAAGGTCGACCACATCTACGCGGTCGGCGACGTCATCGGCTTCCCCGCCCTGGCGTCGACGTCGATGGATCAGGGTCGAGTCGCGGCCTGCCATGCGTTCGGTGAGCCGGTGCACGGGCTGACCGCGCTCCAGCCGATCGGCATCTACTCGATCCCGGAGATCTCCTATGTCGGCGCCACCGAAGTGGAGCTGACCAAGCAATCCGTGCCGTACGAGGTCGGGGTTTCGCGCTACCGCGAACTGGCCCGCGGCCAGATCGCCGGCGACTCCTACGGCATGCTCAAGCTGCTGGTCTCCACCGATGACCTCAAGCTGCTGGGCGTGCACATCTTCGGCAGCAACGCCACCGAGATGGTGCACATCGGCCAGGCGGTGATGGGCTGTGAGGGCACCGTCGAGTATCTGGTCGACGCGGTGTTCAACTACCCGACGTTCTCCGAGGCCTACAAGGTCGCCGCGCTGGACGTGATGAACAAGGTGCGCGCGCTGAGCCAGTTCGGCAGCTAGCACTCGTCGTCGTAATTACCCGGCGGCGCGTCGCCCGGTCCGCCCGCCTCAGCGCGCGCGAGCAGCTCGGTGACGTGCTGGTCGAACGGCGCGGAGTAGGAGAGGTTCTCCGCGCAGCCGCCGCCGTGCCAGCCGCCGATCACCCGACGACCGTCGAGCCGCTGATCCACGGCGCGCCGCTGGTGCCGTCGACCAGCCCCGCGCATGGCAGCTCCGGGAAGCCGCCCGCGCTGAGGTCGGTGGCGACCTGGCATCCGACCGGCAGGCCGCCGACACCCGCGGGGTAGGCGATCACGCTGACCTGGGTGCCGCGCGCAGGCACGCGGCCCAGCGACAGCGCTGAGCCGACCACAGCCTCGATCGATCCGCCGGCGGGACGGCCCACCCGCGCAATCGCGAAGTCGGCCAACGGATCTCTATTGGCCAGCCAGCGTGGATCCAGATACAGCGCATCCACCGTCCACACCGCGTCGGGTGTGGCTGTGCGGGCGAAACCGGGGACAAACGTCACCGCGGCCTCCGGCATTCAGGCAGTGCGCGGCGGTCAGCACCAGATTGCCGGCCGCGGAATGCAGCACCGAGCCGGTACAGGCGTGCAGCTCGCTGCCGGACAGGAAGAGCGCACCCACTCGCAGGTCGGGGGCGACAGACGCGGCGATGACGTGGTTGGCGGTGTCGGCGACGTTGCGTCCGGTCACCGGTGCCGATTGGGCCTGATGTCCGCAGCCGGCCGAAACCATCGTCAAGGCCGCCGCCTACTGCCAGAATTCGCATCGTCAACGATCATGCCCGATCGGGTCCGACGCAGCCGCGCGAAACGGGTACCCCTGGAATGCGGCCGGCGCGGACCGCGTTGTCGCTTTATCGGAGCGCAGCGCGCAGCGGGGTCCGGTATCCGCTGCTCGCCGATCTGAGGGACACTATCTGACATGGTGCGACACGACCGCGCCGTGGCGAGGAGGCAACAGAGATGGGCCACGACCAGACGCCTGACATTCCTGACCAGAACGGCATGTACGAGCTCGAGTTCCCGGCGCCGCAAGTTGTCGTCCTCCGACGGCCGCGGCCCCGTCTTGGTCCACGCCCTGGAAGGCTTTTCCGACGCCGGTCACGCCATCAGGCTGGCCTCCCGCCACCTCAAAGACAACCTGGACACCGAGTTGGTGGCCTCGTTTGCGATCGACGAACTGCTCGACTACCGGTCGCGGCGGCCGCTGATGACGTTCAAGACCGATCACTTCACCCACTACGACGATCCGGAGCTCAGCCTGTACGCCCTGCACGACAGCATCGGCACGCCGTTCCTGTTGCTCGCCGGCATGGAGCCGGACCTCAAGTGGGAGCGGTTCATCACCGCGGTGCGGTTGCTGGCCGAGCGTCTCGGTGTCCGGCAGACCATCGGCTTGGGCACCATCCCGATGGCGGTGCCCCACACCCGGCCGGTCACGATGACCGCGCACTCCAACAACCGCGAGCTGATCGCCGAGTTCACGCCGTGGATCACCGAAGTGCAGGTCCCCGGCAGCGCGTCGAATCTGCTGGAGTATCGCATGGCCCAGCACGGCCACGAGGTCGTCGGGTTCACCGTGCATGTCCCGCATTACCTGTCGCAGACGGACTATCCGGCGGCGGCGCAGGCGCTCGTAGAGCAGTTGGGCAAGACCGGCTCACTGCAGCTGCCGATGAACGCTCTCGCCGAGGCGGCGGCCGAGATCAAGATCAAGGTCGACGAGCAGGTCGAGGCGAGCGCCGAAGTCGCTCAAGTGGTGGCCGCGCTGGAGCGCCAGTACGATGCCTTCATTGCCGCTCAGGAGAATCGGTCACTGCTGACGCGGGATGAAGATCTACCCAGCGGCGACGAACTCGGCGCTGAGTTCGAGCGTTTTCTTGCGCAGCAAGCGGAGAAGAAGTTCGACGACGACGATCCGACCTGAGCGTCCCGACCTGGCGCCTGACAGCGAAGTTGGCGGATATGAGCGAACGGAAGCCCAATCTTCGTTCGGTGCGGGAAGTCTCACCCTCACTGCAATTCCGCACCATCCACGGGTATCGGCGCGCGTTTCCGCATCGCCGGATCCGGTCCGGTGATCCTGCTGATCCACGGGATCGGCGACAATTCGACGACCTGGACGACGGTGCAAGCCAAACTGGCGCAACGGTTTACCGTCATCGCCGTCGACCTGCTGGGCCACGGGCAATCGGACAAACCGCGCGCTGACTATTCAATCGCGGCCTACGCCAACGGAATGCGTGATCTGCTCTCGGTTCTCGACATCGAACGCGCCACGGTGGTCGGCCACTCGCTGGGCGGCGGCGTGGCAATGCAGTTCGCCTACCAATTCCCGCAACTCGTCGAGCGTTTGGTTCTCGTCGGGGCCGGCGGGGTCACGAAGGACGTGAACGTCGCGTTGCGACTGGCGTCGTTGCCGATGGGCAGCGAGGCACTGGCCTTGCTGCGACTGCCGTTGGTGCTGCCCGCGTTGCAGATCTTCGGGCGCGCAGCCGGGCTGCTGTTGGGCTCGACCGCGGTGGGCCGTGACCTGCCGGATGTGTTGCGGATTTTGGCCGACTTGCCGGAACCGATGGCCTCCTCAGCGTTCACCCGGACGCTGAGGGCGGTGGTGGACTGGCGCGGCCAGAGTGTGACGATGCTGGACCGATGCTATCTGACGCAGTCGGTTCCGGTGCAAATCATCTGGGGCGCAGAGGATGTCGTAGTCCCTGTCAGCCATGCCCGAATGGCCCACGCAGCGATGCCCGGCTCCCGCTTGGAGATCTTCGACCAGTCCGGACACTTCCCCTTCCACGACGATCCCGACAGGTTCATCGAGGTTGTCGAGCGGTTTATCGACACCACCGACCCCTCCGAATACGACCAGGTCGCGCTGCGGGAGCTGCTACGCAATGGCGGTGGCTCGCAGACCATCTCGGGTTCGGTGGACACCCGAGTCGCCGTGTTGAGCGCGATGGGCGCAGACGAGCGCAGCGCCACCTGATCAGCGCGTCGTCATGACGCCGTACAGTCGCTTCCATGAGCATCGACGTCACGGTGTTGCGCGTTTTCACCGACTTGGCGGGCAATTTCGGTAACCCGCTCGGCGTGGTCGACGCTGCCACTGTCGAGCCGGATCAGCATCAGCTTCTTGCTGCCCAATTAGGCTACAGCGAAACCGTTTTCGTTGATCTGCCGCCTGCCGGCTCTGCCAGCGCACACGCCCGGATCTACACCCCGGTTACCGAGTTGCCATTCGCCGGGCACCCGACGGTCGGAGCGTCGTGGTGGCTGCGAGACATCGGCACACCGATCCGCACCCTGCAGGTGCCGGCCGGCGTCGTGCAGGTGAGCTACGACAGCGACCTGACCTACATCAGCGCCCGCTCAGAGTGGTCGCCGGAATACGCCATTCACGATCTCGAGTCGCTCGAGGACCTCGCCGCCGCCGATCCGTCGGACTACCCCGACGACGTCGCGCACTACCTATGGGCATGGATCGATGAATCTGCTGGTTCGCTGCGCTCGAGGATGTTCGCCGCCAATCTGGGTGTGCCAGAAGACGAAGCGACCGGATCTGCCGCGGTGCGGATCACCGACTATCTCAGCCGCGACCTGTCCATCACCCAAGGCAAGGGATCGATCATCGAAACCGTGTGGAGCCCACAGGGATCGGTTCAGGTCGCCGGTCGCGTCGTCGACGACGGCGTGAGGCAGATCAGCTAGTCAAATGCCCTCGCGCTGAGCCATGCGGATCAGCAACTGACCCTCGAGTCCTGCGACGCGGTGCACGCTGATCTCCATCACCTCCGGCGACGCCACGATCGTGGCAAATGCTGCGGCCGAGGGATATTCGACGAGTACGACAGGTATCCCACAGGTCGCCGACTTCGCCGATCACCACTGACGCGATATCGCCGCCGAACAGCATCTGTCCGCCGTTGTCTTCAATGATTTTCTGCATCGCCACGCCGTACAGGTTGTAGGCCTCTCGACCGGTCAAGTCGCTGGCGCGCCCGTCGGCGTACACCGCCTTCTTCCGGAATTTGAGCAGGTTGAGCATCACCACGGGGTCCGCGGAGTCGTCGGCCAGCAGTGCCTCGACACGGGAACGTGGTGGATAGACATGGTTTTCGACGTCCACGCCGTCGCCTCCTCAGATTGTCAAGTGGTCAACGATTCAGTCTCTGCGGTGCAAAACCGCCGAAAGGTGGTGCTGAGTCGGTTGTCCGACCGCGCCCATCTGCAGTGAGTAGGACAACGCGTCGCCGTCGAGTCGGAAGTGCCGGCCGAGCGCGGTCACTTCCTTGGCGGTCGGTGTCATGCCGATTTGCATCGCGGTCATGTCGAGTTCGACCGTCGCGCCGTCGGCCGTGTAGCTACCCACCTCGATTTCGGTGATGCCGCTCGGATGCGCGAGCACGAGTTCGACCTGACCGGGTCGTGGGACGCGCAGATAGCCGGTCTCGGCGTGCAGCGCAGCCCCGTCGGCTGCGGACTTCGTTTTCTGTCCGTAGACCAGAAACGGTTTGCCCACGTGGGAAAACACGACTTCTTCGAGGTACTCGAAGGGCTCGATCGTGGGATATTCACCGACGCCGCGACCTTGCCAGGTGCCGAGCAACGGCGCCAGTGCGCGAAGGTAAGGATGCAGGTCGGGCGGCATTCCGACAGCCTAATCCGATGCGTGCTGGGTGATGTGTTCGTCGGGCGTGCGGGCCAATCTCTCGACCTTGTCGCAACTGGCCACGATCAGCTGGACGCGGGCACCGTGCGGTGCGCACGCAGCGCTTTGATTTCACGCTCGAAATCGTCTGCGGATTCAAAGGATCGGTATACAGACGCGAATCGCAGGTAGGCCACTTCGTCGAGTTCTCGCAGCGGGCCGAGTATCGCAAGCCCGACCTCGTTGCTGGGGATCTCCGGCGACCCACCGGCCCGCACGGTGTCCTCCACCTGCTGGGCCAGCAGGTTCAGCGCGTCGTCGTCGACCTGGCGGCCCTGGCACGCTCGGCGCACGCCGCTGATCACCTTCTCGCGACTGAACGGTTCGGTCACCCCGCTGCGTTTGACCACGGCCAGCACAGCGGTTTCCACGGTGGTGAAGCGCCGCCCACACTCCGGGCATGACCTGCGACGCCGGATGGCCTGGCCTTCGTCGGTCTCGCGGGAGTCGACAACTCGCGAATCGGGATTACGGCAGAACGGACAATGCATGGCCGCTCCTTCGCCGCGCAGACTACTGGGTGTCCCAGACCCCCCAGAGCCTACCCGCGCGCCCGGTCGCCGACCTAGCGCCGCCGGGTGGCGCGCCTGGTAAGCGGCGCGTCGGTGGCGGCGGCGCACGGCGAGACCCGTCAGCCGACCGGTGCGATGAGCGTCTGACCCGCGGCAACCGCCACCGAGTCGAGGTCGTTGAGTTCGCGGATACGGGCGGCAACTTGACTGGTCGGCGCGTCCGGCGCGACCCGGGCGGCCAGGTGCTGCAACGTCTCCCCGGGCTCGACCCGCACGACAGCGAGCCGGTCGGGCATCTGGCGCGCCGCCTGCTCGGGTCCGGCATGCAACATGCCACCGAAATGCGCGACCAGACCGAGCCACACCGTGATCGCCGCCGCCACCAGGGACAATGCGACGGTGGTTGCCGGGGTTATCGGGCGCGGCCGGTGCGACGCCGTCGACATCAACACCCCGGTGCGCCGGTAGCGCGGTGGCGCGGCAACTGGTCTTGACGGCTGCGGTCCGCCGGAGCCGGGCCGGCCTTTGCGACCGGACGGGCGCACCCGGGCGGGCCGGACGCGGGTCGGCGATTTGGGCGAGATCGTCTCGATGGGCATCATGTGCGTTCCTCCAGTCGGCTCGTGGTCGATCACTTGTTCGAAGAATAATCGATAATACGTTCGAATACCGAACATGTGATCGAACTGTTGCACATGGCCGAGACGATACGAGGGGGTACCGACAACTTCTCCCCTGTCGGATCGTCCTTATACAGCCGATCTGACCGAAACTGGCGTGGAAACACGTCGAACAAGTGTTTGCTTTATCGTTGAAAAGGGCTATATTCGGCCGTATGAGCGACAGCGATATCTCGGACGCCGCCTCTGACCGCCCCCTTGCAGCTGTGGATTCTGTGCTCACGCCACGGCAGCGGACCATCCTGGATGTCATCCGCGCCTCGGTGACCAGCCGTGGATACCCACCGAGCATCCGCGAAATAGGCGATGCCGTCGGTCTGACGTCGACCTCTTCGGTGGCTCACCAACTGCGCACACTGGAGCGCAAGGGCTACCTCCGCCGCGACCCCAACCGCCCCCGGGCGGTGGATGTCCGCGTTTCGAACGACGGCTCGAGGCCGCCGGTACTCACCGATGTGGCTGGTTCGGACGCATTGCCGGAACCCACCTACGTACCGGTACTGGGTCGGATCGCGGCGGGTGGACCGATCCTTGCCGAGGAAGCCGTCGAAGACGTCTTCCCGCTGCCCCGCGAACTCGTCGGCGAGGGCGCGTTGTTCCTGCTCAAGGTCGTCGGCGAATCCATGGTCGACGCCGCCATCTGCGATGGCGACTGGGTGGTGGTCCGTCAGCAGAACGTGGCCGACAACGGCGACATCGTGGCGGCGATGATCGACGGCGAGGCCACCGTGAAGACGTTCAAGCGCACCGGCGGTCAGGTATGGCTGATGCCCCACAACCCGGCTTTCGACCCCATTCCCGGCAACGACGCCGCCGTGCTCGGCAAGGTCGTCACGGTCATCCGCAAGATCTGACGCGGCCTGAAAAACTATCCGGCCTTGTGAAACCCGTTGGCCAGCGCGATGTCCTCGCTGGCGAACCAGATTTCTGCCATCGTCTCCTCGTACAGGACGCTGTCGGGCATGTAGTACAGGCCTGAGCTGGCGCTCGCTTTGACCGGATATCCGTCCGGCACCTGGTACGGGTCGTCCATCGGAAGATGAATTGCCAACTGCCCGGCCGGGATTCGCGCTGTCGGCACGGCCGTGGTGACGGCAGAGTCATCGTCGTCATCGCCGCCGTCCGAGGCAGCATGCCGGCCGCCGCGCGCCTCGCCCAGTGCGGCGAACCCGGTCGGGTCCGTGGCCACGTCATCGGGATCTTCGTCGAAATGACTCGTCTAGCGGCTCGTCGAAATGCTCGTCAGCGGGCTCGTCGACGTCGGCTCGAATCGGCAGAAAATTCGTCGGGACTCTCGACTTCCTCGTCCGGCGGCTCGTCGACCAGGTCGGCACGCGCCGACGGCATCCATGCGCTGACCGGCTGAGAAGGCAGGCGCACAGTCCGCGGCCGTGGCGGCCGGTGGTCGTCGTTCAGGCTCGAGGTCGCCAGATCCCGGTCGGCTTCCAGCGACCACTGCGAGACGGATTCGGTCGCGGGCTCGTAACCGGAAGCATCGGAATCGTCGGAGCCGACCTGCTTGTCGCCCAGTTTGGAGACGCGGCGCCGACGCCCCACGACCGCGCCATCAGCGCGGTGAGCCCGATCAGCACCAGCGCCGCGATGCCCGCGGCCAGCCACCACCAGTGCCATGCCGACGCGCGGACGCCGCCGCCTTTGGACGCCGGGCCGGCCACCGTCTTCTGTCCCGGTATCTGCAGGCCGGACAGCGCCGATGCCAGGTTGGCCGGTTGGGTGGTGAAAGTATTCTTCTTCGAATTCCAGGTGATCTGGCCACCGCTGAATTTCTGCGTGACGTCGTCTTTGTCGACCCTCTGATCCCCCACCGGCGCGCCCAACTTGCCGGTAGCGCCGAGAAGCTTGTCCCACGCTGCATTGATCGCCCCACGGACGACGAACGCGCCGTGCTCGGGGGTCCAGAAAATCACCGGTTTGTCGTTGGCGGAGAACTCGCTGACCCGGCTGGTCGGTTTGAGACCACCGTCGGCCTCGTTGGCGATCGGGAAGCCGAGGTCGCCGCCCGGGCCGCCCACCCCTTCGTACTTGCTCAGAATGTCGGCTTCGACCGCGTTCGCGCCGGTGGCAGGGCTGAAAAAAACCTTGCCGCCGTTGAAGTTCTGGACCAGCCCTCCGTTAGCGACTGGGGTTTGGTCACCCTGCTTGGCGCCGAGCGGCCCGGCAGCGCCACCTGCTGCCCGCCAGGCCATGTTGATCTCCGCGGTCGGATCGACGGGCACCTGCAAGCCCGTGAGCTGACCCGCCAAGTTGGGCGGCACGGTGGTGAAGGCTTTCGTCAGCCGATTCCAGGAGATTTTGCCGGCGCTGAACGTCTGCGTCGCGAGTTCGCCGTCGTAGATTTCGTCGCCGATCGGCACGCCCAGGGCGCCGCCGGAACTACCCAGCTTGTCCCACGCGGCATTGATCGCTCCGCGCACGACGAACGCGCCGTGGTCAGCCGTCCAGTAGATGAGGGGTTTGTCGCTGGCCGAGAAGGTGCTGACCCGGCTGTCCGGGCCCGCCAACCCCCGGGCTTCGTTGATGGTGGGAAATCCCAGATCGCTGGCCGCCGGGCCGCCCAGCGACTCGTATTTGTCCAGGATGGCGCCCATCATCGACCTGGGCCCGGTAGCCGGCGTGAAGAACATCTTGCCGTGGACGAAGTCGTGCGCGAAACCTTCTCCAGCGACGTACGTCTCGCCCTGCTTGGGGCCAAGATCCGAAGTGTCGCCGCCGGCTTGCTTCCACGCCGCGGTGATCGCATCGTCGGCCTCCCCGAGCGGGGACGCCGCGGCGACGGGCGCCATCAGCACCATGCAGGCAAGGCCCGCCGCCAATGCCGCCAGACCACGCGTCGCGCGTCCAGCGACGCGGCCCGATCGCCCGTGCTGCCCTGTCATCCAACCTCCCGGCGGCCGCCCAGTCCAAAGCCTGGGGCCAAGTTTCGACCGTCCAGCAGGTCGCCACAACTCTGTTGTGGCCGACCACACCTGGCAAGTCATACGAAGACACTACGGAAGCAGGTACCCATTGATGTTGAAATGATCTCCACAGTTCCGTTGGTGTCGCATTCTGCGCATGCGATTTTGCTCCACGATGCTCAGAAATCGGGGATCACGCCTTGCAGCAATGTAGCCCGGCGAATCTGAACGAGCATGGTTGGTTCAGGATCGATCCGGATCGTCTCGTGCGCTGATCGCCAGGATGTAGCGCTCGAGTACCTGGTCAACGTCCGTCGCAATGGCGATCGCATTCGGCGCCGCAGAGGGTCGTCGACGGGAAGTTCACGAGCGTCGAATATTTCGCGTGCTACCTCAGCAATGCGGCGCCGCCTTTCGACAACGTGTTTTCTTGCTCGCCACAGTGGGCAGCTTCGAATTCGCGTCGATTGCGCGCCATGATTCGTTTTCACCGACGCTTGGCAGATTTGAATTGCACACAGCGGAAACGGCAATCGGGCGTCTCGCGGCCTAAGGCGGTTGCTGAGAGCATTTGCGCCTCGACAACATTCCCGCCATCGGCCGCGACAGCGAGGCCCTCGGGCGCCGAATCGAGTGCGGACCTCGGCTAGACGCCGAGGCTGCGGCCGATGATCTCCTTCATGATCTCGGTCGTACCGCCGTAGATCGTCTGCACGCGGGCATCGAGATATGCACGGGCAACGGGGTATTCGCGCATGTAGCCGTAGCCGCCGTGCAGTTGCAGACAGCGGTCGATCAGGTGCACCTGCTTTTCGGTGGCGTACCACTTGGCCATCGCGGCCTGTTCGACAGTGAGCTTCTCCTCGAGGTGCAAGGCGATGAACTCGTCGACCATGATCCGCACCACCGTGGCCTCGGTGGCCAACTCGGCGAGCACGAACCGGCTGTTCTGGAAACTGCCGATCGGCTTACCAAAGGCCTTGCGCTCCTTGGTGTATTGCAGCGTCTGCTCCAGCACCTGCTCCATGGCCGCGGCAGCCATGATGGCGATGGAGATGCGTTCCTGCGGCAGGTTCTGCATCAGGTAAATGAAGCCCTTGCCCTCCTCGCCGAGCAGGTTCTCGGCGGGCACCTCGACGTCTGTGAACGATAATTCGGCGGTGTCTTGAGCGTCGAGACCGATCTTGTCCAGGTGCCGTCCGCGCTCGAAGCCCTCCATCCCGCGCTCAACGGCCAACAGCGAAAAGCCTTGTGCGCCTTTCTCAGGATCCGTCTGGGCCACGACGATCACCAGGTCGGAGTTGATGCCGTTGGTGATGAACGTCTTGGAACCGTTGAGCACATAGTGGTCACCCTGCTTGACGGCGCGGGTTTTGATGCCCTGCAGGTCGCTGCCGGTGCCCGGTTCGGTCATGGCGATCGCGGTGATCAGCTCACCGGTGCAGAACTTCGGCAGCCAGCGCTGCTTCTGCTCCTCGTTGGCAAGGCTCAGCAGATAGGGCGCGACGATGTCGTTGTGCAGGCCGAACCCGATGCCGCTGTAACGGCCGTAGGTCGTCTCTTCGGTGATGATCGTGTTGTAGCGGAAGTCGGAGTTGCCGCCGCCGCCGTACTCCTCGGGGATCGACATCCCCAGAAATCCCTGCTTCCCGGCCTCCAACCAGACGCCGCGGTCGACGATCTTCGCCTTCTCCCACTCGTCGTGGTACGGCGCGACGTGGCGTTCCAGGAATGACCGGTACGACTCGCGGAACAACTCGTGCTCGGGTTCGAACAGCGTGCGCTGGTACTTGACGGCGCTACCCATGGATTGACCTCCGGCGGGTTGGGGACTGTGTGGCCCCAAGATATACCAACCGGATGGTTGGTCGGCTCGGGTCCCGGGTCCCGCGCCTACAGTCAGCGAGATGGACGCGACGATTCTGGTACAGGAACTCGGGCAACTGCTCGAGTTCTCCTATACCGACATGCTGTGCTACGCCGGGCCGTATTCGCCGGCCGGTGTCGCTATCGCGCTGAAGGTGATGCAACGGGCTTTCGCCGCGCTTTCTCCCAACCATCCACCGCAGCGACGATCGGTCGTCATCCGCACTGCCCTCGTGGAACAAGGAGCACGCGACGGGTTTGAATCCGTCACCCGAGCGGTGACCGACGGCCGCTACACCGTCGACCTCGGCCTGGCGCGGCCCGATCGCGGAAAACTGTTGCAAAGCTTCGTGTTTCAAGTTTCGCTGGCCGGCCGCGCGGCGACGCTGCTGTTGCGCCCCGGCTTTGTCACCGCTGAGTTCATCGAGTTGGCGAGCAAAGTCGAGCGCCCTCAATCCGAGGAATCCCACTTCGACCGGATCAAGGCCGAGCTGGCACAACGCCTCCTTGCAACACCCGCCGAAGACGTCTACGAACTGGCCTGATAACCCATCAGCCGGACTATTCGTCTATCTGAGCTGGTGCTGAGCGATTCTTTATCGCCATTAAGGCGTGTTCGAATCGGTCTCTACTTGGCCCGAAATTCCGTCCAACAGCATCAATAAGCCCGTCAAAAAAGTCCGAAAGTTTCTCAGCCGTTTTCTTTACCCGCACAAAACCTAAGCGGTAACTTAAACGCACCTGAGAATATTTCAGGTGGGCTACGGGAAGGACGGGGCATGGCCAGTCGGCACGCAGTCAAAGGGCTGGCTGTACTGGTGTTTCAGCTTCGGGATGACTCCACTGGCAATCGCGCCGGCAGCCCACGTCGATGGCGGGGAAAGGAAATCATGAACGCTAAAACAAAAAGGACAGTCATCGCCGCAGCTGCGCTCGGGGCGGCAGGACTCTTTGGGTCTTTGCAGTTCGACGGAGCCTCGGTTGCACAGCAAGGCGTGCCCATTCAGCACCACGATGTCGCGCTGGTGGACACGGCGAGCCCGCTCGACTCGATCATCAGCTCTGAGACCGCGCTCGACGACTCGCTGTACAACGGCCTCTACAACAGCTCGACCGGCTTGTATGCGGAGCTGTACAACGGCGCGGTGACGGCGCTGGGCGCCACGAGCGCAGACGCACTGCTCGGGACCACTGCCGCGGCAGGCGCCGACGGTATTTTTGATGGAGCGGCGAACAGCTTCTCCAGCGGGGTCTTCCTCGACACGTGGGCCGCTGAAGACGAGCTGAACCAGTTGCTGGGCATCTCCGCGACCGCATCGGAGACCGCGATCCTCGCCGACATCGGCACCGACCCGGTGGCACTCGCCGGTGACACGCTGCCGACAGCGGGTGCCACAGGTTTCGACACGGCCCTGATGACTATCGCCACCGCCGACTTCACGGCGTCGACGACTGAGTTCACCACTTACTTGGACAGCCTGCCGGCGGCTATCGGCGATCTCGGCGGACTGAGCACTCTGCTCGGCGACCTGGGCCTCGGCAGCCTTGGCAGTCTCGGTACCGAGCTGACCACCCTCCTGAACGGCTTGCTGGGCAGCCTGTAACAACAAGAACGTAGAAGGCGCCGGAGTGGGGGCTCCGGCGCTTTCTGCTATCTACAGCTTTCTCAGGTCGCCGAGAATTCGCGCAGACTGGCGGCCAGTGCCACCGGCACCCGCGCCTTGATCCGGGTGCCGGCACTGCTGTGCTCGGTCTCCTGCACACGCCCGTCGGCATGCACCCGCGACACCAAATCGCCTCGGTCGTAAGGGATCACGACGTCGACGGCAGTGTCGGTCGGCGCTGCCAACTCGGCCATTCTGCGACGCAGCGCGTCGACGCCGTCGCCGGTACGGGCCGAGACGAATATCGCCCCGGGCAGCGCACGGCGCAGCTTGGCCAGGCCCAAACCGCTTGCCGCGTCTGTCTTGTTGACCACGATCAGCTCCGGCGCCGGACCGCTGTCGTGGTCGGCGAAGACTTCGGAGACCACCTGGCGCACCGCGCTGATCTGGGCCAGCGGGTTGACGTCGGAGCCATCGACAACGTGCACCAACAGGTCGGCGCCGACGACCTCCTCCAACGTCGAACGGAACGCCTCGACCAGCTGGGTCGGCAGGTGCCGCACGAAACCGACGGTGTCGCTGACCACGAACGGTCGCCCGTCGTCGAATTGTCCACGGCGAGTGGTGGGTTCCAGGGTTGCGAACAACGCGTCCTGCACCAGCACCCCGGCGCCGGTCAATGCGTTCAG
This sequence comes from uncultured Actinomycetota bacterium, assembly GCA_963741555.1. Classification (GTDB taxonomy): domain Bacteria; phylum Actinomycetota; class Actinomycetes; order Mycobacteriales; family Mycobacteriaceae; genus Mycobacterium. The sequence goes on along the minus strand of CAVUIH010000014.1, from coordinate 287,385 downwards.
CAGGCTGGACTTGCCGGCGTTGGTGTAGCCGACGATCGCAATGGACGGCACGTCGCTGCGTACCCGGCGGCTGCGTTGGGTGTCGCGGACCTGCTTCATCTCTTTGATGTCGCGGCGTAGCTTGGACATCCGCTCGCGGATGCGACGCCGGTCGGTCTCGATCTTGGTCTCACCAGGGCCACGCAGACCCACCCCGCCGCCGCTGCCACCGGCACGACCACCGGCCTGCCGCGACATCGACTCACCCCAGCCGCGCAGCCGCGGCAGCATGTACTCCATCTGGGCCAGCGACACCTGCGCCTTGCCTTCGCGGCTGGTGGCGTGCTGGGCGAAGATGTCCAGGATCAGCGCGGTGCGGTCGATGACCTTGACCTTGACCGCCTTCTCTAACGCGTTCAGTTGCGCCGGGGACAGTTCACCGTCGCAGATGACGGTGTCGGCTCCGGTGGCCGTCACCACGTCGCGCAGTTCGGCCGCCTTGCCCGACCCGATGTAGGTCGAGGGATCGGGCTTGCTGCGCCGCTGGACCATGCCTTCGAGCACCTCGGATCCCGCCGTTTCGGCCAGCGCCGCCAACTCGGCGAGGCTGGCGTCGGCGTCGGCCGCACTGCCTTCGGTCCACACACCGACCAGCACCACCCGCTCGAGGCGCAGTTGGCGGTACTCGACCTCGGAGATGTCGGTGAGTTCGGTGGACAGCCCGGCGACGCGGCGCAGTGCAGCGCGATCGTCGAGGGCGAGTTCGCCCGTGCTGGGGATGTTCTGTTCAGGGATGTCCGGATATGTCATAGGCAACTACACATGGTGCACGCCGGGGCGCCGACATGCATCCGATTTAACGTGACGCCTCCTGCCACCATTGCTCGCTGAGTTCGCCGTGGGCCACCAACACCGATGGTCCGCGCAGATAACTGGTCGCCTCGGTAACGGTGACGACCACGTCACCGCCGGGCACCCGCACGGTCAATGCGCCACTGGCCGCGCCCGCATACGACAGTGCGGCGACGGCTGCGGCGACGGTTCCCGTTCCGCAGGAACGGGTTTCGCCTACTCCCCGCTCGTGCACCCGCATGCTCACCGCACCGTCGGCCGGGGCGGTGAGCACTTCGACGTTGACGCCGTCCGGGAACTGCGTGTGGTCGAAGTTTACCGGCGCCGCAACGTCCAGCGCCGCCAGCGCCTGAGGCGTCAGCGCCGGATCGACGCACGCCAGGTGCGGATTACCGACGTCGACCGCCAACCCGTCGAACGTGCGACCGCCGACGACAGCCCGCCCGGGTCCGAGCAGGTTCGCCTTTCCCATGTCGACGCTGACGTCGGCGTGGGTCGCGTCGACGCCGTGCAAGACGACCGGCCGCGGCCCGGCCAACGAGCCCACGATGAACTCGTCGCGCGTCTCCAGCCCGCTGGCCCGCAGGTGATGGGCGAACACCCGCACGCCGTTGCCGCACATCTGCGCGATCGACCCGTCGGCATTGCGGTAATCCATGTACCAGTCGTCGGTGCTGACCCCGTCCGGCACCCGGTCGAACACACCCGCGGTCAGCGCCGCCCCCGCGGTGGTGACCCGCAAGATCCCGTCGGCGCCCAGGCCACGGCGCCGATCGCACAACGCCTCCACCACTGCGGGCGTCAGCGTCAGCGCGGCATCCAGGTCATCCAGCACGACGAAGTCGTTCTGGGTGCCGTGGCCTTTGGTGAAGAGCACCTGCTCAGGATACGTGTTGCCAGACCCGCAATGCCGCGTCGGCGTTGCCGGCAGCGGTCGCGTCCAGCCAGCGGATCCGGTGGTCGCGGCGAAACCACGACCGCTGGCGTCGCACATAGCGACGGGTTCCGATGAACGTCGGCTCCCGGGCACCGTCACCGTCACCGCCGGCGTCGAGATCGGCGAGCACCTGGGCGTAACCCAGCGCCCGCGCCGCGGTGACGCCGTCGCGCAGTCCCCGGTCGAGTAGCGCGACCACCTCGTCAACCAGCCCTTGCTCGAACATCGTCGCGGTCCGCTGCGCCAGCCGTTGATCGAGAAGCGCAGTGTCGCAATCTAACCCGATGATCACGGCGTCCCAGCGCGGTGCACCGATGACGGGTGCCGACGCGGCGAACGGCTGACCGGTGAGCTCCACGACCTCCAGCGCGCGCACGATCCGTCGCCCGTCGGTCGGCAGGATTGACGCCGCGGCCGCCGGATCGCGGTCGGCCAGCTCGGCGTGCAGCCCGCTGGCGCCGGCCTCGGCGAGCCGCTGCTCCCATTTCGCCCGCACCGCCGGATCGGTTGCCGGGAACGACCAGTCGTCGAGCAGCGATTGGATGTACAGCATCGAGCCGCCCACCAGAACGGGCACCTTGCCGCGGGCCGCGATCGCCTCGATGTCGGCGGCGGCGTCCCGCTGGAAGCGTGCGACGGTCGCGGTCTCGGTGACGTCGAGGACGTCCAGTTGGTGGTGCGGGATGCCGTGACGCTGTGCGACAGGCAGTTTCGCGGTGCCGATGTCCATGCCCCGGTAGAACTGCATCGCGTCGGCGTTGACGATCTCGGCACCGCCGAGGCGCTCCGCGACGTCGAGGGCCAGTTGCGACTTGCCGGTGCCCGTCGGCCCGACGATCGCCAACGGCCTCACGGCTGCCAGATGCCGGTGAAGTACCCGACGCCGTAGGGCGCCGCGCGATAGAGCTCCTTGGCCGACCGCGGCCCTGACTCGGCCAGGCCCGCCAATACGCCAAAGGCCACCCGTCCCCCGATGCGCTCCGGCAGCGCGCTGAGCGTGGCCACGTCGCCGCAGGCCAGCGCGTCGTCCAGGGCGCGCTGCACGTCGACGTCGTCGGGTTCATAGCCGCCGGGCGCGGCCGGGGTCAGGGTGTTGGCGCCGTCGGCGACAACCAGTACACCGGTCGGTTCGGTCGACGCCTCGATTTCGCCCCGCAACTGTCGCCCGAGCGCGAGCGTCGTCTCGGCGTCGTGGTGTGCGGCGTAGACCCGGACCTGCGCTTGCGCGCTCGGCTGGGCCTGCGCCCGAATCCAGCCGGTCATCAGCGCGCACAGCGGCATGTCGACCGGCTGACCGCCGGCCGGCGGTGAGAGCCGCACCGCCAGGTCGACGCCGAAACCCACGAAGGTGCCGACGCTCTGCGGGCCGACTACGCGGTCGGCGGGGCCCACGCCGACGGCGATCCAACGCGGCGGCAGCGCGGAGGCGGCGGCGATCATGGCCGCTCGCAGTTCAGCCACCTCGTCAGCCGCGGTCCCGGCGAGCTCGGGCACCAGCACCGGCGCTGACGGAATGATCGCGATGGCGCTCAGCACGCGATAAAACTAACCTTCCGAGACAGCCAACAATCGTCCGGTGGCCACGTCGTCGTTGTGGGCCTGCACGGAGTCTGCCTCTCCACGAGCAAGAGCCGCGGTCGCGACCACCGTCAGCACGACGGCCACGATCAGGACAGCGATTCGCTCCTCGCCCGGCTGGACGGTCTCCCCGAGCACAAGAACGCCCAACAGCGAGCCGACGGCCGGCTTGGCCACCGTCATCGTCGGCATGGAGGCGTTCAGCGGGCCACCGCGATACGCCGACTGCTGGAACACCATCCCGGCGAACGCCGCCCCGATCGACGCATAGAGCTCCGGGGCGGCAAGCAGCGCCCAGATGCCGCCCTCGGCGGCTTCAGTCGCCCCTTTGACCAGCACCGCGAACAGACCCAGCGACGCGCCGGAAACCGCTGCCAGCAACACCGCCGCGATCGCCCGATGCGGCCACAGCCGGGCACCCAGCACACACAGCGCGAGCAGCGGCCCCATGATCGCGGCGACGAGCAGCCACGTCGACCACGGCGCCCGCGAGTATCCGGCGACCGGATTGCCGACCGTGAGCACGACGGCCAGCGCAGCGGCCAAGATCGCTGCCCACACCCAATCCCATCTCGTCACCGGATGCCCCGTCATGCGGGCGTAAATCGGGAGAGCGAACAGCAGCGCAGTGACCTGCAATCCGGTGACCAGTATCACCGATCCGAGGCTCAGCGCCCCGGCCTGCAACGCGTAATTCGCGATGGCCGCCAGCGCGCCGATCCGCCAGCTTCGATTGCGCCACGACATGACGAACAGCGCCAGGTAGCCGACCGGCTTGTCGGTGACCTCGTGTGCGGACCGCTGGCGCTCCACATTGCCGATCGCCGATGCAAGGGCGGCCGCCAACGCCAGCAACAGAGCGACATCCGCTTTAGACATGGCTACCTCCCCACCCGTCGTCCAACAGCCCAAACTTGGAGTCTTCCATGCCACGGTACTGACGCCGGTGATGAAAGGTCTGGCGCCACGCGCCGCTGGCCGTGAGACGCTGCCGCATCCGCAACGACGACATCCTGTCCGGCGCCTGCTGCCATGGTGGCCGCCTCACCGCGGGCCAGCGCGATCGTCGAAACGACCACCACAATCGAAGCGGCGATCAGCGCAAATAGTCGCGGGCCGCTGGCGTTCAGCGCCTCTCCCAACACCACGACGCCGAGCAGCGAAGCCACCACCGGTTTTGCGACGGTCACCGTCGGCAACGAGGCTGTCAGCGCACCCGCGCGAAATGCCGACTGCTGGAAGATCATCCCGGCCAACGCAGCCGGTATCAGGCAGTAGGACTCCGGCGCGCGCAGGAATGCGCCGAAGCCGCCGGACGCCGCCCCGACGGCACTCTTGGTCAGCACCGCGAACAACGCCAGCGCCGAACCCGCGACCACCGCCAACAGCACCGGCGCCGCCGGGCCGCCCGACCAGACCCGCGCGCCCAGCACGCAGAACACCAGAGCCGGACCCATCAACGCGGCCACCAGCAGCCACGTTCCCAGCGAGCCGCGCGTGCTTCCGGCGTCCGGTTCGCCGACCGTGACGAGCACCGCCAGCGCGCCGGCCAGCATCACCGCCCAGGTCCACTCCCAGCGCGTCACCCGGTGATGGGCCAATCGCGCATAGATCGGCAGAGCGAACAGAAGTGAGGTCACCTGCAGTGAGGTCACCAGCATCACCGAGCCCAGGGCCAACGCGGCGGCCTGCAAGCTGTAACCGCGGACGCCAGCGCGGCGCACAGCGCAATCAACGCTGCGAAGTCCGCTTCGCTTTTGGCATCGTTCACCGCCCGTTCACCATCGATTACACCGGCCAGCTTAGGTCGACGGCCGACCGGCTGCCGGTCGCGCCGCACGGCCATGCGGTCCTCGACAGCCCCTATTCGGCCGTTCACGTGGGACATTGCGTGACGCGCAACGCGTGATTGCGGTTTACGCCACAGCGCCGATTGACGCAGGCAAAAGGCGGTTGCGCCGCCAACTCAGGACGCTGCGCGCGGCAAGCTGCTTCAATACTGGAGAGGTATCTCGTATCGACGGCGCCGCTATGCGCGGCAGGTGCGCGGCCAATAACCGCGCGAAGGGTAGGTGACGGCAGTTCATGACGCCTGACGAGCCACTCAGCGAACCGCGGCCCATCCCGCGTCCAGGACCGCGGCCCGGGCCCAAACCGACACCCCGTCCCCATCCCCATCCGGTCGCGTTGCCCCCGGCCAGCGATCCCCACCGCTTCGGCCGCGTCGACGACGACGGAACCGTCTGGCTGATCAGCGCAGCCGGCGAGCGGATCATCGGGTCCTGGCAGGCCGGCGACACCGAAGCGGCGTTCACCCATTTCGGCCGGCGATTCGATGACCTGAGCACGGAGATCACGCTGCTGGAAGAGCGGCTGGCCGCGGGCACCGGCGACGCCCGCAAGATCAAAGCGACCGCCGCCGGGCTGGCCGAGACGTTGCCGACCGCCAACGTCCTCGGTGATGTCGAAGCGCTGGCCGCACGGCTTGCCGGCATCGCCGAACACGCCGAAGCCACCGCGGCCGCAGACCGCTCGCGCCGCGACGAGCACCGCGCGGCGCGAACCGCCCGCAAGGACGCGCTGGCCGCCGAGGCCGAGGAATTGGCCAACACTTCGACCCAGTGGAAGGTCGCCGGCGACCGGCTGCGAGCGATCCTCGACGAGTGGAAGACGATCAACGGCCTGGACCGCAAAACCGATGACGCGCTATGGAAGCGGTATTCGGCTGCGCGCGAGACGTTCAACCGCCGCCGCGGATCACATTTCGCCGAATTGGACCGCGACCGCGCTGGGGCCCGCGACGTCAAGGAGCGGCTCTGCGTGCAGGCCGAAGAACTGGTCAACTCCACCGATTGGGGCCCGACCAGCGCCGAGTTCCGCAAGCTACTCGCCGACTGGAAAGCCGCCGGGCGCGCGTCACGCGATGTCGACGACGCGCTGTGGCACCGCTTCAAAGCCGCCCAGGACACGTTCTTCAAGGCCCGCAACGCGGTGACCAAAGAACGCGACGCCGAGTTTCAGGCGAACGCCACCGCGAAGGAAGCGCTGCTGGCCGAGGCGGAGAAGATCGACACCAGCAATCACGAAGCGGCCCGGGCTGCACTGCGGACTATTGGTGACAAGTGGGATGCGATCGGCAAGGTTCCTCGGGAACGCTCCGCCGACCTCGAGCGGCGAATGCGCGCGGTCGAGAAGAAGGTGCGCGACGCCGGAGAGTCGGACTGGTCTGATCCGCAGGCTCAGGCGCGCGCCGAGCAGTTCCGGGAACGTGTCGAGCAATTCGAACGCCAGGCGCAGAAGGCCGAGGCGGCCGGGCGCACCAAGGAGGCCGAGGAGGCCCGGGCCAACGCCGAGCAGTGGCGGCAGTGGGCGGACGCGGCCGCCGACGCGTTGACGCGGAAGCGTTAGGCCTTACCGTCCGGTTTGGGCGGCTGCGCGCGGTCGGGGTCGTCAAGAGTTTCCAGCAGCGTGCGGGCCTGCTCGTGTGCGGCAGCCTTGCGGCGCTGCTCTTCGGCGGCGAGCTGCACGATCGTGCGCGACCAGACGACACGCGCCCAGTGAAACGTCAGCAGGATGATGGCGATCCAGGCCACGATCAGACCAACGCCAGGACCTGGATGTCCGTGTGCCACCGTCTGCCGCGACCACACGGCCAGCAGGCCGGCGGCGCTGGCCACCGCCGAGCCCGCCAAGGCCGCCCAGGCCACGGCCCAGCGTCGGGTCAACAGCGCCAACATCGAGAAACCGACACCGAAAACCAATGCCAGCCAACTGAATACGCGTGACGGTAGCGCTATCGCCGCCTTGCCGGCATCGTGGGTCACGAACAGCACATCCCAGCCGCGGACGTCGCCGGTGTGCGGCAGGGCGAACGATCCGATCAGTACGAACACCAACACGGCGACAACCAAAGCCCGTGCGCCCGGTTCGATTTCGCCGGCGATCCGGCGTTCCGCCGCCTCGATGTCGTCGCGGAAAGCGTCGAATTCACCCTCATTGCGGCTCATCGCGTGCACCCCAGTGTTTCCGCCGCCGGAGCCGGCTGTCCGATCGCGGGGATGCCGAGGTTCAATAGCCCGGCTGTCCCCCTTACCGCATCGTCGCCAGGCGTGCCGACGCCGCGTGGCCGTTGCCCGGCGGCGTTCGCGTCACCGGCGCGGGTGCGGCGGTGACTGATGACGTCGCCGTCGGCGATCAGGTGATGCGGCGCGGCGCCGGTGATGGTTGTCGTGACGATGTCGCCCGGGCGCACCTGCTGGCCACCGGGCGCGAAATGCACCAGGCGTCCGTCGCGTGCTCGACCGCTCATCCGTGCGGTGCGGTCGTCCTTGCGGCCTTCGCCGGTGGCGACGAGCAGCTCGACGGTCCGCCCGACCTGGCTGAGATTTTCCTCCCAGGCGATCTGGTCCTGCAGCTCGATCAGTCGCTCGTAGCGTTCCTGCACAACGGCTTTCGGCAATTGCCCGTCGAGGTCGGCGGCGGGGGTGCCGGGCCGCTTGGAGTACTGGAAAGTGAATGCGCTGGCGAACCGGGCCCGCCGGACGACATCGAGTGTTGCGGCGAAGTCGTCTTCGGTTTCGCCGGGGAAGCCGACGATCAGGTCGGTGGTGATCGCGGCGTGCGGCATGGCCGCGCGCACCCGGTCGATGATGCCGAGATACCGATCGGCGCGGTAGGACCGCCGCATTGCGCGCAGCACCCGGTCCGATCCGGATTGCAATGGCATGTGCAGAGTCGGGCAGACATTCGGGGTCGTGGCCATTGCCTCGATCACGTCGTCGGTGAACTCGGCCGGATGCGGCGAGGTGAACCGCACCCGCTCGAGGCCGTCGATGCGCCCGCATGCGGTCAACAGTTCAGCGAAGGCACCGCGGTTGCGTGGCAGTTGCGGGTCGGCGAATGACACCCCGTAGGCGTTGACGTTTTGTCCGAGCAGCGTGATTTCCAGCACGCCGTCGTCGACCAGCGACCGCACCTCAGCCAGGATGTCGTCCGGGCTACGGTCGACCTCCTTGCCGCGCAACGACGGCACGATGCAGAACGTGCAGCTGTTGTTGCATCCCACTGAAATGGAAACCCAAGCAGCGTAGGCAGATTCGCGAGCGGCCGGCAGCGACGACGGGAACTCCTGCAACGACTCCGCGATCTCGACCTGCGCGACCTGATTGTGCCGGGCCCGCTCGAGCAGAGCCGGCAGCGACCCGATGTTGTGCGTGCCGAAGACGACGTCGACCCACGGCGCTTTCTGCAGCACCGAGTCTTTGTCCTTCTGGGCCAGACATCCGCCGACCGCGATCTGCATGTCGGGGTTGCTGCGTTTACGCGGGGCCAGGTGGCTGATGTTGCCGTACAACTTGTTGTCGGCGTTCTCCCGTACCGCGCAGGTGTTGAACACCACCACGTCGGCATCGGCGCCGTCAGCGGCCCGCTGGTAACCCGCGGCTTCCAGCAGGCCCGCCAACCGCTCGGAGTCGTGGACGTTCATCTGGCACCCGTACGTGCGGACCTCGTAGGTGCGCTGCAACGACCGTGGCGCCGCTGAAGGCGCAGCGGGCGCTGCGTCCGGTGTCACCTTCGAAGTCACTGGGCCATGGTACGGCGACTCGGCACCGCAGCGTTCGGCCGACCTAGACCCGTCGGCGTTCCCGTTCGGCGTCCAGTTCGGCGCTGACCACGTCGCAGGCCATCGTCTGGCTATATCCGCGGCGTGCCAGCATTGCCACCAGCCGGCGGCGTAGCCGAAGGTCGTCGTCGCTCAAGTCTTCCCGCCGCAGCTTCTTGCGAACTAAGTCCTCGGCGCGTCCGCGTTCGGCCGCGGGGTTGATGTCGCTGAGCACCGAGGCGATCACGTCGTTGTCGATGCCCTTGGTGTGCAGCTCAGCGGCCAACGCGCGCTTGCCTTTTCCGGCATTCACCCGCCTCGAGTGCACCCACTGTTCGGCGAAGTCGACGTCGTCCACCAGCCCGACATCGGCCAGCCGGTCCAGCACTCGGGTGCTGACGTCGTCGGGATATCCACGCTTGGCCAGCTGGCCGGCCAGCTCGGCGCGGGTCCGTGCCCTCGCGGTGAGCAGGCGCAGACACAGCGCCCGCGCCTGCTCGTCGCGAGATGGCTCAGAAGTCGACCGGGGCGGGCAGTACGTCACCGACTACGCCATCGGTCAAGTCGTCGGTCACTACCGCACCGATGCCGAGCTTTTCCTTGATCTTCTTCTCGATCTCGTTGGCCACTTCGGTGTTTTCCATCAGGAAGTTGCGGGCGTTCTCCTTGCCCTGACCGAGCTGCTCGCCTTCGTAGGTGAACCAGGATCCGGACTTGCGGATGAAGCCCTGATCCACACCCATATCGATCAACGAGCCTTCCCGGCTGATGCCCTTGCCGTAGAGGATGTCGAACTCGGCCTGCTTGAACGGCGGCGACACCTTGTTCTTGACGACCTTGACCCGGGTGCGGTTACCGACCGCATCGGTGCCGTCCTTGAGTGTCTCGATCCGCCGCACATCCAGACGCACCGACGAGTAGAACTTCAAAGCCTTTCCACCCGTAGTTGTTTCGGGCGAGCCGAACATCACCCCGATCTTCTCACGAAGCTGGTTGATGAAGATCGCCGTAGTGCCCGAATTGCTCAGCGCGCCGGTGATTTTCCGCAGCGCCTGACTCATCAGCCGGGCCTGCAGGCCGACGTGGCTGTCGCCCATCTCGCCTTCGATCTCCGCACGCGGCACCAGTGCGGCCACCGAGTCGATGACCAGGATGTCCAGCGCGCCCGAGCGGATCAGCATGTCGGCGATCTCGAGGGCCTGCTCGCCGGTGTCCGGCTGGCTGACCAGCAGCGAATCGGTGTCCACGCCCAACTTGCTGGCGTAGTCGGGATCCAGCGCGTGCTCGGCGTCGATGAACGCCGCGATGCCGCCTGCGGCCTGGGCGTTGGCCACGGCGTGCAGTGCGACGGTGGTCTTACCGGAGGACTCCGGACCGTAGATCTCCACGATGCGGCCGCGCGGCAGGCCGCCGATGCCCAGGGCGACGTCCAGCGCGATCGACCCGGTCGGGATGACCGAGATCGGTACGCGCACTTCGTCACCGAGGCGCATCACCGACCCTTTGCCGTGACTCTTCTCGATCTGGGCCATCGCCAATTCGAGGGCCTTTTCGCGGTCTGGGGCTTGTGCCATGGTGCTACCTCTCGGTGTAGTCGTTGTTCGGTTTTGACCGGTCTCGGTCAGTTGGCCGTGACGTTAAAGCAGCCCACCGACAAGTCGGGCCCGTCGAACAATCACCACAGTAGCGAACAGGTGTTCGAACGCAAGGAGGCGCGCCGCCGCGTGTCCGGGGTCCGGTCACCACTGTTCGCGGGGCACGTCGAAGTCCACGCAGAGCGCCCGCCACACATCGCGCGGGTCCACGCCGTCCTCGATCGCCTGCGCAGCGGTACGCCCGTCGAACCCGGTCAGCACGTGATCGGCCAGCACCGAAGCGCCGTAGGTCGTGCCGAATCGCAGGGTCACCCGGTCGTGGAATTCCGTCAGCCGCACGTCAACGAAGCTACCTGGGCCCGAGCCAACCAGCCCGGGCCATCGCCTCATGGCACACCCGCACCGGGTCGGCGACGTCGGCGGCGCTGGCCGCCGCGCGCCGGGCGGCATCGCGGTAGCTCGGCGTCGCCAGCACGTCGGCGGCGGCGCCCGCCAGTGCCTCGCCGGTCAACGGCCGCACCAACCGTCCACTCCCCTGCCGCGCGACCCGGTTGGCGATCTCCCATTGATCGCCGGCGCCGGGAACCACCACCAGCGGCACGCCGGCCAGCAGCGACTTGGCCACCATGCCGTGTCCACCGCCGCAGATGGCCAGGTCGGCCTGGGCCAGCAGAGCGTCCTGGCGGCCCAGGCCGACCACCGCCCACGGCGGCACGCTCAGATCCGGGCCGTTGAGCCGCGACACCACTACCCGTGTGCCGTCGGGCAGTCCCGTGCCGGGCGCCAGGCAGTCCAGCGCGGTCTCGAGCCATCCCCTGCGTGCCGGTCGACGCCGTCGACGGCGCCACCATCACTACCGGCCCTGAGCCGGGCGGGATCGACAGCGCCTGCTGGGTCGGCTCGAAGTGCAGTGGACCGACCAGGACGGCTTCGGCGGGCCAGTCCGGGCGCGGCACCTCCAGCGCGGGCAGCGTCGCGATCAGTCGCCGCCGCGGGCCGGGATCGGTTGCCGGCAGACCGATCTGGGCCCGAGCCGCTTCGCGCTGCCGGAGACCGGCCCGCCAGGAGCGCGCGGTCAGTGCGCGCATCGTGGCGTCCCTCAGCCGGCCCCGGATGCCGGTGCCGGGTGCCAGCCCGCTACCCAAGGGCGGCAAGCCTTTTGACGGCCGGTACAGCGGATGCGGGTTGAGCTCGATCCACGGAATACCCAGCAGCTCGGCCGCCATGCCGCCGCAGGCGGTGATGACGTCGGACACCACCAGGTCCAAAGCCATCGCCTGTAGCTGCGGAACGTTGAGCACGGCCATCCGCGCGGCGCGCTGGTGGATCTTGGCGCCGGCGTCGAGGTCGTCGTCGTCCTCGGTGGGGTCGAGCCCGAGCAGTTCGACCGCGTCGACGCCGGCAGCACGCGCGGTCTCGAGCCACTCGACACCGGTCAGCAGAATCGGTGTGTCGCCGGCGACCAGAAACCGTCGACAGAGCGCGATCGCCGGAAACGAGTGGCCCGGGTCCGGCCCGGCCACCACCGCGACACGCATCGCCCCACCCTGCCACAGCGGCTCGCCTACGGCTAGATGTTCATGACCGAGCTGACTCCGACTTCGAGAACACCCGCACTGTCGAGGTCTTCCTGCACGCGCTGCAGGACGCGGACCTCGACACCGCCGGCGCCGCGCTGGCCGACGACCTCGTCTACCAGAACGTCGGTTTGCCCACCATCCACGGCCGCAAGCGAGCGATGAAGCTCTTCAGCTCGTTGGGCGGCGCCAGCGCGTTCGAGGTGAAGATCCACCGCATCGCCGCCGACGGCGCCGCGGTGCTCACCGAACGCACCGATGCCCTGATCTTCGGCCCACTGCGGCTGCAGTTCTGGGTCTGCGGCGTGTTCGAGGTGCACGACGGCCAGATCACGCTGTGGCGGGACTATTTCGACTTCTTCGACATGTTCAAGGCGACGCTGCGCGGCCTCGCGGGGCTTGTGGTGCCGTCGCTGCGGGCATCGCTGTGACCGCGATGAGCGACAGCGCTGCGCGGCCCAACGCGGTCCAGTTCGTCCGCTACTGCTGCGGGGGGCCGGCTGCCCGACTCGATGCGGGACTGGGTGCGCAACGATCTGGCCGGCAAGGGCGCGACGGGCCGGATGATGCGCCGGGTCGCCGTTCCCGCGGTATTGGTGCTCGCCCCGTTCTGGCTGATCCCGACGACGCTGGATGTCCACCTGAGCATGACGTTGCCCATTCTCATTCCGTTCGTGTACTTCTCGCACGCGCTGAACAAGGTGTGGCGCCGTCACATGTTGCAGGTGCACGGCCTCAACCCGAATCTGGTCGACGAACGACGCAGTAAGCGCGAGGAGCAGATGCGTCAGTCCTACATCGACCGCTACGGCCCCAGAGACGAGTCGAGCAACCACGGCCAGGACATCTAACGGCGCGGCAGACCGCCGAGTTCGTCGAACGCCTGCGACCAGCCGACCAGCCGATCGGTCGCGCCGGCCAACTCGGCGCGGTAACGCTGACGTGAATCCACCAGCGTGGACCCTCGGTCCCCATTCGCCGATGACACCAATTGGGCTGCGGCAGTGACCATTTCGTTGTACTGACGAACGCCCGCGCTCAGCTGCGCGGTGAACGCATTGATCGTCGGGGCCAGATACGACCGTGACTGCGGAGTGCCGTTGGCCGCCCGCTCCATCGACACCACCTCGGCGGCGGTGGCCGCCATAGCGGCCGAGCTCTGGTTGGCCGCGGCGGTCAAGTCACGAATCTCTGTGGCGGGCAGCATGTTTCCGCGTTCGATGACACCGAGCAGCGAAAAGAAGCCGCGCTCGGAGGCGCCCAGCGCCGACATCGCCGGCCGGGCCGCCGAACTGGGCGGTGGCAGGCGTCGGGCGTTGGCGGGCCGCTGCGCGGGCAGCGGCTCCGATTTCAGCCAGCCGTAGCGGATCAGCAGCAGCGTCGCGATCATCGCTTGCGCCACCGCGACTCCACCGGTGATCTCCAGCAGAAGTGCGAACCAGCCCCAGGCCGCCAGCACCACCGTCGTCACGGCCCAGAACACGCACCCCGCAACGAAAATCAGACCCCAACGCAGCGCACGCCGGCGACGGCGCAGCAATCTCTCCCGAGGATCGTTGGCGGCGCTGATCTTTCGCGCCACCGTCTCCACCAGCTCGCCGGCGATGTCGAAGCCGCGCAAGCAGCAGCGCCCGCCAAGGCGTCCCGCGACCTGACTGCACCGCCATTTCGCTACTGGCCGATGGGCTTCTCGGTGGGCGCGGCCTGCGGTGCCGTCGCCGGGGCGCCCGGAGCGGCGGCCTGACTGCCCGTCGACCCGCCGGCAGACCCACCAGTCGGCAAAGCCGAGCCTCTCATCGAGGCGCGAATCTGCTCCAACCGCGAGTGGCCTGCCATCTCCACGCCGGCCTGTTCGACCTCGAGCATGCGGCCCTGCACAGAGTTCTGCGCCAGCTCGGCCTGACCCAGCGCGTTGGCGTAGCGTCGTTCGATCTTGTCGCGGACCTCATCGAGGCTCGGCGTCGTGCCGGGTGCGGCGATCTCACTCATCGACCGCAGCGACGCGCTGACCTGCTCCTGCATCTTGGCCTGCTCGAGCTGGCTGAGCAGCTTGGTGCGCTCGGCGATCTTCTGCTGCAGCACCATCGCGTTCCGCTCGACGGCCTTCTTGGCCTGCGCGGCGGCGCCGAGGGCCTGGTCGTGCAAAGCCTTGAGGTCTTCCACGCCCTGCTCGGCCGTCACCAGCTGGGCCGCGAACGCCTCGGCGGCGTTGTTGTACTCGGTGGCTTTGGCGGTGTCGCCGGCGGCGGTGGCCTGGTCGGCGAGCGTCACCGCCTGCCGGACGTTGACCTGGAGCTTCTCGATGTCGGCGAGTTGGCGGTTGAGCCGCATCTCGAGCTGGCGCTGGTTGCCGATCACCGATGCGGCTTGCTGGGTCAGCGCCTGGTGCTGACGCTGCGCTTCCTCGATGGCCTGCTGGATCTGGATTTTGGGGTCGGCGTGTTCGTCGATCTTCGCGTTGAACAGCGCCATGACGTATTTCCACGCTTTGACGAACGGATTGGCCATCGGTTAGCTCCGCCTTTGTGTGTAGGTGGCTGCGTGCACGCTCAATTTATCGGTTTCGTGCCGATTGCCACACCCTTGCCGACGGGTTATGCAGTGGCCGACAGGGCCATCGTGACGACGGGCGGGATGACGACCTTGGTGCTGGCGTCGATATTGGCCGCGCTCGCCGTGGCGGTCGGTGTGGACTCCTGACGTTCCAGCTGTTCGCTGGCGTCGACGAGCAACTGCGACAGCGGCACATCCAGGGCGTGGCAGATGGCGCTGAGCAGCTCGCTGGATGCTTCTTTGCGACCGCGCTCGACCTCCGAGAGGTAGCCGAGGCTGACCCGTGCGGAGTCGGAAACCTCACGCAGCGTCCGGCCCTGTGTGGTTCGGGCGCGACGCAGCACATCGCCGAGGACCTCGCGCAGCAGTGCGGGCATCGTGCTCTCCTTCAGTCCGCTCAGGTTGATTCTTCATCAGGTCAACGACGGCCGCGCGGTCATTGGTTCCCGTGCGCGGCCAGCATCGGCGTCGAACGCCTACTCCGCCGCGACGAGCGCCCGCAGCCTGCTGATCGACTCCCGCACCGCCGAGACGCGAATATCCCAGCGGGTGCCGGTGAACTGCAGTTCGACCACCTCTCGTCGAGAATCTGCCAGCGACTCGGCGGTGGCAATGCTCTGCTTGCGGACCGTCAGGTCGGCGACCAGTCGGCGGGCGTCGTCACTGAGCAGGGGGTCGTCCACGGGCATCCCTCGCGGCGGAGGCGACGTAGTCCAAACCGGTGACCACGGTCAGCACGATCGCGGCCGCCATCACCACCCACGCGACCACCAACCACGTCCCCGACACCGGGAGGATGAACAACCCGATCGCGACGGCCTGCACGAGCGTTTTGAGTTTGCCGCCGCGGCTGGCCGGGATGACGCCGTGACGCAGCATCGCGAACCGCAGCACTGTGATCCCGACCTCGCGGGCCAAGATGACCACCGTCACCCACCAGTGCAGGTCGCCGAGCATCGACAACCCGATCAGCGCCGCGCCGACCAAGGTCTTGTCGGCAATCGGGTCGGCCATCGTGCCGAATTCGGTCACCATGCCGTAGTTGCGGGCCAGCGCGCCGTCGAACCGATCGGTGATGACGGCGACCGCGAAAACGACGAAAGCGATAATACGGCTTGGGGTTTCGTGCCCATTACCGGCGAACAACGCCAGCAGGAAAACTGGGACGAGTACCAGACGCAACAGCGTCAGCACGTTAGCCAGGTTGGTGACCCGCACGCGCGGGACTACCGGACCTGTCTGCGGCTGCCCCGACACGGCAACAGGATATCGGTAACCGGGCCTTTGGGCGTTATTGCCCACTCGTCTTTGTCGCGTCCTCATCGCGCCACGCGCCCACTGCATCGTCGCCGGTGGTCGCCCACCCGATAATCTGCACCCGTGAACGCAGCGAGCGATCCACCGGCCGGTGGGCCGGCGATCAGGCGCGCGCGAACCTCTGACGTGCCGATGATCAAACAACTCGTCGACACCTATGCCGGCCGGATCTTGCTGGAAAAGAACCTCGTGACGCTCTACGAAGCCGTCCAGGAGTTCTGGGTGGCCGAGCTACGACGGCGACGTGGTCGGGTGCGGCGCGCTGCACGTGCTGTGGTCCGACTTGGGCGAGATCCGCACGGTGGCGGTCGATCCGTCGATGACCGGGCGCGGCATCGGCCACGCCATCGTCAACCGCCTGCTCAAGGTGGCCCGCGACCTGCAGTTGCAGCGGCTGTTCGTGTTGACGTTCGAGACCGAGTTCTTCGGCAGGCACGGGTTCACCGAGATCGAGGGCACCCCGGTCACCGCCGAGGTGTTCGAAGAGATGTGCCGCTCCTACGACATCGGTGTCGCCGAGTTCCTGGACCTCAGCTACGTCAAGCCGAACACGCTGGGCAACTCGCGCATGCTGCTGGTGCTCTGATGCGTCGACACGGCGTAGCCTGCCGCGCAATCGAATTCGTCGGTGCGGCTGGCCGCCCGTTCGACCAGCGCCGCAGCGCGCGAGCGGTGCGGCCAGCCGCACTTTCAAGCTCGACGGTGCGGCTGGCCGCACTTTCGGCAAGCAGACTAGTCCTCGTCGGGTTCCTCGGCGTCGCCGCCGGCGCCGCGGATCGCCATCAGCGTGGCCGCCAGCTCGTCGGGCTTGACCAGTACCTCACGTGCCTTGGAACCCTCGCTGGGGCCGACGATGCTGCGAGTCTCCATCAGGTCCATCAGTCGGCCCGCTTTGGCGAAGCCGACCCGAAGCTTGCGCTGCAACATCGACGTCGAACCGAACTGGCTGGACACCACCAGCTCCACGGCTTGCAGGAACACGTCCATGTCGTCGCCGATGTCAGGGTCGGCATCGGTGCGCTCCCCGGTCGGCTTGGCCGTGGTGACGCCCTCGGTGTACTCGGGCTCGGCCTGCGTCTTTGCACGCGGCCACGACGGCCTGGATCTCCTCGTCGGAGATGTAGGCGCCCTGCAGCCGAACGGGCTTGCCGGCCCCCATCGGCAGGAACAGGCCGTCGCCCATACCGATCAGCTTCTCCGCGCCGGCCTGGTCCAGGATCACCCTGCTGTCGGTCAGCGACGACGTCGCGAACGACAACCGGGACGGCACGTTGGTCTTGATCAAACCGGTGACCACGTCGACCGACGGCCGCTGCGTAGCGAGCACCAGGTGAATGCCTGCGGCACGGGCCTTTTGGGTGATCCGCACGATGGCGTCTTCGACGTCGCGCGGGGCGGTCATCATCAGGTCGGCCAGCTCGTCGACGATCGCCACGACATACGGGTAGGGCCGATACTCGCGCTGGCTGCCCAGCGGGGCCGTGATCGCGCCCGACCGCACCTTGTCGTTGAAGTCGTCGATGTGGCGCACCCGGGACGCCTGCATGTCCTGGTAGCGCTGCTCCATCTCCTCGACCAGCCACGCCAGTGCCGCCGCGGCCTTCTTCGGCTGGGTGATGATCGGCGTGATCAGGTGCGGAATGCCTTCGTACGGCGTCAGTTCCACCATCTTCGGGTCGATCAGGATCATCCTGACCTCTTCGGGGGTGGAGCGGGTGAGCAGCGAGACCAGCATCGAGTTGACGAAGCTGGACTTACCGGAGCCGGTGGAGCCCGCGACCAGCAGGTGCGGCATTTTGGCCAGGTTGGCCGAGATGAAGTCGCCTTCGATGTCCTTGCCCAGTCCGATCACCAGCGGGTGGTGGTCGCGACGGGTCGAGGGCGCGGTGAGAACATCTGCGAGCCTGACCATTTCGCGGTCGGTGTTGGGCACCTCGATGCCGACGGCCGACTTACCCGGAATCGGCGCCAGCATCCGGACGCTTTCGGTGGCGACCGCGTAGGCGATGTTCTTCTGCAGCGCGGTGATCTTCTCGACCTTGACGCCCGGGCCCAGCTCGACCTCGTAGCGAGTGACGGTCGGACCCCGGGTGCAGCCGGTGACCGCGGCGTCGACCTTGAACTGGTTGAGCACTTCGCTGATGGCATCGGCCATCACATTGTTGGCGGCGCTGCGTTTCTTGGGCGGGTCGCCGGCCACCAGCAGGTTCAGCGACGGCAGGACGTACGGTCCCTCGACAACCCGGTCGAGCACCAAAGTGTCTTGCTTGCCAGTGGATTTGGCAACACGCTTGCGGCTGCGCGCCACCGTCGGCTCCGGCACGGTCGGGGTGTCGTCCGCGGCGACCGCCGCGTCGCCGGTCGGCCACGCCTGGGCTTCGTCGTCGCCGTACGTTGACGCATCGTCGTAATAGCCGTCGGAAAAGTCTTCAGCGACAGCGCTTTCGGCGTCGTCGTCCTCGTAGTAGTCACCCTCGTCGTCGTAGTCGAACATCCGGGTGCGGAACATGGATCTCAGCGTCTCGGGCACTTCGCGAATCGTGGTGCCGGTCAACAGCAGCAGGCCGAACAGCGCGCCGATGAACAACAGCGGCGCGCAGATCCACGGGGTCAACCCCTCCGAGAGCGGTCCGCCGATCGCGAAGCCGATGAATCCCGCAGCATGCGCGCGGCAGGCCGGGGTGTCCGGCGAACCGGCCCACAAGTGCCACAGGCCCAGCGCCGGCAGTGCGACCATCGCCGCCCCGAGCACCAGCCGCGGCCTGGCGTCCGGATTCGGCTCGGTGCGCATCAGCAGCACCGCGACGGCGGCGGTGACCAATGGCAGCACCACCACTGCCGACCCGACGAAGATCCGTATCACCGAGTCGACCCAGGCGCCCACCGGGCGGGCCGCGTCGAACCACGAACTGGCGGCGATGATGACGGCGATACCCAGCAGAGCCAGGGCCAGCCCGTCGCGGCGGTGGCCCGGATCGATGTCGCGGGCCCGGCCCACTGAGCGCGCGGTGCTACCGGTGCCCTTGGCCACCATCAGCCACGTCGCGCGGACGGCCCGCCCGCAGCCCAGCCCGGCGCTGGTCACCAGCGAGTGGTTGCGACGGCGGGCAGGACGGCGCGCAGCCGCGGCGGGCTTGCGGCGGGGCTGCGCCGACCGGGAACCCCCGCGCGAAGCGGCCTTTGACCTGCTCGTTCGGTTCCCGGACCGGGCGACAGTCTTGCTAGCCATGCGGCAAGCCTAATCGCAAAAACACCATCTGCACCATACGCCACACTGGTTACCTGGCCGTTACCGTCCAACCGGCGATTCAGCGGCGGAAAACAGCTGAGTAGGGTGACAGCCGTCACTCATCGTCCAGGAGGCCTGCATGCCCGTTGTCGTCGTCGCCACCCTGACCGTCAAGCCCGAATCGGTCGACACCGTCCGTGACATCCTCACGACCGCGGCCGAGGAGGTGCACCAGGAGCCCGGTTGCCAGCTGTATTCGGTCAACCAGTCGGGTGAAACCTTCGTCTTCGTCGAGCAATGGGCCGACGAGGAGGCGCTGAAGACCCACAGTGGCGCTCCTGCGGTAGCCAAGATGTTCACCGCGGCGGGCGAGCACCTGGTCGGCGCGCCCGACATCAAAATGCTGCAACCGGTTCCCGCCGGCGACCCGGACAAAGGGCAAATTCGCCCGTGACCGGCGGTCCACTGGCCGGCAAAGTCGCTCTGATCACCGGCGCCGCCCGTGGACAGGGTCGCGCGCATGCGGTGCGATTGGCGTCCGACGGCGCCGACATCATCGCCGTCGACCTGTGCGACCAGATCGCGAGTGTGCCGTACCCGCTGGCCACCGCAGACGATCTGGCCGCGACCGTCAAGCTCGTCGAAGACACCGGGGCGCGCATCGTGGCCAAGGAGGCCGACGTCCGTGACCGGGCGTCGCTGTCGACCGCGGTGCAGGCGGGCATCGACGAACTCGGCCGACTCGACATCGTGGTCGCCAACGCCGGAATCGCGCCCATGCAATCGGGTGACGACGGCTGGCGCGACGTCATCGACGTCAACCTGACCGGCGTCTACAACACCATCAAGGCCGCGATACCGACCATGGTCAGGCAGGACGAAGGCGGCTCGATCGTGCTGATCAGTTCCGCGGCAGGGCTGGCCGGTGTGGGAAGCCCCGACGCGGGCTCGGTCGGCTACGCGGCCGCCAAGCACGGCGTAGTCGGGCTTATGCGGGTGTACGCGAATCTTCTTGCCAGGCAAAGCATCCGGGTCAACTCGATCCATCCGACGGGCGTGGAAACCCCGATGATCGACAACGACTTCACCCGGGGCTGGCTGGCCACGATGGCGGCTCAGTCCGATTCGCCGGGCAGCATGGGCAATGCCATGCCGGTCGAGGTGCTGCAGCCGGAGGACATCGCCAACGCGGTGGCGTGGCTGGTGTCCGACCAGGCCCGCTACATCACCGGCGTCACCCTGCCGGTCGACGCGGGTTTTCTGAACAAGTAACGCATGGCGCGAAACCCCGCGGCCCAAACGGCATTCGGCCCGATGATGATTGTCGCCCTGGAACAGAGTGAACCGTCCGACCGTCGGTTGGTGGACGACGACCTGGCGGCGCGGTTCCTTCCGGCGCCGACGCGGTGGCTGGTCAACGCGACAACACGCAATCTCGTGCGACGCCTTGCGATGGCAGCGATGGAGCGCGAGGGTCCCGGCCTGTGGACCAGCATGACCTGTCGTAAAAGCTATATCGCCGACAAGGTCAGCGAATCGCTCGACGACATTGACGCGGTGGTCGTGCTCGGCGCCGGATTCGACACCCTGGCTTACCGGTTGGCGAAAACAACGAGCATTCCAATCTTCGAAGTCGACCAACCCGTCAACGTTGCCCGCAAAGCCGCCGCGGTGCGGCGGGTTCTGGGCGCCCAGCCGACCTCGGTTCGGTTGGTGCCGTTGGACTTCGAGCGCGACGATATGGTGACCGTCTTGGCCGAACACGGGTATAGCCCTAATTCACGGACCTTCTTCATCTGGGAGGCCGTCACTCAGTACCTGACTTCGGAGGCCGTCCATGCCACCCTCGAGCGCTTGCGGCCGGTCGCGTCGGGCAGTCGGCTGGTCTTCACCTACGTCCGCAAGGATTTCATCGACGGCGTCAACCGGTACGGGGCCGAGTCGTTGTACCGCAGGTTCCGGCTACGACAACACGTGTGGGAGTTCGGGATTGCGCCCGACGAGGTTGCCATGTTTCTGAGCCAACACGGGTGGCGACTGATCGAGCAAGCCGGACCGGACCTGATCGTGCAGCGCTGCGTCGCACCGACCGGTCGCGGCCTTCTGGCATCACCGATCGAGTGGTCGGCGTATGCGGAGAAGGTCTAGCGAGTCCTGAACCGACCGACTCGCGACACGCCGTGACGTGGGAGTTCGCCCAGTGCGGCCGATTTCGGCGTCATAATTGACACGTGCCCAGCAACGAGGCTGTCCCCTTATTGGGCGTATCAGCCGAACCGGCGTACTCCTTCTTGTCCCGACATCAGGCCGCGGTACTCGACGCGGCAGTCCGCTGCATCGCCGCCAGCTCGGAATTGGACCCGCTCGGGCACGTGGTCACCTATGTGGATCGCCTGCTGTCGGTGTTCGACGTGGCGCCCACCGAGCTGCACAAAGTCGGATCGTTGCGGCACCGGGTCGCCCACCTTCGCGACCGGTACACCCACGGCATCGCGATGCTCGACGAGCTGGCCGGCGGCGACTACGCCGCGGTGCCGCTCCTGCGCCAGAATCTCATTCTGTCTCGTAGCCAGGTGGCACCCTTCGCCAGTTTGCTGTTCGACCACAGCGTGGAGGCGACGTGTGTCCCGCCGTTCACCGCTCGTCGCAACGCTGCGGCCCGCTACCACGAAGCCGGAAAGTACGTCCGACACGCCAGACACGGGCATCCTCTGGACAGTCCGTCATCAGCGTCATAATCGCCTCGTGGCCAGCGACGAGGCCGCCGAAGACTCCGGCTCGTCGGCGCCGGTGTCCCGGCGCACGGTCCTCGGCGGGCTGACCCTCCTGCCACTGGCCGCCGCCCTGAACAACGTCCTGCCGGCGGCGTCCGCCGACGCGCCGTACCTGTACCTCTCAGACCACGACGCCGCGGTGCTCGACGCCGCCACCCGCCGCCTGATACCCGGACCGGGAGACGACCCGGGTGAGACCAGTCCGGGGGCGCACGAAGCGAACGTAGTCCGCTACATCGACGTCATGCTTGCCGCGTTCTCCTTCTCGCCGCCGAAGGTGCACGCGGGCGGGCCGTGGAGCAACCGCGCCGGCGGTTCACAGGACTTCATGGCCAACTTCGTCCCGCTCGACCGCGCCCAGAACTTCGCCTGGCAACAGCGGATCAACACCCTCCGCGCCCAGTACGCCAAAGGCATCGCGCTGTTCGACCAGCTGGCCGGTGGCGACTTCACTTCGGCGTCGACCACGAAACAGAACAGCATCCTGGCAACTGGTCAGGCGCTGTCCTTCACCCAGCTGCTGTTCGGTCACGCCATCGAGGGGATGTATTCCGTGCCGGAGTACGGCGGCAACGCGAACCTCGTCGGTTGGCGCGATATCCAGTGGCCCGGGGATATCCAGCCTCGGGGCTATACCGACGCCGAGGTCGAGGCGCCACAAGGGGACATGCTCGCCACAAGCGGGATCATCGGCATGCTCGTGCGTGGGGGGTGGGCGCAGGCCATCGCCAAAATGGGCGGAAAAGGCGGCGTGAATGCCGGGCAATAAAGCGATCATCGTCGGCTCCGGGCCCGGTGGGTCGGCGATGGCGATGGAGCTCGCAGAGGCCGGCTGGGACGTGGTGATCTTCGAGATGGGACCGAGCTACTACACCAACCTCGAAGGGCAAGGGCCGTTCCCGACCGTCTTCTCCAACGACGAGCTGAAGTCGCAGTACCGCTACTTCGAACAGCCGGACCCACTCGCCTACCCGCGCACGTTTCGCCAAACCGCCAGCCAGAGTGCCGCGGCGACCTACGTCGGCGATGTCAACGATCTCCCTAATCAAGTCGGCGGCGCATTCCCACACTCGGACGTGAAAGTCACCCGGATGTGGGACATCGACTTCAAAGGACTGTCGCTGCTCGGCCCGGTCCCCGGCGCGGACATGGCGGATTGGCCGTTCGAGTACAGCGAGCTCGCGCCGTACTACGACGAGGTGGAGACGCTGATCGGAGTGCAAGGCGATGTCGCGTCGATACCCACATTCGTACAGAGGCACCAGCCACAACAGAACCCCTTCCCGATGCCGCCAGGGGCGCAGATGCGCTCGTCGACGCTGCTTGCGGCGGGAGCGAAACGTCTTGGGCTGCATCCGTTTTATTTTCCGATGGCGGCGAACTCGGTCGAATACAACGGCTCCCCGGCGTGCAACAACTGCGGGTTCTGCTCGGGGTACGGGTGCCCGATCTCCGCGAAGCCAGGCAACCTCATCATGCTGCGGCGGGCGCTGCACACCGGGCGGGTGCAGTTGCGGCCGCAGACGACCGTCACCCGGGTCAACTACACCGGCCGTCGCGCGACGGGCGTCTCATATATCGACGCGGCGGGCAACGCCGGCGGAGAAAGCGCCGACGTGGTGGTGCTGGCCTGCTCCGCCGTCTTGTCGCCGCGCTTGGCGCTGCTGTCCAACTTGCCCGACCCCTATGACCGCATCGGCAAACGCATCATGTTTCAGAACTTCTACGACGGCTTCGCCATCTTCCTCAACCAGCGCGTGCACGCCTACCGCGGTCGCTCGTGCACGCAAGTCGTGTTCGATTTCAACGATCCCGACTTCCCCGGAGCCCGAGTCTTCGCCCGGCTGGCCGGGCTGCCATATATCCGTGCCGGCCTGTGCGAGCTCGGCGGCAGCCAGAACCCGATCGCGGAGGGCAAGTTCTACCAGGAAATCCTCGGGTTCCTGCCGGGCGTGCAGTTTTTCGGCCGCCCGTTCAAGGAGCTGATGCGTGCATCGCTGCTGCGTGACCGACTCGCCGGCGTCGATTGTTTCGCCACCGACATGCCTTACCTGACGAACAACGTGAGTCTC
The DNA here is from genome assembly GCA_963741555.1 of uncultured Actinomycetota bacterium. GTDB lineage: Bacteria > Actinomycetota > Actinomycetes > Mycobacteriales > Mycobacteriaceae > Mycobacterium. The sequence goes on along the minus strand of CAVUIH010000014.1, from coordinate 263,320 downwards.
GACCCGACGGTGAAAGACCTCAACGGGCAGCCGGCGCCCCGAATCACCTACAAGATCGGCAAATTCGAAAAGGCCTCGCAAGACTTCTTCATACCGCTGCTTTCTGCGATGTGCGGGGCATCCGGCGCACAGCTATACGCCGCGGTACCGCAAAGCACCGCAAATTCCCTGGGCGGCACCGCACCACCGACCGGCCTGCACACCATGGGCGGGATGCAGATGGGCACAAAACCGATGACGAGCGTTGTCGATGGAGATGGACGAATGCACCAGATGGACAACGTGTTCTGCTCAGACGGCAGCGTGTTCGCGACCTCCGGCGGTTCCAACCCGACGAACACGATCATGGCGGTCGCGCTGCGCACCGCCCGCGGGCTCACCGGCAGGCGAAATCCCGCGCCGATCCCAGCCGCGTGAACTCACAAAGTTCAAATCTCTTCGCGAGCTTGGCAACTCAGATTTCGATGACGGTGGGCACGATCATCGGCTGACGGCGGTAGGTCTCCCCCACCCACTTGCCGACCGTGCGCCGGACGGCCTGCGCGATTCGGGTGGGTTCGGTGACGTTCTCGCCCGCCAGTGACTCCAACTCGGCTTCGATTCGCCGGACGGCCGGCTCCAATGCCTTGGGGTCCTCGGAGAATCCGCGCGAATACACGTGCGGCGGGGCGGCCGGCTTCCCGGTTCCGCGCCGCACGACCACCGTCACCGCGACGAAACCCGATGACAGGATGAGGCGTTCACCCAACGTGATATCGCCGACGTCCCCGGTGATCAATCCGTCGACGAACATTTTGCCGACCGGTACCGCACCGGCGATGCTCACCCGTCCGCCGACCAGGTCGACGCTGACTCCGTTCTCGGCCAGCACGATCGACTCTTCGGGCACCCCCGCGCTGGCGGCAAGCTTGGCGTTCGCCCGCAGCATCCGCCAGGTGCCGTGTACCGGCATCACGTTTCGCGGGCGGACGCCGTTGTAGAGGAACAACAATTCGCCGGAATAGGCGTGACCCGAAACATGAACGCGGACTTGCTGATTGGTGACGACACGAGCCCCGATCTTGGCCAGCTCGTCGATCACCCCGTAGACGGCCTCCTCGTTGCCCGGTATCAACGAGGACGACAGGATGATCAGATCCCCAGGCGTCAGCGTGATGCTGCGGTGCTCGCCGCGCGACATCCGCGACAGCGCCGCCATCGGCTCGCCCTGTGTTCCGGTGGTGATCAGCACAACCTGGTCCGGCGCCATCATCTCCGCGGCGCCGATCTCAACCAGGTCGGAATCGTCGACTCTCAGGAATCCCAGATCGCGCGCGATTCCCATGTTGCGCACCATCGATCGGCCGACGAACGACACTCGCCGGCCCAATGCTGTTGCGGCATCGATGATCTGCTGAACTCGATCCACGTTGGAGGCGAAACAGGCGACGATGACCCGACCGTGCGCGCCCCGGATCAACCGGTGCAGCGTCGGCCCGACTTCGCTTTCCGACGGTCCGACGCCCGGGATCTCGGCGTTGGTGGAGTCGCACAAGAGCAGATCGACCCCCGCGTCGCCGAGCCGCGACATGCCCGGCAGGTCGGTGGGCCGGCCGTCGAGCGGCAGCTGGTCGAGCTTGATGTCGCCGGTGTGCAGGACGGTTCCGGCGCCCGAACGCACCGCGATGGCCAGCGCGTCGGGAATAGAGTGGTTGACCGCGAAGAACTCGCATTCGAACACCCCGTGCGTGGAGCGCTGCCCTTCGGCCACCTCGATGAACACCGGCTTGACCCGGTGCTCGCGGCATTTCGCGGCGACCAGGGCCAGGGTGAACTTCGAGCCGACCACCGGAATGTCGGGGCGCAGCTTGAGCAGGAACGGAATCGCCCCGATGTGGTCTTCGTGGGCGTGCGTCAGCACCAGCGCCTCGACGTCGTCAAGCCGGCCTTCGATGTGCCGCAGGTCAGGCAGGATCAAGTCGACGCCCGGCTCGTCGTGGGTCGGAAACATCACCCCGCAGTCGATGATCAACAACCGGCCGAGGTGTTCGAAAACCGTCATGTTGCGGCCGATTTCGCTGATTCCGCCCAGCGCGGTGATCCGCAGACCACCGGTGGCCAGCGGACCCGGTGGCTGCAGGTCTACCTCCACCGGTTCACCTGAGCACCGAGGCCGCGCGCATGTCGGCGGCCAATGCGTCGATCTGCTCAGCCGTCGCGGCCATCTGCGGCAATCGCGGGTCGCCTACCTCGATCCCTTGCAGGCGCAGTCCTGCTTTCGACAACGTGACACCGCCGAGGCGGCTCATCGCGTTGCTCAGTGGGGCGATGGCCACGTTGATCTTGCGAGCGGTGCTGAAGTCTCCGGAAGCGAAGGAGGACAACAAGTCTCGAAGCTGACCTGCTGCCAGATGAGAGATCACGCTGATGAACCCGGTGGCACCCATTGCGAGCCAGGGCAGATTCAGCGCGTCGTCGCCGGAGTAGTAAGCGAGACCGGTTTCGGCCATCAACTGCGCGCCGGCGTGCAGATCACCCTTGGCGTCTTTGACGCCGACGATGTTGGGGTGTTTCGCCAGCGCCCGCAGTGTCTCGTATTCGATCGGCACCACCGATCGGGGTGGGATGTCGTAGAGCAGCACCGGTAGCGGCGTCGCGTCGGCGACCGCGGAGAAATGTGCGAACAGTCCGGTCTGCGGCGGCCGTGAGTAATACGGCGTGACCACGAGTAGCCCGTGCGCACCCTCGGCGGCGCACGCTCTTGCCAACTGGACGCTGTGCGCGGTGTCGTAGGTGCCCGCGCCGGCGATGATGCGGGCGCGGTCTCCGACCGCCTCGAGTACGGCCCGCAGTAGGGCAAGCTTTTCGGCATCGGTCGTGGTCGGCGATTCGCCGGTGGTGCCCGACAACACCAGCCCGTCACAGCCGGCGTCGACGAGGTGGGTGGCCACTCTCACCGCGGCCGGGATGTCCAGGGACCCGTCCGGGGCGAACGGCGTCACCATGGCGGTCAGCAGCGTGCCCAAGCGCGTATGTACGTCGAATCCGCCCGTGCTCACGGACCCAAGGTTACCTGGCGGTACCAAACCCATTTGGCATGGCAACGCGGTTACTCAGGCCTCAGTGGCCAGCGGGCTGGTCGCCACCTCGGTGCCGTCGGCCAGGGTGGTGATGTCGAAGTCGCCGAACACCGCGGGCGCGACGTCGACCAGCTGCCGGAGACATGCAATGGCCAGTCGCCGAATCTCGATGTCGGCGTGCTCGCTGGCCCGAACCGCGATGAAATGCCGCCAAGCCCGATAGTTGCCGGTGACGACGATGCGGGTCTCGGTGGCGTTGGGCAGCACGGCGCGCGCAGCCTGACGGGCCTGTTTGCGGCGCAACACCGCATTCGGTAGCTCAGCGAACCTGGCTTCCAGCTTGTCCAGCAGCTCGGTGTAGGTGGCGCGGCTCGCGTCGGCGGCCTCGGTAAGGATGCGACGAAGGTCATCGTCGTCCTCCATGCCGGGCGGCACCACGATGTGAGACTCGTGTTCGGGCACGTAGCGCTGCGACAGCTGCGAGTAGGAGAAGTGCCGGTGCCGGATCAGTTCGTGGGTGCACGACCGCGATATGCCGGTGATGTAGAACGAGACGGTCGCGTGCTCGAGCACCGAGAGGTGCCCGACGTCGATGATGTGCCGCAGGTAGGCGGCGTTGGTCGCGGTCTTGGGATTGGGCTTGGACCAGCTCTGGTAGCAGGCCCGGCCGGCGAACTCCACCAGCGCCTGCCCGCCGTCGGCGTCGGTGCTCCAGGGCACGTCGGACGGCGCGATGAAGTCGGTCTTGGCGATCAGTTGTACGTGCAACGATGCGGTCTCAGCCACGGCGAACACCCTAGCGGGCCGTAACTAGCGGGCCTGCTCGGCCACTACGGCTTGCCCAGGTTGTCTATCGCCGCGGCGACGGCGCAGTGTCACCACCGCTGCGCGGCAGACAAATGAGGGATGCAGCAGGCGAATTGGCGAATCGATAAGGCTGTTGACTCTGAAGAAGCGCACGGCGACAACCGGATCGGACTCAGAGGCCGTCAGCGCCCAATCCACCAGCCGGGTGGCAACGCGCAACCATCGTGACCGTCGCCCCGCCACCGCCGGAAAGGCCAGGTCCAAGCTCGCTACCATCTGCCAGGCCACGCCAATCGGTTTCGCTGCGGCACGGAAATATCGCCGGGGCAGATCGGTGTCGCCGCGATGCAAACACGCCCGTAGCGCGACGGCCTCCAACGCGGCCACCGTCATTCCCTGTCCGTAGATGGGGTTGAAGCTGCAGATTGCGTCGCCGCACACCAGCAGACCATCCGGTAGTCGGGACATCTTGTCGTAGCGTCGCCACTGGCTGGACGGCATGTGGTGATGCGCCGTGTCGCCAATCGGTTCGGCAGCCCGTATCGCCGCAAAGAGGTGCGCGGGGCAGTACTCCTCGGCGAATAACAGCATGCCGGCCAGATCGCGGGGCGGTTGGTGTCCCACCATCCCGAAAACCGTGAACATCCACGTGTCGTTCTCGTAGCCGCTCAGGAACATTCCGGCTGGCCTGTCCGGCGCGGGGCCGATATCGACCAGCATCTCGTTCAGCGTGCCCGCGGGGATTTGCAGCAGTTGGCTCACGTAGTTCGTATGCATGACGATGTGGTCCTCGACCGGTCGGCCGTAGCCGAGGCTATCCAGGAAAGCCGGCGTGTGCGCACCGCGACCCATCGCATCCATGACGACATCGGCAGTCAGGTCCCGTTCAGCGCCGTCGTCGCGGCTGACCACCCGCACCCCGGTGACGCGCCGACGATCCGGTGTCGACGCCAACTCGACCACCTCGTGTCCGCTGAGAATCGTCACGTTGCTCATCGCCTGGAGGCGCCGCCGCACATGGCATTCCAGAAACGGCCTGCTCGGCAAGTGGATCGCTAGCGCCTTGGGCTCTTTGGCGACCTTGCCCGAGCGCAGTATGTCGTGACCACCGAAAGACAGGCGCAGCTTGGACAGTTCGCCGTCGTCCCACACGGGAGCACCGTCGGCGACCAGTTCATCGAGAAGCCCAGGGAAGAGCTCATCGAAGATCTGCGCCCCGCGGGCCAGCAGAACATGAACATGCCGGCCCTGCGGCACCCCGCGTCGGACAGCGGGATGGTCCGGTAACTCATCACGCTCGACTACCGTGACAGTGTCAAAGAAGTCGGCAAGGACCCGCGCCGCGAGCAGCCCGCCCATGCTCGCCCCGAGAACGACCGCACGCTCACCCAGTCGTGCCATGGCGGAACTCCTGCGTCGAAGTCGAACGTTCGTCATCGTCGACCGAACAACTCCTCAGAAGGTACCAACCCACCTACGGCCGTTTCGCAGAATTGGCTGATCAAGAGCTTTTCGTCGGCCGCTGCATTTCTCCAGCGGTTACCTGGCCGCCGAGTCATGTTGGGGCGCAATGCTATTTGCATCCGCGATGGCCAACAGGGGTTCGAAACCGGCAGCTGCCGCCTTGGCGCGATGGGCTTCCATGAAGTTTCGATAACCGTTTTTGTCGCCATGTGCCTGCGCGAGCAGCGCCTGTGAACGCAGCAGGGGCAGTTCGTGCAGCACGAAGCCGGGATCGGTGGGTACGGCGGCCAGTCGGCCTATCGCCGTCTCCGCTCCTTGCAGATCTGCAACAGAACCGCGTCGGATCAGCAGTTGCACCAGAACTTCTGTGGCCCTTCCGCGCCAGATCATGTCGCCGCTCTCGTATGCGCCGTCCACGACTGCCCGCACTAGTTCGATGGCACCATCGAGATCCCCGTTGCGGGCCTTCTCCAACGCAAACTCGGGGTCGACGATAGTCAGCGGACTGAGCGAAAACCTCTCCGCCACAGCCATATCGCGGGCTTGCGTGAACAAGTCGAGACCCGCCTCCCGTTCCGGGCCCTCGCGAGTAACCAGAACGAGGCCTCGGCTGAGTCGGCCCATTCCGAGAACGAAGTCGTCGCTGGAACTTTCGGCGATGCGCAGCGCCTCGGTGGTCTCGCGCATGGCGGTCGCATCGGCCGGTAGCGCCCCGAATGGGATGGAGGCGACGTACTTCCAGAGCAGGGCGAAAACATAACTCGTCGGGTCCAGCGGAGCTGCCATCGCGATTGACGTGGCGGCGTCGTCCAGCCATCCTCGGATTCCCAGGCACATCTTGACGTGGCCACGCATCGCGATAGCGGTGCTCAGCGGCGAGCCGAAGATCAAGTTCCCCTTGGTGGGATCCCCGTCGGCCAGGTCGATGAGTCGATCCGCCAATCGCAGTGCCTCGATCATCTCCCCCGCTTGGCATTTGGCGTATATCGCCGCGAACAGTAGCGCCACCGTCAGCGTCGGATCTCCGATCGATTCGAGCAGTTCGCTCTGCTCCGAGGCGACGTGGGCCGCATCGCGGAACCGGTTGTGAAAGGTCAACGCCATGATGTATCCGGTCATGCCGATCGCCAACGAGACTTTGTCGTCTGCCGCAGTGCAGAGATCTCGCAATTCGTCGAAACCGGTGGCGGCGATACTGCCACCGGTTCGCCACAGGGTGCCGCATAACAGGTTGCGGGGCGCGATCTGCAACGATGCCCGAAACGGGGTGTCGGCGGGTAGTCGGTCGGCCACCTGACGAGCCCGCTGCCAGTTGGTGCGGGCCGCCCGAATGTCACGGAAGGCCGACCACGCGCCGGCGCGCATGTGCCAGTCGAACGCCGCGCGCAAATCTCCGGCGGCCTCAAGGTTTTCGGCGATCAGGGCGGCGTTCTCATCGGCCGCGCCGGGATCCTGCTGCTCAATCGCGATAGCCGACCGCCGGTGCAATTCGGCCCGCCCGGACTTCAGCTGCGACTCGTAGGCCACCGTCCGGATCAATGGGTGCCGAAACGCATACACGGCGCGCGGAGTGAACATCACCTGATCGATCAACTCCACCTGCAGTAATTCGGCGATCGCGCCGGCTGCGTCGATGTCATCCAGCAAGGCGGCCACCAACTCAGCCCTGAATCGCGCGCCGACGACCGCAGCGGCATAAAGAAACTGCTTCGCAGGCCTACCGAGGCGGTCGATGCGAGCGGCGATGGTGGCTTGCAAGGTGGCCGGCACACTGACGTCGGCGACGTCCTCTCCGCAGGTATACGCGCCGCGATCGCCGTCGAGCACGCCGCGCTGGGCCAGGTCACGCACCATCTCCTCAGCGAAGAACGGATTCCCGGCGGCCCGGTCGGCAATCCGTGCGCTCAGGGCTCGCACCGACGGGTCAGTACCCAGTAGCTCCGCGGTCAACGCTGAGGTCTGCGCCGAGTTCAACGGCGTCAGCGAGATCGTCTGTGTGCCCGGTGTTCGCGACAACGCGCCCCGGTATTCGGGGCGGTAGGTGATCAGTACCAGCGAATGGCCCTGCGGCACAACGGTGACCAATTCAGCGAGCATGGCCTCGCTGACCTCGTCGATCCAGTGCACGTCTTCGATGACGTACTGCGCCGGTGTGGTCCGGGTCAGGGCGATGGCCTTCAACAACGCCGCCAACCGGCGCCGACGGGCATCGGCGGTGATGTCAGGCAGCGCGGCGTCGGGGTCGCCGATTCCGAGCAGATCTTCCAGCAGCGACAGGTCTTCTGGGTTGGCGTCGGGCATGCGGGCCCGCACCCGCGCCCGGCCCGCGTGCTCATCGAGGTTGCTCACCCCGAAAACCCTGCGCAGCAATCGCGCCACCAGATGAAACGGGACTTCGCGGGTATGGGATTCGCACGCGACGGTGAACACCTCGACCCCACGACTGGTAGCAAGCGTGACGGCCTCATTCATGATGCGGCTCTTGCCGATACCGGGTGGTCCCACCACCCCGACCACGCATCCGGCACCGCTGATCGCCTGGTCGAGAATGCCGGCGACGGTGTTCATCTCCCAGGCGCGTCCGACCAGGGTTGGTTCACGCCGGCCGATCCGCATGCGCTCAGCGGCGGCCCCCAGCAGCCGACGCGCGGGTAACGGCTCGTCGGCGCCCTTGATGTGCACCCACTCGGGCGCGCCCAGCACGGTGGCGTATTCGACCAGCCGCGCTGTGGACTCACTCAGCATCACCCCGCCGGGCGGGGCGACCGATTCCATCCGTTGCGCTAACCCGACCTCCTCACCAACCGCGGTGTATGCCCTTGCGTCAGAACTGATTTCGCCGGCAATCACCCGGCCAGAGTTCAGTCCGACCCGCAGCTGCAGCACGACGCCGTCGCGGTGCCGCACTTCATCAGCCAGCTGCGCGATTTGCTCTTGAATATCCAAGGCCGCCAAGCAAGCCCGAAAAGCGTGATCCTCCAGTGCGACTGGCGCACCAAACAGCGCCATGATGCCGTCGCCGGTGAACTTGTCGACCGTGCCGCCGTAGCGCCGAGTAATTGTCGCCGCGCAGCCGAAAACGTCGGCCATTATCTCGCGCAACCGCTCCGCGCCTACCGCCGAGGCGATCGTCAACGAATTCACCACATCGGCGAACAACACCGTCACCTGCTTGAACTCGGGCTGCTGGTCTGCTTCGGGAGCCGGTACCCCGCATGAGTCGCAGAACCGGGCCCCAACACGCAGTTCGGTGCCGCACGCTCGGCACATCGCGCCTGCTGGCCCCATCTGCCTCTCCTGCCGCCAATCACTTTTACGGGCTGCCGAGTGCACCCACCCCAAAGCTTCGAGCAGCAACAGGTCGATTATTAACCGGCGGCGCTGCCGGGGAAGCCCTTTGGGAAGACGTGACACGCGCGGTTAACACTTTTGGTCGGCACCGTCCGGCGTGACTGTCCTGTCCTGTGTTTTTCACCTGAATGATTAAGCAATTGAAGATCATCGGCGTTCCCGCTGGTGAATTGCGGGTTTTATGTCCGCTTTCCTGTGCCCGCTCAAGTAGGTTTTAGTTCCAGGGTTTGCCACGCAAGGAGCTTCGGGTGTCTTACAGAGAGGCGTTGGAGGCCCTGCAAAGGGGCGAATACGAGGTCGTCATCAAGTGGTTTGAAGGCCTTCCCCCCGAGCAGCGCGATGGCAAGGCGTAGGCGTTGGCGGCGCTGGCCCACTTCAGGCGCGAGGAATATCAGGCGCGGCAGCCGAGCATACGCCAAGGCGGTGCAAGCCGGCGGATCGGACAGCGAGCGCCGACGTGGCGGGAAATGAGCAACCTTTCGAAAGCCAACCACGGCCGCCAAGATCTACATCGAAGTGCCCACACCCCATTACCTCAAGGATGGACCTTCTTGGGCCTTCCGTTGTGCGCAACGGTGACCTGGTTTGTCCAACGAACAGATCCGCACTGCACTGCTGCCGCCGCTGCCTGAAGTGGCTTCGCCTGTTTCTGGGCGAGGCCCGGGTGCACTGGGCACGGTGGTGATCGAAATCGCCACCCGCGTGGTGGGCCGGAAGTATTCGACTACCGCGGCCGGGTCTGGACCAATTGGGACCGTCGCGGGTGGCTGTCTGGAGTTCTGACTCTGGCCTACATACGCGAGTTGCTGAACGACCACAACCTGGTAAGCACCTACCCGCCTGGCGAGCTGGTCGCCTTCCAGAAGCGGGGCCAGCCACGGCCCCCCAGTGTCGAGAATTTTCGCACCGCTGACGGAAGCTGGAACAGCCTCACCGACCCGAAAGAGGGCGCCGCCGGTACGCGCTTCCTGCGCAATGTCGACCTTTCCGCCGGCCAACCCGAGAAGGGCAGGCGATTGGAAACGCCCAGCGCGCGCGAAATCAGCCTCGAGTTGCTCAGGCGGCCCGACGATGACAACGGCCAACCTAAAGTAGAAGTAGTCCCTTTCCTCAATCTGCTGGCCGCGTCGTGGATCCAATTCATGACTCATGACTGGGTCAGTCACAGCGATACCCAGCCTGGCGCCTCCATCGAAGTAGATCTGCGCGTGGGAGACCCCGCACGCGACCGCTACCAGCAGACCAAGTTGGCGATCGACAAGACGCAAGCTGACCCGACGCTCGGCGGTCCGACGGGTCAGGTCACAGAGCCCGCCGCCACGAGTTTCATCAACGAGGTCACTCACTGGTGGGACGGGTCTCAGATCTACGGCAGCGACCAACTCACTCAGGACCTCCTGCGCAGCAATGACCTTGGCAAGATGACATTGAATGCCGACGGCACTTTGCCGGTTGACCCCGGCACGGGCGTGGAGAAAGCCGGATTTCTGCGGAACTGGTGGGTCGGCCTCAGCATGCTGCACACCCTTTTCGTGCGTGAACACAACGCCATCTGCGACATGCTGCATGAGGCGTACCCCGCATTGGGACGACGAATGCCTGTTCAATGTCGCGCGGCTCATCAACGCCGCGCTGATCGCGAAGATCCACTCCGTCGAGTGGACCCCAGCTATCCTGCCCAACCAGACACTCGAGACTGGGCTGAACTCGAACTGGTACGGCTTACTGACCTTCCTGCTGCATAAAGGCAAGGCGCGCAAGACAGTTGCCGAGGTCAACATACGTAACCCCGAACTCGGCGGCATCGTCGGAAACCCAATCAACAAGCACGACTGCGTATACGGGCTGTCTGAGGAATTCGTTGAAGTTTATCGACTGCACTCCCTGTTGCCCGAGACATTGCGGCTGCGACGGCCCGGCGAAGACAAAGCCGATCCTGTTCCGTTACCCGCGACCCGCCAGCACGGCTCAGCCTGCATGACGCAGGATTGCACGGACAAATCATGTCCGGGCTTCTCCACCGGAGGTACGAAGAGGTACGCGATGTCGGACCTGTTCTATTCGTTCGGCAACCAGCACCCGGGAGCGCTGGTGCTCAACAACTTTCCGCGCTTCATGCAGGAACTCAGCGTCGCGGGCAAACCGTTCCTGGACATGGGCACGGTCGATATCGTCCGCGCGCGGGAACGCGGCGTACCGCGCTACAACGAGTTCCGCCGCCAGTTAGGGCTGAACCCGATTCGGACCTTCGATGACCTCACCGACGACCCAGTCGTCATGAAGAAGCTTGAGTCGGTCTACGGCAGTGGCCGCAAGGGCGTCGAGGACCTCGACCTGCTGATCGGTACGCTGGCCGAAACCCAGCGGCCCAAGGGATTCGGCTTCGGCGAGACCGTATTTCAGATCTTCATCCTGAGCGCCAGCCGCCGGCTGCAAGCAGATCGTTTTTACACCGACTGCTACAACGAGGACGTCTACACCGCGGAAGGCTTGCGCTGGATCGACCAAACCGACCTCAAGACCGTCATTCTGCGCCACTACCCTGAGCTCGCTGATACCGGCCTCGCCAACATCAAGAACGCGTTCGAACCGTGGGACGACGGTCCCGAGCTAACGCCCGAGGAGCATCCGCTGCGCGCGTGGGACTGTGACCTGAAACCCGACCCTTGGCGTGGCGATGCGTGCCGCCGTGGGTAGGTGCTGCTGGTGGTATCCCGGAATGCTGAGATGGTTTCTGCGGCGCAGCTTTTGGGACTTCATCGCCTGGGTGAAATTCCGGTTCGCGAAGCCGGTCGACATCAAGTTGCCACCGACCGAACGGTGGTACATCGAGCCGAAGCCTCTGATCAAGGCCATTCCCCAGATACCGCTGCGCAACGTGAGGGTGTGCACACGCGCAGACATCCCCCGGGATGAACGATCTTTACGCGACACGATATTTTTCGCATTCGTAGTCTGGCTCTACTCCTTTTGGTCCCCGATGCAACGCGGCGTCCCACCAATCGACAAAGACCCGCACGTGGCGTTGAAGCGGGCTTATGACGGGCTACGTCGCGACCTTTTTGATCCACCCAAGATGCCGGCCGAGTATCTGGGCAGTCCAGACCTCGGCTCGCTGGCCGTGCGCGGACCATTCGCCTGCTACACGACGCGTGAAAAACAGCACTGACTTTGAGTGGAACCTGCTGTCGCTCAAGGGCTACGAGCACCATAAGGGCCTCAAGAACATCGGCTCGCGGGTGTTATTCCGCCTGGACAAGCGGCGACGTGCGCTAGAGGCATACGAAATTGAGTGCACACTGGGCACGATCACACGGACAGATCCACGGTGGGACCAGGCCTGCAAGATCGCATTGTGCGCCGCCTCGACCCACCTTTCCCTTGTGCGCCACTTCAACTGGGTGCACTTGGCAGGCGGTGCACAGTTGGCCATTGCGACACGCAATTGCCTCTCGTCCGACCACCCGCTGTGCAGGCTGCTGTGGCCTTATATCTACGGAACCCAGCAGAGCAACGACATGGTCACTCGCGGGCAAATGGTCCCTGGCGGCGACTTCGAGACGACCTTCAGCCTCAGCTTCAAAGGCATATGCGATTTGTTCGACGACTCCTACCTGCAATATCGCCAGATCGTCAACGATCCCGAGCGGGACGGCAATTCGCGCGGGGTGTGCGGTGCCGGCTTCGACACACCGACGCAGGACAACCTGGAGGCGCTGTTCGACACGATGCTCCAGTTCACGCTCAACTATCTCGAAGATTTACTATCTCATCGAAGTGCCACCGGCGCCGACAGCGTGCGCAGCGACCAACAACTGCTGGTCTGGCTCGAGGAACTCAATAAACGCGTCCCTAACGGCGTGGGCGTGACTCCCGCAAATTTCACTCGGGTGCACGTTGGCGCGGCTGCTGGCAAATCAGCTGTACTTGGTGACGGTGCAACACGAGATCCTCGGCAGCTTCATGTGGAACTATCAGCTCTGGACGCACCGCCAACCGGCGCGGATATATGAGGATTTGCCGCGTGAACCGCTGGACATCTACCAGCGGCTCGTCAACGCGAATTACATCCTGAATGTGCGCCGGCGCGCACTGATGTACGACTTCAGTTACTTCGGGCTCGATTACCGCTCGCCAAGGCGGCCATGTTCGCGTTCCAGAAAGATCTCGCCACGCTGCAGGCCAAGATGGGCAGCCAACCGCGCGCGATATGGCTGGCTCTACCCAAACGGTCTAAACGTCAACATCAACGCCTAAGTTCACCGTCACGCGACGGCCTGTCGCAGCGCGCCGGCCAAATCGCCGCGTTCACCGATCGTCACGCCGGCCAATCCCAGCCAGCCCGCCATCGTCTCCAACTCAGCAGCCAGTGCCGCGGCCACCCGTGCCGGCGGACGATCCGGCTCGGCGAACGCGCCCACCACGTGCAGGGCGTCGGAGGAGCGATCGGCTTTGAGATCGACCCGCGCAACCAGTTCACCGTCGAGCAGAAACGGCCACACGTAGTAGCCGTACTGACGCTTGTTCGCAGGCGTGTAGATCTCGATCCGGTAGTGGAAGTCGAACAGCCGCTCCACCCGCGGACGGAAGAAGATCAGCGGGTCGAACGGGCACAGCAACCCCGTGCCGCGGTCGTTTCGCGGAATCGTCTGGCCCGCAGGCAAATACGCTGGAGCCGACCAGCCGTCGACAGTCACCTGCTCCAGCTCGCCGTCGGCCACCAGCTTGGCGATCGCCGGTTTGGCCTGTTTGGCCGCCAGTCGGAAGTAGTCGCGGATGTCGGCCTCGGTGGCCACGCCCAGCGCGGTGGCGGCCCGCAGCATGAGCTCGCGGACCGCGTCGTCTTCAGCGACCTCGCGCGCCAGCACCTCGGCGGGTAGCACCTTCTCCGTCAAGTCGTAATGCCGGGCGAACCCCATCCGGGTCGACGTCGTCAGCGTGCCCGCGGCGAACAACGCTTCGGCAACCCATTTGGTGTCGCTGCGATTCCACCACTGTTTTCGGGGCGCACCGGCGCCCGTGCGAGAAGTCTCGGCAAGGTGATTCTCGATCTGCCCGGCGGTCGACGGCCCCAATTCGGCGACGGCGGCGACAATGTCGTCGGCCAGTTGGGGATTGGCCTTGACGATGTGTTTGCCCCACCGTCCGTGCCGGTATTCGCGCATCCGCCAGCGCAGCAGCGGCCAGTCGTCGACAGCCATCAGCGCGGCCTCATGCGCCCAGTACTCCACCAGCAGCCGCGGCGAGCGGGCGCTGTGCACCCACGCCGCACGGTCGAGCACGTCACGGTCGTAGGGTCCGAGTCGGCTGAAAACCGGCGCATAGTGCGCCCGCACAGCGACCGACACCGAGTCGAGCTGTAATACCTGGATGCGCGAGATCAGCCGACGCAAATGTGCGCGAGTAATCGGTCCAGCCGGCCGCGGCTCGCTAAATCCCTGTGCCGCAACCGCTATCCGTCGAGCCTGAGCGACGGTGAGGCGGGAGGGCACGCGCTGAGGATACCGGCCTTATTCCGACGGGTTCTTGAGTTCCTGGTACGCCGATTCGAGAGTGGCCGGAACCCCTTCCAGGTCGCGGTACACCCCCGCCAGCTGCTCGAGGACGGTGATCCGCTGCTGGCTGGCCTCATCCGCAGCTCGCTGAGCCTCCTCGCGGTAGTGATCGGCCTCGTGCTTCGCGTCGGCGAGAAGCTGGTCGCGCGCCTCCTGGGCATCGGCACGCAGGCCGGCCAGTTCGGTTTCGAGGTCTTGCTTGGCCTTCTCGTATTCGGCTTCCAGCGTCTCGCGCCGCCCGGCCAAGTCTGCCAACACCTCTTCGTGTTTCTGCCGCGCGGCCTCGGCCTCAGCTTCGGCCGCCGCGATCGTTGCATCAGCTTCGGCCCGCGCCTCGGCCTGCATCTCGGACACCTCGTCGACCGTCCGTCGCAGCATCTGCGCCATGCGCTTTTGCACCGCATTGGGCGAAGGCGAGGTGTCTGTCAGGAGACCGACCTCGCTGCGGAGCGCTGCTGCTTCGTCGCCGACGTCCTTCAGCCGCGCCCTCAGGCTCTCGACGTCATCGAGCAGCAGTTGCTGTTTGGTAGTCAACATCTCGACGTAGGCATCGACCGCAGTCGGCTGGTAGCCCCTGAATGTACGAGTGAACGCCTTGGCGGATTCGGGCTCCACTGGTCATCTCCCTTCGGCAAAGCCTGGCAGGTCGTCTGGATCAGACCAATTGTGTCAGGCCATGCCAAAGGCGCAGGTCAAAGCGCTGGACGTGCTCAACTGCGGTGGTAGCTGTGAAACCGGTACCGCAGACCGGCGTCGCTGGTCTGCCACTCCCCGGGCGTGCCGACCCAGGCCTCGTCGAGCACCGGGGCGATCGCATCCCCGTCATCGCGAGGGATTTCGATGTCGATCTCAGTGACCTCGCACCGATCGGCCCGCGGCAGGGCCAGGGTGTAGATCTGTTCGCCGCCGATAACCCAGGTCTCCGGTTCGGTCAGCGCGTCGTCAATGTCTCCCACCACCGTCGCGCCCTGCGCCGTGAAGTCGGATTGGCGGGTCACGACGACATTTCTGCGGCCCGGCAGCGGCCGGAACTTCGCCGGCAACGAATCCCAGGTGCGACGGCCCATCACCACGGTGTGGCCGGTGGTGACCTCTTTGAAGTGGGCCAGGTCCTCCGGCAATTGCCATGGGATGCCGCCGTCGCGGCCGATGACACCGGACGTCGACTGCGCCCAGATCAGGCCCAGTCCACTCATACCGCGACGGGAGCTTTGATCGCCGGGTGCGGATCGTAGTTCTTCACCATAACGTCGTCGTAGGTGTACTCGAAGATCGAGTCACGTTGCGCCAGAACTAGTTCCGGGTACGGCCGCGGGTCACGATCGAGCTGGGTCCGTACCTGCTCGACGTGGTTGTCGTAGATGTGGCAGTCCCCGCCAGTCCAGACGAAATCGCCGACGCCCAGGCCTGCCTGGTCCGCCATCATGTGGGTCAGCAAGGCGTAGCTGGCGATGTTGAACGGCACACCGAGAAACAGGTCGGCGCTGCGCTGGTAGAGCTGACAGCTCAGCTTGCCATCGGCCACGTAAAACTGAAACAGCGCGTGACACGGCGCCAACGCCATCTGCGGGATCTCGCCGACGTTCCAGGCCGACACGATGATGCGCCGCGAGTCCGGGTCGGTCCGCAGCAGGTTCAGCGCCGAGCTGATCTGGTCGACGTGCTCGCCGGACGGTGTGGGCCACGACCTCCACTGCACGCCGTACACCGGGCCCAGATCGCCTGTGTCGCTAGCCCATTCGTCCCAGATGGTGACCCCGTGCTCGTGCAGCCAGCTGACGTTGGAGTCACCGCGCAAGAACCACAGCAGCTCGTAGACCACCGACTTGAGGTGGACTTTCTTGGTGGTGATCAGCGGAAAACCCGCCGACAGGTCGAAACGAAGCTGGTGGCCGAACAGGCTGCGGGTACCGGTGCCGGTGCGATCGGCTTTGGCTGTCCCCTGCTCCAGCACCAGACGCAGTAAGTCCTCATACGGCGTGGGGATCGGCACGCGATCAGACTAGCGGCGATCGCAAGCGCTGCGAAGCAGGGCGCGGCGGGTCGACGCCAAAAAATCACGTCAAGACCCGGGGAGTAAAACGGATGGCATGCCGAACACCACCGACACCGTCACCACTCCCGATGGCTCCTGCCCGGTCCGCCTGTTCACCCCCGAAGGAAAGGGCCCATGGCCAGGCGTGGTCATGATCCCCGACGCCGGCGGCACCCGGCAGACTTTCTTCGACATGGCGGCCAAGCTGGCCGACTTCGGGTACGCGGTGCTGCTGCCCGACGTCTACTACCGCCAGGGCGACTGGGCGCCGTTCGACATGAAGACGGTGTTCACCGACGACAGTGAGCGCAAGCGCCTGATGACCTTCATCGGCAGCATCACGCCGGACGCGTGGGCCTCCGACGCAACGGCGTACTTCGACTACCTGGCCGCCCGACCCGAGGTCAGCGGCACCAAGTTCGGTATCACCGGTTACTGCATGGGCGGCCGCGCGTCGTTGATCGTCGCCGGGCGGGTTCCGGAGCGGGTTGCGGCCGCGGCGTCCTTCCACGGCGGCGGGCTGGTCACCGACAGCAGCGACAGCCCGCATTTGAAGGCCGACCAGATCCAGGCCACGGTCTATGTCGGCGGTGCGGAGAACGACGCGTCGTTCACCGACAACCACGCCGAGCAGCTCGAAAAGGCCCTGACCGCGGCCAACGTCCAGCACACGATCGAAACGTATGCGGCCGGCCACGGCTTCGCGGTGCCGGACAACGGGCCTTATGACGCCGACGCCGCCGAGCGGCACTGGACGGCGATGCGGGAGGTCTTCGGAGCGAGCCTCAACGGGTGATGCACGTCGACGCGATGACGGTTCCGCAGCCGCTCGGCCAGATCGGTGACCTGGCCAGGCGCACACAATCCGTCGGATTCTCCGGCCTGCTGTTCACCGAGACGGGCCGCACGGCGTACCTCAACGCCGCGGTCGCGTCGCAAGCCGCGCCCGGCCTCGAGTTGTCCACAGGTGTCGCGGTCGCGTTTCCGCGCAGCCCATTCGTCACGGCAGCCGCCGCGTGGGAGCTGCAGGAAGCCACCGGCGGAAACTTCAGGCTGGGCCTGGGCACGCAGGTGCGCACCCACGTCGTGCGGCGGTACGGCGCGGCGTTCGAGCGGCCCGGGCCACGGTTGCGCGACTACCTGCTCGCGGTCAAGTCCTGCTTCTCGGCGTTCCGCACCGGGAAGCTCGACCACCACGGCGAGTTCTACAACCTCGACTTCATCACTCCGCAGTGGAGCGCGGGACCGATCGATGCGCCCGATCCCAAAGTCGATATCGCGGCGGTGAATCCGTGGATGTTGCGGATGGCCGGCGAAGTCGCCGACGGCGTGCACGTCCACCCGATCGGCGAACCCGGCTACATCGCCCGTCACGTCATCCCGAAAGTGGCTGAAGGAGCAGCGATTACGGGCCGCCCCGCCTCAGATGTCGCGATCATCGTGCCGGTCATGACGATCGTCGGCGACACCGACGAAGAACGCGACAAGCAGCGTGAAACCGTGCGCGCCAGCATGGCGTTCTACGGCAGCACACCCAACTATGCGTTCATCTGGGACGAGGCCGGCTTCGAGGGCACGACCGCGCGGATTCGCGAGAAGCAGAAGGCCGGCGACTTCGCCGGTATGGCCGAGCAGGTCAGCGACGATCACGTCGCCGCCTTCGCCACCGAGTCGACATGGGATGCGTTGGCCGACAAGCTGATCGACAAGTACGGCGGGACGGCAACGCGGCTGGTGCTCTACAACGCGGTCGGCGACCCAGAGCGTTTCGAACGATACGGCGAGGTCGCCCGACTGGTCAGCGCCCGATCAGCTTCTGCATGAAGCCGGGATAACGCGCGCCCTGCACCTCGATAGCCGCTGAGGCAGCGTCGATTTCGCTGAGGTCGTCGGCGGTCAGCTCGACTTCGGCCGCCGCCAGGTTTTCCTCCAGCCGCTCCAACCGCCGGGTGCCGGGAATCGGCACGATCCATGGCTGCTGGGCGAGCAACCAGGCCAACGCGATCTGACCCGGCGTCGCGCCCTTACGGTCGGCGATCATCTGGAGCAGGTCGACCACGGCGCGGTTCGCATCGCGGACGTCCGCGGCGAACCGCGGAATGCTGCTGCGGATGTCCGAGCTGTCGAATTGGGTGCTCTCGCTGATACTTCCAGTCAGAAAGCCTTTGCCGAGCGGGCTGTAGGGCACGAAACCGATCCGCAGTTCGGCCAACGTCGGCAAAATTTCCGTCTCCGGTTCGCGCCACCACAGCGAATATTCGCTTTGCACCGCGGTGACGGGTTGAACGGCGTGGGCGCGACGGATGGCCCGCGCTGACGCCTCGGACAGCCCGAAATGTTTCACTTTGCCGTTCTGGATCAGTTCTTTGACCGTTCCGGCGACGTCTTCGATGGGCACTTCGGGGTCGACGCGGTGTTGGTAGAGCAGGTCGATGCTCTCCACACCGAGTCGGCGCAGCGAATTGTCGGTGACCGCTGTGATGTGTTCGGGGCGGCTGTCGAGACCGACGATGTTGCCGTCGGCACCGAACTTGAAGCCGAATTTGGTTGCGATCACCACCTGTCCGGCGAACGGCGCCAACGCTTCGCCGACCAGTATTTCGTTGTCGCCGTAGGCTTCCGCGGTGTCGAAGAAGGTGACGCCGCGCTCGACGGCGGCACGGATCACCGCGATCATCTCTGCGGTGGGCCCAGACGGGCCGAAGCCGCGGCTCATGCCCATGCAGCCCAAACCGATCGCCGAGACTTCGAGGTTGTCACCGAGAGTCCGCTTGTCCATGTGTTACTCCCCTCTTACGAGACCGGCAGGTCGACGAGGTCGGCCAATCGGGCCCGGTGCCGATACGCGGTGCCGAACGCCAACTGATCGCTCTTGGCCCGCTTCAGATACAGATGCGCCGGATACTCCCACGTCATCCCGATACCGCCGTGCAGCTGAACGCATTCCTCGGCCGCACGCACCGCGACACCGCTGCAGTACGCCTGTGCGACAGCGGCGCCGATGGTCGCGTCGCCGTCTCGGCTTGCGCAGGTGTCGGCGGCGTACCGGGCCGCAGCCGCGGCGGCGTTGACGTCGATCCACAAGTCGGCGAGACGATGCTTGAGGGCCTGATATGACCCGATGGCCCGGCCGAACTGCTTGCGCTGCTTGGCATACGCCAGCGTGGTGTCGAAACACCACTGTGCGATGCCGAATTGCTCGGATGCCAGCAGCGCCGCAGCGGTTTCCAGCGCCGCCGCCACCGGGGCATCGGCCGGACCGGTGCCCACGCGCGACGACGCGGCCCCGGAAAGCCGAATATCGGCAAGGGGTCTCGTCATATCGAGCGTGAGCACCGGCGTCAGGTCGACACCCGCCGAATCGCGGCTGACGGTGTGCAATTCCAACCCGTCCGGCCCGGCCGCCGGCACCACCAGCACGTCAGCCCCAATCGCGCCGGCCACGCTGCTGACTCGGCCGGTCAAGCCGTCGCCGTCGACGCTGACACCGGTCACCACGTCACCGGGCGCGGTGGACAGTGGCACCGCCAGCGCCGCGGTGAGCGAACCCGCCGCCAATCCTCGGACCGTTTCGGTGTCGCCGGCGTGCAGCAAGGCGACGGTGGCGAGCACCGCACTCGACAGAAACGGCACCGGCGCGATGGCGCGACCGATCTCCTCCATGACGACGGCCGCCTCGCGGGCGCCCGCACCGGCGCCGCCGAGGTCCTCGGGTACCAGCAGACCGGCCATGCCCAGGTCCGCGGCCAGCGTGCGCCAGACATCGGAAAAGTCTTGCGGTGCAGAGTCGTACAAGCCCGTCACCGCTTCAGCAGGGCAACGGTCGGCGAACAGCCGGCGGACACTGTCTCGGACGGCTTCCTCGGTGTCGGTGTACAGCAGGTCGGTCAACGGGGCAGGTCCTTCCACGCGATCTCTTTGTCGACCCGGTGTTCCGGGGGCAGGCC
Source organism: uncultured Actinomycetota bacterium (assembly GCA_963741555.1). GTDB lineage: Bacteria > Actinomycetota > Actinomycetes > Mycobacteriales > Mycobacteriaceae > Mycobacterium. The sequence continues at coordinate 243,102 of CAVUIH010000014.1, read as the reverse complement.
GAGGATGCGCTCGGCGATGGTGTTGCGCAGGATCTCCGACGTGCCGCCCTCGATGGAGTTGCCCTTGGCCCGCAGGTAGCGGTAGCCAGGGCCGCGGCCGAAGAAGTCGACCGCCTCCGGCTGCCGCATGGTCCAATCGTCGTAGCGCAGGCCCTCGTCGGGGTGCAGCTCGATCTCGAATCCCGAAATCGCTTGGGCCAGGCGGGCAAACGTCACCTTCATCCCGGCGCCTTCGGGCCCGGGTTGGCCCGCGACCAGCCGCTGTCGCAGCCGCAACCCGGTCAGTCGGGCGACTTCCGCTTCCACCCAGAGCCGCATCAGCTCGTCGTGCATCGCGTGGTTGCGCAGTTGCGGTTGGCTCCGCCAGGCTTCGGTGACCTTGCCGATCATCCCGGTTTCCCGTACTCCAGCGGCCATCGACCCGATGGCGACGCGTTCGTTGTTCAGCGTGGTGGTCGCAACCTTCCAGCCCCCGCCCTCGGCGCCGAGCCGGTTGGCGTCGGGCACCCGGACATCGGTCAGGAACACCTCGTTGAATTCCGCTTCGCCGGTGATCTGGCGCAACGGCCGGACGTCGACGCCGGGATCGGTCATATCGACGACGAAGTAGGTCAGGCCTTGGTGTTTGGGCACCGTGGGGTCGGTTCGGGCGACCAGGATGGCCCGCTGCGCATTCTGCGCGCTCGACGTCCACACCTTCTGCCCGTTGACGATCCAGTTGTCGCCGTCGCGGACCGCGCGAGTGGCCACGCCCGCCAAGTCCGATCCGGCGCCCGGCTCGCTGAACAGCTGGCAGTAGATGTGTTCGCCGGTGAACAACGGCCGCAGGAAGTTTCGCTGCTGCTCGGCGGTGCCGTAGGCCGCGATGGTCGGCGCGGCCATCCCCATCCCGATGCCGTTGCGTGCGCCGCCGCCTCCCGGCGGCGCACCCGCCGCGGTCAGCTCGTCCTCGACCTGGGACTGCAAGCTGCGCGGCAGGTCGAGGCCGCCGGAGCCGGTCGGGAAGTGCACCCACGCCAGTCCGGCGTCGAATCGCGCACCCAGGAATTCGTGCGGGTCGGTGCGCACTGGATCGTGCTCGTCGAGCAGCGCCTGCACCCGTGCGCGCAGATCCTCGGCGCTCATCGGAAACCCGCCGGATCGCCGAGCAGCCGGCCGCCGTCGATCACCAATGTCTCGCCGGTGATCCAGCTCGACTCGTCCGATACCAGGAACGCAACGGCAGCAGCCACGTCGGGCGGCTCACCGATGCGGCCCAACGCGGTCCCCCCGGCCACCAGCTCTTCGTGGTCCTTCCACAGCGCTTCGGCGAGCTTGGTCCGCACCACTCCCGGGGCGATCGCGTTCACTCGGACCCGTGGCGAAAGCTCCAGTGCCAGTTGCTTGGTGATGTGGATCAGCGCAGCCTTCGTCGCGTTGTACATGCCCATGTTCGGCGCCTGATGCAATCCGCCGATCGACGCCGTGTTGACCACCGCCCCGCCGTGCTCACGCATCCATGCTTTGGCGGCCAGCGAGGTCCACAGCAGCGGCGCCCACAGGTTGACGTCGAAGGTCTTGGCGAAGCGGGCGTGATCCTGGTCGATCAGCGGACCGTAGGCCGGGTTGGTGCCGGCGTTGTTGACCAGGATGTCGATACTGCCGAAGCGCTCGAGCGTCACGTCGACGCAGCGTTTGGCGGCGTCCTCGTCGACGGCGTGCGCCGCCACTCCGATTGCGCCCCTGCCGATCTGCTCGGCCGCTGAGTCGGCGCTGTCCTGTTTGCGGGAGGTGACGACCACGTTCGCGCCGGCCGTGGCCAGGCGCTCGCCGACGGCCAACCCGATCCCCCGCGACCCGCCGGTAATGATCGCGGTGCGACCTTTCAGATCCGATGACGTCATTGCAGACCCTCCTGTAGTGAGTGCTGATACCGCCGCATTCCCTTGAGCCATCGGTCGTAGTCGCCGGCTTTCTGCCGGTACATCTCCAGCACGGCGGGATGCGGAAGAATCAGGAACCGTTCGTCGGCGATGGCGTCGAGCACCACATCGGCGACGTCCGCGGGCTCCAGCACGTCACCCGCGGTGGTAACCGCCCGGTTCGCCAGGCGGGCCAGCACGTCGTCGGAGTCCCCGGGCGAATTCAGCAGATTGGTGTTGACTCCCATCGGACACAGACAACTGACCCGCACGCCTTGGTCGCCGTAGGTGATGTTCAGCCACTCGGCGAAGCCGACGGCGGCGTGCTTGGTGACCGAGTACGTCGCCGACCCGAGTTGGGTGAGCAGTCCGGCCGCCGATGCGGTGCTGACGAAGTAGCCCTCCCCGCGTTCGACCCAACCGGGCACCAGCAGTTGCGCGGCCCGGATGTGAGCCCGCAGGTTGACGTCGATCGAGCGGTCCCACTCGGCCTCGGTGACGTCCAGGCCCGAAACACCGGTGATGCCCGCATTGGCGAAATACAAGTCGACTGGACCGAATTCGTTTTCCGCACGCTGGATCAACCGCTCGATCTCTGCGGTGTCGGAGACATCGGCACCCACACCGACCGCCGCACCGGACCGCTCGGCGTTGATCCCGTCGGCCACTACGCTTGCGGCATCGGAGTCCAGATCGGCGATTACGACTCGCGCAGTCCTGCGCGGCGAGCTTGGCGGCCAGCGCCGCGCCGATGCCATTGCCGCCGCCGGTGACGATGGCGACCTTTTCGGCAACCTTCACAACCGATTCCCTTCTTCTCTGCTGAGCAGTCGGATGATCCAGGCCCGGCTGTCCGCCGGGTCGATGACGTCGTCGAGTTCGAACGTGGTGGCCGAAGTGAGCGCCTTGCCGTGCTGGTAGGCAGCCTCGACCAGCTTGTCGAACAGGTTTTGGCGTTCGACCGGATCCGTCACTGCGGCAAGCTCTTTGCTGAACCCAAGGCGCACAGCACCTTCGAGACCCATCCCGCCGATCTCGCCGGTCGGCCAGGCGACGGTGAACTCCGGGGCATGGAAGGAGCCTCCGGCCATCGCCATCGCGCCCAGCCCGTAACCCTTGCGCAGGATGATCATTCCGAACGGCACGGTCAGCCTCGCACCGATGATGAACAGCCGGCTGAATCGCCGGACTGCGGCCTCGACTTCGGCGTCCGGCCCGACCATGAATCCCGGTGTGTCACACAGCGAAATGATCGGCAGTCCCGCCGATTCGCATACCGTCAAGAAGTCGGCGATCTTGTCCGCCGCCTCTGCGTCGATCGCCCCGCCGAGATGGTGACTGCTGTTGGCCAGCAACCCGAACGGCACACCTTCGACGCGGACGAACGCGGTGACCACGCCGACACCATAGTCGGCACGCAGCTCCAGGACGGACCCGACGTCGACGACCGCCTCGATCGCGTGATGCACATCGTAGGCACGTAACCGGTTCTCCGGCACGACATGTCGTGCTCGTCGCGGATCCGGCGCCGACCAGTCGTCCAGTCTGCCGTTGAAGTAGGACAGGTACTGCCTGGCCAGCGACACCGCGTGCGCCTCGTCGCGGGCGACCAGGCCGACGACGCCGTTACGCCGCTGCACGTCGATCGGCCCGATGTCCTCCGGGCGGTATTCACCGAGTCCCCCGCCTTCGATCATCGCCGGGCCACCCATACCGATGTTGGCGTCCGGGGTCGCGATGATCACATCGCATGTCCCGGCTAGCGCGGCGTTGCCGGCGAAGCACCGCCCGGACACGATCGACACCAGCGGCACCTTGCCGCTCAGCGCACCCAGCGAACGGAACGTCATCAAGTCCAGACCCGCCATATTGGCCACGTCGGTGTCGCCCGGCCGCCCGCCGCCGCCTTCGGCGAACAGCACCACCGGCAGCTTGCGACGCGCGGCCAGGTCGAAGACGCGATCGGTCTTGACATGGTTGCGCATGCCCTGCGTGCCGGCCAGCACGGTGTAGTCGTAGGACAGCACGGCCGTCTCGACGCCGCCGATTTTCGCCACCCCGGCGACCAGACCATCGGCCGGGGTGTTGGCGATCAGGTCCTCCTCCGAACGCCGACTGCGCTGCGCGGCGACTGCGAGCGCGCCGTACTCGACGAAACTCCCAGGGTCCACCAGGTCGGCGATGTTCTCTCTGGCCGTGCGCCGATTCTGCTTGTGCCGCTTGGCAATCGCCGCTGGCCGGCCCTCGTCGAGGGTGAGCAGGTGGCGATGACGGACATCGTCGAGGTCGGCGCGCGCCGTGTCCAGGTCAAGGTCGGCGACATCATGGGCCGCCGCGCTCTCGCCGGTACGGACGAAGATCACCAGCGGGTCCCCGGTCCCGACGACCTGCCCGGGCGCGACCAGCGTCCGGACCGCGCGCACGGCGTCCGGAGCGGTCAGCACGTGCTGCATCTTCATCGCCTCGAGCACCACCAATTGCGCGCCCGCAGCGAATTCTGCGTCCTCCGGCGCGATCTCGACCACGGTGCCGGCCAGCTGTGCGCGTAGCACCTCCTCACCTGCCCGCAGTTCGACCGGTGCGACTCGATTCTCCGGGCGGCGGGCCTGGGCGGCACGCGCAAAATCCTTGAGGTTCTCGTCGAGGAAACCCGTTGTCACCGTGCCCGATTGCAGCTGGCTGCTGGACAGCACTTCGCGCAGCAGCCCGATGTTGGTGCGGATGCCCTCGATGTGGAACTCCGCCAGCGCGGTCTGCGCTTTGCGCACCGCAGCGCCAAACGACGGTTCGCGTACCTGAGTGATCACCTTGGCCAGCAGCGAGTCGTAGCGCGGGCTCGGCGTCAGACCCGGGCAGCCGTAGGTGTCCACGCGCACGCCGGGTCCGGTCGGGGGCGAGAACACGCTCAGCGTGCCCGCCGTCGGCGAGATCGTCCCGTCGGCGGCGAGAGTTTCCATGTTCACCCGGGCCTGGATCGCGATACCGCGGGCCATCGCCGGCTCGCCGCTGGCCTCCGTGCCGTCGTCGCTGATTCCGGCGGGCAGGGCGAGCTCGTCGAAGGTCGCGCCGCGGGCGATCGCCAACTGCACGGCCACCAGGTCGAGCCCGGTGGTCTCTTCGGTGACGGTGTGCTCGACCTGGATTCGTGGGTTGACTTCGAGGAACACGAATCGGTCACCGGCGACCAGGAATTCGACGGTCGCCAACCCGCGGTAGTCGGCCCGCGCGCACAACCTCACCGCAGCCCGATGCAGCTCACGCCGCAACGCTTCGGAAAGGCCTTGTGCGGGTGCGATTTCGATCAGCTTCTGATGCCGACGCTGGATGCTGCAATCACGGTCGCCGAGTGCCAGCGCGCGGGACGCCGGACCCGACGGCGCCGCGACGATCTGCACCTCGATGTGCCGGGCGTCCGCAAGATGGGCCTCGGCGAACAGCGACCGGTCGCCGAATCCCAACTCCGCCTCGCCTGCGCATTGCCGGTAGGCGTCGTCGATCTGATCGGCGCTGCGGACGATTCGCATCCCCCGGCCACCGCCACCGGCCAGCGCCTTGATCACGATGCCACCCTCGTGCCGAGCGGCGAACGCGCGAATGTCCTCGACGCTGCTGGGCCCGTCGGTGGCGGGAAGCACCGGCACGTCGGCGGCGACGGCGGCACGACGGGCCGAGGATTTGTTGCCGAACAGCTCCAGCGCTGCGGCGTCCGGGCCGACGAACGTGTAACCCGCCGCCGCGCACGCCCGAGCGAATTCGGTGTGCTCGCTGAGAAAACCGTAGCCGGGATGGATCAGCTCGGCGCCGGATTCCTTGGCCGCCGACAGGATCGCGGCGTGATCGAGGTAGGCGGCCGGCCCGGAGCCGGGCAGGCCGATCGCTTCGTCGGCTGCGTGCACGTGCGGGGTGTCCGCATCGTCCTCGGCGTACACGGCGACCGTGCCGAGCCCCAACTCGATTGCGGTGCGGATGATCCGGAGTGCGATCTCGCCGCGGTTCGCGATCAGCAGGCGCGTCACGTACCGTCCTTCGTCCGGTCCACAATTTCTTACCCGGATCACATCATGCCGCTACCGCGTTTTCTCACATTCACCGGATCACAGGAGCTAATTTCATTCCATGAAGCTTCACCTCCTCGCAGGGCTGGCTGCCGTCGTGACCGCGGGCGGGCTGGTCGCCGCCGCACCGCCGTCGCGCGCGGGTTGTATAGATCCCGGGGAGGCGGGGCACCCGTTCGCCCAGATGTGCGACGGCCCGATCGACGATGGCATGTGGGAACGCTGCCTGACGAGTTTCCCCAACGGGCCGCTGCAACCCGCCGAAACCGACTGCGACACCATGAGCGTTGGCGACCCGCCCAAAAACGCCGACCCGATATTCAGCACACCGCCGACGCATATCGACCCTTAACGGAAAGCCTCCGCTGGGGGCGGAAACAGGGTCTATCATCCGTCGTGGGCGGCCGGAACGCCAGCGTCAGCTGGTCCCGGCGGGAGGCATCGGGGCTTCGACCGCGAAAGGCCAACCAGTGAGCGATAAGCCGAATGTCCTGATCATCTGGGGCGACGACATCGGGCAGAGCAACCTCAGTTGCTACAGCAACGGGCTGATGGGATACCGGACCCCCAATATCGACCGCGTCGCCGCCGAAGGGGTGCTGTTCACCGACTACTACGCGGAGCAGAGTTGCACCGCCGGACGTGCGGCGTTCATCACCGGCCAGAACCCGTACCGCACCGGCCTGACCAAGGTGGGCCTGCCCGGGGCGCCGCTGGGCCTGCAGGCCCAGGACCCGACGATCGCGACGGCGCTCAAGGCGCAGGGCTACGCCACTGGCCAGTTCGGCAAGAACCACCTCGGCGACCGCGACGAGCATCTGCCCACGATGCACGGCTTCGACGAGTTCTTCGGCAACCTGTATCACCTCAACGCCGAAGAGGAACCCGAACTGCCGGACTATCCGAAGGATCCGGAGTTCCGCAAGAAGTTCGGGCCCCGCGGCGTGCTGCACACCTGGGCCAACAGCGACGGCACCCAGCGCGTCGAAGATACCGGCCCGCTCACCAAGAAGCGGATGGAAACCTGCGACGGCGAATTCCGCGACGCCGCAGTCGATTTCATCAAACGCCAGCACGAAGCCGAAACGCCTTTCTTCGTGTGGTTCAACACCACGCACATGCATTTCCGTACCCACACCCAGCCCGAGAGCGTGGGCCGCGCGGGGCGCTGGCAATCGCGCTACCACGACACGATGCTGGATCACGACGACACGGTCGGCAGCATGCTGGATCTGCTCGACGAGTTGGGCATCGCCGAGAACACGATCGTCATGTACTCCACCGACAACGGACCCCACATGAACAGCTGGCCCGACGCCGGCATGACCCCGTTCCGTAACGAGAAGAACTCCAACTGGGAGGGCGCCTACCGCGTCCCGGCGATGGTGCGCTGGCCGGGGCACATCCCGGCAGGCTCGGTGTTGAACGGCATCGTCAGCCACAACGACTGGTTCGTCACGCTGCTGTCGGCGGCGGGTGTGCCCGACATCGCTGAACGGCTTCGAGCGGGCACAGACCTGAACGGCACGACCTACAAAGTCCACCTCGACGGGCACGACCAGTTGGCCTACATCACCGGCCAGACCGACGAGAGCCCGCGAAAGCACTTCTTCTATGTCTCCGACGACGGTGACCTCACCGCACTGCGCTTCGACAACTGGAAGTTGGTCTTCCTCGAGCAGCGCTGCGTGGGCACCCTGGCGATCTGGGCGGAGCCGTACGTGCAACTGCGCGTGCCGAAGCTGTTCAACCTGCGCACCGATCCCTATGAGCGGGCCGACATCACGTCGAACACGTACTACGACTGGATGATCGACCGCATCTTCCTCTTCGTTCCGGCTCAGGCTTACGTCGCGAAGATGCTGGAGACGTTGGTCGAGTTCCCGCAGCGGCAGAAATCTGCGAGCTTCAGCCTGGACCAGGTGATGGCCAAGTTGCAGGACGCGACTACCGGCAGCAGTTGAGTGACTGCGACGGACAGGATGGTCGCTTACCCGCCCTTCGATCCACTGATCGGCGTAAGCGATGGAACGGTCCAAGTCCCGTCGACGAACTCCGCGCGGGGGCGGTACAGCCGAATCAGGTAGTTCCAACCCTGCGGTGTGACGATGCAATTGGGTGGAGCATCTTCGCCGACATCAGCCCTGAACCGCACGGTGATCGAGCCATCCTCATTTGGCACCCCGGTGATGCTGTTGACGGAGTAAAGGTGCCGTGGATTCGGCTCGTAGAACCCGGCGGAGTTGTACACCGAGACCGACCAGAATGCGTCCACCGGAACGTCTTTGAACGTCAACTCGTACTCGCCCGGCGGCAACGCCGGGTCGACACCCACATAGGAAGCCTCCGATGTCGGCAACCCTCCCCATCCAGCGGCGGTGCCGATCAGATGGTGGACCGGATCTACCTCCTCGCGAGTTCCGAATGTCCTGTCGAAGTTGGTCAAACCACTCGCCAGGCTAAGCAGTGCGTCGCGTGTCTTGTCCAGACTCTTGCTGTCGTATTCCGGGGAGGTGAACACTTCCGACGAGCCCGTCTCTAACGTCACGCGGTCTTGAAGGGCACCAACAGCGGCGACGTCATCGGGGTTGAGCGGATCGACCAGGGTGCGGATACCGACCATTACATACCGCGATCCGCAGCTGTCACTGGTCAATTCGTGCCGTCCCGGCGCGTGCAGGAGCACGTTGATGTAGTGGTCCTCGTTCACCACCATCGCGGACATGTACCGCCCGTCGGCCTCAGGGAGCGAGAGCCAGGCCGGTGCCGCGAGATCGAGGATTGCGAAGCTGTACAACGTATCCCGGTTCATGCGGATGACAGTCTGGTCGTCGATCGATGCCGGCTGCCGCTTGTGCCGAAACACGCCGACTCCGCCGGCGTCGCGTTGGAGGTCGGCGAACATCCGGTGCGTCTCCGCCCTGACGAAGTTATCGGCATTGACCATTACTGCCACGTCAGAATCTCCTGTCAGCAATTTCTGATTGTCGGTGCTCACTCCATCAGCTGCGCTGCGACCGTCGCACCCAGTTCCCAGCACGCCTCGAGTTCGGCCTTGCCCGGCTTGCCCGACACCACCACATATTCGGCGGCCTTGACCCAGCCCAGGCCGGTGGTGATGGAGTCGACGCCGCGCTCGGCCCCCTCGGTTCCCTCATTGCCATGCAGATAGAGACCGAACGGCCGGCCCTTCGTCGCATCCAGGCAGGGGTAGTAGATGACGTCGAAGGCGTGCTTGAGGGCGCCGCTCATATAGCCGAGGTTGGCCGGCGTTCCGAGTAGATAGCCGTCGGCCTCGAGCACGTCGGTCGCCGACACGGTCAGCGCAGGCCGACGCACGACGTCGACTCCTTCGATATCGGGATCGGTCGCACCCGATATCACCGCCTCGAACATCTCCTGGGTATGCGGCGACGGGGTGTGATGAATGATCAACAGTCTCTTGGTCATTGCAAGTTGAGCAGCGATTCGATTCCTATTGTCAGGCCCGGGAATTCGGCGACCCGGCGCACCGCCAAGAGCACACCCGGCACGAATGACGTGCGGTCGATGCTGTCATGCCGGATGGTCAGGGTCTCCCCTTCGGTGCCGAACAGCACTTCCTGATGCGCGACAAGTCCGGCCAGCCGCACCGAATGCACTGGCACACCGTCGACGTCTGCGCCGCGGGCACCGGGAAGGCTCGTACTGGTGGCATCGGGATTGGGCGGCAAGTCTTTTCGAGCCTCGGCGATCAACGCTGCGGTCCGCGCGGCGGTGCCCGACGGCGCGTCCGCTTTGTGCGGGTGATGCAGTTCGATGACTTCGACCGACTCGTAGAACGGCGCGGCCTGCTGAGCGAAATGCATGGACAGCACCGCCCCGATCGCGAAGTTGGGAGCGATGAGCACCGAGACGCCAGGTTTCGCCGCCAGCCACGACCGCACCTGTTGCAGCCGTTCGTCGGTGAACCCGGTGGTTCCCACGACCGCGTGAATCCCGTTGTCGATCAGAAACTGCAGGTTCTTCATGACGACGTCGGGGTGGGTGAAGTCGATGACGACCTCGGTGTTGCTGTCGGTCAGCAGGCTCAGCGCGTCGTCTGCGTCGACTTCGGCGGACAGGCTCAGATCGTCGGCGGCCTCGACCGCCTGCACCATCGTCGCGCCGACTTTGCCCTTCGATCCCAGCACTGCAACTCGCATGGCCTTCACCCTAGACGGGACGCCGATCGAGCTCGTCGAACCGCATCAGTGCGGCATCAATGTCTGCCTCGTCGAAGAGCTCGAACCGGCAGACCATGTCGCCTTCAAATACGAAAAGGCCGATCTCGCGCCATTCGAAAACGAAGCCCTCCTGTGAGGTCCCAGTGATCACCTCGGTGATGACCGCCCCGAGGTTGCTCAGCCGGTGCACGGCCTCGATGTGACCCTTGAAGTTTGGGGCGACGTCATAGGTAGCACGCAAGTAGGGCATCATGTCGCCGGGCGCGAATGCTCTACCCCGCCGATGATCGATATTGACCCAGTCCTGCGTCGTCGGCGGAATTTCGTGTCGGTTGTACGCGGCTTGGACCTGCGTCATGGCCGTCCATGTGTCGGCGTGGGCGGCCGCTTCACCGGCGAGGTACCGAGCGTCCAGTTCCGCGACGGCGGCGTCGAAGTCGTCGGGGCCGAATATCACGTCTGTGCCGCGATGACCGCTCGTCGGTGTCGATTTCGATGATGATGAGCTGCTCAGTGACGAACTCCCCGTACCGAGCATCGCTCTTCGAGGTAACGCATGCGAGTAAGGGCGAGGTGTTCCCCGCGGATCGCGACAACGGTTGACGTTGAGTCTCGCAACAGCCTCGGCCAAGGCTTGCATGTTCGCGATCACGACATCGCGGCCTTCCAGAGCCCGGTATTCACCACACGGACGCCGATTCTCGAGTAAGTATCTCGTCGGCCAGTATCTCGGCGATCGCTGCCCAGTCGTGAGCCTTGTAATACGCGAAGTAACGGTCCTCTGCTCGTGTTGCCGCGTTTTCCAGTCGCCCCGTCTGTGGTTGCAGCTCCTCGAATCGCGTGAGTGCGGCGTCGAGGTCTGCTTCGTCGAAGAGCTCGAACCGGCATACCATGTCGCCTTCAACAGTCGAAGAGTGAGTCTCCGCCATTCGAGCTTCGAAGCCTTCCTGCGAGGTCCCAGTGACCGCTCATGTGTTGACCACCCCGAGATTGCTCAGTCGGTGCACCGCCTCGATGTGACCGATGAGGTTTGGCGTGACGTCCATACTTAGCACGCAAGAAGTGGGATCATGTCGCCGGGCGCGAACGCTCTACGCCCGCCGATGATCGATGTTCACCCAGTCCTCCGTCGTCGGAGGTAATTCGTGCCGGTTGTACCCGGCTTGAACCCGCGTCATGACCGACCACGTGTGCGCGTGAGCGGCCGCTTCGCCGGCGAGGTATCGAGCGTCGAGTTCTTCGAAAGCGGCGTCGATGTCTTTGGCGTCGAACAGGACCCACGCTGTGATCCGCTCTTCGGCGTCGATCTCGATGAGCTGTAGAATTCGACGTGGAATGGGTCAGGTTCCGATCCTGGCCGCGCGAATACGGCACGACAGAGGGCGAGACGCCCTCCGCGGGTCGCAATGACGGTTGATGAAATGCATTCGTGATCCCGACGTCGACGACTGCCCGCATGTCTTCGATCGGTGGCATCCCGACCGGTCTGACTGCCGGCGTCCACGACAGCGCGGCGATCGTCGCTGTGAAAGGTCGTCGGCCAGCATCCCCGCGATCGCGTCCCAATCGCTGGCCGCGAAGTACGCCGGAACCGTTCGTGCTCTTGGCTTGCCGCGTTTTCCAGTCTCGGCGCCTGCGGCTGCAGTTCGTCAAAGCGGGCGAGCGCGGCGTCGAGATCTGCCTTGTCGAAGATTTCGCAGCCGGTTATCCGGTCGCCTTCGACGGTCAAGGTGTCGATCGCCCGCCACTCGGCGTCGAAGCCTTCCGGCGAGCTCCCCGACGCCGTATGGGTGATGACCGCTCCGAAATTGTCGAGCCGATGCACCGCCTCGATGTGGACCTTCAGGTCTGGCGTGAGATCCCAAATGGCGCGAAGGATCTCGGTCATGGTGCTGGACTCGAACGGGCTAGCGCGCCGGCGATCGATGGTGGCCCAGTCTGTCGCGGGAAGTTCGTGCCTGTTGAACGCGGCGTATGCCTCTGCAATCACGGACCAGGTTTGCGTGTAGGCGGCGGCCTCACCGGCGACGTATCGGGCGTCGAGCTCTTTGATGGCAGCGTCGATGTCGTCAGCGATCGAACAGGTCCGGCAGCGGTGAGCACGGTTGTCGGCGTCGATTTCGACGATGCTGACCACCTCAGTGGCGAATTCACCGGGTCGCCGAGCCACGGCACCGAGGATACGAGACGCGAATGAGGGCGAGACGTTCGCCCGCGGGTCGCGATGACTGTCGACGTAAGGCCCTCGAACCCGACTTCGGCCACTGCTCGCATGTTCGTGACTTCGACAGTCACGACCGCTTAAGACACCGCCGTTTACACCCCGACGCCGATCGCGCGTCTAAATGTCATCGACCAGTTGTCTCGGCCATCGCGGCCCATTCGCGGGCCGCGAAATACTTCCAGAAACGCTCACCCAGCTTGGCTTGCCGCGTTTTCCAGCCGCGGCGTTTGTGGTTGCAGTTCCTCAAACCGGGCGAGCGCGGCGTCGAGGTCTGCTTCGTCGAAGAGCTCACAGCGGCTTATCCGGTCGCCTTCGACCAGTCAGGAGTTGAATCATCTCGCCGATTCGGCTTCGAAGCCTTCCTGCGAGGTCGCCATGCAGTTGCATGTGTTACCACCGCTCCGAGATTGCTCAGTCGGTGCACCGCCGCGATGTGGATGATGAGATCTGGCGTGATGTCCCAAACTTCGCGGATGTAATGCGGGTTAGTATCGCTCGTGTCGGCCGTAATGAGTCGCCGGTGGTCGATGGTGACCCAGTCCGCGTCGTCGCGGGAGTTCGTGCCGGTTGAACCCGGCATTAAACCGCGTGATCACCGACCACGTGTGCGCGTAAGCGGCCGCTTCGCCGGCGAGGTATCGAGCGTCGAGTTCTTCGAAAGCGGCGTCGATGTCGTTGGCGTCGAACGCGATGAACGCTGTGATCCGATCTTCGGTGTCGATCTCGACGACGCTGTAGGAAGTCGACGTGGAACGGGTCGGGTTCCCCACGGCCGCGCGAGTATCGGGCATGGGCTGAGGGCGAGACGCCCTCCACGGGTGGCTATGACATCTGACGTCGCATTCGTGATCTCGACGTCGGCGACTGCCCGCAAGTCTTCGATCAATGCATCCCGACCGGGCCTGACTGCCGCCGCCCACGACAGGGCGGCGATCGTCGCTGTAAAGGTCGGCGGCCAGCATGCCCGCGATCGCGTCCCAGTCACTGCTGCCGCGAAATGCGCTTGGAACCGTTCCGTCACTTGGCTTGCCGCATTTTCGAGTTGCCGCGATTGCGGGCTGTAGTTCGTCAAAGCGAGCGAGCGCGGCGTCGAGGTCTGCTTCGTCGAAGATTTCGCAGCCGGTTAGCCGGTCGCCTTCGACAATCAGTAGTTGAATCATCCGCCACTCGGCATCGAAGCCTTCCGGCGAGCTCCCCGACTGCGTATGGGTGATCACCGCTCCGAAACTGTCGAGCCGATGCACCGCCTCGATGTGGATTTTCAGGTCTGGCGTCAGATCCCAAATGGCGCGGAGGATCTCGGTCATGGTGCTGGACTCGAACGGGGTAGCGCGCCGGCGATCGACGGTAACCCAGTTCGCCGCGGGAAGGTCGTGCCTGTTGAACGCGGCGTATGCCTCTGCAACGACGGACCACGTTTGCGTGCAGGCGGCGGCCTCACCGGCGAGGTATCGGGCGTCGAGTTCTTCGATGGCAGCGTCGATGTCGTCGGGATCGAACATGACCTGCGCCGCGATCCTCTCCTCTGGGTCGATCTCAATGACGTTAAGCAACTCGGTGTAAAGGTCCTCGGGCCGCTCATCCGGCCCCAACCATCTGGCCCGAATGACGAACAGGCGTTCGCCCCGGGTCGCAATGATGTCCGACGTGATGTTTGTCGCCAAGCCGATTTCACCGAGCACGCGCAGGTCTTCGATCGCGGCATCTCGACCATGTCGGACCCCGGCATTCACGACCCGACGGCGATCATCGCAGTAATAATCGTCGGCGAAGTCGTGCCCCATGGCGTCCCAGTCGCGCGTCGCGAAGTGCGCGAGGAAGCGCTCTTCACTTGGCATGCCGGATGTTCCAGCCGGCGGGACTGTGGATGCAGCTCCTCAAAGCTTGCGAGCGCGGCGTCCAGGTCGTTCTCGTCGAATAGCTCAGAAACGGCTTACCCGGTCGCCGTCGACAATCAGTATGTTGAATCATCCGCCACTCGGCATCGAAGCCTTCGCGCGAGGTCCCATGCAGCTCACGGGTTACGACGGCTCCGAAGCTGCTGAGTTGATGCACCGCTTCGATGTGGAGGCTGAGGTCTGGCGTGATGTTCCAGACGTCGCGGATTAATGCGGGAGGATCACCGTGTCGGCCGTTACAAGTCGCCGGTGGTCGATGGTGACCCAATCCGTCGCGGGTATTTCGTGCCGGTTGAACGCGTCGTTAAACCGCACGATCACCGACCACGTGTGCGCGTTGGCGGCGGCCGCTCACCGGCGAGGTATCGGGCGTCGAGTTCTTTGATGGCAGCGTCGATGTCGTCAGGATCGAACACGACCTTTGCCGCGCCACGGTTGTCGGCGTCGATCTCGAGGATGCTGAGGGCCTCGGTGTAGAACGCATCGGGCCGCTGGTCTCGGCCCGACATGCGGGAACGAGTGAGGGCGAGGCGCTCACCGCGGGTCGCAATGACTGTCGACGCCATTTTGTGCGACCCCGAGGTCGGCGAGGGCTCGCATGGTTGCGACGTCGACGTCTCGACCGTGTTGGTTACCGGCGTTCACAACTCGACGGCGATCGTCGGTGTAGGTGTCCTCGGCCAGTAGTTCTGTCATTGCGGCAAAGTCGCGGGCTGCGAAGTGCGCCAGCTGTCGTTCGCCTAGTCGGCTTGCCGCGTTTTCCAGCCGCGGCGTGTGTGGTTGCAGCTCCTCAAATAGGGCGAGCGCGGCGTCGAGGTCCGCCTCGTTGAAGATTTCGCAGCGGCTGAGTAGGTCGCCGTCGACCATCAGAATGATGATCTCGCCCGATTCGACTTCGACGCCTTCCTGCGAAGTCGCATGCGTTGCGTGGGCGACGACCGCTCCGAGGTTGGTCAATCGGTGCACGGTCGCGACGTCGATTCTGGCTTCTGACGTGATGTCCCAAAAGGCACGGATGTTCGGGGTCAACGTATTTGGCTCGATTGTGCCGAAGTGGCGATGATCGACACTCGTCCAGTCCGGCGTCGTCGCGGGGAGCGCGCGTCGGTTCAGTGCGGCGTAGGCCTGCGAGATGACCGACCACGTGCGCGCGTGGGCGGCTGCTTCACCGGCGAGGTAGCGTGCGTCGAGTTCCTCGAAGGCGGCATCGATGTCGTCGAGGTCGAACGAGACGATATCGACGACCCGCTCATCGGCGTTGATCTCGACGAGGGTGAGCGGCTCGGTGACAAAGCTCTCGGGTCCGTGGTGGCGGCCGGAGAAGCAAAGACGCAGAGGGCAAGCCGTACCCCGCGCGTCGCGATGACGGTTGACGCCACGTTCGTGGCCCAGACATCGGCGACCGCCCGCATGTCCGCGATCTGCGCGTCGCGACCGTGCCGGATTCCCGCGCCCACCACTCGACGACGATCGTCGTTGGACAGGTTGTCGGCCAGGATCTCCGCCATCGCGTCCCAGCCGCCTGCCGCGAAGTGCCTTAGGAAGCGCTCGGCTGCCCGGCTTGCCGCGTTTCAAGCTGCGGCGCGGGCAGATTGAGTTCGTCAAAGCGGGCAAGCGCGGCGTCGAGGTCTGCCTCGTCGAAGAGCTCGAACCGGCAGACCATGTCGCCTTCAAATGCGAAAAGGGCACTCTCGCGCCATTCGAATGCGAAGCCCTCCTGTGAGGTCCCAGTGACGATCTCTGTGATGACCGCCCCTAGGTTGCTTAACCGGTGCACGGCCTCGATGTGACCCTTGACGTTTGGGGCGACGTCATAGGTAGCACGCAAGTAGGGCATCATGTCGCCGGGCGCGAATGCTCTACCCCGCCGATGATCGACGTTCACCCAGCCCTCCGTGGTCGGGGGGAGTTCCTGCCGGTTGTACGCGGCTTGGCCACCAGTGATCACCGACCAAACGTGCGCGTAGGCGGCCGCTTCACCGGCGAGGTATCGAGCGTCGAGCTCCTCGAAGGCGGCGTCGAGGTCGTCGGCGTCGAACTGGACACCGGCCACCGCCCGGTTGTCGGCGCCGATCTCGATGATGCTGAGCCACTCGGCGCTGAAGTCCTCGGCGCTTGAGGAACAGATTCGGTTGAGGGCAAGGCGTTCCCCGCGAGTCGCGATGACGGTCGACGTCATATCCGTCGCAAGCTCGGTGAGGGCTCGCATGTTTGCGATTTGTGCATCTCGACCGCGGAGCACCCCAGAGTTCACAACCCGACGGCGATCGTCGGTGGAAATGTCGTCGGCGAACAGCTCGGCCACGGCCTCCCAGTCGTGGGCCACGAAGCATGCCCAGACGCGCCCGGCTACTCGGCTTGCTGTGTTTTCGAGCTGCCGCGCCCGCGGCTGCAGTTCGTCAAACCGAGCGACGGCGGCGTCGAGGTCCGCCTCGTCGAAGACTTCGCAGCGGCTGATCCGGTCGCCGTCGACCAGGAACACGGCGACCCCCCGCCACTCCGCGTCGAAGCCCTGCTGCGACGTCTCATGTGCCGCGTAAGTGATGACTGCTCCGCGGCCGTTCAGCTGATGCACTTCCTCGACATAGATGTTGATGCCTTGGTCGAGTTCCAACCCGGCGTTCTGGTACGCGGTCAGGTCGTCGGGCCCGAAGGCCGTCTCTCGTCGGTGGTCGATGTTCACACAGTCCGGCGCGGTCGGCGGCATCTCGTGCCGGTTGAGCGCGGCGTAGGCCGCGGCACAACCGACCACGTGTGCGCGTGAGCGGCCGCTTCGCCGGCGAGGTAGCGGGATTCGAGCTCAGCGATGGCGGCGTCGAAGTCGTCGGGGTCGAACACGACAAGCGCCGCGACCCGCTCGTCGGCGTCGATCTCGACGACGTTGAGGACTTCGACGCGAAACGCATTGGCTCGCGGTTCGCGGCCGGAGGTTCGCGCACGGACGAGGACCAGACGCTCGCCTCGGGTCGCAATGACGGTTGACGTGAGGTTCCGTGACCCCGACTCGGCGATCGCCGAATCTCCGACCACGGCATCCCGGCCGTGTCGGATCCCGGCGCCCACTATCCGACGACGATCGTCGGTAGAATGTCGTCGGCCAGCGATCTCGGCCATTGCGTCCCATCGCGGGCCACGAAACACGCCAGCAAGGCGCTCGTACGCTCGACTCGCCGCGTTCTCCAGGTGCGGTGCCGGCAGATTGAGTTCATCGAAGCGGGCGAGCGCGGCGTCGAGGTCCGCCTCGTCGAATATCTCGCTGGGTCGAACAGGTCGCCTTCGACTGTCATGAGGTGGATCTCACGCCACTCGGCGTCGAAGCCCTCTTGCGATGTCCCACGTCCCGCATGAGTGACGACCGCTCCCAGTTTGCTCAACTGATGCACGGCCTCGATGCGAAAGCTGATGTCGGAGATGTAATTCCAGCCACCGCGGACGTATTTGAAGACATCACCGGGGGCATACATGGTCATCCGCCGACGGTCAACGTTCACCCAGTCCGGCGTCGTCGGAGGAAGCTCGCGCCGGTTGTAGCACGCGTAAGCCGCTGCGACGAGCGACCACGTGCGCGCGTGAGCGGCCGCCTCGCCGGTGAGATACCGGGCGTCGAGTTCCTCAAGCGCTGCCTCGATGTCCTCGATGTCTAGCAAGATGACCGCCGCGATACGGCCGTCGAGGTCGGTCTCGACGAGGCCGAGCAATTCGGCGAGGAACCCTTGCTGCTGGTCAAAGGAGACGCGGGTACGAGTGAGAACAAGGCGGTCACCGCGAGTCGCGATGGTCTCGACCGTGAACTTCGCCCCGAGATCTGCGACCACCCGCATGTTCTCGATCTCGGCATCCCGACCGCGGCGGGTTCCGGCGCCGGTTACTCGCCGCCGATCGTTGCTGCAAAAGTCTTCGGCCAGAATCGAAGCCAACGTGTCCCAGTCGCGCGTGGTGACGCACGCAAGGCAGCGCGCGTTGGCCCGGCTTGCCGTGTTTTCCAGTCGACCTCGTGCGGGCTCAGCTCCTCGAACCTGGCCAGTGCGGTGTCGAGGTCCGCCTCGTCGAACAGTTCGCAACGGCTGACCGGCGCCCGCGAACGTCAGTAGTGCGATCAGCGGCCACTCGGCGTCAAAGCCCTCTCGCGATGTTCCGTCTGCCGTATGGTGACGACCGCGCCGAGGTTGCTTAACCGGTGCACGGCCTCGACTGAGCGGGTGATATTTGGTGCGACCTCCCACGTAGCGCGGATACTCGCGGCCATGTCACCAGATGTCACCGTTGTAGCTCGGCGGTGATCGACGTTCACCCAGTCAGCCGTCGCAAGGATTTCGTGTCGATTGAGCGCCGCATAGAACCCGCGACTGCCGACCATGTGTTCGCGAACGGCGCAGCTTCGCCGGCGAGGTAACGGGGATCGAGTTCCTCGGTGGCGGCGTCGAAGTCGTCGGGGTCGAAAGTGATGGTCGCCGCGATCCGCTCGTCGGCGGTCGATCTCGACGACGATGAGCACATCGATCGGAATCCCCCGTGCTTGCTGGTCGCCGCCGAGATAGGGGTACGAGCAGAGGACAAGGCGTTCACCTCGGGTCGCAATGACCTCGAATGTCGCGTGAGCCCCGATTTCGGCGATGCCCGCATGTTCGCGATCCGGCATCCCGACCGCGGCGGATCCCGCGCCGTTCACCACGCGATCGTTGGTCGTCGACGGTACTTATCGGCCAGAATCTACGCCATCGCGTCCCAGTCGCGGGCCGCGAAGCACTGCCAGGAAGCGCGCGTTGGCTCGGCTTGCAGTGTTTTCCAGTCGCGGTGCCGGTCGGCTGAGCTCGCTCGAACCTGGCGAGCGCGGCGTCGAGGTCCGCCTCGTCGAATACCTCGAAGCGGCTTACCAGGTCGCCGTCGACCGTCAGAACGTGGATCACCCGCCACTCGCGTCGAAGCCCTCTTGCGACGTCCCATTGCCGTCCATGGGTGACGACCGCTCCGAGGTCGCTCAGCCGATGCACAGTCTCGACTTAGATGCTGACTTCCGCGCTAGTCTCGACGATGCGCGGTATGCGTTCAGGTCACCGGGCGCGAATGCTGCTCCCTTGCGGTGATCGATGTTGACCCAGTCGGGTGTCGTCGCGGGGATTCTCCGTCGATTGAGCGCCGCGTAGCACCGCTGATCGGCCGACCAGGTCTGCGTGTGGGCGGCCGCTTCGCCGGCGACGTATCGGGCATCGAGCTCCGCGATGGCGGCGTCGATGTCGTCGGCGTCGAAAACGACACCGCCGCGATCCGCTCGTCGGCGTCGATCTCGATGACCACGAGCATCTCGATGCGGAATCCCTCGGGCTTGCTGTCGCGCCCCGAGAAACGGTCACGGCTGAGGGCAAGGCGCTCGCCTGCGAGTCGCGATGACAGTCGATATCACATTCGTGGTCCCAATGCGGCGTATGCCCGCATATTCGCGATTTCGGCATCTCGACCGTGTCGGGTCCCGGTGTTCACGACCCGACGGCGATCGTCGATGGAAATATCGTCGGCCAGTATCCCCGCCATTGCGTCCCAGTCGCGGGCGGCGAAACACGCCGGAAGCGCTCATCCACTCGGCTTGCCGTGTTTTCCAGACGCGGTGCCGGTCGGCTGAGCTGATCGAACCTCGCGATGGCGGCGTCCAGGTCCGCCTCGTCGAATACCTCGAAGCGACTTAGCAGGTCGCCGTCGACCGTTAGGACGTGGATCCCCCGCCACTCAGCGTCGAAGCCCTTCTCGTTGTCCATTCGCCGTCCATGTGACAACCGCTCCGAGGTCGGATAGCCGATGCACAGTCTCGATGTAGATGCTGCTCCGCGCCGTCGTCGAGCGACGCGCGGACGTATGCATTCGCGTCACCGGGCGCGAATGCGGCTCCCGACGGTGGTCGATATCTGACCCAGTCGGGTGTCGTCGGGAAGCATTTCTCGCCGGTTGATTGCGGTGTAGGGCCTGCAAATCGGCCGACCATGTCTGCGCGTGGGCGGCCGCTTCGCCGGCGAGGTAGCGGGCATCGAGCTCGGCGATGGCGGCATCGATCTCTTCGGCGTCGAAAACGACGACCGCCGCCATCTGCTTGTCGGCATCGATCTCGACGACCACGAGCATCTCGATGCGGAAGGCGTCGGGCGTTTCGTCGTGGCCCGAGAATCGGTAATGACTTAGAGCGAGGCGCTGCGTGCGTGTCGCAATGACAGTTGATGTCACATTGTGGGTTCCGGCAACAGCGTATGCATGCACGCCGAGTTCGGCATCTCGACCATGCAGGTTCCCCATGTTCACGACTCGACGCCGATCTTCAATGGAAAAGCCGTCGGACAGCATCCCGGCCATTACGTCCCAGTCGCGGGCGGCGAAGCACGCCTGAAAGCGCTTATCCACTCGGCTTGCCGTGTTTTCCAGACCGCGGTCTGACTGGCTGAGCTGGTCGAACCTCGCGATCGCGGTGTCGAGGTCCGCATCGTCGAATAGCTCACACCGGCTGATCAGCTGGCCGGTTACTGCCACGAGATCGATCATGCGCCACTCGGCGTCGAAGCCATCGTGCGAGGTTCCATTTATCACGTGGGTGACGACCGCGCCGAGGTCGCTCACCCGATGCACAGCCTCGACGTAGATGCCGGATTCTGGCGAGAGGTTCCAGGTAGCATGGAGGTATTCCCGGAGACCGCCCGCGTCGATCATCGCGAGTCGTCGACGGTCGACGCTGATCCAGTCCGATGTTGTCGCGGGGAGTTCACGCCGGTTGAGTGCGGCAAACGCCTGCGCAACAACCGACCACATGTGCGCGTGGCCGGCGGCTTCGCCCGCGAGGTATCGGGCGTCGAGTTCCGCGATGGCGGCGTCGATGTCGTCGAGGTCGAATGAGACGATCGCGACGATCCGCTCGTCGGTGTCAATCTCGACGAGGCCGAACACCTCGGTGAGGAACGCCCCGGGACCATGGTCGCTGCCCGAGAAGTGGGTACGCATGAGGACAAGGCGTTCCCCGCGGGTCGCAATGATGGTCGACGAAACGTCCGTGACCCAAAGGTCGACGATTGTTCGCATGTCCGCCATATGTGCGGCCCGACCGCGCTGGATTCCCGCGCCGACCACGCCACGGCGATCGTCACTGCAGAAGTCATCAGCCAGCAGCTCTGCCATGGCGTCCCAGTCGCGTGCCCTCAGGTGCACCGCAAAGCGTTCTGTCACTTGGCTTGCCGCGTTTTCCAGTCGCGGTACCGGTCGGCTGAGCTGGTCGAACCTCGCGATCGCGGCGTCGAGGTCCGCATCGTCGAATGCTTCGCAGCGGTTGACCATGTCGCCTTCGACCGTCAAGAGGTCGACCCCGTGCCACTCGGCGTCGAAGCCCTCATGCGAAACGCCATGTCCCGCATGGGTACAGACCGCTCCAAGCTCGTTGAGGCGATGCACAACCTCGACGTAGGTTCGGATGTCTTGGCCGAGGTCCCAGCCTGCGCGGAAGTATTCGATCAGGTCACCGGGCGCGAACGCTGCCCCCCGGCGGTGGTCGATGCTCACGCAGTCCGGCGTGGTCGGCGGTAGCTCGTGCCGGTTGAGCGCGGCGTGGCCACCCGCGATCACCGACCATGTGCGCGAGTAAGCGGCCGCTTCGCCGGCGAGGTATCGGGCGTCGAGCTCTGCGATGGCGGCATCGAAGTCGTCGAGGTCGAAAATGACGATCGCTGCGATTTGATTGTGAGAGTTCACTTCGAGGATGCCCAGCGCATCCGACAAGAACTCCTCGGACCCGCGATCGTGGCCCGCGGTGCGTGTGAGGATGAGGCGCTCCCCACGGGCCGCGATGATGACGGACGTTATGTACATGAATCCGGCGTCGGCGGTCGCCCGCAGGTTTGCGATCTCGGCATCTCGACCGTGTCGGATCCCTCCGTTTACGACCCGCCGGCGATCGTCCAAAGAGATGTCGTCGGCCAGTACCTTCGCGAGCGCATCCCAGTCGCGGGCGGCAAAGTGCGCCGAGTAACGCTCGATCGCTTGGCTTGCCGCGTTTTCCAGTCGCCGCTCTCGCGGATGCAGTTCCTCAAAGCGGGCGAGCGCGGCATCGAGGTCTGCGTGGTCGAACAGCTCGCAACGGTTGAGCAGCTCGCCGTCGAACGTGAAAATCTGGATCTCCCGCCATTCGGCCTCGAAGCCCTGTTGTGAGGTGCCACGCGCTGCCGAGGTGACGACGGCTCCGAGGTCGCTCAGGCGATGCACAACCTCGATGTAGACATTGATGTCTGGCGCGTCGTCGAACAAGTCGTGGATGTAGGCGGTCATGTCGCCGGTCGCGAACGCTGCTCCGCGCCGATGGTCGACGTTGACCCAGTCCGGCGTGAACTCGGGTAGTTCGTGTCTGTTGATCGCGGCGAAGGCGCCTGTGAGGACGGACCACGTATGCGCGTGAGCGGCCGCTTCGCCGGCGAGGTATCGCGCGTCGAGCTCGGCGATGGCGGCCGGGAAGTCGTCAAGGTCGAACGCGACGGCTGCTGCGAACCGGCCGTCTGCGTTTATTTCAAAGACAATCAGCATCTCGGCAAAGAAAGCCTCTGACTCTTGGTTACGACCCGAGTAGCGGACACGGCTGAGGGCGAGGCGCTCGCCGCGGACCGCAATGACAGTCGGCGCGGCGTGGGTCACACCGAGGTCGGCTTGCACTCTCACGCTGGCGATCTCGGCATCGCGATCGTGAATCGCGCCACCAACGACGTGACGACGATCGTCCGTGTGATAGTCGATGGCCAGCTCTCCCGCGACTGCGTCCCAGTCTCGGGCGCCGACTCGTTCGAAATAGTGATCGGACGCCCGGCTTGCCGCATTTTCCAGCCGCGTCGCCGGCCGGCTGAGCTCGTCGAACCGCGCGATCGCGGCGTCGAGGTCGCCTTCGTCGAATAGCTCGGAGCGGCTGAGCATATCGCCTTCCACCGCCAGCACGTTGACATCCCGCCACTCGGCGTCGAAGCCCTCTTGTGAGATCCCTTGCGCCGAATGGGTGACGACCGCGCCGCTCTTGCTGAGCCGATGCACCGCCCCGATGTAGATCTTGGTATCAGGGGAGTCGTCCCATGCCGCTTGGATGTACGCAATCATGTCGCCGTCCGCGAACGCTGCTCCGCGACGGTGGTCAATGTTTACCCACTGTGCCGTTGTTGCGAGGAGCTCGCGCCGGTTGAACCCGGCATAAGCGGCCGCGACGATCGACCATGTGTGCGCGTAGGCGGCCGCTTCGCCGGCGAGGTATCGGGCGTCGAGTTCGGTGATGGCAGCGTCGAAATCTTCGAGGTCGTACACGACGACAGTCGCGATCCGCTCTTCTGCGTCGATCTCGACGATGTTAAGGGCATCGTTTGCAATCGATTCGGGGTCGCGGCCGGCAGCGCGAACCCGTGCGAGGACGAGGCGCTCGCCGCGGATCGCCATGGCGCTCAACATCGATATCGTGAAGCCGACGTCGGCGGACGCCCGCAAATCTCCGATCACGTCATCTCGACCATGTTGGATCGCGGCATTCACGACCCGTCGGTGATCGATGCCGACATAGTTGTCGGCTACGGTTTCAGCGACTGCATCCCAGTCGCGGGCCGCGTAGTGCGACCAGACGTGCTCGAATACGCGCGCTGCCGTGTTTTCCAAACGCGCCTTGGGTGCTTCGTTCTGGAATCGGGCATGCACGGCGTCGAGTTCGGCGATTGCCGCGTCCAAGTCCTCGATGTCGAACACAACGAACAGCGCGATACGACCGTCGTTGTCGAGGCCGAAAAGATGTAGCAGCTCCTCCCGAGGTGCGCCCGGACTCGTGTCAGCAGTGCCGATCTCGAATCGGGTGAGAGCCAGGCGGTCCCCCCGCACGGCGACCACGGCGCGACTGTGCCGCACGCCGCCGGTGGCACGAATATGCCTTATTCGGCCTACCCAATCGCTAGGCGCAAGGACTCTGGGAGAGAAGCCGACTATCTTTCGGCGGTGTTCGGCGGCGATCTCGGTCGCGAATTGCGCCTCGACCTCATCCCAGGCTTCACGGTCGAAGGCATCCCATAGGCGGCCGATCGCTCGTACGCAAGCGTTATCCAGATGTCCCACTTGCGAATGCTCTGCTTCGAATCGGGCATGCGCGGCATCGAGTTCGGCGATTGCCGCGTCCATGTCCTCCGTGTCGAACCACATCTCAAACGCGAATCGACCGTCCTCGTCGATGCCGAGTAGCTGTAACAGCTCCTCTCGCGCCGCCCCGGGGCTCACGTCTGTGGGGCCATACTCGGCTCGATAGAGAGCCAAGCGCTCGCCTCGCACCGCGACAACCACGTGACGATGCAGAGTCGCTTCTCCCGTTTCGAAAACTCTTCGTATCTCGCGTTGCCAACTGCCAGATGGAATATCAGCACCGCTGAAACCGACTATCTTGCGGCGACTTTCGAAGAACATGTCGGCCGTGAACTGCTGCTCGAACTCGTCCCAATCTCCGCGATAGAGACATGCATCATTGCATGGCACAGCCCGCACACAAGCGTTGTCCAATCGTCGCGTTTGCGGATGCTCTGCTTCGAATCGCGCGTGCAAGGCGTCGAGTTCGGCGATCGCGGCTTCCATGTCTTCGATGTCGAACCAGATCTGCAACGCGACCCGACCCTGCTCGTCAATGCCGTACACCTGGAGAAATTCATCTTGCGGCGCCCCGGGGCTCGCGTCGGCGGTGCCCAACGTCATTCGAGCGAGAGCCACGCGCTCGCCTCGCACGGCAACAACGACAAGGTTCACCCGCATGATCCCTGTCTCGAGATCGCGCCTTGCCTGATGTATCACCTCCTCCGAACGGAATTCGGTCCGCTTAAAGCCGACGATCTTCCGCCGACTCTCGACAGAGTTCTCGGGTGCGAACATCTGCTCGAATTCGTCCCAGGCCTCGCGAGCAATCGCGGCCATCACGCGTTCGCTCGCATGGACGGCCGCGGTGTGAGTCTCGACAACGGGTGCTTCGGGTGGCACTGAGGCAGGCGGGCGCTCGCGCTCGTCAAGCGTGGAGCGCGCCTTCTCAGCAAGCGCCGCAGCACCTTTCCGCTCATACAGGCTGGCTGCGCGTTCGGCGGCAGCCCGCGCCCCAACCGCGTCGCCGGCGGCGCGCAACACCGTCGCCAATGACAGACAGGCATCACCATCATCGACCAACGCGTCGGTGCGCTCGGCCAGGGTGACTGCAGCCTGCGCAACCTGCCGAGCCTCCTTGTGATCGCCTTGACGCGAAAGCAGCTGAGCCCGAAGCGTGCGCCAGGCGATCGCTGGCTTGAATGCGTGTCCTGCGAGACGCTCACTCTCCGTGCACAATTCGTCGGCCTCGGCATCTCGATTCAGCGCCAGGCAGGCGCGACCGAGTAGCGCGGCGGTCTCGGCGGTGTCGGCATCCAGACCCATGCGACGAAAACCTTTGTAGGCCTTACGCAGATGCGGCTCGGCTGCGGCCGGATCGTCCAAGACGAGCTCGACGATGCCGGCGAACTGCTCGACCTCGAGAAGGGCATGGCGCAAACCGAGCTCGGTGACCGTGCGCCGGGCTGAGTCGATCATCCGGCGGGCTGCCGCATCGCGGCCGCGGAAGGCCTCCAACACGGCCTGGCAACGCGTCGACGTCGCTTCGACCGCCGGCGAGTCGGTCGTGATCCGCAGTAGCCGCACCACGTCAAGACACCGGCCGCCCGCACGTGGCACCGGGTTCGGGCCCCACAACGCAGCGAGTGGCGCACCGGCCAGCACCGCGTTCACCCGGCGATGATCACGCGCGCGCCGCGCCGCTGTGAGGGCGTCGTCCAGCGCGACTTCGCAATCGCCGATTCTCCCCAGGCGGGCGAGACACGAGGCCCGAACGGTGTGGGCCTTGGCTTCGCCTGCAGCGTCGTCTAATTCGGCCAGTTTGTTGGCGGCCGCGCTTAATGCGGTTTCAGCCTCGTCCAATCGCTCGGGATGGATCAGCATCGACAGCTGGCCGTCGAAACACGTTGCCCATGCCGCCAGCCGCCCGGAATGCATTGTGGCCTGCTGCAATTGCGAAACCGCGCCTACGGCTGAAGTCACGTCACCCGCGGCAAGCAGAGCCTCGCAGCGCGCGACCAGAAGCTCGGCGGCCTGGTCGTCGCGGTCGGGCAGCTCGTCGTCGATCTCCTCCAACGCGTGCAGGGCGTGGTCGTAGAGATCCGCGGCCCCTTCGTAGCCGAGGCGGGCCATCGCCTGATCTGCGGCGCGCCGGCAATACTCAACGGCTTTGGCCGCGTTGCCCGCCCACGCACATTCGAAGTAGTGATGCGCCAGTTCCGCCAGCAGTTCGTCGTCGGCGCCGGGCTGGGTCTCCAGTGTCACGGCGATGCGCTGATGCAGCCGCATGCGTCGCATCGAAGGGAGTTCGGCAAGCAGCGACTGTCGGACGAGGGCGTGGTTGAACCGATAGCGACCACCGGGCTCTTCGACGACGATCCCGGCCTTGCACGCCTCGTCGAACGCGTCGACGAGATCCTGGTCGACCACCTGCTCCACGAGGTCGAGTGCGAACCGGTTGCCCACGACAGCAGCCGCGGCAAGGGCTTTATTCGTCTCCACCGGGAGCCGAGAAAGCCGGCGGCTCACGGCTTCTCGCACGCCCTGCGGCAGCGTACTCGGATCCCACCGGCCCCCGCTCTCGTCGACGTGGCGCAGAGCCTCGATGAGAAAGAACGGGTTGCCGCCCGTGACGGATGCCAATGCGCGGCCGAGCTCTTCGTCGTCGTAGCCGGCCTTGGCTACG
The DNA here is from genome assembly GCA_963741555.1 of uncultured Actinomycetota bacterium. Taxonomy (GTDB): domain Bacteria; phylum Actinomycetota; class Actinomycetes; order Mycobacteriales; family Mycobacteriaceae; genus Mycobacterium. Next base: position 216,044 of record CAVUIH010000014.1, on the reverse strand, counting down.
TAAGCGCTGACGTCATCCTCATCGAGGCCACTGAGATTGATCCGGTTGGATGTGCCGTCGCGGTGGAGGTCGGCGAGCATCGCGGCCAGGGGGTGGGACCGGTCAAGATCGGTGCTGCGGTAGGTGCCGACGATCTGTACGCGGGCGTGGTCGCCGAAGCGCAGGAAGTGTCGCAACAGAAGCAGTGTTGGCTTGGCTGCCCAGTGCAGGTCGTCGAGTACAAGGACAATGGGCGATGCCGCGGAAGCCGTTTCCAACAGCGCGACCACGGCGTCGAACAGTGCGTAGCGTTCGGTATCCGGGTCCGCCCGGGTCGGCGCGGCCAAATCAGGTAGGACGTCGGTCAGCCCGGGAACCAGTGGCAGTAGTGCTTCGACACCGCGCGTCGCCCGAAGCCGGCTGCTGCCGAGGCAGGGCACGAGCGAGCGGAGCGCTTCGGTGAACGGCTGGTACGGCGCGCCGAGATCCTCATCGCAGCGGCCGTACAACACGACCGCTCCTTGCTGGTAGGCCTGCTGCGACCACTCGCCGGCCAAGCGTGTCTTGCCCACTCCGGGTTCGCCGGCGATAAGCACCGCATGCGCGCCGCCGGCCAGCGCGGTCTGCCAGGCGGACACAAGTCCTTCAAGTTCGCGACCGCGCCCGACGAATGGGCCGGAGCCGGTCAATACTGCCGAAAGGGCCGGCCGCTCCAACGGTGTATCGCTCGCCTCTGCCTGAAGTCCCTCAGCGGCGGTCTCCAACCGAAGCTCGAAGACGTGCTCGGGCCGCGCCAGATTGCGGAGCTGACGCATCCCGAGGTCGGCGAGCACGACGTCCTCAGGCAACGAGTCGATGACGAGTTCGGCGGTCGCGCCCGAACACAGGATCTGGCCACCCGTCGCCAACGACCGCAGACGTGCAGCGCGGTTGACCGCCCGACCGAAGTAGTCGCCATCGCGGAGCTCGACCTCTCCGGTATGCAATGCCACGCGGACGCGCATCGGCTCTCGAAGGTTCCACTGCTCGTGGACGATTGCGTCTTGTAGCTCCAAAGCGGCCGCGGCTGCTGCCGACGGTCGCTCGAAGACCGAGAACGTAGCGTCGCCCTCGCCGCGCGTCTTGATCAGCCGTCCGCCGCGTGAGGTGACGACCTGTTCGGCAAGTTCGTCGTGTCGTGCGAGCGCCACCGCCATGGCGTCGGCGTCTGCCTCCCAGGCAGCGGTCGACCCCTCAATGTCGGTGAGCAGGAAGGTTACGGCTCGCATCACAGATGGAAGGTTCTCTGCCGCAACCACTTCCAATGTGGCATCCTGTGCGACGATCGCGGTCTCGAGTCGCCGGAGCTCCGGTCCCGGATCGACTCCCAATTCCTCGGCCAGCACCGTCCGCGCCCGTTTGAAAGCGGCCAGGGCGTCACCCTGCCGACCGGCGCGGTAGAGCGCGAGCATCAGTTGGCCCCATCGTCTTTCGCGTAGCGGCGCCTCGGCCACCGCGGACTCGAGCTCGCCGATGACCTCCGCGGCGCGGCCCGTCGCGAGCAGTGCGTCAGCTCGGTCCTCCACGAGCGCGGCGTGGCCCTCGATCCAGCGGGTCTTTTCCGATGTGCCCCGCCGACCGTCCGGCAGTTCGGGGATGCCGCGCCAGAGGGCGAGTGCCTCCTCGAAGTGGGCCACCGCTTGGCTGATGTCGCCGGCGGCAGCGGCGTCGCGCGCGAGTCGGGCTGCTGATTTATAACGCGACGCATCAACGTCGCTCTCGGCGAGGGCCCAACCCGTCCCCTGCGTCACAACGAAGCCGTCGCCCAGGGTGCGACGCAACGAGGAGATGTGGGTCTGCAAGGCCTTTGCGGCAGTGCGGGGCGGATCTTCGCCCCAGAGCAGCTCGAAGAGGGTGTCGGTGGATACGACGGCACCGCCGTGCAGTCCGAGCATCGTGAGGATGGCGCGTGGTTTGGCGCCCGGAATCGCGACCGGCGTGCCATCCCGCCGGACCTGCAGAGGTCCCAAAACCCCCAGCTCCACGAAGTGAAGGGTAATCACGTTCGTTATCGTCGGTGAGGCAATTCAACACACGGTCAAGATCGAGTAAAGGTTTCAGTTGGCCGGTCGGCCGCGCCGATTCGTAACCGTGCGTTCACCAAGCACAACTTTGCCAAACGCGCGCGAACTGAAACCCTCCTGTGATACCCACCAACAGTGCCCGACGCACTGACCAGCTTCACGAAAGGAAGCGGATGATGACGATCACGCGCGGCTTGGCCGCGGGTGCGATGTTCGCCGGACTCGCTCTCGGACTCGCGGCTCCCGCGTCCGGTGACCCGTTGAACGGCCATTACATCGAGACCGAGACCTACCCCGACGGTCACCAGGTCAACAGTGACTGGTACTTCACTCCCTGCGGGGACGGGTGCTCGGATATCCCCCACTTAGGGCAGGCGCATCTGGTCAACGGCAAGTGGACACTGGATGGCCACGGCGGCGTGTCCTGTGAGCAAGGCGGCGACATCCCCAAAGCCATCCATTTCGTCTACACATGGGACCCGAACAGCCTGGACGGCACGGTCCAGATCACCAACAACGTCGACGCCTGCGGCAATCCGAAGGGCTACCAGGAGACCAATCAGTTGCACCTGGCCCCGGCGCCCTAGCCGGCGTTACGCGTCGATCACCAGCCGGCCGCCGGCGGCGCGCGAGACACACACGAGCATGTCGCCGTCGGTTTCTCCCGCGCGGCCGCGGTGGTCGACGTCTCCGCTGATGACCTTGACCTTGCAGGTGCCGCAGAAGCCTTGCCGGCAGGAATGCGCGGTCGTCGGATCGGCGTCGAGCATGACGTCGAGCGCCGACCGGTTGGCGGGAACGTCCAGCACGCGCTGCGAGCGAGCGAGTTCCAGCTTGAACGGGATGCCGTCGACCACTGGCGGCGGGCTGAAGCGCTCGTAATGCAGTGGCGCGTTCGCGTGCTGGTCGCGTGCGGTGCGTACCGATTCCAGCATCGCCGTCGGCCCGCACACATACACCGCCGTCGCGGGTGTCGCGCCGGCAAGCAGGTCATCGGCCGTGGCGAATCCGCCGCGCTCGTCGTCCGCCCACACGGTGACCCGGTCGGGCGCCACCGAGACGACCTCGTCGAGCAGCGGCATGTACTCCCGGCTGCGGCCGGCATAGATTGCGCGCCAATTCATTCCGCGTTGCTGCGCTGCCCGCATCATCGACAGGATCGGCGTCACCCCGATACCGCCGATGACGAACAACACGTCATGCTCCCGGCCGCCGAGATAGAACGCGTTGCGCGGACCCTCGAACACCAGCCGGTCACCGACGTCGAACGCGTCGTGCATCTCGATCGATCCGCCGCCGCCGTCGGCGATCCGGCGCACTGCGATCCGGTAATCCGTTCGCCGGCCGGGCGATCCGCACAGCGAGTACTGCCGACGACGGCCCGACGGCAGTTGGACGTCGATGTGGCTCCCCGGCGTCCAGGAGGGAAGCAGGCCGCCGTCGACGTCGGCGAACGTCAGCGCAACCACATCCGGGGTGATCAGCTCGCGTTTCGTGACGACCGCGGTGTGCGTTCGCGCCACTGGCACAACGCGCGACGGCGCCCAAGGCGTCGCAGAGGCGAACCCGCCGAGCATCGTGCCCAGGCCCCACAGCACCGTGTAGAGCCGGTCCCGCTTGCGTCGACCGTAGATGTCGGCGGGCCTGCTGGCCCAAATGCTTTCCGGCACAGCAACCTCAAGATTGACGGATGTCATAGCGGGCCAACAGTCGGATCAGCGACGGACTGATGCGGCGCATCGCATAGGCCACCCTGGACTCGGCCGCGATCGGCACCACCGGCGGGCCGCTCTTGATCGCCTTGACGATCGCCCTGGCGGTCGCTTCCGGCGTGTAGTTGCGACGACGGTATGCCGCGTCGGCCCGGTGCCTGGCGCGATCCTGCTGTTCAGCCGACATACCAGCGTAGACAGTGCTTTTAGCGATGTTGGTGTTGACGAAGCCGGGGCATACCGCAGTGACGGTGATGCCGTCATCAGCAAGGTCGGCGCGCAGCGCTTCGCTGAACGCCAGCACCGCGGCCTTGGTCGTGCCGTAGGCGATCATCGACTTCGACGGCAGGAACGCCGCGGCGCTTGACACGTTGATGATGGTGCCGCCCTGGCCGCGGCCCACCATTTGCGTTGCAAACGCGCGGCTTCCGTTGAGCACACCGCGCAGGTTGACGCCCAGGATGTTGTCCCAGTTCGCCGGTGTCGTCTCCAGGAATCGGCCTGCCATCCCGATGCCGGCGTTGTTGACCAGGATGTCGACCACGCCGTGCTCGTTCTTGACTTGCACGGCAAGGGCATTCATCGCCGCCTCGTCGCTGACATCGGCCTCGTACGCCGCGGCACCGGCACCGGCCTCCCGGACGGACTTCGCGGTTTCCTGCGCCGCGGCGAGATCGCGGTCGACGATCACGACGGTCCCAGCACCTTGACGGGCCAACTCGAGGGCGGTGGCGCGCCCGATTCCGGCGCCCGCGCCGGTGATCAACGCGAGTTTTCCCCGCACGTCTCGTGGCCCGCTGCGCTCCTCGCTCGCGATCGCCGGAGACGCACCATCGACGACACGGTCGATCCACTCACCGGCCAACCGGGCGACGACGTCGGGACGCGCCGTCACCACCCAGTGACCGCCCTCGATCGGAACGACCCTGCTGCCCAACGGAATAGAACCGGTGAAGCGCTGCAGGGCGGGCGTGACGAAGATGTCCTTGCGCGGCACCAGCACCTGGACCGGGACGGTGGTCTCCGGCAACGTGGCGCCGGGCGCCAGAAACGGTGCGGGCATGTTGGCCCGGTACAAATTGAGCCCGTTGACGTAGTCACCGGTTGAGCGCACCGGCTCACCGGGTCGGGTCTGAGTGCTGGAGTTGCCGATACGCCCAAACACCTCAACGAGTTTCACGCCAACCCCGGCCCGGACCATCAGCTCTGGCAGCCCAGGGGTCAAGAAGAACCAGATGTATCCCGACGCCAGGAACTGCCGGACTACGTCGAGAAGGCCACGCGGACTACGCGCTGATCGCAAGAACTTTCCCGCATAACTCAAGTGCGGCCCGGAGATCGACGTGAACGACGCGACCTTGCTCATCACCGTCTGGTCGGTAACGGCGGCCCAGGCCTGGATCGAGCCCCAGTCATGAGCCAGCAGATGCACCCGGCCGACACCCAGGCTGTCGATGACCGCGCCGATATCGGAGACCAATTGCGGGAAAACGTAATTGGCCTTACCCGCCGGGCGCGTCGATTCGCCGGCACCGCGAACGTCGAAAGCGACGAAGTTGTAGCGCCCGCCCAGATGCTCGGCAACCCCGTCCCACAAATGGTGGTTGTCCGGATAGCCGTGAACGGCCAGCACGGTCGGCCGTTGCGGGTCGATCGCGGTGTAGGCATGCACGGCCAAGGTGACGCCGTCCGAGGCGGTCACGGAAGAGCGAGCGGGCACGTCAGAACTGCTCGCCGGAATGGTGGTCATCGGATCCTCTCAGCTCAGTGCGAGGCACGCGCGGCGGGTGAGATGGCGAGGTAGTCCACCGCCCGCTCGACCCCGCCCAGCTGCGACGGGTGGAAGCCCGGCAGGTAGTACACGCCGATCGCCCGCACAAACCGCAGCGGACCAGGTACCAGACCCCGCCGCGCCGCGGTGAAGTAGTCCCGCCAGCGCGGTTTCGCGCCGGGTGGTAGATCGCGGTCAACCGAGTACATGAACCGGACGCCGCGAATCCACATCAGCAGCATCATCGGCGACACCACCAACTGCGTGCGCAGTTGACGCCAGTAGCCGGCCTTCAGATGCTTCATCACGTCGAAGGCGACTGCCTTGTGCTCGACTTCTTCGGCACCGTGCCAGCGGAGCATGTCGAGCATCACCGGGTCGGTGCCGATCGCGTCGTGCGCAGGGCTATCCAGAATCCACTCGCCGAGGATCGCGGTGTAATGCTCGACCGCCGCCACGACCGACACCTGTTCGAGCAGCCAACTGTGCTGCCGCCGGGTGCTCCACCGCGGCCTGTCGCCCATCAGCTTTCCGAAGAGCCACTCGATCTGGTCGGTGAACGGCGTCAGGTCGACGCCCTTGGCGGCGAAGAAGTCCAGCACGCCGGAGTGCGTCTGCGAGTGCATCGCCTCTTGACCGATGAAACCCTGGACGTCGAGCCGCAGTTGGTCGTCCTTGATCAACGGCAGCGCCTTTTTGAACACGTCGACGAAGAAATCTTCGCCGGCGGGCAACAACAGGTGCAGCACGTTGAGAACGTGCGTGGTGAACGGCTCGCCCGGTACGTAATGCAGCGGCAGCGCGGACCAGTCGAACTCGACGTCGCGCGCTTCGAGGACCAGCCGTTCGTGATCGTCCGGCGCCGCGCGACCTGGCTGGTGCGGACCGACTGCTTCGTCGTTGACCGTGAACATTGGCAGCAGCATACCCGGTACCCCCGGTATCGGGAATCCCGCGACGTTCAGATCGGTGCCGCGCCCCGAAGATGCTCGAAGATCAGCGACGTCTGGGTGCCCGCGACGTCGGCGTCGGCGTTGAGGTTTTCGACCACGAACGAACGCAGGTCTTCGGTGTCGCGGGCCGCGACATGCAGGATGAAGTCGTCGGCGCCGGCCAGAAAGTAGACATCCATCACCTGGGGCCTGCGGCGGATCTGCTGGATGAAGTCTCGTATTTTTCCGCGCGCGTTGGACTGCAGACTGACCGAAATCATTGCCTGCAGCGGCAATCCGACCGCGGCAGGGTCGATGTCGGCGTAGAAACCGCGAATCACGCCCGACTCCACCAATCGCCGGACCCGGCCATGGCAGGTCGACGGGGCGATGTCGAGTTCCTCGGCCAGCGCGCTGTTGGTCATTCGGGCATCGGCGTGCAGGAGGCCCAGGATTCTGCGGTCGACGCTGTCGACGTCGGCGGCCCGAAGATCCTTCGGTGACACCACGGCACCTATCGCATTCTCCGAATTTTCTTCAGACACCTGTGCATCATATAAGCGTGTCTTCCGGTTAATTGCTTAGTTGCTGAAGTTTCTTCACACTTGATCTCATGCATATCGGCATTCCGACCGAGACCAAGAACAACGAGTTCCGGGTGGCGATCACCCCGTCCGGCGTTACCGAACTGACCCGCCGCGGCCATGAGGTTCTGATCCAGTCAGGCGCGGGCGAAGGCTCGGCGATCACCGACAGCGATTTCAAGGCGGCGGGCGCCGAACTGATCGCCAACGCCGACGACGTGTGGGCCGACGCCGATGTGGTGCTCAAGGTCAAGGAACCGACGCCGATCGAATATGCGCGAATGCGACGTGGCCAGACGCTGTTCACCTATCTGCACCTGGCCGCGTCGCGGTCGTGCACCGAGGCGCTGCTGGCGGCGGGCACCACATCCATCGCCTACGAAACCGTGCAAACCGCTGACGGTGCGTTGCCGTTGCTCGCACCGATGAGCGAAGTCGCCGGGCGGCTGTCCGCTCAGGTCGGCGCTTACCACCTGATGCGCACCCAAGGTGGTCGCGGCGTGCTGATGGGCGGCGTGCCGGGCGTCGAGCCGGCCAACGTCGTCGTGATCGGCGCCGGGACCGCCGGTTACCACGGCGCGCGGATCGCTGCCGGGATGGGCGCGGCGGTCACGGTGCTCGACGTCAACCTCAACAGGCTGCGTGAGCTCGACGCCGTGTTCGGCGGCCGGGTGCAGACCCGCTATTCGACGGCCCTGGAGATCGAGGCCGCCGTCAAGAAGGCCGACCTGGTCATCGGCGCGGTGCTGGTGCCGGGCGCCAAAGCACCGACCCTTGTCCCCAATTCGCTTGTCGCGCATATGAAGCCGGGCGCTGTGCTGGTCGACATCGCGATCGACCAGGGCGGGTGCTTCGAAGACTCGCGCCCGACCACCCACGACGACCCGACGTTCGCCGTGCACGACACGGTGTTCTACTGCGTGGCGAACATGCCGGCCGCGGTGCCCGCAACGTCGACGGTCGCGTTGACCAACGCCACCATGCCATACGTCATCCAACTCGCCGACAACGGCTGGCAGGCCGCCTGCCGATCGAATCCTGCTCTTGCCAAGGGGCTTTCGACGCACGACGGCGAGTTGCTGTCCGAGCGGGTGGCCGCCGATCTGGCGCTGCCGTTCAGTAACCCCGCAGCCATGCTGGCCTGACAACCACGTTCGTGCTAGACACACCGCGTGACTTCACTAGCCGATGACACGCGCTGGATGGCTGCTGTCGACCAGGCCGATTTGGTGGCCCGCCGTGAGGTGACGCCGCTGGAATTGCTCGAGGCGGCCATCGAGCGGATCGAGCGCATCGATCCGGTGCTCAACGCGGTAGTGATTCGCTGGTTCGACCACGCCCGCGACACCGCCCGATCCGAACTGCCCGCCGGGCCATTTCGCGGCGTGCCGTTCCTGATCAAAGACCTTTTCGCCGGCTACGCCGGACAGCGCATCACCAACGGCAACGTCGCACTGAAGAACGAGAAAGCGATCTCGCCGACCGACACCACGCTGGTTAGCCGCTTCCGCGATGCCGGCCTCGTCATCGCCGGCCGCACGAACAGCCCCGAACTCGGCAGCGTGCCCACCACCGAACCGCTCGCCTGGGGTGCGACGCACAACCCGTGGGACATCACCCGTTCGCCCGGCGGATCGAGCGGCGGCGCGGCGGCCGCCGTCGCCAGCGGCATGGTCCCGTTCGCGCACGCCAGCGACGGCGGCGGCTCCATTCGCATCCCCGCTTCGTGCTGCGGACTGGTCGGCTTGAAACCCAGCCAGGGCCGGATCTCACTCGGCCCGATCCGCGACGAGACGGCTCTGTCGGTCGAGCTGTGCGTCAGCCGCACCGTGCGTGACACCGCGACTCTGCTCGACGCGGTGCGCGGACCCGCTGTCGGCGACACGGTGATCGCACCGGCTCCGTCACGTCGCTACACCCGGGAACTCGACAGCGACCCCGGACGATTGCGGATCGGTCTGCTCGACCACCACCCGCTCGGCGGCGCCGTCGCGCCGGAATGCGCAGCGGCCGCGCGGTCCGTCGGCACGTTGCTCGAATCATTCGGCCACACCGTCGAATTGGCGTGGCCGGCGGCACTCGAAGACACCGGCATGCGGTTGCACTTCGCCGCGCTGTGGTGCACCAACATGGGCGTCGGGCTGAAACGGTTCGAAGAGCAGATCGGACGGCCGCTTGCCGCTGACGAATTCGAGCCGATGAATCGCGTGCAGGCCGACGCCGCGGCGCATTTCACCGCGGTGGACTACGCCCTTGCGTTCTCGGCAGCGACCCACTTTCGCCGCGCACTGCAAGCCTGGTGGGCCGACGGGTGGGACCTGCTGCTCACCCCGACGGTCGCCGAGCTTCCGATACCGCTCGGCACTATTGCGAACAATCCGGATAATCCGATGGCAGCCATGGAGCGCGCTTTCGAGTTCATTCCGTTCACCCCGCCGTACAACATGAGCGGGCAGCCCGCGATCAACGTGCCGGTCGAGTGGACCGACGACGGGCTGCCGGTCGGCGTGCAGTTGGTGGCCGGGTATGGGCGCGAAGACGTTCTGCTGCAAGTGGCGAGCCAACTGGAAACCGGCAAGCCGTGGGCGCACCGCACGCCCGACGTCAGTTAGATGTGGCCGAGCTTGTCGACGATATCTTTCGCCGACCCGGCGACGGCCTGTCGATAGGCCGTTCCCGCCCAGAGGTTGGTGCCGTGCGGGTCTTCCATCTCGACCGCGGCCCTACGGATCGGCGAGGTCATCTGGTTGACCTCCGGGTAACCCAGCGGCGCCACGTCGTCGAGCATCCTGGTGAAATCGTTGGCCAGGCCTCGGGCATAGCGACCCGAAAATGCCCGCGTGACAACGGTTGTGTCGAATTGCGGATGCCCCAGAGCCGAGCGGTGTGCCTCGTTGGTTCCGGCCTCGTCGGCCAGAAGTAGCGCCGTGCCGATTTGAGCGGCGGCCGCTCCCCTGCGCAGGACGGCGGCGACGTCTTCGGTGTTACCCAACCCGCCGGCGGCAATCAGCGGAACGTCGTGTGCGTGGCCGATGCGATCGAGCAGCTCGGTCAACGACATGGTTCCTGGTTCCATGTCGGGCGCGAACGTGCCGCGGTGCCCGCCGGCACCCGGACCCTGAACCACCAGACCGTCCGCACCGGCGGCAACGGCTACCCCGGCCTCGTACGTCGACGTGACGGTGATGTAGAGCAACATGCCCAGTGCGCCGAACCAGCGCAACACATCTGGCGACGGCGCGCCGAAGGTGAATGACACCAACTCGGGCCGTAGGTCGGCCACCGCTTCCAGCTTTTCCTGGAAACCGTCGTCGTCGCCGAGAGTCGGGTAGCCGACTTCAACCCCGTAGTGCTCGGCGAACTCGTCGAGTAACTCGGCGTAGTGGTCCAACTGATGCACGTCGGCGACGCTGGGCTGGGGCACGAAAAGGTTGACACCGATCGGGCCGGTGGTCGCGGCCCGCGCTGCGGCAAAGTCATCGGCCAGCCGGTCGGCACTGACATAGCCACTGGCCAGACAGCCGAGGCCGCCGGCGTTGGACACCGCGGCCGCCAGCGCGGGCGTCCCAGGACCGCCCGCCATCGGCGCACCCACGATCGGCACGTCGAGATCCCAGAAGCCCAGTACCATGACTGTTACCCCGTCATCGCCCGAAGTTGTTGTGGCAGAGATCGTTTCGACGAATACGGGCCGAGAACAGCCGCGCCATAGGGCTTGCCGAGCAGTCGGCGTGCCACCGCGTTAACCTCGTCCAGGGTGACTTCATCGAGCTCCTGCAGCGTCCGGTCGATACTTCGGTGTTCAGCGTAGTTGAGTTCGCCGCGACCGATGCGATGCATCCGTGAACTGGAATCCTCCAGGCCGAGTACCAGGCCGCCACGCAGCGACCCCTTGGCGATCCGGCATTCCGACTCGGTGATGCCGTCGCGCGCCACCTCCTGCAGGACGTCGGCGGTCACCCGCGCCACTTCGGCGAACCGCTCGGGCAGGCACGCGGCGTACACCGACAAGGCGCCGGTGTCCGAAAACATGTCTTGCGACGAGTAGACCGAGTACGCCAGCCCGCGGGACTCCCGAACCTGTTGGAAAAGGCGGGAACTCAGGCCGCCGCCGAGTGCCGTGTTGAGCACCGACAACGCCCAGCGATGCTTCCAGTGCCGACCCGGTGTGCGCACACCGAGGTAGACGTGAGTCTGCTCGGCGTCCCGATTGGCCAACGTCAACCGCGGACGGACGGTGACCCTGCCGGTGCCCTTGCGCGGCGGCACCGCGCGATTACCGCGGACCAGCCGGCCGCCGAAGTGCTCGCGCACCATCGCCACCACTTCGCCGTGGTCGACATTGCCGGCCACCGCGACCACCATCCGCTCGGGGGTGTAGCGCCGCAGATGGAACGAATGCAGTTGTGCGCGCGTCATGTCCGACACCGACTGCACGCTGCCGATCACCGGACGACCTACCGGGTGATCACCGAACACCGCCGACAGGAACTGGTCGGCCAGCGCGTCCTCGGGGTCGTCGTCGCGCATTGCGATCTCTTCGAGGACGACGGCACGTTCCACCTCGACATCGTCAATGGCGCAGCGCCCGTTGAGCACCACGTCGCTGACCAGGTCGACGGCCAGCTCGAGATCGTTGTCCAGCACGTGGGCGTAGTAGCAGGTGTGCTCTTTGGCGGTGAACGCGTTGAGCTCACCGCCAACCGCGTCCATCGCCTGAGCGATGTCAACCGCTGTGCGCGTCGGGGTGGACTTGAACAGCAGATGCTCGAGGAAGTGCGCGGCGCCGGCCACCGTCGGCCCTTCGTCGCGCGACCCGACGCCCACCCACACTCCGACCGAGGCCGAGCGCACCGCGGGCAGATATTCGGTGACCACTCGTAACCCACCAGGCAGGGCGGTGCGGCGGAACGCGGCGGATGGCTCGACGGTGTGCCTGCCGCGGCGCAGGGACTGCGTCCCCGGGCTAGCTGCTGGCCGTCGCGGCATCTGCTGGCGCGGTCTCCGGGCTGGCGGCTGGCTCACCGTCGCCGGATGCTCCGGCGTCTTCGTCGACGAGGACCAGCGAGATCTTGCCCCGCTTGTCGATATCGGCGATCTCCACGCGGAGCTTGTCGCCGACGCTGACCACGTCCTCCACCTTGGCGATGCGCTTGCCCCTGCCGAGCTTGGAGATGTGCACCAGCCCGTCACGGCCAGGCAACAGCGAGACGAACGCACCGAAATCGGTTGTCTTGACCACGGTTCCGAGGAATCGTTCGCCGGTCTTGGGCAGCTGCGGGTTGGCGATCGCGTTGATCTTGTCGATCGCGGCCTGCGCCGACGGGCCGTTGGTGGCACCGACGAACACCGTGCCGTCGTCCTCGATGGAGATCTGTGCGCCGGTCTCCTCGGTGATGGAATTGATCATCTTGCCCTTGGGGCCGATGACCTCACCGATCTTGTCTACTGGGACCTTGATGGTGGTCACCACCGGCGCGTACGGGCTCATCTGGTCGGGCTCGTCGATCGCCTCGGCCATCACCTCAAGAATCGTCACACGCGCATCCTTGGCCTGCGCGAGCGCACCCGCGAGCACCTGCGACGGGATACCGTCGAGCTTGGTGTCCAGCTGCAGCGCCGTCACGAAGTCCTTGGTGCCCGCGCACTTGAAGTCCATGTCGCCGAACGCGTCTTCGGCCCCGAGGATGTCAGTCAGCGTGACGAAGCGACGCTCGGTAGATTTTCCACCGTCTGCCGCTTCGACTTCAATGTCGTCGGACACCAGACCCATCGCGATACCGGCCACCGGCGCCTTCAGCGGCACGCCGGCGTTCAGCAGCGAGAGCGTCGACGCACAGACCGAGCCCATTGACGTGGAGCCGTTGGAACTCAACGCTTCTGAGACCTGACGGATCGCGTACGGGAACTCCTCGACGCTCGGCAGCACCGGCATCAGGGCCCGCTCGGCCAGCGCGCCGTGCCCGATCTCGCGTCGCTTGGGCGAACCCACGCGACCGGTCTCGCCGGTGGAGAACGGCGGGAAGTTGTAGTGGTGCATGTAGCGCTTGCTGGTGTCGGGCCCCAGCGAGTCGATCTGCTGGGCCATCTTGACCATGTCGAGCGTGGTCACACCCATGATCTGGGTTTCGCCGCGCTCGAACAGTGCGCTGCCGTGCGCCCGCGGCACGATGGCGACCTCGGCCGACAACGCGCGGATGTCGGTGATGCCACGACCGTCGATGCGGAAGTGGTCAGTCAGGATGCGCTGGCGCACAAGCTTTTTGGTCAGCGATCGGAATGCGGCGCTGACCTCTTTCTCGCGGCCCTCGTAGGTGTCGGCGAGCCGCTCGAGCACCTCGGCCTTGAGTTCGTCGGTGCGCTGCTCACGCTCGGCCTTGCCGCCGATGGCCAGCGCCTTGGCCAACTCGTCGGTGGCCACCGAGGACACCGAGTAGTAGACGTCATCCTGGTATTCGGGGAACACCGGGTACTCGGCGGTTTCCTTACCAGCAGCATCAGCCAGCTCCTGCTGCGCGGTACACAACGCGGCGATGAACGGCTTAGCGGCCTCAAGGCCTTCCGCCACAACGCTTTCGGTCGGTGCACCGGCGCCGCCGGCGATCAGGTCGATGACATTGTCGGTGGCTTCGGCCTCGACCATCATGATCGCGACATCATCGCCGGCCTTGCGGCCGGCCACAACCATGTCGAACACCGCGTCTTCGAGCTGCTCAACGGTGGGGAACGCAACCCACTGGCCTTTGATCAGCGCGACACGCACGCCGCCGACGGGACCGGAGAACGGCAGACCGGAAATCTGGGTCGACGCCGAGGCGGCGTTGATGGCCAGCACGTCGTACAGATCATTGGGATCCAGGCTCAGGATCGTGACCACGACCTGGATCTCGTTACGCAGGCCCGAGACGAACGTCGGGCGCAGTGGCCGGTCGATCAGCCGGCAGGTCAGGATCGCGTCGGTGGACGGCCTGCCCTCGCGCCGGAAGAACGATCCGGGGATACGACCGGCGGCGTACATCCGCTCCTCGACGTCGATCGTCAAGGGGAAGAAGTCGAAGTGCTCTTTGGGGTTCTTGCTGGCGGTGGTCGCGCTCAGCAGCATGGTCTCGTCGTCAAGGTAGGCGACGACGGAACCGGCGGCTTGCTTTGCCAGCCGGCCGGTCTCGAAACGGATGGTGCGGGTGCCGAAGCTCCCGTTGTCGATGACGGCGGTCGATTCGAACACGCCCTCGTCAATTTCTGCTACAGACATATGCGTCCGTGCGGCCTCTCTGAATTTATTCAGCTATTTCGCGTAGGCACGGGTCAACCCGGAGGGTTGCAGGAGTCTGAATGCGGCGACGGCCGTCGATCGAAGCGGCCGAGCTGCCCCGAATTGGGGAGCACGGCAGCCACTACCGAAGACCGCGCGATACAGACTTATCTTCCTTCGAAGTCCTGTTGTGCCTCGCTGGAACGGTGCGCGCGGATTACGCGCCCCGCACCGTGTCGGGCCGAGTGGCCCAAAACATCCTTGATTCTACATACCGACCTGGCAGTTCTTCGCCCGGCGACGGTGCAGGCCGTCAGCGGCGCAGACCCAGCCGCTCGATCAGCGAGCGGTAGCGCGCGACGTCGATCTGGGCGACGTACTTGAGCAGACGACGGCGGCGTCCGACCAACAGCAGCAGTCCGCGCCGGGAGTGGTGGTCGTGCTTGTGGGTCTTCAGGTGCTCGGTCAGGTCGGCGATCCGCCTGGTCAGCAGCGCGACCTGCGCCTCAGGGGACCCGGTGTCGGTCTCATGCAGGCCGTAGGAGCCCAGGATTTCCTTTTTCTGCTCGGCGGTAAGCGCCACGAATAATCTCCATCAATCGGTCCGCGATCAGTGCTTCAGGCTGCGGCCGCCGCGAACTGCAGCACGCGCTGTGTCGCCGGGAAGTCTAGCAGCGAGACCCCGTCGAGCCTGAATCTGCAGGTCAGCGACGATGCGGGCGGCAACGCCGCCCGCTGAGGAGCTGGCCAATCTAACCAGGTCAGCGACGATGCGGGCGGCAACGCCGCCCGCTGAGGAGCTGGCCAATCTGAACCAGGCTCAGCGACGATGCGGGCGGCAACGCCGCCCGCTGAGGAGCTGGCCAATCTAACCAGGTCAGCGACGATGCGGGCGGCAACGCCGCCCGCTGAGGAGCTGACCAATCGAACCGACTCAGCCAGCAGAAAGCACCTTGCGCGCCTTCTCGGTGTCGGTGTTCATCGCATCGACCAGATCGCCGACCGATCCGAACTTCTCCTGCCCCCGGATGCGCGCGACGAAGTCCAGCGCGACGTGCTGCCCGTAGAGGTCGGCGGCGGTGTCGAGCACGAACGCCTCGACGGTGCGGGTGCGCCCGGAGAAGGTCGGGTTGGTGCCCACCGACACAGCGGCCTGGTAACGCTCGCCCGGCACCACGGTCCCGGTCACCGGGCCGTGGCCCAAGACGGTGAACCAGGCGGCGTAGACGCCGTCGGCCGGGATGGCCGAGTGCATCGGCGGGGCTACGTTGGCGGTCGGGAAACCCATCTCGGTACCGCGCCCGTCGCCGCGGACCACCACACCTTCGACCCGGTGCGGGCGGCCCAGCGCCTCGGCAGCCGTGACCACGTCTCCGGCGTCGACGCAAGACCGGATATACGTCGACGAGAACGTCACGGTCTCGGTGTTGTGATGCTCGGACACGAGCGACATCGCTTCCACGGCAAATCCGAATCGCTCCCCGGCGCGGCGCAGCGTATCGACGGTCCCTGCGGCCTTCTTGCCGAAGGTGAAGTTCTCCCCCACCACCACCTCGACCACATGCAGGTTCTCCACCAGCAACTCGTGGACGTATCGCTCGGGCGTGAGCTTCATGAAATGCGTGGTGAACGGCATCACCAGAAAGACGTCGACGCCGAATTCCTCGGCCAGCTCGGCCCGCCGGGTCAGCGTCGTCAGCTGAGCGGGATGGCTGCCGGGATGCACGACCTCCATGGGGTGCGGGTCGAACGTCATCAACACCGTCGGCACGCCGCGGGCGCGGCCCGACTTCACCGCATGCTCGATCAGCTCGGCATGTCCGCGGTGTAGACCGTCGAACACGCCGATGGTGAGCACGCACCTACCCCAGTCTGTGGGGATCTCGCTCTGCCCCCGCCACCGCTGCACGACACTCAGCCTACGGCGCCAGGTAGCGCGCGGTCGTGCGAGAGCCGCAGATCAGGTGAGGAATGCTTAAACTTTCGTTGTGCGCGCTGACCCCCCTCGCGAGGAGCCCCATGGCCTGAGCGCGGTCGCCCAGGACTATCTGAAGGTCATCTGGAACGCCCAGGAGTGGTCGTTGGACAAGGTCAGCACCAAAATGCTGGCCGAGAAGCTCGGGGTGTCGGCCAGCACCGCGTCGGAATCGATCCGCAAACTCGCCGAGCAGGGTCTGGTCGACCACGAGAAGTACGGCGCGGTCACGCTGACCGAGTCGGGTCGGCGGGCGGCACTGGCAATGGTCCGGCGTCACCGGCTGCTGGAAGCATTTCTGGTGACCGAGCTCGGCTACGGCTGGGATGAGGTTCACGACGAGGCCGAGGTGCTCGAACACGCGGTATCCGATCGGCTGGTGGCACGTATCGACGCCAAGCTGGGCTTCCCCCGGCGTGATCCGCACGGTGACCCGATCCCGGGCTCCGACGGGCAGGTGCCGACCCCGAAAGCTCGTCAGCTGTGGTCGTGCGCCGACGGCGACGCCGGCACCGTGGCGCGGATATCAGACAAAGACCCCGAGATGCTGCGCTACTTCGACAGCATCGGTATCAACCTCGATTCGCGTCTGCGGGTGCTCGCGCGACGGGAATTCGCCGGGATCATCTCAGTCGCGGTCGAATCGGCCAACAGCGCGTCGCCGACAACGGTCGACCTGGGAAGCCCTGCAGCTCAAGCTATTTGGATGGTCGCACGTTAACGCCTGGAGTGAATACGGCGTTCGTCGCGGTCCTGGGTACGAATTACGCCGTAGCGCCAGATATCAGTTTGGCTTTGAGTACTTTGCCGGTCTCGTTGCGCGGCAACGCATCGATGAACACGACGTCGCGCGGAATCTTGTGCCGCGCGAGGTGGGCTCGCACATAAGACTTGAGCTCGTCGGCGTCCGGCCCGGACGCTGTCCGGCTGACCACGAACGCGGCCAACCGCTTACCGAATTCAGCGTCATCAACGCCCACCACCGCGGCCTCGACGATGCCGGGATGGTCAGCCAGCAAGTTCTCGACTTCCAGCGGGAAGACGTTCTCGCCGCCGGAGACGATCATGTCGTCGTCGCGGCCATCGACGAACCACAGGCCGGACTCGTCGAAATGCCCAGTGTCACCGGTGGATAGCAGGCCGTCGACGATTTCTTTGTTGCCGCCGTCGGTGTATCCGGAAAAGCTCAAACCACTGGACACGAACAAGGTGCCGACGCGACCGGGCTCGGTGATGCGGTGACGCTGTTCGTCGTAGGCGGCGAGCGTACAACCGAGCGGCGGCCGGCCGACGGTGCCCGGGGCGTGCCGCAGCTCGTGCGGTGTCGCGACGGCGGCGACCGCGACTTCGGTGGACCCGTACAGGTTGTACAGCACCGGGCCGAATGCGTCGTCGGTGCGGCGACACAGGTCCGGAGACAGCGAAGAGCCAGCGGCGAACACCACTTTCAGCGATGAGGTGTCGTATTTCGCCACGACGTCAGGCCCCAGATCGAGAATGCGCTGCAGCATGGTGGGCACCAGGATCAGCGTCGACGCTCGATGCTCAGCGATCGACTTCAGCGTCGACTCCGGGTCGAAGCGGCGCGCCATCACAACGCGGTTGCCCAGCGCCAAGGCGAGGGCGCAGGTCGCCAGGCCTGTCGCGTGGAACAGCGGTGCGGCGACGCAGTAGGTGCCGTTGCGCGGCCAGGGAATCCGGTCGAGCACCTGAGCCGACTGCAGTGGATCGATCTTGTTGCGGGGCGCGCCCTTCGGCGTTCCGGTGGTGCCGCTGGTCAGCAGAACCAGTCCGCCTGGCTGCGACGGGGCAGGCAGCGAGGATGTCGGCCGGCCCGCGATCAACTCGTCGTGCTGGTTCCCGACGATCCGCACCGTGTCCGACGGCAAGACATCGAGGAGTTCACGGAATTCCTCGTCGGCGAGAACGCAGCTGACCTGTTCTCGTGCAGCGACATCCGCCAGTTGTGGCCCGGCGAAGCCGCTGTTCATCAATACCAGCCGGGCGCCCAGTTTGTTCGTCGCCCCCACCGTCGTCATGACGTATCGGCTGTTGCGATGCAACGCGGCCACCACCGCGCCGGCCCGAATTCCCTTGGCGGCCAGCGCACGGGCCAGCGCATTGGAATTCTGCTCGAGTTCGCGGAAGCTCAGCGTGCCGCGTTCGTCGGTCAGCGCCGGCGCGTCGCCGAAGCGGTCGGCGGCGTTAGCGAGGAGTCCGCCGAACGCACCGTAGCGCCGCAAGGCCAGCGAACGCCCGCACCGCCTCGTCGGGCCGTAGCAGGTCGATCATGCCGCGCTGCTGCAGCACCCGCGCCGCGGCGAGTCGGTCGCGAAATCGGGTCAAGGCCGAGCGGTTCATGCGGTGTGGGCTTCGGCGACCGTCGAACGGAGGAAGTGCCCGGCAACCTGCAAGCTGGTGAGCCCGAAGTCGCGCGGCCACAGCCAATAGCCGTGCATCAGACCCGGCCACAAATGTTCGTCGCAGCGACCGCCCAATTCCACCACCTGCTTGCCGAAAGCCTCCGCATCGGCCCGCATGACTTCCCTTGATCCGTAGTGCATTTGGATCGGCGGCAAATTGGACAGGTCTGCGTTCAACAGACACAGCCGGGGATCTTGATCGTCGTGATCACCGACGTACAACGCGACGGCGCGTCTGGCCGTGCGCGGATCCAGCGGCTGACTCCGGACCCGCGGGTCGGCGATGCAGGCCCGGTACGACGGATCGATCAGTGGGCCGAACAGCGCCAGCGCCGCCGGTAGCGGCAGCCCTTCGCTGCGCAGCCGCAGGGCAAGTGCGACCGCGAGGTGCCCACCGGCCGAATCCCCGGCGACGACGATCTTCGCCGGATCGTGCCCCTGCGCCAGCAGCCAGCGGTAGGCGGCGAATGCATCGTCTTCGGCTGCCGGGAAAGGGATGCTCCGGCGCGAGCCGGTAGTCGACGGTGAACGTCGGCATGCCGGAGTATTCGGACAGATGCGAGGCGAACCCGCGGTGGGTGCGAGACGAGCAGATCAGGTAGCCGCTGCCGTGCAGGACCAAGACCACACCCGCCGCGTCATCGGCTTCCGGCGCCCAAAGCCACTCCCCCTCAACCGGCGCGACGACCCGCTTGACCCGGACGCCGGGCACCACCGGGGCGGTACGGGCGATCAGATAATCGGCCGCCGGACGCAGTCCGGCCAACAACCATTGCTGCGACACCAGCACATTGAGCATGATGTTGAGGGTCAGCCGCGAAACCGGAACATAGGTCAATTGTTCGACCAAGGCGATCGATCTGCGCCGCAGCACCTTTGCTGTCGTCCTCGCGCTCATCCCGCGAGCAGACCCTTGGCGATGTGAGTTACCTGCACCTCGTTGCTGCCGGCATAGATCATCAGCGACTTCGCGTCGCGCGCCAACTGTTCGACCCGGTATTCGGCCATATAGCCGTTGCCGCCGAAGAGTTGCACCGCGTCCATCGCCACGTCGGTGGCGGCCTCCGAGGAATACAGCTTGATCGCCGACGCTTCTGCCAGTGACGGAACCTTTCCGGCCTGAGCCTTCTCGAGCGTTTGAAACACCATGTTCTGCACGTTAATGCGGGCGACCTCCATCTTGGCCAGCTTGAGCTGAATCAGTTGAAACTGGCCGATGTTCTTGCCCCACAGGGTGCGGGTCTTCGCGTAGTCGATGCAGAGCCGATGGCATTCGTTGATGATCCCCAACGACATCAGTGCAACCCCGAGCCGTTCGGCGGCGAAGTTCGCCCGTGCGCTGTCCCTGCCGTCCCCGCTGGTGTGCTGTTCGGTCTCGCCGAGCAGCCGGTCGGGCGTCAGCCGGACGCTGTCGAAGAACAGCTCGCCGGTCGGCGACGACATGATGCCCATCTTCTTGAACGGCTTGCCCTGGACAAGCCCGGGCATGCCGGCATCGAGCACGAACGGCAGCACCGGCCGGTTGCGCCGGTCGGCGGAGCCGTCATCGAGCTTGGCGTAGACGACGAGCACATCGGCGTAGGGGCCGTTGGTGATGAATGTCTTCTGAGCCGTTGAGGATGTACTCGGCACCATCCCGTCGCGGAGCGCCGAACCGTTGTCTTCATGCCGCCGAACGCGTCTGAGCCGGAGTCCGGCTCGGTGATCGCCCACGCGGCGATCTTCTCCAGCGTCATCAATTCCGGCAGCCAGCGCTCTTTTTGGGCCAAGGTGCCGCGACTCATGATCGTCGCCGCGCCCAGCCCGAGGCTGACACCGACCGCGCTGAGCAATCCCAAGCTGACCCCGGCCAATTCGGATATCAGCACGGCGGCCATCGACGCCTGCGGCCCCAGTCCGCCCAATCCTCCGGATGACCTCTTTTCGGTACCGGATTCGTGGTTCGATGGTCGGCTCTGGCTCGCTCCGCTCCTCGCTCCTTCGTCGCTGCGATGCTCACTCGCCGCCGCCTCCAGCTTCGCGCGTTCCTTGTCCAGCATTGTCTTGACCGCTTCGGCGGCAAGCACATCCAGACCGAACTCGCTGAACAGCTTGCGCGCCAATCGGATAGGGCGACAGCTCGCCGGTCTCCAGCGCGTCGAGCTGCGGGCGGATCTCTTTGTCGATGAACCCCCGCACCGTATCCCGCATGATCAGGTCGGTGTCAGACCATTCGAACATCGTCTACTCCTGGGTTATTGCGGCAGCCGGGCGGCGATGTCGTCGATCAGCCACGGACCGTCGGTCTCGATGGTGTCGGTATCGTGCCAACCCGACAGCGCTGAAATCGCGCCGCCCTGAACGGCATACACCTTGCCGGTGATCGGGCACTTCTCGGTTGCCAGGTAAGCCACCAGCGGCGAGATGTTCGCCGGGCTGAAGAGATCGAGTTCGCCCTCTTCGGGTTCGCTCATCAGCGACCCCATACCGGGAGTGGCCAGCGTCAGCCTGGTGCGGGCGATCGGCGCGATCGCGTTCACCCGCACGCCGTAGCGCTCGAGCTCCTCGGCGGCGATCAGCGTCATGGCCGCGATGCCCGCCTTGGCCGACCCGTAGTTCACTTGGCCGGCGTTCGGAATCGTCACCCCGGAGCCCGACGCGGTGTTGATCACCGCGGCGAGGGGCTGGTCGCCGGCCTTCGACTGCGCCTTCCAGTAAGCGGCGGCATGGTGCAGCATCGCGAAGTGGCCCTTCAGGTGCACGGCGATGACCGCGTCCCACTGCGCTTCCTCCATCCCGGCGATGAAGGAGTCCCGCAGGATGCCGGCATTGTTGACCAACACGTCGAGCCCGCCGAACTCGTCGATCGGCCTGCCGCACAGCGCTTTCCGCGCCGCTCCAGGTGGCGACGTTCTCGGTGTTGGCGACCGCGGTGCCGCCGGCGGCGACGATTTCCTCGACGACCTCGTGAGCCGGGCCGCTGTCGGCCCCCTCACCGGCGTTACTGCCACCTAGATCGTTGACGACGATCTTGGCACCTTCTCTGGCGAACAACAGTGCGTGTTCGCGCCCGATGCCGCGGCCGGCGCCGGTGATCACGGCAACCCGGCCTTCTAATGCACCCACGTGAGTCTCCTATCTGTCGCTGATCTCGGCCAAGCCGTCGGTGATGACGAAGCTCGTTCGCCACGCGCTGTCTCGAACGCATACGTTGTGCTGCCGTTGCCCTGAGCTTTCGTCCAGATCCGGGTCTCGAGGTCGTCACCGGGCAGCACCGGCTTGGAGAAACGCACCGCGAACCGCTTGAGCCGGTTGACATCCGAGTCGGCAAGCTCGGTGAGCACCGCCCACGAGGTGAACGCCATGGTGCACAGCCCGTGCGCGATGATGCCGGGCAGGCCGGCGTCTCGGGCTATTTCCTCATCCAGATGGATCGGCATCGGATCGCCCGCCGCCGGCGAGTAACGGAACGTCTGGTCGTGGTCGATGTGCTGCACTACCTTGGCCGCCGGTGCGGTGTTGCGCAACGCGTCGTCGAACTTGTGGTCTGGGCTGAGCTCGCCGACGGTCTTGCCGACGGACATGCCCCGCACGAAGGTCGTGACGTATTGCTCGTTGACCAGTTCGCCGTCCTCGGTGCGACATTCGAGCACGATGGCGGCGCGGGTGCCTTTCTCCAGCCCCTGGTATCCGATCATCTTGCCCCGCGAGACCAGCTTGTCACCCGGACGGATCGGACGGTGGAAGTGAAAGTCCTGCTCGCCATGAACGATTCGCGGAATCGCCTCAACCGGCATCACGTCGACGGCCGGGGTCAGGAGGGCCTCGAACACGGGCACGATCGCAAACACCGGCGGCGCAACGTCTCCTCTGCGGTGCGCCTCGATCGGGTCATTGGTGGCAGCCGCGTATTCCGCGAGGCGCTCCCTGGTGACCTCGAACCGCTCGTCGTCGGTCCAGCGGTCCAGGCCGGTGTCGTCGAACTCCAGCGTTTCGGTCATGGACATAGCCGTCAGGCCCTGATATTCCAGCCGACGCCAGCGCGTCGAGCTGGTCCAGCGTCTTGTCCAGTTGCTTGACGCCGTCCTTCTCCACCGCCTTGCCCAGCGCGCCCTTGATCAGTGCGCCTTCGAAATCACCGAATACCGCGAACAGAGAGCCACTTTCGGCCGGCTCGATGGTGAAGGTGAATTGCGCTTTGACGCCCGCCATTCCGGTGCCCGACAGCACCAGCTTGCGGGGCTCGTCGACCGAGTTGATCGTCCACTCGATCTTGTTGGCCATCCCGAGCATGACGATTTTGGCGGTCAGCTTGGTGCCCTCGGTCAGCGTGGCCGGCGGGTCTTCCAGCCACTTCTCGTGAACGGTGAACCATTTGTCCCAGTTGGCGAGATCGGTGACGATGCCCCACAGCGCTTCCGGCGTGGCGGACAATTCCCGGGTGGCTTCGATGTGTCCCACGATCGATCCTCTTCCTTGAGTTGTTGGTGTGGTCTAGCGTTCGGCCCGCTGGTAGGCGGTGACGACGGCCGCGCCGCCGAGCCCGATGTTGTGTTGAAGCGCCGCGGTCACGTTGTCCACCTGGCGCTTGTCGGCCGCGCCACGCAGCTGCCAGGTCAGCTCGGCGCACTGCGCCAAGCCGGTCGCTCCGAGCGGATGCCCCTTGGAGATCAGGCCGCCGGACGGATTGACCACCCAACGTCCTCCGTAGGTGACGTCGCCGTTGTCGATCAGCTTGGGCGCCTCGCCTTCGGCGCACAGTCCCAGCGCCTCATAGAGCAGCAATTCGTTGGCGGAGAAGCAGTCGTGCAGCTCGATCACCTGGAAGTCCGCCGGCCCCAGTCCGGACTGGTCGTAGACACGTTGCGCGGCTTGGACATTCATGTGGTAACCGATGAGTCCCTTTGCAGGTGCCGTCGAAGCTGTTGGCGAAGTCGGTGGTCATGGCCTGTCCGACGATCTCCACGGCTTGACCGGCGAGGCCGTGCTTGTCGACGAAGGCCTCGGAGGCCAGGATCGCCGCACCGGAGCCGTCTGAGGTCGGCGAGCACTGCAGTTTGGTCAGCGGGTCATAGATCATCCGCGAGCCCAGGATGTCGTCGAGTGTGTAAGCCTCCTGGAACTGCGCGTACGGGTTGTTGACCGAGTGCTTGTGATTCTTGTAGCCGATCTTGGCGAAATGCTCTGCGGTGCTGCCGTGCTCCTTCATGTGCTCGCGGCCCGCGGCCCCGAACATCCACGGCGCCACAGGAAAGAGCACCTCGGAGATCTCGGCCATCGCCATGACGTGCTTGTCCATCGGGTTGGTGCGATCGTCGTAGGTCGACTCCAGCGATCCAGGCTTCATCTTCTCGAAACCGAGCGCGATCGTGCAGTCGGCGAGACCACCGCGAATCGCCTGGGCCGCAAGGTACAACGCGGTCGACCCGGTCGAGCAGTTGTTGTTGACGTTGACGATCGGAATTCCGGTGATACCCAGCTCGTACAACGCGCGCTGGCCGGACGTCGATTCGCCGTAGACGTAGCCGACGTAACCCTGTTCGACCGCGGCGTAGTCGATGCCGGCATCCTCGAGCGCCTTGGTGCCGGATTCGCGGGCCATGTCGGGGTAATCCCAGTTTTCCCGGCGACCGGGCTTTTCGAACTTCGTCATCCCCACGCCGATGACGTAGACCTTGTGCGGCATCGCATTCCCTTCGTCTCGCTCGTCAAAAAGATACACACCTGATTGTATCTTTGCAATCACGCCGCGGGGGCCACGCGCCCCTCGACGTCAGAGCCTCAGGCAGGCGATTCGGTTGCCAGCAGCCCGGCGACGATGACCCGCAAGTGCTCGCAGGCGCGATCCCACCGCCGCCGCGCGCGATCCGAATCACGGTCCGCGAAGCTGTTCAGCAGGATGCCGCGCAGTGCGTCCATCGCGGTGTAGACGAAGTTACGCAGCTCTTTTTGCACGGCGTGGTCGGGCACCAGCTGGGCGATCGCCGAGATTAGCGTGCTGTTGACCAGCGGCTCCACTCGCTCGATGTGCCTCGCCAACACGTCGTCGGTGCGTGCCGCGACCCAAAGTTCAACGGTGGCAACGAACATCGGGCCCTGATGGGCCTCCCACAGGAAGTCCAGCACGGTCGACACCGGGTCGCTACTGGCCTCGACCCGCCCGAACTCGCGCATGGCGGCTTGTACACGCTGTTGAGCGAGATGCTCGATCGCCGCGACCACCAGATCTTCTTTGGACCGGAAGTGGTGAATCTGCGCACCCCGGGTCACGCCGGCGAGTTCGGCGACGCGCGGTGTCGTGGTTCCGGCATAGCCGTAGGTGACGAGGCATTCGATGGTGGCGTCGAGCAGACGCGTCCGCATGGCGGCGCTACGTTCGGCTTGGGTGCGCCGCACCCGCCGGCCAGTCACCTCCGCCGCCATGTCGATCCCACACCTCTCCGCTCAGATACATTCGTTGCTGAATGTTACATGAACGTGGCGGGTAGTCTTGGCCTCGGCGCGCGATCACCAACTTCCGCTGACGAAGTTGCCTGAATTCTGGCCCCAGTCTGCCCCGGCGCCCGAGCCGGCGCCGGTGTAGTGAAACCACCGAAGCTGGCCGGCATGATCGATGCCGATGAGCGTCGGGTGGAGTTGTCGAGAAGGGTCGTCGAGGCCTCCGACGACCAGTTGGTGTAACGAATCCCAGCCGGTGCCGATCTGGTTGCCCGAGTTCGCCGCCATCGTCCAGACGGGCGGCGATCCGGTCCACTGCGGTTGGTACCAGTAGAGGTTTCCGTCATCCTGCACACCGAAGATGGTGGACGTGGTGGCGATCAGTCGAGTGAAGCCGCTCCAGTCGCCGGGTAATTCGGTGGCGAAGTCCGGTTGCCAGCCCTGGCCGTGAATGTAGAAGTGCGACAGCATCTTCCCGCTGGCATCGACGGTGAGCATGATGACTTCGTCGCCGTCGTTGTAGAACATCATGACGTGTTGGTAATCACCCCAACCGTCGTCGATTTTGGTGCCCGCCAGCGGATCCCATCCATAGCCACCGCTCGGGTTCGCCCGGCCGTCACCGGTGTAGCGATACCAGTACAGGCCACCGTCGTCGTGGATCGCCATCAACGTGCCTGCAGTTCCCAGCTGGAACCAGGTGACAGCTTGCCATCCGTTACCGATTGGGTTGCCGGAGTGCGCATTCCAACCGCTCAATCCGGGGGTGGGGTTGGATTCACCGTCACCGAGGTACTGATACCAGCGTAGGTATTGGTTGCTGTCGATCCCGTAGATCGTGTTGCCTGCGGGGGTTCCCGCGTCGGCCGGCGAGGTGCCGAGGGTGATGAGTCGCATGGCCATGGTGATTCACCAACTCCCGCTGATTATGTTGCCGGAGTTGGGCGTGATCCAGCCGGTGCTACCGCTGGGATCGCTTACCCCGTAACCGGTGTAGCCGTACCAGTGCAGGTTGTAATTCCCGTCGGCGGCATAAATCGGGATGTAATCCAGTGCGGCTCCCGCTTGACCCCGGACACCGGCAGTGGCGTTGGAGAACTTGTTCCAACCGGCGCCGATCGCGTTGCCGCTCTCGGGACCCATCGGTGGTGACGGTTCCGTCGTCGTTGTAGATCACCCAGACCTGCAGCCAATAGAGCACCCCCGACGTGCTGACGGCAAAGACTCGGCTCACGTTTGCGCTGAACATGTATTCGTAATCTGTCCATCCTTGAGCGACTTGCACAGGGGTGTTCGGACGGGGAACTCCGTTGTGGTAGCCGTAGACCCACGCGTCGCCGGAGTGATCGACCGCCAGAATTTGCAGATCGTCGCTGCCCACGGTGTAGTCGCCTTCGTTCATGATCAACGCGAGGTGCTTCCAGGCATCGAAGCCGGTTGCAAGGACCGCACCCGACTGCGTCGCCCAGTTCTGGTCACCGTTGAGTCGCTTTGCCCGCTGCCGGTGTAGTAGTAGCGCCGCAGGTTGCCTTGGCCGTCGACCCCGAGCAGCGTGCCCTGAATGCCGGCGCCGAGCCAGCTGAAGTCGCCCCACCCATTACCAATCGGGTTGCCGGAGTTAGGATCCCAGCCCAGCCACGGCGCAGTGCTCGCAGCCGCATCCGCCTGGGCGCCCCCAACATAGCGGTACCACCGAAGTGTTCCGTCGGGATCCACACCGAATAGCGTGTTATCCGGATCGCTACCTACGGTCAGCAGGCGAATCGGCACTTCCTGCTCCCTTCCGCCGTGATGCGAGGAGCGTATTTCAGCCGGCGGCCTCGTACCGGCCTTATCCGCGCCTTTTACAAGTTTGCAGGCCGGATGACGACGACGGACTTCGTCCTCGAGCCGTCGTCACGCAGCAGCGCGATGACCCGGCCGTCGGTGGTGTGCGCGGCATAGACCCCGTCGATGCCGGCCGGAGTCAGCGCCCGGCCGTTGGCGACTGCGTCGGCCTGCTCATCGTCGAGCTGTCGGTGCGGAAACAGCAGTAGGCAAGCTTCGTCGAGAGTCAGGCTCAGCGCGGGTTGCTCGGCGAGGTCATCGAGTGAACGAGCCTGGTCCAATCCGAACCGGCCGACCCGGGTGCGCCGCAGCGCGGTCAAGTGGCCGCCCACTCCCAACGCTGCGCCGAGATCGCGGGCCAACGCGCGAATGTAGGTTCCCGACGAGCAGTCCACCTCGACGTCGACGTCGACCAACTGGTCGTGGCGACGGACGGCCAGCATTGCGAACCGGTCGATGCGCACCTGCCGGGCGGCCAGCTCGACGGGGCGACCCTCGCGGGCCAAGCGATAGGCCCGCTGGCCGTCGACCTTGATCGCACTGACCGCCGACGGGACCTGAGCGATGTCTCCGCGCAATCCGGCGATCGCCGATTCGATCGCCTGATCGGTCACGCCTTGCGCCGAAACCTGCTGAGTGACAACACCTTCTGCGTCCTCGGTGGACGTGGACTGGCCCAGCCGGATGGTGGCCGCATACGACTTCGACGTCTCGGTCACCAGGCCCAGAATTTTGGTGGCGCGCTCGATGCCGATCACCAGTACACCGGTGGCCATCGGGTCCAGCGTCCCGGCATGCCCCACCCGGCGGGTGCCGAAAATGCGTCGGCAACGCCCGACCACATCATGGCTCGTCATGCCGGCCGGCTTGTCGACGACGACAAGACCCGCGTTCATAGCGTGATCGCCGTGAGCACCAAATCCCGGTCCACCGACCATCGTCCGGCCAGCGAACTCAGCGGCGGACCGGACAGCGTGGCG
Source organism: uncultured Actinomycetota bacterium (assembly GCA_963741555.1). Classification (GTDB taxonomy): domain Bacteria; phylum Actinomycetota; class Actinomycetes; order Mycobacteriales; family Mycobacteriaceae; genus Mycobacterium. The sequence continues at coordinate 188,129 of CAVUIH010000014.1, read as the reverse complement.
CCGTCGATCAATATCGTCGATTCAAACGATCCCGCCGACCCGGACTCGTCGACGCCGAAGGTGATGTGCGCGTCTTCGAACCCCAGCCACCGCTTGGTCAGCGGGAACCACGCTTTGTACGTTGCTTCCTTGGCGCAGAACAGGATTCGATCCCAGTGCACGCCGGTGGGCAGGGCGGCCAGCTCGGTACGCTCGGCCGGCAGGCTGATCGCGTCAAGCACCCCGTCGGGCAACACGTCGTGCGGTTCGGCGTCGACACCCACCGAGCGCATGGCGCCGGCACGCCCCACCACCGCGCCGCGAAAACCCGCACAATGGGTCAGGCTGCCCACCACGCCGTCGGGCCAGCAGGGTTCGCCCTTCTCCCCCTTGAGAATCGGCACCGGCGGAAAGCCGAGTTCGCTCAACGCAATACGCGCGCAATACCGCACGGTGATGAATTCGTTGCGCCGCTTGGCCACCGATCGCGCGATCAGCGGCTCTTCTTCGGCCAACGGCGCCAAACCGGGCGGATCCGAATACAACTCGGCGCAGGCCAGGTCCCCGATGCCGGGCAGCACCGCAGACATCAACGTCGTCAGCGTCATCGCGGCTACCGCTGCCGCAGGCGCTCGCGGAACTGCTGTGCCTGCGCTGTCATTTCCGGCGTGACGACGAAATGTCCGCCGAAGTCGTTGAGATAACCGGGCGCGTACTGCGGGTCGGGCAGCACCTGGCGCAGCCAGCTATACGGTTTGCGGCGGCGCCACTCGCGTGGATAACCGACCGACACCTCTTCGAAGCGGACCTCGTCATACCAGGTCGTGCGCGGAATGTGCAGGTGCCCGTACACCGAACACACCGCGTTGTAGCGGGTGTGCCAGTCGGCGGTCTCGGTGGTCCCACACCACAACGAGAATTCCGGCAGAAACAGCGCGTCGCACGGCTGGCGAACCATCGGGAAATGGTTGACCAGCACCGTCGGCGTCATCCAGTCCAGCTCGTCGAGCCGCTTGCGGGTGGCGGCCACCCGATCGTGACACCACGCCTCGCGGGTGGGGTAGGGCTGCGGTGACAGCAGGAACTCGTCGGTGCACACGACGTTGCGTTCCCGCGCGATCGCCAGCCCCTCCGCTTTGGTGGTCGCACCGCGCGGCAGGAACGAGTAGTCGTACAGCAGAAACAGCGGCACGATGGTCGCCGGGCCACCCCGCTCGGTCCACACCGGAAACGGGTGCTCCGGGGTCACGACCCCGAGCTCGTCGCAGATGTTGACCAGATAGTCGTAGCGATCCCGGCCGAAGACCTGCACCGGGTCCTTGTTGGTGGTCCACAGCTCATGATTGCCAGGCACCCAGATCACCTTGGCGAACCGTCGCCGCAGTAGGTCCAGCGCCCACCGAATCTCGTCGGTGCGTTCGGCGACGTCGCCGCAGACGATCAGCCAGTCGTCCGGCGTCGACGGGTAGAGCGACTCGGTGACGGGCTTGTTGCCGACGTGGCCGGTGTGCAGATCCGACACCGCCCATAGCGTCGGCTGCCGCGCCGTCGGGCGCTCCTGCCGATCTTCTTGCCAAGCCACGACTAACCAGCCTAGCCAGTCCGCGGCCGATGCTCGTCGTGACCGGACTAGAACAGGTTCTCGTTTGGGCTGTGGCGGTGCGGTCCCGACTTGTAAGCTTCCGCAAGAGTCGAAGACTCAGAGCCAGCCGAGGGGGTGTCATGGTCACCAAGCTGCGGCTACTCGCGGCGTTCGGCGCCGTGGTCACGGCTGTGACGATGGTGTGGCAGAGCGCGCCGCGCGCCGCCGATGTCGGCGCCCCGACGGTGCAGCTGCGCTCCACCTTCGCGCCGCTGGACCCGCCGACGACGATGAAAAGCCCGATCGTGGCGACCACCGACCCCAGCCCCTTCGACCCGTGCAGGGACATCCCGTTCGACGCGCTTCAGCGGTTGGGTCTGGCTTTCACCCCACCCGAGCCCGAGGAAGGCCTGCGCTGCCACTACGACGCCGGCAATTACCAGCTGGCCGTCGAGCCCATCATCTGGCGCACCTACGATCAGTCGCTGCCGGCCGACGCGGTCGAAACCACGATCAACGGCCACCGCGCAGCGCAGTGGTGGAACCTCAAGCCCACCTACCACAACAGCTACTGGTATTTCTCCTGCATGGTCGCGTTCAAAACCAGCTACGGGGTCATCCAGCAGTCGCTGTTCTACTCGACGGTCTACTCCACCCCCGAGGTCGACTGCCCGGCCACCAACCTGCAGCGCGCCAACGAGCTGTCGCCGTACTACAAGTTCTGAGTCTGCGTGGCCGGGTCGCGGCATAACCTGATGCCGTGACGACCACCTCCGACCGGCCCGCAGGGTCGACGCTGCGGGCTCTGCCCGACGCCTGGCCGGCCGCGCCCTGGCCCGAACGCTGCGACTACCGGCGCCGACCCATCACTACACGGTGAGCAGCGTCAACATCCCGATGCGCGACGGCGTCGACCTGGTGGCCGACCATTACGAGCCGGTCGGCGAGGTGGTCGGCACCCTGCTGGCCCGCGGACCCTATGGCCGGGCGTTCCCGTTCTCGCTGATATTCGCCTATCTGCACGCAGCCCGCGGCTACCGGGTGATTCTGCAGAGTGTGCGCGGCACGTTCGGATCGGGCGGCGCCTTCAATCCGATGGTCAACGAGGTTGCCGACGGCGCCGACACGGTCGCCTGGTTGCGCCGCCAACCGTGGTTCACCGGTCGCTTCGCCACCATCGGCATCTCCTATCTGGGCTTCACCCAGTGGGCGATGCTGGAGGATCCGCCGCCGGAACTGGCTGCGGCTGTCATCACCGCGGGTCCGCACGACTTGAGCGCCTCGGCGTGGGGCACGGGCTCGTTCACCGTCAACGACTTCCTGGGCTGGAGCAACTTGGTGGCCCACCAGGAAGACCCCGGCCGAATTCGCGCGGGCGTTCGCCAACTGCAGGCACAGAAAAGCATCGTCCGCACCGCCGGCGAAGTGCCGTTGGGCGCGGCCGGGCGCGCCCTACTCGGCGAGGCGGCGACGTGGTGGGAGTCGTGGCTGACACCACCACAGACGGAGGACCCGTTCTGGGGGTCGTTGCGGGTCCCCCGGGCGCTGGACCGCGTCGACGTGCCGGTGCTGCTGCTGAGCGGCTGGCAAGACCTGTTCCTGCCGCAGACGTTGCAGCAGTATCGCCAGCTTCGCGATCGCGGAGTGGAGGTCGCGATGAGCATGGGGCCGTGGAGCCACACCCAGCTGCTGGTCGCGGGGCTGCCCACCATTGCCAAGGAGACCGGGGAATGGCTGGATACACACCTCGCCGGTCGCCCCGCCGAGGCGCGCGCCAGCCGAGTCCGGTTCTTCGTCACCAACGAGGGCTGGCGCGAGTTGCCCGATTGGCCGCCCGCGACCACCGACCACGTGCTGTATCTGCAACCCGGTGGCGGTCTGGCCGAGACGTCGCCGGCAGAAGGATTCTCGGCAAGCTTCCGCTACGACCCGGCCGAGCCGACGCCGACGATCGGAGGCCGGCTGCTCTCCCCCGACGGCGGCTACCGCGACGACAGCGCGCTGGCCGCTCGCCGCGATGTGCTCAGCTTCACCAGCGATGAGCTCACCGAAGATCTGCGGGTCTTCGGCAACCCGATCGCGGAGTTGGCGCACAGCTCCGACAACCCCTACGTCGATATGTTCGTCCGGATCAGCGAAGTCGACGCCAAGGGTCGCTCGCGAAACGTCAGCGACGCCTACCGCCGACTGGACGGCAGGACCGGCGGCGGCACCGTCCGACTCGAACTCGACGCGACCGCGCACCGGTTCCGCGCCGGAACACGCATCCGCGTGCTGATCGCGGGCGGCAGCCACCCCCGTTTCGCCCGCAACCTCGGTACCGGCGAGGCAACCGCGACTGGCAGCGAACTCAGACCGTCCGTGCACGAGGTGCACTTCGGCACGTCCCGGATCATGCTTCCGGTGGGCTCCTGATGGATGCCTTCGCCGAATGGCGAAGCGGCGGAACAGAACTCCAGTGGCAGTCGACAACTGCCGCCAACAACGGAGCGAAGGTCAGTGTCTTCACCCGTCGGTGTGGCACACCTGGTGCACCGGCGTTGGTGTGTGTGCACGGCTTTCCCACCGCGAGCATCGACTACCTCGCACTGACCCGCGAACTCGGCGCGGAATTCGACATCTTCCTGCTCGACTTCCCGGGTTACGGGCTCTCCGACAAGCCGATTGCGCCATACGTGTATTCGCTGTACGACGATGCGCGCCTACTGGTCCACGCGATTACCAAAGTGTGGCAGCTCGAGGACTACACCATACTGACCCACGACCGTGGCACCAGCGTCGGCATGATCGCCCTGTCCATGTTGGATACCCTTCACGACGCGAACCTGCCGACCGATGTCATCCTCACGAACGCCAACATCTATCTCCCGCTTGCCAATCTGACCGGATTCCAGAAGGCGTTGCTCGATCCCACCGTAGCCCGCAGCACCGCTCGCGCGACCACTCCGGAGATGCTGGCCGCAGGTATGGGCGCGACGACCTTCATGCCGCGACGCGACCTCGACGATCCCGAGATCGCAGCCCTGAGAGAATGCTTCGCCTACAACGACGGGATCACGGTGTTGCCGGACACCATTCAATACCTCCATGAGCGCGCTGCCGACGAAACCAATTGGCTGCAAGCACTTTCCACCAGCGACGTCAACACCAGCCTGGTGTGGGGTCTGCACGACAATGTCGCCCCCGTGCGGGTCGCGAACTATGTGTGGCAGGAGTTCCTGCGTAACAAGCCCGGACGAAATCGCTACTGGATACTGCCGACCGCCGATCATTATCTGCAGTGCGACGCCCCAGCGCAGTTGGCGCGGGTGGTGCGACTCACCGCGGCCGCCGAGCCGACGTCGCTGCGCACTCTCGACGAAAAGCCCGACGGCGCGGTTCTCGTCGACCAAACTCCCTGAAAGGGTTTGCGGGCCTGCGCTATTCGACCGCATCGCGGACGCGATCGACCACCTCGCGCAACGACCCTTCGTCGTGCACCGGCTCGCCCAGCGATGCAGCCATGGGCAGCTGCACCCAACTCGTGCAGCCGGCGTAGTCGGGTGTGCGGGGCAGCGCCACCGGCTCGGTCAACGGTATGGCCTGCACGACCAACACGACCAGCCGATGCTTCGGACGGAAGTCCAGCCGGTCTCGGCGCACCGACTCGGCTGTCCAGATGTGCAGGTCTTCGATGGCCTCGATGTTGTCCGGCCGGTTGACCGAAAGCGCCGCAACGACTTTCGCCGCTGCCCGTACTACCAGACGATCCTCGGCACTGTCGGCGGCCGCAGCGTCGAGCAGGTCGCGAAATGCGGGTCGCACCCGCTCGGCGTGACTGTGCGCGACCGTGGGGAAGAGCACGAAATCGCGGGCCGCGGTCGGGTCGAAGCGCTTCTCGCCGATCCCGCCTTTGCGCAGCAGCACCCGTTGGCGGCCGCTCAGCAACGCGTGCACCACCGCGCTCCACTCCTTGAGCGCGGGCGTCGTCGCGGTCTGGGGCATAACTGTCACTGGGCCGCAGCCAGCCGACGCAGCGGCGGTGAGGTTTTCGGGGGCTGACGGCGCGGCGGCAAGTCGTTCAGCAGCCGAGTCGTCGCCGCCGCGACCTCTGCCACCGCCTGCTCGAACGCCTCGATGTTGGCCAGTGACGGGCGGGTGACGCCGCTGACCTTGCGGACGTACTGCCGCGCTGCCGCGGTGATCTCCTCGGCGGTCGCCGGTGGTTCGAGCCCACGCAACTCGGTGATGTTTCGGCACATCCCTCAACGATAAGGCGGTCGAGCCGGGAAAAACGGCGCTGACTACCGTTGCCCTCATGGCTGACGACATCTTGCTGATCGAAACCGACGAGCGGGTACGGACCCTCACGCTGAATCGACCGACATCCCGCAACGCGCTGTCCTCGGCGCTGCGCGATCAATTCTTCGGGGCCCTGGCAGATGCCGAGGCCGATGAAGGCGTTGACGTCGTGATCCTCACCGGCAGCGATCCGGTGTTCTGCGCGGGCCTCGACCTCAAAGAGTTGGGGGGCAGTCGGCACTTCCCGACATCTCGCCGCGTTGGCCGGCGATGAGCAAACCGGTGATCGGCGCCATCAACGGCGCCGCGGTGACCGGTGGCCTGGAACTCGCGCTCTACTGCGACATCTTGATCGCCTCGGAGCAGGCGCGGTTCGCCGACACGCATGCGCGGGTGGGGCTGTTGCCGACGTGGGGGCTCAGTGTGCGGCTACCGCAGAAAGTCGGCATCGGCCTGGCCCGTCGGATGAGCTTGACGGGTGACTATCTGTCCGCTCACGACGCGCTGCGGGCCGGGCTGGTCACCGAAGTGGTGCCGCACGACCAGTTGCTGTCCGCCGCACGCGGGATTGCGTCTGCGATCGTCGGCAACAACCAGGACGCCGTGCGGGCGCTGCTGAGCTCGTATCACCGCATCGACTCCGCCCACACCGACGCGGGCCTGTGGCTGGAAGCGACCGCGGCACGGGCATTCCGGACCAGCGGCGACGACATCGCTGCTAACCGGGAGGCGGTGCTGCAGCGGGGACGAGCTCAGGTGCGGTGACGCGCCCGGCAGACGTAATCTGCCCCGTTTCCGGGAGGAAACGGGGCAGATTGTGGAGCCTGGTCGCAGATCAGGGCAGCGCGGCGCGCACGGGGTGCGTCACGGACCAGACCGGGTGAAGCACGTCCGCGGCGTAGTGGCGAACGGGGTGCAGCGGGCCGGTCCACGGAACCCACGGGTCGGCGGACGCGACAGCTGGCGCAACGAGGGACAGACCGACAGCTGCCAGCATGGTGGCAGCCCCGACACGCACCTTCGAAGTCTTAGTGCTCTTCATGATGGTGATTCCTTACCTGGCAGTGGTCCCAGGTCCGGATGTGCATCCATTGCTGGGGTCGGTTCTGTTTTTCCGACATCACAAGTGTGCAACCGACGCCTTGGTGCGTTCTGTACGGATTCTTGCAAAATTCTTGCGTCGCAGCTCAGCGGTCAAACAGGCTCAAGAACCGACGATTTCGAAGGTGAATTCGTGCCCGCCGATGCGAATGTGGTCGCCCTCGGCAAGGGTAGCGCTCCCCCGGATCCGACGGCCGTCCACCAAGACGCCGTTCGTCGATCGTAGGTCGCTGATCACGAAACTGCCGCCGGTGTCGATGACCACCGCGTGATATCGACTGACGTTGTCATCGTCGACGACGATGTCGTTGTCGGGTAGGCGCCCGATACGTGTCGACGTATCCAGCCGAAAGAGCTGACCGTCCTGTCCCCGAAGCGCAGCGACGGGCGGCCCGTTGACCAGTGTGCCGGTCGCCGGGCTGAGGTCGACGACGGTGTGCTGGGCGATGGTCTGCGCGGGACGCTTGGTCTCGAGAGGTTCCTGGCGCAGGATTCGCTCGTGCAGGGCGCTGACGGTGGGACCCGGGTCGATGCCGAGATTTTCGGCCAGGTTGGTCTTGAGTCGCCGGAAGGCGTCGAGGGCGTCGGATTGACGCTCGGCGACGTAGTAGGCGGTGATCAGCTGAGCCCACAGTCGTTCCCGGAAGGGATGTTGGGCGCTCAGCATCTCCAGGCGGGGGATCAAGGCGTCGGCGCGTCCACATGCGATCTCGGCTTCGGCGAGGGCGGTGTGAGCCACCACCTTGACCTCTTCCAACGCCGTGGCAAAGGTGCCCACGAAGGCAAATTCGCGAAGGTCGTCGAGGACCGGCCCGCGCCACTCGGCCAGCGCCGCGGTCAGATGCTTGCTGGCGGATTCGAAGCGCCCCGCGACCGAGGCGTGCACGCCCGCGTTCTTCTCGGCGATGAAACGCCCCAGATCGCAGTCGGAATCGTCCACGCTCAGTTGATAACCCGGCGCCGCGCTGGCCAGCACCTGGTTGGCGTCCACGCCGGCAGATCCAATCAGTCCGCGCAGTCGGGACACATAGGAATGGATGCTCGTTCGCGCGGCCGGGACGGGTTCAGATTCCCACACCGCGTCGATCAAGGCATCGACCGAGACCGGCCGGTTGCGGTTGAGCACCAGCATGGCCAACACTGCGCGTTGTTTCGGCGCACCCAGCGGTACCGGGCGCCCGTCGGCGAACATCTGCAGCGGCCCCAGCACACCGAAGTCGAGACCTGCGTTCCGCATCGCGCCGTCAGCCTTTCAGGCGATCGTTGGTGTTGACTTCCCATTGTGACTGCATCGAGCCCAATTGCGGTGTAACGCTAGGCGCCAGTCACCGCCCAGCGTCCCGATACCGCGCGCCAACCCACCAAGATCATGCGCAGCACGATGAACATGCTCAGCCCCGACCATATGCCGGCCAGCCCCCAGCCGAACACCAGTGACAACCAGACCAGCGGCAGAAATCCTGCCAGTGCGCCGATCACCGTCGCGGTGCGCATGAACGCGGCGTCACCCGCACCGAGCAGGACACCGTCGAGCGCGAAAACGACTCCTGCAAAAGGTAATTGGGCGACCAGAAACCACCACGGAATTCTGATGGCAGCCAACACCGAACTGTCGTCGGTGAACAATGCGGGCAGCACGCGGGCGCCGGCGGCGAACACCGCCGCCAAGCCGGTCGCCGCAATCACCGACGTCACCGTCACCCGCCTTGCCGTCGCCATAGCACGCGGAACATCGTCAGCGCCCAGCGCCGCGCCGACCAGCGCCTGCGCCGCGATGGCCAGCGAATCAAGAACCAGCGCAAGGAAACTCCACAACTGCAACACCACCTGGTGGGCGGCGAGAGCCGCAGCGCCGAACCGGGCCGCCACTGCGGCGGCGGAAACGAAGCACGCCTGAAAGGCCAGGGTTCGCACCACCAAGTCGCGACCCAGGACCACTTGCGCACGCAACGCGATCCGGTCGATCCGCAACGGAACTCGCTCAACCAGCAGCGCCCACCCGAACAGCACGGCGGCCAGCCATTGACCCGCCAGATTGGCGACGGCCGACCCCGCCAATCCCAGGTGAGGCAGCCCCAGCCAGCCGTACACCAGCAACGGACACAGCAGCGCCGACAGCCCGAAGCCGGCGATCACATAGCGCAGCGGACGGACGGTGTCCTGCACGCCACGCAACCATCCATTGCCCGCCAGCGACACCAGAATTGCGGGCGCGCCGGCGATGGCGATACGCAGCCAGGACAGCGCCGTGTTCGCGATGTCGTGTGAACCGGCGATGATCGACACCAGTGGGACCGCCGCGACCTGCACCACCGCGACGATCAGCGCACCCAGTCCCAGTGCCAGCCAGGTCGCCTGCACGCCTTCCCGCACGGCGGCCGCCCGATCGTCGGCGCCGAAGTAGCGCGCTGAGCGTGCGGTGGTGCCGTACGACAGGAAAGTCAACTGGGAACCGACCATGCCGAGGATCAGTCCCCCGATAGCCAGCCCGGCCAGGCTCAGCGCACCCAGCCTGCCGATGATCGCGGTGTCGAACAACAGGTAGAGCGGCTCGGCGGCCAGCACACCCAGCGCGGGCAGAGCCAGTTGCGCGATCGAGCGGGCACCCGGCTGCGGCGGCCGGCTCAACCCAGGGCGGCGCTCAGGGCCGCGACCACCTCGTCGGCCGATCCCGCGGTCGAGTAGCCCGCGGCCAATCTGTGGCCGCCTCCACCGAACGTCGACGCGACAGCGGCGAGATCGACGGCGGCCTTTGCCCGCATGGAGACCGACCAGTGTTGCGGCTCGATCTCTTTGAACACCGCGGCGACCTCGGCCTGCTGGGTGGTGCGGACGATGTCGACGATGCTTTCGACTTCTTCTGGGCGGGCGTTGACCCATTCCTGGTTTGTGACAACGGCATACACCAGACCACGACCGCTGGCAGCGTCGGGCAACAGCTGCGCCGAGCCCAGCACCCGGGACAGCAAGGCCAGCCAGGCGAACGGGTGGGTGTCCATCAGCGACCGGGTGATCGCCGCGTTGTCGATGCCGATCTCAACCAGTCGCGCCGCCAAGCGGTAGGCCCGCGCGCTGGCCCACCGGAACGAACCGGTGTCGGTGGTCAGCCCCGCATACAAGCAGTACGCCACGTCCGCGTCGATCGGCTTGTCCCACGCGTCGAGCAGTTCGGCAACCATCATCGTCGTCGAGTCCGCGGACGGCTCAACGAAATTCACGGTGCCGAACAGCTGATTCGAGGCATGGTGATCGATCACCAGCACTTCTTGCCCGGCGCCGGCCATCTCGCGCAGGTCGCCGAGCCGATTGATGCTCGGAATGTCAACGGTCACAACCAGATCGACGTCGCGGCGCATGGCTTTCGGATCGACCAGAAGCCGGCCGCCGGGCAGCGATCGCAGCGACTCCGGAAGTGCCGCGGGGGCAGCGAAGCTGACTTCGACGGTCTTGCCGCAGCCATCCAGTACCAGGGCGAGTGCCAGACCAGCGCCGATCGTGTCGGCATCGGGATGCACATGGCAAAGCACCCCGACCGTCGCGGCGGCGTCCAACACCTTGGCCGCGCCGATCGCGTCGACACGTGTAGCGCTTGATTCAGTCTTCGAGTTGATCGTCGTCACCGGCGCCTTCCCCGTTTGCGGTTGGTGCCCCCGGAGCTGATTGCCCAGCTTTGTCTTCTTCGTCGCCGGACGTCCGGTACGGATCGGCGTCGCCGGCCGGTGTGGCCCCCGCGCGAACGCGAGCCACATCGGCGTCGGCGGCACGCGCACGCGCCAGCAATTCCTCCATCCGCTGCACGGAATCGGACACCGTGTCGCGGGTGAATGTCAGAGTCGGCGTGAAACGCACACCGGTGCCGGCCCCGACTTTGCTGCGCAGCACGCCCTTTGCGCGCTCCAACGCCGCGGCGGCCCCGGCGTAATCGGGCTCGTCGTCCAGCGTCGCGCCGAGCACCGTGTAGTAGAGCGTCGCGTCATGCAGATCCCCGGTCACCTTGGCGTCGATGATGGTGACGCCAGTCAGTCCCGGGTCCTTGATCTCGTATTCGATCGCCGATGCGACGATCTCGGAGATCCGCTTGGCCAGCCGGCGCGCCCGCGCCGGATCAGCCATGCCGCAGGTTCTGCGTGTCGGAGCTCATGATCAGGAGCGTTCCTTCTCGACCAGCTCGTAGGTCTCGATGACGTCGCCCTCTTTGAGGTCGGAGTACGTCAGCGTCAGACCGCATTCGTAACCGTCACGGACCTCGGTGACATCGTCCTTCTCCCGTCGCAGCGAGGACACCGTGAGGTTCTCGGCCACCACGATGTTGTCGCGCAACAATCGCGCCTTGGCGTTGCGGCGCATGACGCCAGAGGTGACCAGGCAACCGGCGATGATGCCGACCTTCGACGACCGGAACAGCGCGCGAATCTCGGCGCGGCCCAGCTGCTTCTCCTCGTAGATCGGCTTGAGCATGCCCTTGAGCGCACTCTGGATCTCGTCGATCGCCTGGTAGATCACCGAGTAGTAGCGGATGTCCACACCCTCGCGGTTGGCCAGTTCGGTGGCTTTGCCCTCCGCACGGACGTTGAACCCGATGATGATCGCATCCGATGCCGACGCCAGGTTGACGTTGGTCTCGGTGACGCCACCGACACCGCGGTCGATGACGCGCAGCTCCACCTCGTCGTCGATCTCGATACCCAGCAGGGCCTCCTCCAGCGCCTCGACGGTACCGGAGTTGTCCCCCTTGAGGATCAGGTTCAGCTGACTGGTCTCCTTCAGCGCGGCATCCAGATCGTCCAGGCTGATCCGCTTGCGGGAGCGGGCGGCCAACGCGTTGCGCTTGCGGGCGCTGCGCCGGTCGGCGATCTGACGGGCGATCCGGTCCTCGTCGACGACCAGCAGGTTGTCACCGGCGCCGGGCACCGACGTGAAGCCGATGACCTGGACGGGCCGCGACGGCAGCGCCTCTTCGACGTCCTCGCCGTGCTCGTCGACCATGCGGCGCACGCGACCGTAGGCGTCGCCGGCCACGATCGAATCTCCGACCCGCAGCGTGCCGCGCTGGATCAGCACGGTGGCGACCGGGCCGCGACCGCGGTCCAGGTGCGCCTCGATCGCCACACCCTGGGCCTCCATGTCCGGGTTGGCCCGCAGGTCCAGGGCAGCGTCGGCGGTCAGCAGCACCGCCTCCTCCAGCGCCTCGATGTTGGTGCCGTGCTTCGCGGAGATGTCGACGAACATCGTCTCGCCGCCGAAATCCTCGGCCACCAGACCGTATTCGGTCAGCTGAGCGCGGATCTTCTGCGGGTCGGCGCCTTCCTTGTCGATCTTGTTCACCGCCACCACGATCGGCACGTCGGCCGCCTGCGCGTGGTTGATGGCCTCCACCGTCTGCGGCATGACGCCGTCGTCGGCGGCCACCACCAGGATCGCGATGTCGGTGGCCTTCGCGCCGCGGGCACGCATGGCGGTGAACGCCTCGTGACCCGGGGTGTCGATGAAGGTGATCGGCCGCTCGTTGCCGTCGAGGTCGACGGTCACCTGGTAGGCGCCGATGTGCTGGGTGATGCCGCCGGCCTCGCCCTCGCGGACGCTGGCCTTCCGGATGGTGTCCAGCAGTCGGGTCTTGCCGTGGTCGACGTGACCCATCACGGTCACCACCGGCGGACGGAACTCCAGGTCCTCCTCGCCACCCTCGTCCTCGCCGTAGGTGAGGTCGAAGGACTGCAGCAGCTCGCGGTCCTCGTCCTCGGGGCTGACGACCTGCACGACGTAGTTCATCTCGCCGCCCAGCAGCTCGAGCGTCTCGTCACCGACCGACTGGGTGGCCGTCACCATCTCGCCGAGGTTGAACAGCGCCTGCACCAGCGAGGCCGGGTTGGCGTCGATCTTCTCGGCGAAGTCGCGACAGCGACGCGCCGCGGGCCAGCCGGATGGTCTCGCCGTTGCCGTGCGGCAACCGCACGCCACCGACGACCGGGGCCTGCATGTTCTCGTACTCGGCGCGTTTCGCCCGCTTCGACTTGCGGCCTCGCCGCGGCGCACCGCCGGGACGACCGAACGCACCGGCAGCGCCGCCGCGCTGGCCGGGACGGCCACCGCCACCGCCACCGCCGGGACGACCGCGGAAACCGCCGCCGCCACCGCCAGGCGGAGCGCCGACTCCGCCGCCACCGCCGCCGCCACCGCCGCCGCGGTAGTTACCGCCACCACCGCCGCCGCCGGGACGACCGCCGCCGCCGGGCCGCCGGGCCGGCCGCCGCCGGCCGCCGGGCCGCGGACCGCCGGGACGCGGCGGACGACCTGCACCGCCGGGACGCGGCGGCATGTTGCCGGGCGACGCACCACCGGGACGCGGGGCGCCGGGACGAGGCGCGCCCGGGACGCGGCGCCTGCGGACGCGGGATCGGGCCGCTCGACCGGCTGCGCCGACGAGAACGGGTTGTTACCGACGCGCGGCGTGCGCGCGGCCGGCTTCGGGGCCGGGCCGGACGCGGGGCGCCGGGGGTCGGTCCCGGGCGGCGGAGCCGCCGGAGCCGGGGGGGCAGCGGCCGGCGGGGCTGCTCGGGCGCCGGCGCCGGCGGTGGGGCCGGCGCGTGCGGGCGCCGGGCGGTGCCGCCGGCTTGGGGGCGGCGCGGCTTGGGCGGCCGGGGCCGCGGCGCCTGTTTCGCGGGGGCTTTGCCGGCGCGCCGCGCCGTTTGGCCGGCGGGTCTTCTCCGCTCTGCGGGGGCCGGCTTGCCGCCGCCGAACGACTCACGCAGCCGACGAGCGACGGGCGCTTCCACCGTCGACGACGCGGACTTGACGAATTCGCCCTGTTCGCTCTAGCCGGGCGAGAACTTCCTTGCTGGTGACACCGAGTTCTTTAGCCAACTCGTGTACGCGGGCCTTGCCTGCCACTACATCTCCTGTCTAAGAGGCGACAGCGGTGGTCGGCCGCGCCTCGGGTTTAGCTATGACGCATGGTCATCGGGACTTCACGGTGTGCTCATGTTCTTTGCTGCCTGTTCTGTCGGCTCGTGTGCCGGGCGCATCCGACTGCTCGATGTGCTCGACGACCGCTGTTGTATCCGGTGCACCGGTGATGCGCAGCGCTCGGGCGAATGCTCGCCGCCGGATTGCTTCTGTGGCGCACTGGGCGACGGGATGCAGCCATGCACCCCGCCCCGGCAGAGTACCTGCTGGGTCAACGGTCACGGCATATTTGCCGTTCCCGGTCGACACAGCCACCACTCGGAGCAGTTCGGCGGCCAACTCTCGCTTTCGGCATCCGACACACGTCCGCACCGGTCCTTCGGTGCGTCGATGCGCCGAGGCCGAAGTCTCGCGCTGGATCACGGCTTAGTTTACCTGCACTCAATCGGTGCTCAGAACCACCCGCGTTAGGCGCTCTGCGTCGTCGCCGGGCCTAGCCGTCGTGCGTCAGACCTCGCGGCGCGCCGTGCTCCGGATCATCGGTCTCCCCGTCCGGCGAATCGCTGCGGATGTCGATCCGCCATCCGGTGAGCCGCGCCGCCAGCCGGGCGTTCTGCCCTTCTTTGCCGATCGCCAGCGACAACTGGAAGTCGGGCACGACCACCCGCGCGGCCCGGGCGTTCGGGTCGATGACGGTGACCGAAACCACCTTGGCCGGCGACAACGCGTTGGCGACGAAGCGGGCCGGGTCGTCGTCGAAGTCGATGATGTCGATCTTCTCCCCGGACAGCTCGCTCATCACGTTGCGCACCCGCTGGCCCATCGGGCCGATGCAGGCGCCCTTGGCGTTCAGGCCGGGCACCCGTGAGGCCACCGCGATCTTCGAGCGGTGTCCGGCCTCGCGGGCGACCGCCACGATCTCCACCGAACCGTCGGCGATCTCGGGAACTTCCAGCGAGAACAGCTTGCGCACCAGATTGGGGTGGGTGCGCGACAGCGTGATCACCGGCTCGCGGGCGCCGCGGCTCACGCCCACCACGTAGCAGCGCAGCCGGTCGCCGTGCTCGTAGGCTCTCGCCGGGGACCTGTTCGGCGGCGGGAATCACGCCCTCGGATCCCTTGGTCTCGCTGCCCATCCGGACGACGACCAGACCTCGCGAGTTGGCCCGGCTGTCACGCTGGATCACACCGCCGACGATTTCGCCTTCATGGGTGGAGAACTCGCCGTAGGTGCGTTCGTTCTCGGCGTCGCGCAGTCGCTGCAACATCACCTGCCGGGCGGTCGTGGCGGCGATCCGGCCGAAACCTTCGGGGGTGTCCTCCCACTCGCTGATGCACGTTGCCGTCCTCGTCGAGTTCGCGGGCCAGCACCCGCACCGAACCTGATTTGCGGTCGATGTCGATGTGCGCGTCCGGTTGATGGCCCTCGGTGTGCCGATATGCGCTCAGCACCGCGGCCTTGACGTCCTCGAGCAGGTCGTCGAACGAGATGCCGCGTTCCGCGACGATCGTGTGCAGAGCGCCCATGTCGATGTTCATGCGCCCTCCTCCCGCCCTGTCCGGTCGCACTCCCGTCTATCGCCGCCGGCGGTTCACGTTCTGCCCTCGTCTCGCGCCCCGATCGGCCGTCGCCAGTTCCAGCTCCCGTTTCGGAGGGTTTGAAAACTCAACCTGCACAACGGCTTTTACGATCTCGCCGAGCGGAATCGCGCTGATCGTCCAGTCGCGATTGCCGCGCACCACGAGATTCAGCGCGCCGTCGCGCACCTCGCCGACTCGGCCGGTGAGGTCAGTCCCGTCCGTCAGCGCCAGTTCGACCTTGCGACCCCGGCGCGCGACGGAAATGCTTCTCATTGGTCAGCGGTCGGTCCACCCCGGGCGAGCTGACCTCCAGGACGTAGGCACCGTCGATGCTGTTCGCCGCGTCGAGCAGGGTCGACGCCGACCGCGAGAGCGCGGCGACGGTGTCCAGATCCAGTGCGGCGTCGCCGTCAGCGATCACTGTGATTCGCGGCGGCTCGGGCCGCCCGTCGATGAGGACATCCTCGATTTCATAGCCTGCGCGCGCGAACTCGCCATCGAGCAGCTCGATCACCTGCGTCTGTGACGGTAGCCCGGTGGCCACGGCGAGCTCCTCATCTTGAGTTGTCCGGTCGGCAGCCCTGCGGGTGCCGAAGTCCAGCGCCTCCGAAGAGCCAATGATCAACGATACGCCAGGAAACGTCCGTGAGACGTGATCGCGACGAGGTCAGCCACCATTACCGCCGGCAGTCCAGCCACCTGCGAGCGCAATGGCAGGATGTTGCTGTGCTGCGCACCGAGCCTGGTTTCCCGACCACCGTCAGCAGGCGACGTGTACTTGGCGGGTGGCGTCGCCCTGGCCGTGTTCGGGATCGCGGTGCCGGCGTGCGGTTCGCCGCCCCCGTCGCCGCCGGCGGTCGACGAACTCGAAGCGCAGTTGACGTTCGCCCGGCGCGACAGCGAACTGGCCAAGGCTGCGCGCCGTCGGCGTGCCGCAACAGATCAGCGCGGCACTCACCGAAGTCGCCGCCGAACGCACCAAGCACGCCCAGGCCCTGACGACCGAGATCGCGCGGCTGGCCGTCAACCCGACGTCGACCTCTGCGCAGACACACGACCCCGACCACCACCAGCGCCGCGGCTCCCCCGCCACCGCTGGCCGACGTCGTCAGCTCCCTGAAAGCGTCCGCGGACAGCGCCACCCGGCTGGCGACCACGTCGTCGGGTTATCGAGCCGCCCTGCTCGGCTCCATCGCAGCGGCGTGCACGGCGTCCTACAGCGTTGCGCTGGCGTCCGGGGCGACGGCGTCATGACGTCCGCCGAGCCCTCACCGTCGAACACCGCGCTATCTGCAGCGCTCAGCAACGAGCACGCCGTCATCTACGGCTACGGCATCGTGTCCGCGCACTGCCAGCCCGAGGTGAACGGCCTGGTGTCGTTCGCGCTGACTCAGCACCGACAACGCCGCGATCGAGGTCATCGCGATGCTGGCGGGCCGCTCGATCACGGCCCCGGTGGCCGCCGCGGGGTATCAACTGCCGATGCCGGTCAACAGCCCGACCGACGCTGCGCAGCTGGCCGTGCGGATGGAGAAGGACACCGAAGTGGCCTGGCGCGCGGTCCTCGAGCAGGCCCAAAGCGCCGACGACCGCACCTTCGGCGTGACGGCGCTGACCCAGAGCGCGGTGCTGTCCGCCCGCTGGAAGCAGACGCTCGGCAGCTGGCCGATCACGACGGCGTTCCCCGGCGCCGACTAGCTGAGGGCTAGCCGGCGATCGCGGCGGTGATCTCGGTGGCCAGCCCGGCACCGGTGGCAAGCTCCCGCTTCTCGCCGCTGAACCGGTCGCGCAACTCGACGGTGCCGTCCGCCCAACCGCGGCCCACCACCACGATCCACGGCACACCGAGCAACTCGGCGTCCTTGAACTTCACCCCGGGCGACGCCTGACGATCGTCGAGCAGCACCTCGATGCCCAGTCGGTCCAGATCGCCGGCCAACGCCGTGGCGCCGGCACGCGCCTCGGCGTCCTTGTTCGCGATCACCAGGTGCACGTCGAACGGCGACACCTCGGACGGCCAGCGCAGCCCCAGCTCGTCGTGGTGCTGCTCGGCGATGACCGCCACCAGCCGCGACACCCCGACGCCGTAGGAGCCCATGGTCAGCCGCACCGGTTTGCCGTCCTCGCCGAGCACGTCGGCGGTGAAGGCGTCGGTGTATTTGCGGCCGAGCTGGAAAATGTGGCCGATCTCGATCCCGCGGGCGGCGACCAGCGGCCCGGCACCATCGGGCGACGGGTCGCCGTCGCGCACTTCGGCGGCCTCGATGGTGCCGTCGGCGGTGAAGTCACGGCCGGCCACCAAGCCGACGACATGCTTGCCGGGCTGGTCGGCGCCGGTGATCCAGCTGGTTCCGTCCACGATCCGCGGATCGACCAGGTAGCGAACACCGTTGTCCAGCAATGCCTTCGGGCCGATGTAGCCCTTCACCAGGAATGGATACCTGGCAAAGTCGGCGTCGTCGAGCAAGGCGTATTCGGCCGGGTCGAGCGCGGCGCCCAGCCGCTTGTCGTCGACCTCCCGGTCGCCGGGCACCCCGATGCCCAGCAGCTCCCAGTCGCCGCCTGGCTGGCGTACTTTGAGCAGCACGTTCTTCAGGGTGTCGGCGGCGGTGACGGCGCGACCCAGGTTGGCGCCGTTGGCCCACTCGACCAGTGTCGCGATGGTCGGGGTGTCCCCGGTGTCGTGCACGACGGCGTCGGGCAGTCCGTCGGTCGGCAGCGTCTCCGGGCGCGCGGTGACGACGGCCTCGACGTTGGCGGCGTAGCCGGACTGCAGACACCGGACGAACGTGTCCTCGCCGACCGGACTTTCGGCCAGGAACTCTTCGGACGCCGAGCCGCCCATCGCGCCGGACACCGCGGACACGATGACGTAGCGGACCTCGCAGCCGGCCGAAAATCCGTTGGTAGGCCTCACGGTGTGCGTGGTAGGCGCTCTTGAGCCCGGCGTCGTCGATATCGAAGGAGTAGGAGTCCTTCATCACGAATTCGCGGACCCGCAGGATGCCGGCGCGGGGCCGGGCCTCGTCGCGGTACTTGTTCTGAATTTGGAACAGCACCAACGGAAAGTCTTTGTACGAGCTGTACTCACCCTTGACCGTCATCGTGAAGAATTCTTCGTGGGTCGGGCCGAGCATGTAGTCGTTGCCGCGGCGGTCCTTGAGCCGGAACACGCCGTCGCCGTACTCGGTCCAGCGGTTGGTGGTCTCGTAGGGCGCGCGCGGCAGCAGCGCCGGGAACAAGATCTCCTGCCCGCCGATGGCGTTCATCTCTTCGCGCACGACGCGTTCGATGTTGCGCAGCACCCGCAGCCCGAGCGGTAGCCAGCTGTAGAGACCCGGCGCGATCGGTCGGATGTAGCCGGCGCGGATCAACAGCTTGTGGCTGGCGACTTCGGCGTCGGCGGGATCGTCGCGCAGCGTGCGCAGGAACAGCTCGGACATCCGGGTGATCACAGCGCGCAAGCCTAACTGTCGGGGTCGCGTGGCCGCCAAAGAGCAACCACGGCTGCGATCCGCGAGGGATTACAGCCGTGGCTTCTGTCTGGTGAGACGCCGGGAGCTCAGAGCTCGCCGGCGTCGATGGCGTCCTTGACTTCCTGAGCGTGGGCCACCTGCTCGGCGCTGTAGCCGATCAGCAGCGACACGCCGCCGACGATGACGGCCACGCCGGCCACCCACAACAACCCGTAGGTGTAGCCCTGGTCAAGGGCATGCAATTGAGCCTTGTTCATGAACTTGACCGGACCGTTGGTGCCGCCCAAGTACAGCGTGCGCGACGTGATGACCGCCTGGATGACAGCGAGAACCACCGGTCCACCGAGGTTCTGCAGCATCAACGCGATCGCTGAGGTCGGTCCGATTTGGTCGAAGCCGACGCCCGCGATCGCCGACAGCGCCACCGGGACGACGATCATGCCGATGCCGATACCGGCGATGACGACCGGAACGATCAGGTTCGGGAAGTACGGCATGGCGCCGTTGAAGGTCGATCCGTAGACCATTGCGCCGACGCACCAGCGCGCCGCCGGCGATGATGACGACCCGTGGTTGGAAGCGCGACACCAGTTGCGACGACCCACCCAGGCCGATGCCCATCGCGATGGCGAAGGGGATGAAGCCGAGGCCGGCACGCAGCGCGCTATACCCCATGATGTCCTGCACATAGAGCGCGACCAGCACCGTGACGGTGAACAAGACCCCACCGGCCATGAAGATCGCGACGAAGGTGGCCAGTCGGTTGCGGTCGAAGAACAAGTTGAACGGCACGACGGGGTTTTCGGCCGTGCGTTCCACGATGGCGAACGCGATGAAGGCGACGATCCCGACCGCAGCCGAGCCGATCGTGGTGAACGAGATCCAGCCCGCTTCCGGTCCCACAGAGAAGGCGAAGACGGCGGCGGTGCAGCCGAGTGTGGCCAGCACGGCGCCAGCTGCATCCAGCTTCATCCGCTCGCGGCTCGTCTCGCGCAGCGTTTTGCGGGCCAGGTAGACCATCACCAGCCCGATCGGCACGTTCACCAGGAACGCCAGCCGCCAGGACACCTCGGTGAGCGCTCCACCGACGACCAGACCCATCACCGAGCCGATGCCGGTCATGGCACCGAACACCGCGGTGGCTGCGTTGCGCGCCGGCCCCTTGGCGAATGTGGTGGCGACCAGCGCCAAGCCGGTCGGCGCGGCGATCGCCGCGCCCACACCTTGCAGCAGCCGGGCGATCACCAGGGTGACCTCGTCCCATGCAATACCGCACAGCGCCGAAGCGATGGTGAACAGCGTGACGCCAACGATGAAGGTCCGCTTGCGGCCGATCGTGTCGCCGAGGCGGCCACCCAGCAGCATCAGACCGCCGAACGTCAGGACATAGGCGGTGATCACCCAGCTGCGGCCGGCGTCAGAGAGGGCCAGCTCATTCTGGATCTTGGGAAGCGCGACGATCGCGATGGTGCCGTCCATCGTCGCCATCAGCTGCATTCCGGCGATGGCGATGACCGCGGCGAAGAACCGCCGCGTCGGCAGCCAGGTCGGCGCCTTGGCAGTCGCAGGTCCGGCGGTCTTTTCTGGGTGCACTGGGGGCATGTGAACTTCTCGCTTCGAGGGTTCAGTTGTCCAACGATGGACAGCCCGCTCTGCATCGTTGAGAGCCGTCATAAGAACTTACCCTACAGTAATCTTAGGGATCTTTTAAATCTCGAAAGCCGCCACTGAACCGATCACAATGATCGCAGGAGGTCGAATGCCCTCCGATCGAATTTTTTCCGGCGCGTCCGCCAGCGTGGCCCGCAAACTATGCTGAGCCGCTGTCGTCCCCTGCTGGACGACTAGCACCGGCGTATCCGCAGGTCGGCCGCCTTTTAGCAGGACGGCGGCAAACAGTTCAATACGTTCCACCGCCATCAGCAAAACAATGGTTCCGGTCATCGCTGCTAATGCATCCCAATTCACTAACGATTCGGGATGTGCCGGCGCCACGTGGCCGCTGACCACCACGAATTCGTGGTTGATCGAACGGTGCGTGACGGGAACGCCCGCCGACGCGGGCACCGCTATGGCACTTGTCACACCAGGCACGACCGTCACAGGGATACCGGCGTCGACGCAAGCCAGCACCTCTTCATAACCGCGGGCGAACACGAACGGGTCGCCGCCCTTGAGGCGCACCACGAACTGGCCGGCGTGGGCCCGCTCGATCATCACGGCATTGATCGCGTCTTGGGCCATCGACCGGCCGTACGGGATCTTGGCGGCGTCGATCACCTCGACGCTCGGCGGCAATTCGGCGAGCAGCTCCGGCGGGGCCAGCCGATCCGCGACGACGACATCGGCCTGCGCGAGCAGGCGCCGGCCCCGGACGGTGATCAGTTCCGGATCACCCGGCCCTCCCCCGACCAGCGCCACACCTCCGCGCACCACGTCGCTGTTGTCCACCGCGATGACGCCCTGCTGCAGTGCCTCGCGGATAGCCGAGCGGATGGCCGCCGAGCGACGATGTTCGCCACTGGCCAGAACACCCACCGACAGCCCGGCGTATTCGAACGACGCCGGGGTCACCGCGCTGCCCTCGACGGCGATATCGGCGCGCACACAGAAGATTCGGCTCCGCTCGGCCTCGGCCACCACGGCCGCATTCACCTGCGCGTCATCGGTGGCTGCGATCGCATACCACGCACCCGCCAGGTCACCGTCGCGATAGTCCCGCAGCGACAAGGTGATTCCGCTCATCGCCTCGACCGCGGGAGTGGCGCTGCGGGCGACGACGTGGACGTCTGCCCCGCTGGCGACCAGAAGTGGAAGGCGGCGCTGGGCGACGCTGCCGCCGCCAACCATCACAACTTTCTTGCCGGTCAGCCGCAGACCTACCAGGTAGGCGTTCTCCGGTGTGGTCATCGGCTGTCCACTGGCGTCATCGCGGACCAACAGAACGAAGCATCGGCACGTGGGGCACGCCGTCGTCGACGAAGTCGTCGCCGTCCCGGACGAAGCCGTGCTGTGCGTACATGTCTGCCAGATATACCTGAGCATCGATCCGGCACGGGTAGTCGCCGACTTCGGCCAACGCCGCGCGAAGCAGCCGGGTGGTGTGGCCCTCGCCGCGTGCACTGCGTTTGGTGCACAGCCGTCCGAGCCGGAACGCCTTGCGGCCGCCGGCATGCTCCTCCATCAACCGCAGCGTGCTGATCACCTCGCCGTCAGGGGCTTCCAGCCAGAAGTGCCGCGTCTCGGCGAGCAGGTCGCGACCGTCGAGCTCGGGATACGGGCAGGCCTGTTCGACAACGAAGACCTCGACCCGCAGTTTGAGTAGCGCGTAAAGCGTTGGGACGTCGAGGTCTTTCGCCCACGAGCGGCGCAGGGCGATATTCATGAGTGATCCAATTGCAGCGCCTTGGTGGTCCACGTCCGCAGTTCTTCGGCCAGCGCCGGCTCGTCGGACAAAGCCGTGCCCAACGACGGCACCATCTCTTTCAGTGTGGGCAGCCAACCCTGGTATCGCTCGGGAAAGCAACGACGCAGCACACCGAGCATCGCCGACACCGCGGTCGAGGCACCCGGTGACGCCCCGAGCAGACCGGCGATGCTGCCGTCGGCCGCAGCGAGCACGGTGGTGTCGAATTCGAGCACGCCACCCCTGCGCTTGTCCCGTCGGATAACCTGTACCCGCTGACCTGCCGTCGTCAGCTCCCAATCGGAATCGACTGCACTGGGCACGAATTCACGCAGCGCTGCGACCCGGGTGGGCTGCGATAGCCGTAGCTGGCCGACCAGATAGCGGACGAGCTCGAGTTGGCTGGCACCTGCTCCCAGCACCGTCATCAGGTTGCCCGGTGTCACCGACCGCGGCAGGTCGCTGGAGCGCCCGTGTTTGAGGAATTTCGGTGACCACCCGGCGAACGGACCGAACGACAGCCAGGGCTTGTTGTTGACGATTCGGGTGTCCAGGTGGCCCGCCGTCATACCCGGTGCGCCCGGCGCAGGTAAGCCGTACACCTTGGCCCGATGCCGACCGGCGATCACAGGATCGGCACTGCGCAGGAATCGTCCGCCGACCGGGAAGCCACCAAAACCCTTGGCTTCCTTGATGCCTGAATTCTGCAGCAACGGCAGCGCCTGGCCGCCCGCGCCGACGAATACGAATTTGGCTGCGAGTCTGCGACTTTCGGCTGTGCGGCGATTGAGAATCGTCACGGTCCAGGTGCCGTCTCGCTGTCGGGACAGGTTGCGGACCTCGTGACCGAACAACACGACGGTGCCGTTGCGGACGCCGTAGCCGATCAGCTGTTTGGACAGTGCGCCGAAGTCGACGTCGGTGCCGTCGTCAGCCCAGTTGAGCGCGATCGGCTGGGCGAAGTCCCGCCCGACGGCCATATATGGCAGCCGGCGAGCGAATTCATCGGCGTCGTCGATCCATTCGGTGCCCGCGAACAGCGGATTACCGGCCAGCGCTGCGCGGCGGCGGCGCAAGTAGTCGACGCGCTGCGCGCCCTGCACAAAGCTGACGTGGGGCACCGGATTCACGAAGCCGCGCACGTCGGGCACCATGCCGTTCTCGGCGGCGTAGGCCCAAAACTGCCGGGTGACGTAGAACTGCTCGTTGACACGCACCGCCTTGGTGATGTCGATCGAGCCGTCGGTGAGTTGCGGCGTGTAGAACAGCTCGCACAGCCCGGCGTGGCCGGTGCCGGCGTTGTTCCACGGGTCACTGCTTTCGGCCGCGGCGCCATCGAGCCGCTCGACGACGGTGATCGCCCAGTCCGGCTCGAGCCGTCGCAACAGCGCGCTCAGCGTCGCGCTCATGATTCCGGTCCCGACCAGCACGGCATCGACCTTGCGGGTTGTTCCTGCCTGCGGGTCTGACACCGTGCTGTCGTCCTCTGCGATCGAGCGGCTGTACCGATCGTCAGGTTATCCCGGCCGGATCTGAGTCGCTGATCTGCGAGGTTTGTAAGCTGGCGGGCGTGACTGGCTGGCAGCCCGACGTCCTGTCCGGCTATTGGCAGCTCACCATCCCGCTGGGTGATGACCCCGACGGCGAGGGCGCCATCGACGCCACGCTGCTGCGTCGCGGCGGTGCTGATGGCGCCGCAGGCGCGCACGACGCCGTTCTGGCCGTGCACGGCTACACCGATTACTTCTTCCACACGGCGCTGGCCGATCACTTCGCCGGGCGCGGGATCGCTTTCTACGCGCTGGACCTACGTAAATGCGGGCGGTCGTCGCGAACCGGTCAGACCCCGCATTTCACCACCGACTTGGCGCACTACGACACCGAGCTCGAACGCGCGCTGCAGGTGATCGGTCACGAGACCGGTTCGACCCGAGTGCTGGTGTACGGCCATTCCGCCGGCGGGCTGATTGTCTCGCTCTGGCTGGACCGGATGCGACGCCGCGGCGCTATCGCGCGCATGGGCGTGGCGGGGCTGGTGCTCAACAGTCCATTTCTGGATCTGCCCGGCCCGATGGCGCTGCGCTGGACGGCCACTGCGGCACTGATCGGCGCCATCGCCCGGCTCGGTGACAAACGGGTCGCTCGCTCCCCGAACGCGGGCGGTGGCGGTTACGGCGCCAGCCTGCATCGCGACCACCACGGCGAGTTCGACTATGACCTGACGTGGAAACCATTGGGCGGCTTCCCCATTACCTTCGGTTGGCTGTCGGCGGTGCGACGTGGCCAGGCGCGGCTGCATCGCGGCCTCGACGTGGGCGTGCCCAACTTGATCCTGCGTTCGGATCGCAGTGTGACGGAGTCCGCGGACGCCGTGGCCCTGCAATGCGGTGACGCGGTGCTCGACGTGAACCACATCGCGCGGTGGGCCGGCTGCATCGGCAACCGCACCACCATCATTCCGGTGGCCGACGCAAAGCACGATGTGTTCTTGTCGATGCCGCAGCCGCGGAGGGTGGCATACCAGCAGCTGGACACCTGGTTGGACGACTATCTGGGCGCGGCCTCCGACGTCGCATCCCACAACGGCTGAAGGGCTACCGAATGGAAAGCTACGACCTCGCGATCATCGGAACCGGTTCTGGCAACAGCATTCTCGACGATCGCTACGCCAAGAAGCGGGTGGCGATCTGCGAGCAGGGAACCTTCGGCGGGACCTGCCTCAACGTCGGATGTATTCCGACCAAGATGTTCGTCTACGCCGCCGAAGTCGCCGAAACGATCCGCACCGCTTCGCGTTACGGCATCGACGCACACATCGACCGGGTGCGGTGGGACGACATCGTCTCGCGCGTGTTCGGCCGCATCGACCCGATCGCGATCGGTGGCGAGGACTATCGGCGGGCCCAACCTAACGTCGATGTCTGTGACCGGCACACCCGTTTCGCCGCGGTGCACGACGACGGCCGCTATGTCCTGCGCACCGACGACGGCGCGGAGTTCACCGCTGAAAAAGTGGTGATCGCCGCGGGTGCGCGGCCGGTGATTCCGCCGGCCATCTTGGACTGCGGTGTGCGCTACTACACAAGCGACGACATCATGCGGATGCCGGAACTGCCGAAACATCTGGTGATCGTCGGCGGCGGCTTCGTGGCTTGCGAATTCGCGCACATCTTCTCCGCGCTCGGCGTGCGGATCACAATGGTGATTCGCGGCGGCTCACTGCTACGCCACTTGGACGACACCCTGTCGCGGCGGTTCACCCATATCGCGTCAAGCAAATGGGAAGTGCGCAGCCACCGCAACATCCTTGGCTCGCATGAGAACCGCGCCGGCATCGTGCTGGAACTCGACGACGGCTCGGACCTGCAGGCCGACGCCGTGCTGGTGGCCACCGGCCGGCGCTCCAACGGTGATCAGCTGGATGCTGAAAAAGCCGGCATCGACCTCGCCGACCGGCGGGTCGTCGTCGACGAATACCAACGGACCACCGCCCGTAATGTTTACGCACTCGGTGATGTGTCGTCGCCGTATGAGCTCAAGCACGTCGCCAACCACGAAGCGCGCGTCGTGCAGCGCAATCTGCTGTGCGACTGGGACGACACCGATGCGATGGTCGCCACCGATCACCGCTACGTTCCCGCCGCGGTGTTCACCGACCCGCAGATCGCCTGCATCGGCTTGACCGAGAACGAAGCCGTGGCACAGGGTTTCGATGTGTCCTGCAAAATTCAGGACTACGCCGACGTCGCTTATGGCTGGGCCACCGAAGACACCACCGGCATCGTCAAACTCATCGCGGACTCGGCGACCGGTCGATTGCTCGGCGCGCACATCATGGGACAGCAGGCCTCGTCGATCATTCAGCCGTTGATTCAGGCGATGACCTTCGGCCTGGCCGCGCCGGAGATGGCACGCGGCCAATACTGGATCCACCCGGCGCTGCCGGAGGTCGTCGAAAACGCGTTGCTGGGATTGTCCGACTGACGGCGCGGGGCGCCGGTCAGGCGGCGCCGGCGGACGATCGCCCGCCTGGCCTGGCGTCGGTCGACCACAGGTGACCACACTCAGGGCATTGCAGGTGCAGTAGCCATCCCTGATTGCTCAGCAGGAATTGCCAGTGGAGATCGCAATTCCGGTTGAGCTGGCAGTCGTCACAGCCGGTGCCGGGCTGGCACTGCGGGCAGCCGAACCATGCGCGGCGGCCCCGGTCGGCGGTGGCATCAATCGGAAACACGGCCTGCCACCTGGTCGGGGAGCACTCCGGCGGCCACCAGATCGTCGTAGATCTTCTGCTGGTCGTCGTCCAGGTCGGAGTAGAGCATTGCGTAGGCGCGCTCTTCCTCGGCCAGCACCGCTGCGGGGTCCCAATCATCGCCGATCGCCTCGAGGACGGCGGCACGCCGGCGCGCCTCATCGAGGGTCAGGTCATGCGCGAACGTCAAGCGGTCGGGCTCCACCACCACTGCCTCTTTCTGCACAGAACATCGATCGAGCAGTCAGAGTCAGCCACGCCGGTCGCGACCGGCAATGTCGCGGGTCACAATCGGCGTTTGAGATGGGTCACAGTCCTTCCTCCCCCGGCGACCCGCGCGGTGTAGAACAGAACTCATGGGCCTCTCCCATGACAGGGCTCCAAAGACATGATGGTGATCGACCGTGCATGAGCTGTCGTTGTGCGAAGCGATCGCCGGAGTGGTCCGACCGTATGCCGAAGGTCGCCACGTCGACGTCGTACGCGTCCGGATCGGCGCGCTTCGGCAAGTGGTTCCCGAGTCGCTGTCGTTTTGCTGGACGCTCGTCCGAGACTACGAGGACATGCCCGAAGCCGAGTTAGAGCTCGAATTGGTCACCGCCGAGGTGAGCTGCCGCTCTTGCGGCCGGCAGTCGATGATCACGTCGCAGTGGTCGTTGCTGTGCGCGCACTGTGAGAGCGCAGACGTCAAGGTGCTGCGCGGCGACGAGTTCTTGGTGACGTCACTGGATGTCTCATGAAAGGTATTGGTGATGGGTAGATTCCATCGGCACGAGGACGGCACCGCGCATACCCACGACCACGGCGATCACCCTCACGACCACGGCGATCACAGCGGCTATCACACCGGCTCCCAGCGGATCGATGTGCTGGAGGCGATCTTCGCCGAGAACGACGTCCGCGCCAACTTCAACCGGAAAGCATTCGGCGACAACGGTGTTCGTGCCCTCAACCTGATGAGCTCTCCGGGCTCCGGCAAGACGACAGTGCTGCAGGCCACGCTCGACGAATTCGCCGGCGAAATCGGCCTCGGGGTGATCGAGGGCGACATCGCCACCGACCTCGATGCCGCCAAGCTCGGAGGCCGAGGCGCCCAGATTTCCCTGCTGAACACCGGAAACGGGTTCGGCGGCGAATGCCACCTCGACGCACCCATGGTCAACCGCGCGTTGCAAGGACTCGATCTGACCAGCCTCGATCTGGTGATCATCGAAAACGTCGGAAATCTTGTGTGCCCGGCCGAGTTCGACGTCGGTGAACACGCGAAAGCGATGGTTTATTCGGTCACCGAAGGTGATGACAAGCCGCTGAAGTACCCGGTGATGTTCCGCGCCGTCGACGTGGTGCTGCTCAACAAGATCGATCTGGTGCCCTACTTGGACGTCGACGTCGATTCGTATATCGCCCGCGTTCGCGACGTGAACGCGACGGCGACGATTTTGCCGGTCAGTGCCCGCACAGGTGTCGGCATGGCCGATTGGTTCGACTGGCTGCGACAGTTCATGGCAGGCTCAGCGACCTGAGTGATCGATGGGGCGCTCTCCAGAACGTGGCTGCACTCTGTCGGTAATCGGTTGAACACCAACAGATGCAACTGATTCGCAAGACGCTATGACTCTTATTGATCGCCCCGCACCAACGACCGCGGACGAGCGCTAACACTACGCCGGAGCCGGATGAAACAAGGCCGGAATCCCGGATAACGAATCCGGTCTGCGGATTTGCCAGAACTTTCGTTGACAAGCAAGTTCGGCGAGAGTAAACCCAGAACCACGCGCCGCGTAAGCGGGCCGATCGTCGACTCCCGCGGTGTCAGGGACCTTAGCCCGGGCCCGGAAAGCTGCACTATGCCAACGGAAGCAGCAGTCAAAGCGGAACAAACATTGATCCACGTGCTGTGGATCAATGCGGGTCTAAGTTGTGATGGCGATTCGGTGGCGCTGACTGCCGCCACCCAACCCAGTATCGAGGAGATCGCGCTGGGCGCGCTCCCCGGTCTGCCCAAAATCGCCGTGCACTGGCCGCTGATCGACTTCGAATGCGGCCCCACCGGCGGGGCAGACGATTTCCTCGAATGGTTCTTCAAGGCCGACCGCGGGGAGCTCGAGCCGTTCGTGCTCGTCGTGGAAGGTTCGATTCCCAACGAGGCGATCAAGGACGAGGGGTACTGGTGCGGTTTCGGGAACGACCCGGCCACCGGCCAGCCGATGACGACCAGTGAGTGGCTCGACCGGCTCACCCCGAAAGCGACGGCGGTGGTCGCGGTGGGTACCTGCGCCACCTACGGCGGCATCCACGCGATGGCCGGCAACCCGACCGGCGCGATGGGCGTACCGGACTACCTCGGCTGGGAATGGAAGAGCAAGGCCGGGATCCCGATCGTCTGCGTCCCGGGCTGCCCGATCCACCCGGACAACCTGTCCGAGACGCTGACCTACCTGCTCTACATGGCCACCGGGCAAGCACCGATGATCCCGCTCGACGACGCGCTGCGCCCACAGTGGCTGTTCGGCAACACCGTGCACGAGGGTTGCGACCGGGCCGGCTACTACGAGCAGGGCGACTTCGCCACCGAGTACGGATCACCGAAATGCATTGTCAAGCTTGGCTGCTGGGGCCCAGTGGTCAAATGCAACGTACCCAAGCGAGGCTGGATCAACGGCATCGGCGGCTGCCCTAACGTCGGTGGGATCTGCATCGGATGCACCATGCCCGGGTTCCCCGACAAGTTCATGCCGTTCATGGACGAGCCGCCGGGCGGCAAGGTTTCCACCACCGCATCTGGACTGTACGGCTCAGTGATCCGCAGCCTGCGCGGCGTCACCGACCGCACTCTCGACAAGGAACCGCGCTGGCGGCACAAGGGCAACACACTCACGACCGGCGCACACCGCACCTGGTAGCGCGGACGCGACTTCTGCAGAAGATAGGGAGCCAAGTTCGATGACAACGATCATCCCCGAGCCGTCCCACGCGAAGCGCGAGCCCGGCCAGCTAGTCGAAATGGCCTGGGATCCCATCACCCGGATCGTGGGCAGCCTCGGCATCTACACCAAGATCGACTTCGAGAACCGCGAAGTGGTCGAGTGTCACAGCACGTCGTCCATCTTCCGCGGCTACTCGATTTTCATGAAAGGCAAGGATCCCCGCGACGCGCACTTCATCACCAGCCGCATCTGCGGTATCTGCGGCGACAACCACGCCACCTGTTCCTGCTACGCGCAGAACATGGCCTACGGGGTCAAACCACCGCACTCTGGGCGAATGGATCGTCAACCTCGGTGAGGCCGCGGAATATATGTTCGACCACAACATCTTCCAGGAGAACCTGGTCGGCGTGGACTTCTGCGAGAAGATGGTCGCCGAGACCAATCCGGGCGTGCTGGCCAAGGCCGAGAACACCCCGGCACCGCACGCCGGCGCGCACGGGTACAGGACCATCGCCGACATCATGCGGTCGCTGAACCCGTTCAGCGGGGAGTTCTACCGCGAGGCGCTGCAGGTCAGCCGGTACACGCGGGAGATGTTCTGCCTCATGGAGGGTCGCCACGTGCACCCGTCCACGCTGTATCCCGGCGGGGTCGGCACCGTCGCGACCATTCAGCTGATGACCGACTACATGACGCGGCTGATGCGCTACGTGGAGTTCATGAAGAAGGTCGTGCCCATGCACGACGATCTGTTCGACTTCTTCTACGAAGCGCTGCCGGGCTACGAGAAGGTCGGCCTGCGCCGCACCCTGCTCGGCTGCTGGGGTTCCTTCCAAGACCCCGACGTGTGCAACTTCGAGTACAAGGACATGGAGCGCTGGGGTAACGCCATGTTCGTCACCCCGGGCGTGGTGGTCGACGGCAAGCTGGTGACGCACTCACTGGTCGACATCAACCTCGGCATCCGGATCCTGTTGGGCAGTTCGTATTACGACGACTGGACCGAACAGGAGATGTTCGTCAAAACCGACCCGCTCGGTAATCCGGTGGACCGACGCCATCCGTGGAACCAGCACACCAACCCGCACCCGCAGAAGCGGGACATGGACGGCGGCAGGTACAGCTGGGTGATGTCGCCGCGCTGGTTCGACGGCAAGGATCATCTGGCTCTGGATACCGGCGGCGGCCCGTTGGCCCGGCTGTGGTCGACAGCGCTGGCGGGCCTGGTCGACATCGGCTACGTCAAATCCACCGGACATTCGGTGCAGATCAACCTGCCCAAGACCGTGCTGAAGGGTCCGGTCGAATTCGAGTGGAAGATTCCCGAACACGGCAGCAACACGATCGAGCGCGACCGGGCCCGGACCTACTTCCAGGCATACGCGGCCGCGTGCGCGCTGCACTTCGCCGAGAAGGCGCTGGCCGAAATCCGGGCCGGCCGCACCAAGACCTGGGAGAAGTTCGACGTGCCCAAGGATGGCATCGGTTGCGGCTTCACCGAGGCCGTGCGCGGAGTGTTGAGCCACCACATGGTCATTCGGGACGGCAAGATCGCCAACTACCACCCGTACCCGCCGACGCCGTGGAATGCCAACCCGCGCGACAGCTTTGGTACGCCGGGCCCCTACGAGGACGCGGTGCAGGGTCAGCCGATCTTCGAGGAGAACGACCGGGAGCATTTCAAGGGCATCGACATCATGCGCACGGTGCGCAGCTTCGACCCCTGCCTGCCCTGCGGTGTGCACATGTATCTGGGCGAGGGCAAGACGCTGGAGCGACTGCATTCACCGACACAAGCGGCAACCGGGGAGTGATGCATGGCTGATCGCCCTGAGGAGTCGGCGGGGGACGCGCAGTGGCGCTCGGCGGGCGATCGGATCCAGACGCTGCTCGACGCGACGTCGGCCGGCGGCGCGCTGGCACGGGAGCGCGCCGAGCAGTTGGTCCGCGAGGTAGTCGAGCTTTACGGCGCGGGCCTGGCGCGGATCGTGGCCGCGGTCGGTGATCAGGCGGACTCCGGCGTGCTGGATCGCCTGGTCGCCGACGACTTGGTGGCCAGCCTGCTGCTCGTGCACGGCCTGCACCCGCACGACGTGCATCGCCGAGTTTCCGATGCACTCGACCGGGTCCGGCCGTATCTGGGATCGCACGGCGGCGACGTGCATCTGCTGGACATCGCCGGCGACACCGTGCGGCTGCAGTTCGCCGGCAGTTGTCAGAGTTGCCCGTCATCGGCGGTGACGCTGGAGCTTGCTGTCGAGGACGCGATTCGGGCTGCCGCGCCGGAGATTTCGTCGATTGAACTGGTGAGCCCCGACCCGGTGGCAGCGGTGATCCCGGCGGAATCGCTGCTGGCTCAGGTTCATTCCAGGGCGCAGCCCAACGGCGGGGCCGCCTGGCATCAGGTGCCCGACCTGGCCGACCTGGCTCCCGGCGAAGTCGGCGGCTTCGCCGTCGCCGGCGTCGTGGTGCTGGCCTGCCGGGTCGGCGACCGGTTGTACGCCTACCGTGACCACTGCCCGGCCTGCGACGGATCGCTTGCCGGCGCGGCGCTGCACCGGCGACCGCGGATGGGGATCCGGTGCTGCGCTGTCCGCGCTGTCATGCACACTTCGACGTCGTGCACGCCGGGGCGGGGCTGGACGACGGCACGCATCATCTCGATCCCATCCCGCTGCTGCTGCGCGACGGCGTGCTGTCCCTGGCGGTGCCGGCCGAACCGATGGGCGCGTCGGCATGACGAGCCCGTATGACGTCCTGACCCGCATCACCAGCCAGCGCGCGCCGCAACCGGTCGGCGAACGATGCGAGATGTGCTCGGAAGCCATCGCCGACGAACACCAGCATGTGGTGAATGTGGCTGCGCGACAATTGATGTGCGTGTGCCGCGGATGTTATCTGCTGTTCACCGACAGCCACGCACAGCTGCGCTACCGTGCGGTTCCGGACCGGTATCTGTCATTTCCCGACTTCGCGCTTGATCGCCTCCGCTGGGAAGGCCTGCAGATCCCGGTCGGCCTGGCGTTCTTCTTTCGCAACTCGGCGCTGGATCGCACGGTCGCGTTCTATCCGGGACCGGCAGGTGCCACCGAATCCGAACTGGACCTCGACGTCTGGAACGCGATCAGCGCAGCCGACCCCCGGGTAGCACTGCTCGCCGACGACGTCGAGGCGCTGCTCGTGCGAGTACAGCGACGACGACCAACCCAGTTGTTTTCTGGTCCCGATCGACGCCTGCTACGAGTTCGTCGGCGGGCTCCGGATGTTGTGGCGTGGCTTCGACGGCGGCCAGGACGCACGTCAGTTCATCGACGAATTCTTCAGCGCGCTCACCGAACGCAGTGAGGAGCGGCGGCCATGACCGCCGGCGCGTCCTTCACCGTCATCGACGTGACACCCGAGCCCTATGCCATCACGCCGTCGTTGACCGCACGCATCGGTGTGTCGATACCCGGTGACCAGCCGGTGCATGCGCTCGCGTTGCGCTGTCAGGTCCGCATCGATCCGCTGCGGCGCGGCTATTCCGACGACGAGGCCGCCGGGTTGACCGACTTGTTCGGGCCGCGGGAACGCTGGGGAACGACCCAGCACACGTTTCTCTGGCAGCACTGCGCGGCGATGCTGCCCGGGATTCAGCACCACCGCTGAGGTGGCACTGCAGTTGGAGTGCACCTACGACTTCGAGGTGACGGCGGCGAAGTATCTGCACGCGCTGCGCGCCGGGTCCATTCCGCTTCAGTTCTTGTTCAGCGGAACGATTTTCATGGCGGGCCAGCATGGTTTCTCGGTCCAGCAGATACCGTGGGACTGCGAGGACCGCTACGACATGCCGGTGTCGGTGTGGCGGGACCTGATCGGCCAGCACTATCCCGAACAGCGGGTGGCTGCGGCTGGGTCACGACACCATGGCTGCGCTGAGCGCCTACAAGTCCGCGCGCGGACATCTGAGTCTTGACGACGCCGTCACCGAGCTGCTGGCGCCAGGTTCGCGAGGAAGTCCGATGACCGCGGACTGGGACCGGGCCCGCGCCGTCGCCGACGCCGTCCTCTACGAGGGCTACCTGCTCTACCCGTACCGCGCGACGTCGTGCAGGAACCAATCACGTTGGCAGTGGGGCGTTGTGGGTCCCGCCGGCGCGGCCGCGACCGGGATCGGCGAGGACGACACCATCGCGGCGCAGTTCCTTGTCGACGGAGCGCAGGCGATCACGCTGACGGTGCGCTTCCTGCAACTGCAGCACCGCCGCGCCGAGCGCGACACCGGCGGCGGACGCTACGAACCCGTCGACGAACTCATCACACCAACCGGTTCGTGGCTGACGTGGGACGAAGCCGTCGAAATTGAAGAGTCCTTCGGCCCTTTCGCGTTCAACGATCCGACCGAAGCATGGACGCTGTCGTTGACCGCCCCGGCAGCAACCGTCATCGAGACGGTCGGGGGCGGTCGACTGGTTCGGCAGCGGCAGGAGGTGAGTGCCACATTGAGTGTGCGCATGGAGCCGGACGCTGCGTTGGATCGCGTCTCGGTACGCGTCGCAAACACCGGCGCCGCTGCTGTCGACAAAGACGATGCGATCGCGCGATCGCTGATCGGTACCCACATCGTCGCAGAAGCCATTGGCGGAGCGTTCGTTTCGCTCCTCGAGCCACCGCTGTCCGCAACCGACGCGGTGTCCCGATGCAGCCAGCACCGCTGTTTTCCGGTGCTGGCCGGCGCGCCCGGTGCCACCGATCTGCTGCTGATCTCACCGATCATTCTCTACGACCACCCCGAGGTCGCTGAACAAAGCGAGACCGCGCTGTACGACTGCACCGAGATCGACGAGATCCTGACCTTACGCGTGCTGACGATGACCGACGAAGAGAAGGCACAGGCCCGGGCCACCGATCCGCTGGCCGCGAAAATCATCGACCGCTGCGAGTCCATGTCACCCGAAGCCATGACACGGCTACACGGCACACTGCGTGATCCACGAGACCCTGTCGGTCTGATCCCGGAGATACCCGACGGCGTCGATTGGTGGGATCCGCTGGCCGACAACGCAGTACGGCCGGACATCGACGCGGTGTTGGTGAACGGTGTCCGAATTGCGCGGGGCAGTCGCGTGCTTCTGCATCCGGCGCGCCGAGCCGACGCGCAAGACCTGTTCTTCGCGGAGAAGACGGCTCGGGTGACCTCGGTCCACGAAGACGTCGACGGCAATCAGCACCTCGGCGTCGTCGTCGAGGACGACCCGGCGGCCGACCTGCACGAGTGGTACGGCCGCTATCTCTACTTCTCCCCCGACGAAGTCGAGCCGCTGGAAACCAGCACAACAGAAAGGAGTTCGACATGGCAGTCGTAGGATGGGTGTTCATCGGCATCTTGGCGATGATCACGTTGGCCGGAGTCGTGGTGGGGCTGATGTCCCTCCCAGATGCACGGCGGTACCTCAAGATGCGGCACATGTAGCGTCGCCGGGACGGTCCGATTTCAGTGCGCATCCTGGTAGCAGGTATCGGCAACATCTTCCTCGGCGACGACGGGTTCGGCTCCGAGGTGGTCCGGCATGTCCCAGTGCAGCAGGATAATTCGGGTGTGCGGGTCGTCGACTACGGCATTGCGGGCATGCATCTGGCCTACGACCTGCTGGACGACTGGGACGCGTTGGTCATCGTCGACGCGATACCCAGCCGAGGCAGCCCAGGCGCACTGCACATCTTCGAGGCCGACCATGAATCAGATTCGACCACCGCCACTCTGGACTGTCACAGCATGGATCCCGCCGCAGTGTTCGCCAGCCTGAGGACGCTGGGCGGCACACCGCCCTATACGGTCGTCATCGGCTGCGAGGCCGGAAACGTCGACGAGGACATCGGCCTCACCGAGGCCGTCGGGCGCGCGGTGCCACGGGCCGTCGACGCCCTTGCCGAGGTCGTCGCCGGTTTGCGGTCACGATCACCGTCGGTATCGGTGGAGCGGCAGGGCTGAGCCATGTGTCTGGGCATACCCGGCCAAGTCGTCGCGATGGTGGAGGGCTACCACGGGCAGCTCGCGCTCGTCGACGTCGCCGGGCAGCAGCGCAAGGTCAATGTCGGCATGATGCCGGACGAAACGTTCGCACCCGGCGACTGGGTGATCATCCACATGGGTTTCGTCGTGGACAAGACCGACCGGGCCGGCGCCGAGCAGGCGATGGCCGGTCTGCAGTTGATGGGCTCTGGTCCCGACGATGACTGATACGCTGGTCCAATTCGACAACGCCCGACAGCAATTCACGGTGACCGGTGTCGTCCAGGGGGTGGGTTTCCGCCCGTTCGTGCACCGGCTCGCCACCGAGCTCGGACTGGCCGGCTTCGTCGGCAACGATTCCGGCGCGGTCTTCCTCGAAGTGCAGGGGCCGAGCGCACGTATCGACGAATTCGCGCGGCGGCTGCGCACCGAGGCGCCGCCGTTGGCAGCGATCAGCGCCGTCCACGCCGTGGATGTCACCGCGGATAGCCGATACGGCAACACCTTTCGCATCGTGGGAAGCAAGACGACCGACGGTGTCGCCACCCCGATCCCGCCCGACGTCGCCGTCTGCGACGACTGCGTTGCCGAGTTGTTCGACCCAGACAACCGCCGCTACCGGCACCCCTTTGTGACGTGCACCAACTGCGGTCCCCGGTTCACCATCATCAAAGCCCTGCCCTACGACCGTCCGTCCACCACCATGTCGGCGTTCACCATGTGCGAGCGGTGCGCCGCCGAATACCACGACCCGGCCAACCGCCGCTTTCACGCGCAGCCGATCGCGTGCCCCGACTGCGGGCCGTCGCTGTGGTGGTCCACGGACTCCGCACGTGTCGACGGACCCGACGCCGCGATCGGTGCGACCCAGCGGGCGCTGGCCGCGGGTGCTGTGGTCGCGATCAAGGGTATCGGCGGCTATCACCTGGCCTGTCGGGTCGACGACGCTGCAGCGGTGGCCGCGCTGCGCGCACGGAAAGCGCGGGGCGCCAAGCCGTTCGCCATGCTGGTGCGCGATCTCGCTGTCGCCCGGCGCTACGCGCACATTCACGACGCTGAAGCCGCGGTGCTGTCGAGTGCGGCTCGGCCCATCGTGTTGCTGCGGCGTCGTCGTGATGCGCCGGTTGCCGACGCCGTCGCACCCGGCAGTCCGCTGATCGGGCTGATGCTGCCTTACTCACCGATCCATCACCTACTGCTCGCCGCGGTCCCGCAGGCCGACGTCCCGGTTCCCGACGCCTTGGTGCTGACCAGCGCCAACCGCTCCGATGAACCGATCTGCTTCACCGAAGACGATGCCAGGCAAAGACTTCCACCGCTGTGCGACGCGGTGCTCGACCACAACCGGCCGATCCACGTGCCCTGCGACGACTCCGTGGTGCGCGTCGTCGACGGCCGGGAACTGCCGATCCGCCGATCCCGCGGGTACGCCCCACTGCCTGTGACCCTCGGCCGCGGCGGGCCACCGGTGCTGGCCGTCGGCGGCGAACTGAAGAACACCTTCTGCCTCACCGACGGTGCACGCGCGTACATGTCCGGACACATCGGCGACATGGCGACGCTGGAGACTCTGCAGGCGTTCGAGCGCGCGGTGGATCAACTCAGCGAGATCCGCTATCAGCCAACACGATTGGCCGCCGACCTGCATCCGGGCTATCACACCCGCAGCTGGGCCGAGCGCCGTGCCGGCGAACGACCAGTCGACCTGGTTCAGCATCACCACGCGCACGTGGTGTCGCTGCTGGCCGAGCACGGACGCATCGGCGAGCCGATCATCGGGGTCGCGTTCGACGGCACCGGCTACGGCTGCGACCACACGATCTGGGGTGGCGAGATTCTCAAGCTCGGGCCTGACAGTCACCGCTTCGAGCGGGTCGCACACCTGCTGCCGGTACCGCTGCCGGGTGGTGATGCGGCGGTGCGCAATCCGTGCCGAACGGCGTTGGCCCAGTTGTGGATGGCCGACATCGAGTGGACACCGGATCTGCCCCCGGTCACCGCGGCCACAGCCGCCGAACTGCGCTTCACCCGTTCACAATTGGACAACAACGCGGGCTGCGTGCCGTGCTCCAGCATGGGCCGGCTGTTCGACGCGGTCGCATCGCTGCTGGGCGTGCGGCACCGGATCGATTACGAAGGCCAGGCCGCCATCGAGCTCGAGGCGTTGGCCGACTCGGTCGGCGATGCAGGCGGACCGGGGCTGCGACTGACGGTACGCGCTGACGGGGTGATCGACCCGGCGGACCTGGTGCAGGCGATGGTGTCGGCCCTGCGTGCCGGTGTGCCGCCGGCACTGCTGGCGGCCGATTTCCACCGGGCTGTCGCGATCGCGGTCGCAGAGGCGGTGGCATTGATCGCCGGACCGGTCCGGCTGGTGGGCCTGACCGGCGGGGTGTTCCAGAATGTCCTGTTGCTACAGAGCTGCCGACAACGGTTGCAGCAGGCCGGATTCGATGTGCTCACGCATCAGATCGTGCCGCCCAACGACGGTGGGCTGGCCTTGGGTCAGGCCGCCATCTCCGTGCTCACCGCGCTGGACGAGGCAGCGTCGTGATGACGTCCACTGCGATCGATCACGGGCTTGACACCGAACTGGCTGCCGATCTTGCCGGGGCGGCGTTCACGTTGGCGAAGCGGTTCGCGGCAGGCGGGACGATGTGGTCCATCGCACCGTCGTGGGAGCCGCATGCGCTGCACATCGCGGTCGAGTTCGTGCATCCGGTGATCATGGGAAAGCGGGCGTTGCCGGCGGTCGCATTGACCGGACCCGAGCTCGTCGATCTGGTGCGGGTGTCGGTGAGACCCGGTGACATCGTGGTCGCGGTGTCCGGTGCGGACGACCCGCAGGTGAGTTCGGTGATGCGCCGCGGCCCGGCATGGGGCGCCACCACGATCTGGATCGGTAGCGGCGAGCGGCCCGAAGCGGGCATGGCGGATCACGTTCTGTGGCTGGACGATCCCGATCCGCGCGTACCGGTCACGGGTGGCTTTGTACTGTTCTACCACCTGTTGTGGGAGCTCACCCATGTGTGTTTCGAGCACTCGGGATTGCTCACGCCCGAGTGCACCGAGGATGTATGCGTCACGTGCAGTGACGAGGGACGCCTGGGTGAGGTGGTGACGGAGTCGGCCGATGGAACCGCCGCGGTGCGGACCGCGCGAGGCGTCGAGATCGTGGTGACGACACTGGTCGGCCCGGTCGCTGCAGGCGACCTGGTCGTCGTGCACGCCGGGACCGCGATCAGCCGCGTCTGGGAGGACACGTGATGACCCGCGCCGACGACGATGCAGAGCGCAGCGATGAGGAGGAGCGACGCCAATGAGCCACGACGAGCCGACCAACTTCCTGTATCCGTTCATCGATGCGCAGCAGGACAATCCGGAGTCGCTGCTCGCCGATCTCGCGGCGTCGGCGCAGGCGAAGGCCGCCGAGAGCCTGGCGCTGCGACGCAGCACACTGGACGCCAACGCCGAGCTGCTGAAGCAAGCCGCCGCGGAGATGGCAGGCCGCTTCGCGGCCGGCGGCCGGCTGTTCACCTTCGGAAACGGCGGCAGCTGTACCGATTCCACCACTGTGGCCGCGTTGTTCTCCCGCCCGCCGACCGGAAAGCCGCTGCCCGCTTGGTCGTTGGCCGCCGACCAGGCCATCGTCACCGCGCTGGGCAACGACGTCGGGTTCGATCTGGTGTTCGCCCGTCAATTGATCGCCCGCGCAAAGCCCGGAGACATCGCGATCGCGATGTCGACCAGTGGAAATTCGTCCAACCTGCTCGCCGCGCTGGCCGAGGCGCACCGGCGCGATTTGTACACCATCGGTTTCGCCGGCTATGACGGCGGCGCATTCGCGGACAACGCAGATGTGGACGTCTGCTTCGTCGTTCGTTCGCAAAGCGTGCATCGTATTCAGGAGTCGCAGGCGCTGCTGAGTTACGAGCTGTGGCTGGCCACCCAAAAACGGGTCGACAATCAAGGTCTGGGGGCCGCATGAGTAAGTCAGCGGGTGAATACCTTTCGTCGGGGCCGCAGTTCGCCGAGGGCGAGGTGATCGAGCGGATCGAGGTGTTCCGCAGGCGCCGTCCGCGCTTGCTCGACGACCACGTCACCCTGGCGCACGGCGCGGGCGGAAAGGCTTCGGCGGCTCTGGTGGATGCGGTGTTCGTGGAGGCGTTTCGCAACCCGCTGTTGGAGTCGCTCGGTGACGGTGCGGTCCTCACTTTGCCCGGCGGTGAGCGGCTGGCCATGTCGACCGATTCATTTGTGGTGCAGCCCAGGCGCTTTCCCGGCGGGTCGTTGGGAGAGCTCGCCGTGCACGGCACCTGCAACGACCTCGCGATGGCCGGCGCGGTCCCGTCCTGGATCGCGGCTGCGTTCGTTCTGGAAGAGGGCTTTTCTATCGACGAGCTGAAGCAGATCGTCGCCGACATGGCCGACGCCGCGGCCGCAGCGGGCGTGCAGATCGTCACCGGCGACACCAAGGTGGTGCCCAGGGGCGCCGCCGACGGCGTGTTCGTCACCACCACGGGTGCCGGTGTCATTCCCGCGGGCCGCACATTCTCCGCGGCGTCGGTGCGCGCCGGCGACAAGGTGCTGCTGTCCGGCTCGATGGGTGATCACGGTATGGCGGTGATGCTCGCCCGGGGTGACCTCGCCATCGAAGCGGACATCCACTCCGACACCGCCAGCCTGTCGCCACTGGTGGAACTGCTGATGGCGGCCGCGCCGTCGACCCGCTGGTTGCGTGATGCGACTCGGGGCGGGGTCGGAACGGTCTGCAACGAACTGGCCCAGGCATGCGGTCTTGGCGTGCTGCTCGACGAGGAGCGACTGCCGGTGCAGCCCATGGTGAATGGCGCATGCGAGATGCTCGGCATCGATCCCCTCTACGTCGCCAACGAGGGCAAGTTCGTCGCCGTCGTCGCACCCGACGAAGCGGCGTCCGGGCTGGCCGCGCTGCGGTCACATCCGCTGGGCACCGACGCGGCCGAGGTCGGGGAAATCGTCGCGGCGCCAGAAGAAACTGTCGTGCTGCGTACCGGATTCGGCGGCACCCGAATCGTCGACATGCTCGTCGGCGATCCGCTGCCGCGGATCTGCTGAGCTGAGAGAGGAGACGCCTTATGTGTCTGGGGATTCCGGGCCGGATCGTTGAGATCACCGATCCGGCGAACTATTTGGCGAAGGTCGACGTCAGCGGTGTGCAACGGACGATCAGTGTGCGACTGCTGGAAGACGACCTGCCCGAGCCCGACGACTGGGTCCTTGTCCATGTCGGCTTTGCGATGGCCAAGATCGACGAGACCGAGGCGCTGCTGACCCTGGCCGCCGTCAAGAAGCTCGGTGAGGCTTACACCACCGAATTGGAAGCCTTCGACTCCTCGGCGATTGTCTAAGGGGGACGCTGATGAAATTCGTCGACGAATTCCGCGATCCGGCGGCGGCCCGCAAGCTGCTGACCGCCATCGCGCACTTGGCGGGCAGCGGCCCCGACCACTTCAAGTTCATGGAGGTGTGCGGCGGGCACACCCACACCATCTACCGGCACGGCATCGAACACCTACTACCCGACAACGTCGAACTGGTGCATGGTCCCGGGTGCCCGGTCTGCGTTATTCCGATGGGCCGCATCGACGATGCGATGTGGCTGGCCCGCCAGCCCGACGTGATCTTCACCTGCTTCGGCGACATGATGCGTGTTCCCGGCTCGGACGGCAGCCTGCTCGATGCCAAAGCGCGCGGCGCCGATGTGCGGTTCGTCTACTCGCCGTTGGACGCGCTCAAGATCGCCGTCGAGAAACCGGATAAGCACGTGGTGTTCTTTGCCATCGGATTCGAGACCACCGCACCGTCGACGGCGGTGACACTGGTGCGGGCACGCGAGCTGGGCCTGCGCAACTTCAGCGTTTTCTGCAACCACGTCACGATCGTGCCGCCGATCAAGGCGATCCTCGAGTCACCGGACCTGCGGCTGTCCGGCTTCATCGGCCCAGGGCACGTGTCGACCGTGGTAGGCAACCGGCCATACCGTTTCGTCCCCGAGGTGTACCGAAAGCCTTTGGTGGTAGCCGGATTCGAGCCACTCGACATCCTGGCGTCGGTCACCATGCTGCTGCGCCAGATCCGCGAAGGCCGCTGCGAGGTGGAGAATCAGTACAAACGCGTGGTTCCCGAGGACGGCAACCCGGCCGCGCTGGCACTGATGGGCAAGGTGTTCGCGCTGCGCCCACACTTCGAATGGCGCGGGCTTGGCTTCATCTCGCAAAGTGCGCTGCGGCTGCACGACGACTTCGCGGAGTTCGACGCCGAACTGCGATACGCGATGCCCGGCGTGCGGGTCGCCGACCCGAAAGCATGCCAGTGCGGTGAGGTGCTCAAGGGTGTTCTCAAGCCTTGG
Organism: uncultured Actinomycetota bacterium; assembly: GCA_963741555.1. Classification (GTDB taxonomy): domain Bacteria; phylum Actinomycetota; class Actinomycetes; order Mycobacteriales; family Mycobacteriaceae; genus Mycobacterium. Next base: position 146,255 of record CAVUIH010000014.1, on the reverse strand, counting down.
GAATGCAAGGTTTTCGGCACAGCGTGTACCCCGGAAACCCCGATCGGGACGTGCATGGTGTCGCCTGAGGGAGCATGCGCGGCCTACTACAATTTCGGCCGCATGCACCGAGACGCCGCGAAGCTGGTGGGATCCTCCGGGCAGGCGTGACAATTGGATCCAGCCGACCCCGGGCCAGAGATGTTCGCCCGCTACGCATATGCGCCTAACGCGCTGGGTTATTGCGGTCCACCACTCGGGGGAGCGTTGCGCGACGGCACCATCGACGACGTGAGGTTCGCCGCGACGCAGTTCTCCGGCGCCTGGCCCTACTTGCAAGTGCTAGCGAAGATGACCGGCATCACCGACCCGCTGGACTACCGGCTCGTCGAATCGTACTGGCTCGGTTGCGGAATCGGCGCCGAGGTTGATCCCGATGAATTCGTCGAGGAGTTGCTCGCGATCATCGGACCCAGAGCCGGCCGCTACTGGGGGCACCTCACCGCGGACTTGGCATGCGAGGCGGCGGCCAACCACTGCTTCCACGTGTTCGGTGTCTATCCGTGGTCGCGGCTGCTCAATCGTGGGCTCGGCGAGCAACCGTTGAACATCCTGGAGAATTGCCGAATCACTTGGGGCACAGTTCTTTCCCGTGATGGCGAGGGCCTCGAGGTGTCGTGTCGCCAACTGGTGTGGGACGGACACACGCTGGGCCTGTCCGCGCCGTCGGCGCGCCGGCTCGACGTCTGGGCCGACGGGTACAGCGCGATGCCCGACGTGACCGTCGGAGAGGATATTGCGATCCACTGGGGCCGGCTGTGCGGTCGATTGCAACCCGAGCAGATACGTGCGCTGGCGGACAGCACCAACCGCCAGCTGCATGTGACAAATCAGCGGCTGGAGCGGCCGGTGTCCCCTGGTGCCTGACACTGCGGGCATAGTCCGTGCAGGGTGAGTCCGGCGCGCTCGGACAGCGTGAACGCGCTGCCCGCCATTGCGTGTTCCAGCGCCGCGGCGAGTCGTCCTGCCGGCACTTCGATGATCGAGCCGCATCGTGTGCACACCGCGTGGTGGTGCGGATCGGCGGCCAAGCCGTAGGTGGTGACTCCGCCCTCGAGGGTCAGCGCATGTAGCACACCCTGGTCGACCAGAGTGGTCACCGTGCGATAGATCGTGGCCAAGTCCGGCGGCTGGTCGTCGGCCGGCAGGCACTCGTGCAGCCGCTGGTCGATCTCGGCAACCGAAAGATGCCCGTGGACCGGCTCGAGCATTGCCAAGACCGCGATCCGGGAGGCCATCCGGCGCAGACCATGGGCCCGCAACAACTCGCCGATCCGCTCGGTGACGACGGGATCCAAAGCCGGGGGCCTGGCCACCCGTCCAGTATCACGCAGTCGGAGGCTGGATCGCAGCCATTGACCGGATCAAAGACCCGGCTGTCACACTGGCGTCGTGCCCGATGTGTCGCGTTCGATCTGCGACGTGCTGCCCGCCGCGGCTGCGCTGCTCGCGGTCGCCAGTGCGACCGACGCGTTGGGAGTGACCGAGTGGGTCGGCGATGTGCGCCGAGTCGGGGTCGTTCTCATCGACGGCATGGGCTGGCACCTGCTCCCGGCAGTGGCCGCCGATGCACCGCTGTTGGCGTCGGTACTGACCGGTGACGTCGGTCGGCTCGACGAACTCACCTGCACCTTCCCCTCCACCACGCCGACCAGCCTCGCGTCGTTGACCACCGGGGTCGCCCCGGGCCAGCACGGAATCCTGGGCTTCACCGTCAAGCTGCCCGACACCGACCGGGTGCTCAACCACATCTTTTGGCACGGCGATCCCCCGGCGGCTCAATGGCAGCCTGTCCCAACCTGGTTCGAGCGAGTGCGGCAGGCCGGTATCGACGCCCGCGCGGTGCTGCCCGCGAAATTTATCGGCAGCGGCCTCACCGAGGCCGCATACCGCGGCGCCTCATCCCACGCCGCGAATGACAGCGACGACTATGCCCAACTCGTCGTCGACCAGGTGCTCGCGGCCCCAGGACTGGTCTACGCCTACACGGCAGAACTCGACACTGCGGCACACGTGTTCGGCATCGGTTCATCGGAGTGGCACGGTGCCGCCGCGCGAGTCGATGCGCTGCTCACGCGGCTGGTCGAGGCGTTACCCCCGGATGCGGCGCTGCTGATCACCGCGGACCATGGCGGACTGAACGTGCCGCCGGACAAGCGGATCGACATTGACGCCGATCGGCGGTTGGGCGCAGGAGTGCAGGTGGTCGCCGGCGATCCGCGAGTGCGCTACCTGCACACCGAGCCGGGCGCGACGTCCGACGTGATCGCGACGTGGCGAGAGCTGCTCAGAGGGCGGGCGGATGCGCGCAGCCGCGACGACGCCGTCGCGACCGGGCTCTTCGGACCGGTGCGTCCTGAGCACTTGCCGCGGATCGGTGATGTCGTCGTCACCTGTACCGGTGACACGGCGCTGCTGGCCACCAATCATGAGCCACCGGAGGCGGCTCAACTGATCGGCTTCCACGGCGCGGCGACGCCCGCCGAAATGGCGATCCCACTGATCACCTTTCGGGGCTGACCGCAGCGCGCCGGGCTCTACCCGACCCCTTGATATTCCACCTGCAAAGCAGTTGCAGATTTCTTGCGAATCGTCTGCATGAGACGTAACTCGGGTCTAGCGTCGAAAATGGCCGGGGTTTATTTCCAGATGGGACGCGAGATGGCCGCTGACACACTCAGCCGGCAATCAGTGTCGCGGTTTGGGCTACGGCGCGCACTGAGTCCCGACGAGTGGCTGCGCTTGGGATCGATGACGGCAGTGATCATCGCGCTGCATGTGATCGGTTGGGGCACGCTGGTACTCGTTGTCGAGCCGGCGCACTTGAGCGTCGGGGACAAAGCGTTCGGTATCGGTATCGGGCTGACCGCTTACACGCTGGGGCTACGCCACGCATTCGACGCCGACCACATCGCAGCGATCGATAACACCACCCGCAAACTGATGAACGACGGGCAGCGGCCGCTTGCCGTCGGGTTCTTCTTCTCGCTCGGCCACTCATCAGTCGTATTCGGGCTCGCGCTGCTGATCGCATTCGGACTCAAGGCAATAGTCGGGCCGGTCGAACAGAACTCTTCGGCCCTGCATCACTACACAAGCCTGATCGGCACCAGCGTATCGGGCGTGTTCTTGTACCTCATCGCCATCATCAACGTCGTCATCCTGGTCAGCATCCTGCGGGTGTTCGCGCAGATGCGTCGCGGTTACTACGACGCCGACGAGCTTGAAACACAGCTGAACAACCGCGGACTGCTGAATCGGGTGCTCGGTCGCTTCACCAGATCGGTGAGCGCGTCGTGGCACATGTATCCCGTCGGCCTCTTGTTCGGTCTGGGCTTCGACACCGCCACCGAAGTCGCGCTGCTGGTACTGGCCGGCACCAGCGCCGCGGCCGGCCTGCCGTGGTACGCCATCTTGTGCCTGCCGGTCCTGTTTACCGCGGGTATGTGCCTGCTCGACACCATCGACGGCTCGTTCATGAATTTCGCTTACGGCTGGGCGTTTTCGAACCCCGTTCGCAAGATCTACTACAACATCACTATCACCGGACTTTCGGTGGTGGTCGCCCTGCTCATTGGCAGTGTCGAGTTGCTCGGACTGCTCGCCGAACAGTTCGGCTGGACCGGCGGACTCTGGAGCTGGCTCGGCGGTGTCGACCTCAACGCGATGGGTTTTGTCATCGTCGGCCTGTTCGTTGTGACGTGGTGTGCCTCGTTGCTGATCTGGCGCTATGCGCGCATCGAGGAGAAGTGGGCGGTGCAGTCCGGGCGAATCGACTAACGACGCTAGAGCGGGGTGGTGTACGCGGCGCTGATGCCGCCGTCGACCAAGTACGTCGCCGCGGTGATGAACGATGCGTCATCACTGGCCAAAAATGCTACGACGGCGGCGATTTCGTCGGCTTCACCGAATCGGCCCATCGGAACGTGCACCATCCGCCGCGCCGCGCGTTCGGGATCCTTGGCGAAAAGCTCTTGCAGCAGTGGAGTATTCACCGGGCCCGGGCATAGCGCGTTGACCCGAATCCCTTGGCGGGCAAACTGCACACCGAGCTCTCGTGACATCGCCAAGACGCCGCCCTTGGACGCGGTGTAGGAGATCTGCGAGGTCGCCGATCCCATCACCGCGACGAACGAGGCGATGTTGACGATCGACCCGCGGCCGGCGGGGGCCATGTGCCGCAACGCCGCCCGGCAGCACAGATACACCGATTTCAGGTTGACGTCTTGCACTCGCTGCCACGCCGGCAGCTCGGTGTTCTCGATCAGATCGTCATCAGGGGGAGAAATGCCGGCGTTGTTGATCGCGATGTCGACCGCACCGTAGTCGCCCACTGCAGTGTCGAAGAGCGTGTTGACCGAAGACTCGTCGGCAACATCCACCGGCACGAACAGACCGCCCACTTCGTCGGCGGCCACCGCGCCGGTCCGCTCGTCGATGTCACCGATGACGACGGTGGCGCCTTCGGCGTGCAGTCGGCGCGCCGATGCCAGCCCGATGCCCCCGCCGCCGCCGGTCACCACGGCGATCTTGCCGGCCAGCCGCTGAGTCAAATCCATTACTTCACTCGTCCGATCGCATAAGCCCGCGCCGCCTCGACGATCGCCGAGAACAGTCGCAGGTCGTCCAGACTTTCCTCCGGGTGCCACTGCACGGCGAGCACGAAGTCGTGCCCAGGCAGCTCCAACGCCTCGATCACACCGTCGGCATCCCAGGCGCTGACGACCAGGCCGTCGCCGAGCTCGGCAATCGCCTGATGGTGGTAGCACCGCGCGTCAACGGATTCCCCGACCAGCCCGGCGAGCCGGGTGCCGGGCACGGTGCGCACCGGCAGCGAGGTGAACACCGCGTTGCCGGCCCGATGCCCGCTATGCCCGATGACGTCGGGCAGGTGCTGATGCAGCGTTCCGCCGCGGGCGACGTTGAGCACCTGCGCGCCGCGGCAGATGCCCAGCACCGGCAGCCCGCGCCTCAGCGCGGCGTCCAGCAATGCGAACTCCCACGCGTCGCGCTGATGGCCGGGCTTGTCGGTGCTCGGATGCGGCGTCTGGCCGTAAACGGCGGGGTCGACGTCAGTGCCGCCCGTGATGAGCAGCCCGTCCAGGCCGTCGAGCACCCGCTCGGCGATGCCGGCGTCCACCGGCTGCGGCGGCAGCAAGGTGGCCACGCCGCCGACCGCCGTCACGCCCTGGAAGTAGACCGCGGGCAGAAAGCTGGCGGGCACGTCCCACACTCCGGTCCGGGCTTGAGAGAGGTAGGTGGTCAGGCCGATCACCGGCGGTGCCGAGCCCGGATCAAAAGCGCTCAAACCCGCGAACCCTCTCCCAATCGGTGACTGCCGCATTGAACGCGTCCACCTCGACGCGGGCATAGTTGACGTAGTGGCTCACCACGGCATCCCCGAATGCCTCTCGGGCGATTGCCGACGCGTCGAACAGCGTCATCGCTTCAGCCAGCGTAGCGGGGAGACGCTCGACGTCGCCTGTCGTCTCGTACGCATTGCCAGAGCACGGTTCCGGCAACTCCAGGCCCTTGTCGATGCCGTGCAGTCCGCCGGCGATGAGCGCCGCGACGGCCAGGTATTGGTTGACGTCACCGCCGGGCACCCGGCATTCCACCCGCAAATTGTCGCCGCGACCGACGACGCGCAGTGCGCAGGTCCGGTTGTCCACGCCCCACGCCACCACCGTGGGTGCGAAGCTGCGAGCGGCGAACCGCTTGTAGGAGTTGATGTTCGGCGCATACTGCAGCGTCAGCTCCCGCAACGTGGCCAACTGGCCCGCGATGAAGCTGCGGAACGTCGGTGACATACCGAACGGTTGACCGTCCTCGGCGGCCATCGCAGAACCATCGGCCGACCTCAGCGACATGTGAATGTGGCAGCTGTTGCCTTCGCGCTCATCGTATTTCGCCATGAACGTCAGCGATTTGCCGTGCTGGTCGGCGATTTCTTTGGCGCCGTTCTTGTAGACGCCGTGGTTATCACAGCTGACCAGTGCCTCGTCGTATCGGAACCCGAGCTCTTGCTGTCCCTTGTTGCACTCCCCCTTGACGGCCTCCCAGTGCAGTCCCGCGCCTTGCATGTGCTGGCGGATGTCGCGCAACAGCGGCTCGAGGCGGCTCGAGGCCATCACCGCGTAGTCCAGGTTGTAATCACTGGCCGGTGTCAGCTCGCGATATTCGCTCGCCCAGGCCTCTCGGTAGGTGTCGTCGAAGACCATGAATTCCAGTTCAGTGGCGACATAAGCCCGCAGACCGCGCTGGTTCAACCGGTCCAACTGGCGGCGTAAGACGTGGCGCGGTGAGGGTTCGATAGGGCTGCCGTCGTGCCACACCAAGTCGGCGAGCACCAGCGCCGTGCCCGGCAACCACGGCGCCCGCCGCAGCGTCGACAAATCCGGCCGCATCACCATGTCGCCGTATCCGGAATCCCATCCCGACATGGCGTATCCCGCGACGGTGTTCATCTCGACGTCGACCGCGAACAGATAGTTGCAGCATTCGGCTCCGGACTCGGCCACCTCGTCGACGAAGAATTGCGCTGACACCCGCTTGCCCATCAGCCGGCCCAGCATGTCGCTGAACGCGACGATGACCGTGTCGACATCACCGGCAGCGACCAGTCGCTCGAGTTCGTCTCGCGACAAGCTCACGACGTGACCGGGTCCGTCACCAGGTGCTGGTGCGCAGGACGATCTCGGCGGCCAACTGCGCGGTCGACTCGTGGGCATTGCGCCGGCCAAGCAGATCCACCACCCGGTAATCGCCGTAGACGTATCGCTGGCTGGCCTGGGCCACGGAATGCGCGGCGGCCGTGCTGACCAGTGCGGTGGTGTTGATCTCGACCGGCGGGCAGTGGTGGTCGCGGATCACGCCGGCCTGGTCGGCGACGCGCGGGTGACCGCGGTCGATGACGACCAGCCCGGTGAAGCGGTCCAACCGCGTGGCGGCCAGTTCCCAGGCCAACTCCCCGCCCGTCCGGTCGCCGACGAGCACGCCCCAGCTCACGTCGAGCACATCGAGAACACCCACCACAGACTTTGACGTCAGCTGCGGGTCGGGTCCCACGACGATCGTGCGCAGCGACGCCGTGTGCAGCCGTTCGCACACCGCGTCATATGCGCCCGGCGCCCGCTGGGCTGCACAGAGCAGCACCACGACGGAGCCCTGCTCCGGACCCGTGTCGCAGACCTGGATGGGAAACCCGTCGACGGTCGTCATCATCGTCGAAGGCACCACCGCAAATTACAGTGAAAAAGCCCGCGCGCGGGCCGTTTTCGTGCGGATCGTGAACTAAATTGAAATTGGAAACGTACCGGCAACATCGATCTGGTTCCCGTCGATGCGACGACCGCGATGGCAATAAGGAACGATCACCACGAAAGCCCTTGCTCGCGCGGCTTTTTAGGCCCGCCACACGAAGCGCGGTCAGCGCAGTGCGGTAACAATCGTCGGCCGACAGGGCGGCCCGTCGTCGAGCAACGCCGTCACGGCATCGACGTCAAGATGAACGTCCAATAAATCGGCCATTACGTCAAGTTGCGCATCGCGACGCGCCGCCACGTTGACGTCGTCGGCCGCCACGAATTCGTGCCGGCCCGAGGCCGACGCAGCCTCGGTCAACCAGCGCCGCCGGAAGTCGTCGTTGTCGAACAAGCCGTGCCAGTGGGTGCCGAAAATCTGGTCGCGCCGGTATCCCTCCGGTTGCCCGTACGCCTCGAACCAGGTGGCCTCCGTGCAGCGGGCTACCCGTCCATGACGGATCTCGTAGCCGCGCAGCGACCCCTCGTGGCGGCGCAGCACCTTGGCGGCCGCGAACTCGATGTCGACGTCCAGCATCCCCATCGCCTCGGTCCGGCCGGATCGGCTTTCGACCGGGTCGTCGATCCAACGGCACAGCATCTGGAATCCCCCGCAAATGCCCAGTACCGGGCGCCCGGACGCGGCATGCGCGCCGATGGCCCGGTCCAGGCCGCGTTCACGCAGCCAGCCCAGGTCGGCGACGGTCGACTTGGTGCCCGGCAACACGATGACGTCGGTATCGGCCAGGTCGGCGGGCTCGCGGACCCAGCGCACCAGCACGCCCGGTTCGCAGGCCAGCGCTTCGACATCGGTCGAGTTGGAGATTCGCGGCAAGCGCAGCACCGCGACCCGAAGCCACTGCGAACCACGCGGCGGTCGCGGCGTGCCCAGGACGCGGTGGGCCAGCACCGGGACCGCGTCCTCGGTGTCGAGCCAGAGGTCATCGGCGTACGGCAACACCCCGTAGGTGGGACGGCCGCTGAGTTCAGCCAGCTGACGCAGCCCGGGCTCCAGCAGCGCGACCTCGCCGCGGAATTTATTCACGATGAATCCAGCGACCAGCGCCTGATCCGCCGGTTCGAGCACCGCCACCGTGCCGAACAGATGCGCGAGCAGACCGCCGCGGTCGATGTCGCCCACCACGACCACCGGCAGATTCGCCGCACGAGCCAGACCCATGTTCACCAAGTCCGTTGCACGCAAGTTGATTTCGGCAGGCGATCCGGCACCCTCGCAGATCACCGCATCGAATTCGGCTCGTAACTCGGCCAATTCGTCTTGCACGACAGCGGCCAGACGATTGCGGTCCGACCAGTACCCGGTCGCGGTCGCTGTACCCGCCACCTGCCCCCGGACCACCAGCTGGGAGGTGGTGTCGCTGCCGGGTTTGAGCAGAATCGGATTGAAACGCACGCTGGGAGCCAGACCCGCGGCACGGGCCTGCATGGCCTGGGCCCGGCCTATTTCACCGCCCTCGACGGTGACCGCGGAATTGTTCGACATGTTCTGCGCCTTGAACGGCGCGACCCGAATTCCTTTGCGCGCCAACAGCCGGCACAGCCCGGCAACCACCATGGACTTGCCCGCGTCGGAGGTGGTGCCGGCGACCAGCAGCGCGCCGCTCACGGCCTTGTCGTCACGCCAGTGTGAGGATGTCCGCGCCGGACTCGGTGACCAGCAGGGTGTGCTCGAACTGCGCGGTCCATTTGCGGTCTTTGGTGACCACTGTCCAGTCGTCGTCCCAGATCTCGTAGTCCAGCGTGCCGAGGTTGATCATCGGTTCGATGGTGAACGTCATGCCCGGTTCGAGGATGGTGGTGACGGCAGGCTGGTCGTAATGCAGCACCACCAGTCCGTTGTGGAAGGTGGTCCCGATGCCATGGCCGGTGAAGTCGCGAACCACGTTGTAGCCGAACCGGTTTGCATACGATTCGATGACGCGGCCGACGACCGACAGCGCACGGCCCGGCTTGACGGCTTTGATCGCCCGCATCGTCGCCTCGTGGGTGCGCTCGACGAGCAGGCGGTGCTCTTCGGAGACGTCGCCGGCCAGAAACGTCGCGTTGGTGTCGCCGTGCACGCCGTCGATGTAGGCGGTGACGTCGATGTTGACGATGTCGCCGTCCTCGATGACCGTCGAGTCGGGGATCCCGTGGCAGATGACCTCGTTCAGCGAGGTGCAGCACGACTTGGGGAAACCCTTGTAGCCCAACGTCGATGGATAGGCGCCGTGGTCGACCATGTAGTCGTGCGCAATCCGGTCCAGCGCGTCTGTCGTGACCCCCGGCGCGACGGCCTTGCCTGCCTCCGCGAGCGCTGCGGCGGCGATCTGCCCGGCGACCCGCATCTTCTCGATGACCTCAGGCGTCTGCACCCACGGCTCGGAACCCTCGCGCGCCGTCGGCTTGCCCACGTATTCCGGGCGCGGAATCGAGTTGGGCACCGGCAGCGTCGGCGACAGCACACCGGCGGACAAGGCGGAACGAACAGGCATGTTCACCAGCGTATCCATTTAGTTCGAACGACCGCGACCGCGCAGAAGCGACCGGCGGCGCGGACCCTTGATCTTCACCGAGCCACACACCACTCGACCGGTCAGCACCACGTGCGGTCGACCCTCAGCCGGCGCGGCCTTGCGGCGATCGATCGCGCTACCGCCGTAGACCTCGACGTCGTCTATCGACGCGCTGGCCCCCTCGGGCAGCCGGATCTCCACCGACCCGAACCTCATGTCGAGCTCGATGACGACAACCGGTCCGGCGAATCTGGCCTTGACCAGATCCAGCTCGACCGATCCCATCCGGCGCACCAGAGCCAGCCGTGTCGGGACCATCCATTCCCCGTGACGCTTGAGCGACCCGGCCCAGCCGCGCAGCTCGACCCGGTCGGCGGCAGACGTGACGATCGCTCCCGGCCCGGGCAGATCGCCGACGAGCCCGTCCAGTTCGCTATGGGTTCGCGCATAGGACACCTGCGAGGAGCGTTCCTCGAACTCGGTGATGTCGATCAACCCGAGCGCGACCGCATTGTGCAGGCGCCGCAGTGTGCCGTTGCGGTCGGCGTCCGACACCCGCAGTTCGGACAGTTCATCGGGACGTGTCATAGCGATACCAATCTACCGCCAGGACACGCCGACGTATCCACGACGAACACTGCGACGCGGACACCCGCTTCGATCGGCCTACTGATCCCGATAGTACGAAAACAACCCGCGTCCGAAACCGGCATCCGCGTTAACTTCGATCAAGCCATCCCGGTTAATGACATCGGTCGAAACGATCCTGTTTGCTTAAATAATTGGCCTTGAAACCTCTGCTAGTGCCTCTCAGACAAGCGGTTCGATAATTCGGAATAAAAGTCCAATTTGTCGGACTTTCTCGGGTTCATTGGTCGAACAATGGCCCTCACACACTGGGGGCGCCAATACCGATTTACCTGAATCGATCACGTGGCGGGTCACTGACCTGCTGTTTCACGCTTGCAACACCATTAGCATGCGGGTTCGGGGCGCGCTGCCACCAGGCGGAGTAGTCACGTCAGTGGTGCGATCAATGGTCGAACGATGCCTAAGAGGAGGCTTAACGCTATTGAAAGTTCACCTGAGTTTTTAATTAAAAATTCGCTTAACAGGTGGCCCAACTTGTTATATGCTTCGACCCGTCGACGGCTCGTCCGCCATGAGGGGGAGAGTAGGACTCATGTGCGAGCCAACGGCTGTAGGGCGGCAACCCCACATCCACATCGAGAGATACCAAGATTGGAGGCTCGCACATGAGTCAAAACGATTCTATCCGACGTAAGGGGCGCGCAGGTTTCAGTTTGGCGACCATCGCCGGCGGCGCCGCGGCCGCCGCGATGCTCAGCGTAGGCACCGCTCACGCTGACCCGGTCGTCGACACGTTCTTCGACAGCCCTGGCGTCGCCGCGACCGGCGTCGTGGGCACCCCGAATGACGCGTACGACATTCTGTTCGGCGCCATGGGCACGGCCGCAGGCGAACAGGGCTTCGCTAACAATGCTCTGGACATTTCGGCGGCCGACTCGAACCTCACCGGCTACGAGTCGTTTCTCAACGCCGTCACCACGTTCGAAGAGACCGCTGGGGACCACGGGCTGGAGAACCTGATCTTCGCGATCGACCCCAGCGCGTTCTACGAGCAGACGACAGAGGGCGTGACAGGCACCCTGGCCGGCGGCCTCGACGCCTACCTGGTGCCGGACAGCTTCCTCGGTTACCTGGCAACGGGCCTGGACTACGGCCTGTTGACGCCAACCGGACTCGACTACGTCCTGACTCCGCTGATCGACCTGCTGACGGGCACGCCGTTCTGATCCCGTCAATTCCACCTCGATGAGAGGTGGCTGCCTGGACCGGTGGGGCTGGGGGCACCTAGGCCCCACCGGTTCAGACGCCAGCCGTCGAGCCAGCAGCGGATACGCCGGAGCCCCCGGATCTCCACTAGCTCGGCGAATAAACCCTGTGGCCTGGGCGCCCCTCGCGCCCAGGCCACAGGCTTTTTATATCTAACGGCTTGCGGCTGAATCGTTTTCAGGCGAGATAGTCCGCGGGCATCGACTCGAACATGAACTTGGTCATCCGCACCGCGTACTCCGAACTGCCGCCCCCGACAATCAGCGCTGCGAACGCCAGATCGCCGCGATAGCCGGCGAACCAGGAATGCGAGCCGCCCGGGAACTCGGCCTCACCGGTCTTTCCGTACACCTCGCCGCAGCCGGCGATCTCTTTGCCGGTGCCGTTGGTCACCACCAGCCGCATCATCGGGCGCAGGCCTTCGATCATCTTGTCGCTGATCGGTGTGGCATCGCCGGTGATGTTCGTCGGCCGTCCCTCGATCAGCTTGGGCACCGGCGCCTTGCCGGCAGCCACGGTGGCCGCGACCATCGCCATGCCGAACGGGGAGGCCAGCACCTTGCCCTGGCCGAAACCGTCCTCGGTGCGTTCAGCCAAATCGACGGTGGGCGGCACGGATCCGGTGACCGTGCTGAGCCCGTCGATCTGGTAGTCGAGACCCATGCCGTACTGGTGGGCGGCCTGCGTCAGCCCACGCGGCGGCAACTGGCTGGCCAGTTGGGCGAACGTGGTGTTGCACGAACTGGCGAAGGCCCGCGACATCGGCACCGTGCCCAGGTCGAAACCGCCATAGTTGGGTACGACTCGCTGTCCGATGTCGAGATGCCCGGGGCAGCCCAGAAGCGTGTTCGGGCTTGCCATGTCGCGTTCGAGCGCCGCACCCGCGGTGACCATCTTGAACGTCGACCCCGGCGGGTAGAGGCCGGTGGTGGCAAGCGGGCCGATAGCGTCGGCCGCGGCGTTCTGCGCGACCGCGAGGATCTCTCCCGTCGACGGCTTGATCACGACAATCATCGCCTGGCGACCCTGGTTGTCGACTGCGTGCTGTGCGGCGTTCTGCACGGCGCGGTCCAGGCTGATCGAGACCGACGGCGCAGGCGACGGCTCGACTTCGTGCAGCACCGCCAGGTCGACGTTGTTCTGGTTCACGCTGACCACTCGCCAGCCCGCCTGGCCGTCGAGTTCGTCGATCACGGCTTTCTTCACCTGATTGATCAGGGCCGGCGCGAAATGGTAGTCAGTTGGCAGTAATTCGGCCTGCGGCGTGATCACCACACCGGGCAGGGTGCCGATCGCCGGGGCGACGTTGTTGTTGTCGTCGACGCGCAAGGTGATCAGATCGACCGGCTTGCCGGTTCCGCTGGCCTGCTCGGCCAGAAGTTGCGGGTCGAGGGTGTTGTCGAACGGGCGTAGCGCGTCGACGACAGAACGAGCGGTGCTGATCAGAAAGGCGCCGGCCTTCGATGCGTCCAGCGTGTAGTGGTAGAGGTATCCGGGCGCCAGCACGTCGGTGCCGCCGACTTCGTTGACCGAGGCACGCTTCGGCGGGTCGGCCCGAAGTTCCAGTCTCTGGTGCTCGCCGAGGCGGGGATGCACATCGGTGGTGTTCCACCGGATCTGCCAACGGCCTTCGTAGCGAGCCATTTTCAGCTTGCCGTCGTAGGTCCACGTCCGGTTCTTCGGCAGATGCCAGGTGTAGCGGTAGTTGACCCAGCCGGTGTCTTCGGCGTACTTGGAGCCCAGGACCTGGGTGTCCAGGTGGGTGGCCTGCAGGCCGGCCCATGCCGCGTTGAGTACTTCGCGCGCATCGCTGGGACTGTCGCTGAGGTCGGCGGCCGCAGCCGTGTCGCCGGTGGCAAGCGCGGCGAAGAACTTGTCGGCCGCGGGTGCGGGCCCGTCCGGCCGCGGCGTGCACGCCGACACCATGCCCGTCGCGATGAGCGCCGCCAGAGCGAGATGAGATGCTGTTGCCACTGTGACTCTTGTTGTCATTGTGGCTGATGTTAGAAACCCGAGCCGCCAAAACGGCGGAGGCGCACCGAGACCAAACCGTGATGACGTTCGCGCCGAGATCGACGGCAGCGCGCAGAAGTACGAATGCAGATCGCGGTTACGTCGATAACGGCGCCGAACCCCGGTACTCGGGTCAGTCCAGCAGAATCGTGGCGAACGTGCCGACCTCGGCAAACCCGATCCGGTCGTACGTGGCCCTCGCGACCGTATTGAAGTCGTTCACGTACAGGCTGGCGATCCGCCCGGTACCGACGATCACTGCCGACAGCGTGGCTGTGCCCGCCGTGCCGAGGCCTTTGCCCCGCCACTCGGGATGCACCCACACCCCTTGGATCTGGCTGACCGCAGGCGACTGGGACCCGACCTCGGCCTTGAAAACCACTTCGCCGTTCTCGAAGCGGGCCCAGGCCCGGCCGGCGGCGATGAGGCCGGCGACCCGACGCCGGTAGCCGCGGCCACCGTCACCCAGCCGCGGGTCAACGCCGACCTCGCCGATGAACATGTCGACGGCCGCCACCAGATAGGTGTCGATTTCCTCTGGCTTGACCTGCCGCACACCGGGATCGATTGCGCAGGTCGGCATCGTGGCCAGCGACATCAGCGGCTGGTTGTCGCGCACATCGCGCGCCGGTCCCCAGGCCGCCTCGAGCCGCTGCCACATCGGCATCACCAGCTCGGCCCTTCCGACCAGCGACGAGCAGCGCCGCGAGGAGGTCATCGCCGCGTCGCCGAACGCATAGAGATCAGCAAGCTCGCCGCGCAGCGGAATCAGGTTCGCCCCGGCGTAACACAGCGACTCGTCAGGTCCGCGGCGCGTCCAGAGTTCACCGCCGATCGCATTGGGATCCATGCCGTGATCGGCGACCCGGGCGGCGACCATGCATGACCCGACCGGATCGTCGTCGAAGACGCGGCGCACTGCTGCGCCGTCGCGCACCACCGACACCCGTCGCTCGCTGACCAAGCGGCGGAGGGGCGGAGCCGACATACTGACCCTCTTCTAGGGACTGACAGTTAGCCCGATTGGACCACTGTCAGCTTACGGTGACAACCGGCGAACCGCTCGACGTTGTACCGGCGTCGCCCGTCTCGCCGGCCAATCGCATCGCTTCTTCTATCAGCGTCTCGACGATCAACGCTTCGGGCACCGTCTTGATCACTTCGCCGCGGACGAAGATCTGGCCCTTGCCGTTTCCGGATGCGACGCCGAGGTCCGCTTCCCGAGCCTCCCCCGGTCCGTTGACGACGCAACCCATGACGGCCACCCGCAGCGGGACGTCGAGCCCGTCGAGTCCCGCGGTGACTTCGTTGGCCAAGGTGTAGACGTCGACCTGCGCGCGACCGCACGACGGGCAGGACACGATCTCCAGCCCGCGCGGCCGCAGGTTCAGCGATTCGAGAATCTGAGTGCCGACCTTGACTTCTTCGACCGGTGGCGCCGACAGCGACACGCGAATGGTGTCGCCGATGCCGCGGGACAGCAGCGCGCCGAACGCGACCGCGGACTTGATGGTCCCCTGGAACGCCGGACCGGCCTCGGTGACGCCGAGGTGCAGCGGATAGTCACACTTCGCTGCGAGCTGCTCGTAAGCCGCCACCATCACGACCGGGTCGTTGTGCTTGACGCTGATCTTGATGTCGCCGAAGCCGTGCTCCTCGAACAGCGATGCCTCCCACAGCGCCGACTCGACCAGCGCTTCGGGTGTGGCCTTGCCATACTTCTCCATGAACCGCTTGTCCAGCGACCCGGCGTTGACGCCGATGCGGATCGGGATACCGGCGGCACCGGCGGCTTTGGCGACCTCGGCGACCCGTCCGTCGAATTCCTTGATGTTGCCGGGGTTTACCCGCACCGCGGCGCAGCCGGCGTCGATCGCCGCGAAGATGTACTTCGGCTGGAAGTGGATGTCAGCGATGACCGGGATCTGGCTCTTCTTGGCGATCGCGGCAAGCGCGTCGGCGTCTTCCTGACGCGGGCACGCCACCCGGACGATGTCGCAGCCGGTCGCGGTCAACTCGGCGATCTGCTGCAGCGTCGCGTTGACGTCGTGAGTCTTGGTGGTGCACATCGACTGCACCGAGATGGGATGATCACTGCCCACACCGACGTCGCGGACCATCAGCTCTCGCGTCTTGCGACGCGGTGCCAGCGTGGGCGCCGGCGCCGCCGGCATACCCAGACCTGTGGTCACTGTTTTGCCTTCTCTCGCTTTGCTTTGTGCGCTACTGGAACAGTCGGATCGGGTTGACCACATCGGCGGTCACCGTCAGCAGCATGTAACCGACCACCAGTACCAACACGACGTACGTCGCGGGCATCAACTTGAGGTAGTTCACCGGCGCCGCGGCGACCTTGCCGCGTGCAGACCGGACCACGTTGCGCAGTTTCTCGTACACCGCGATGGCGATGTGGCCGCCATCGAACGGCAGCAGCGGCACCAGGTTGATGGCGCCCAAGATGAAGTTCAGCTGCGCCAGGAACAGCCAGAACGCCATCCAGACGCCGTGATCCACGGTGTCACCGCCGATGATGCTCGCGCCGACGACGCTGATCGGGGTGTCGAGCGAACGCTCCCCACCGCCGATCGCGTGGACCAGCGCGCCTACCTTCGTCGGGATTGCCAACAGCGACTTGCCTAGCAGCACAGACAAATTGCCGGTGAAGGTGAAGGTGCCGGGCACCGCGCTGATCGGGTTGTAGTGGCTGGGTCCGCTCGGGGTGCCCACCACTCCCATCACGCCGATCGTCGCCGGCTTGGGATTGCCCTTGCCGTCGGTCACCCAGCGCTGCCGCTGGGCGATGTCGACGTACTTGGTCATCGTCTGGCCGTCGCGCTTGATCACGACCGGAACAGTGCCGTGCTGCTTCTGCACCGCGGCGGCCATGTCGGAGAAGTCGGACACCGGCGTGTCGCCGACCTTGACCACCACGTCGCCCGCCCGGATGCCGGCGGTGGCCGCAGGCCCGTCGCCCGCGCACTTGTCGAACTGACCTTGCTTGGTTTCCGACGCGGCGCAGGCGGTTTGCCCGATGACCGCGGTGGGATGCAGGTTTGGCAGTCCCCAGATCACCGCGATGGCGTAAATGAGCACCAAACCGATGACGAAATTCGCGCCCGGCCCGGCGAACAGCACCGCGACACGCTTCCACACCTTTTGCTTGTACATCGCTCGGTCGTGCTCGTCGGGCTGCAGTTCTTCGACCGACGTCATACCGGCGATATCGCAGAAACCGCCGGCCGGAATGGCCTTGAGACCGTATTCGGTTTCGCCGCGCCGGGTCGACCACAGCGTCGGCCCGAAGCCGACGAAGTAGCGGCGCACCTTCATTCCGGTGGCCTGCGCGACCCACATGTGGCCGCACTCATGCAGTGCCACCGAGATCAGGATGGCCAGCGCGAACAGCACGATGCCGATAACGAACATCATCGAGTTGGTAGAACCTCCTGTGTGACCGCGCCCCGTGCACGTTCGCGGGCCCAGCGCTGCGCGTCGAGTACGTCTTCCACGGTAGCGGGTTGTGCGGCCCACTGGTCGGCGGCGCTCAGGACGTCGGCGATTGTTCGCACAATGGCCGGGAAACTGATCCGACCGGCCAGGAAGGCCCCGGCGGCTTCTTCGTTGGCGGCGTTGTAGACGGCGGTCATGCAGCCGCCGGTCTCACCGGCCCGCCGGGCCAACGCGACCGCCGGAAAGACCTCGTCGTCCAGCGGCTCGAAGTCCCAGCTAGACGCGGTCGAGAAGTCGCACGCCGCGGCCGCCGCGGGCACGCGGGCCGGCCAGCCGAGCGCCAGCGCGATGGGCAGCTTCATGTCCGGCGGGCTGGCCTGCGCGATGGTGGAGCCATCGGTGAACGTGACCATTGAATGCACGATCGACTGCGGGTGCACGACGACCTCGATGCGCCGGTACGGTATGCCGAACAGCAGGTGGGCTTCGATGAGCTCGAGCCCCTTGTTGACCAGCGACGCCGAGTTCAAGGTGTTCATCGGGCCCATCGACCAGGTCGGATGCGCGCCGGCCTGCTCAGGAGTGACGCCCTCGAGCTCGGCCGCCGTCCGGCCGCGAAACGGCCCGCCCGAGGCGGTGAGCACCAGCTTGGCGACTTCGTCGGCGCTGCCGCCGCGCAGGCACTGCGCCAGCGCAGAATGCTCGGAGTCCACCGGCACGATCTGGCCGGGCTGAGCCGCCGCGAGTACCAGCGGTCCGCCGGCGATCAGCGATTCCTTGTTCGCCAGCGCCAGGCGTGCACCCGATGCCAGCGCGGTCAGCGTGGGTTGCAGCCCCAATGCGCCGACCAGCGCATTGAGCACGACGTCGGCCTCGGTGTTCTCGATGAGCCGGACAACCGCGTCGGGTCCGGTGTATGCAACGTCGCCGACGGCCCGGGCGGCGTCCTCGTCGGCAACGGCGAGATTACCGATGCCGGTCTCGGCACGCTGTCGGGCCAGCAGCTCCGGATGCGCGCCGCCGGCGGCGAGCCCCACCAGCTCGAAGCGGTCGGGGTTGGCGGCGATGACCTCGAGCGCCTGGGTGCCGATGGAGCCGGTACTGCCCAGCACCAAGGTCTTGAGGCGGCGGTCGGTCACCCATTCATTGTGCCGCGCCACCGACGCGCCCGACGAATCCCGATGTGCCAGAATGTGCTGGCATCCCGATCCCGACCCTAGGAGTTGCCGTGGCCAGCACTGAGGTGGAGCGCGCCAACGGCGTTGACATCGCTGACGTACCGTCCGCGGAGTGGGGCTGGAGCAAGGTCAACTACCGCAACTGGCATTTCGTCGGCGTATTCATCGCCTTTTTCCTGTTCATGATGATGGACGGCAATCATGTGGGCCACATCGAGAACCTGTACCTGATCGGCTCCGCGCTGTTGGTCCTCTTCTTCGTGGTGCGCGACTGGTGGGGTCGCCGGCGCGGCTGGATCAGGTAGGCAACTCGGCAGCGAGCTGGCCGCACGCGGCGGCCTGATGCGCGTGCGCTCCAGCTACCCGCCTTCGGCAGCGAGCTGGCCGCACGCTCGGCCTGATGCGCGTGCGCTCCAGCTACCCGCCTTCGGCGGCCAGCTGGCCGCACGCTCGGCCTGATGCGCGTGCGCTCCAGCTACCCGCCTTCGGCGGCGAGCTGGCCGCACGCGGCGGCAATCTCGCGACCGCGGGTGTCGCGCACCGTGCAGGCCACGCCGCCGGCGCGGACCCGCCGAACGAATTCCCGCTCCACAGCTTTCGGGCTGGCGTCCCAGTCGCTGCCGGGTGTCGGGTTCAGCGGAATCAGGTTCACGTGTACCAGCCGGCCCAGCGCGCGGTGCAGCCGCTTGCCGAGCAGGTCCGCCCGCCAGGGCTGGTCGTTGACATCGCGGATCAGGGCGTATTCCACCGATACCCGTCGACCGGTCTGCTCGGCGTAATAGTGGGCCGCCTCGAGCGCTTCGCTGACCTTCCACCGGTTGTTGACCGGCACCAAGGTGTCGCGCAGCTCATCGTCGGGAGCGTGCAATGACAACGCCAGCGTGACGCCGAGTCGCTCATCGGCGAGTTTGCGGATGGCCGGCGCCAAGCCGACCGTCGACACCGTCACCGACCGGGCAGAGATGCCGAACCCGTTCGGCGACTGCTCGATGATGCGCCGCACCGCGGCCAGCACTCGGGCGTAGTTGGCCAGCGGCTCCCCCATGCCCATGAACACCACGTTGGACAACCGGTCGCCCCACTCGTCGCGCAGCGTCGCGGCCGCGGCACGCACCTGCTCGACGATCTCGGCGGTCGACAGGTTGCGGGTCAGTCCGCCTTGGCCGGTCGCGCAGAACGGGCAGGCCATACCGCAGCCCGCCTGCGACGAGATGCACACCGTGTTGCGCTGTGGGTAGCGCATCAGCACCGATTCGAAGGTGGTGCCGTCGACGGCCCGCCACAGCGTCTTGCGGGTTTGACCGTCGTCGCAGGTGATGTCACGGGCGGCCGTCATTAACGTCGGGAACAGCGCCTCGGCAACCTGACCGCGGACCGCGGCCGGCAGATCGGTCATCTGTTGCGGGTCGGCGATCAGGCGGCCGTAGTACTGGTGCGCGAGTTGCTTGGCGCGAAACGACGGAAGACCCAGTGTCGCAACGGCCTCGACGCGCCCGGCCTCGTCGAGGTCGGCGAGATGCCGCGGCGGCAGCGCCCGACGCGGTGCCTCGAAGACCAGCTCTTGCTTCATGATTGGCGGACCTCAGCCCAGCAGGGTCAGGACGGTCCAGGTGGCCACCGCCGACGGGAGGGTCCCGTCCAGCCGGTCCATCAGGCCGCCGTGGCCGGGCAGAATGCGGCCCATGTCCTTGATGCCCAGGTCACGCTTGATCTGCGACTCCACCAGGTCGCCCAGGGTGGCGGTGGCCACGATCGTCAGGCCGAGCAGCAGGCCGATCCAGACCGGTTTATGGGCCAGCAGCGTCGCGCTCAACGTGACCGCGGTGATCCCGAAGACCAGCGAACCCGCCAGCCCCTCCCACGACTTGTTCGGGCTGATCGACGGCACCATCGGATGCTTGCCGAACAGCACGCCGACGAAGTAGCCGCCGCTGTCGGAAAAGACCACGCCGATCATCAGGCAGAACACCCGCGCGGACCCGTCGTGGGGATAGACCAGCAGCACGCCGAAGGCCCCGAACAGCGGCACCCACGCGGCCAGCAGGATCATCGCCGCGACGTCGCGAAGGTAGTTCGACTGCGGTGGCTCGGCGACGTCCCCCGCGGGCACCTCCTGCAGCGCCAATCGCCAGAACATCGAGACCACGGCTGTGACCCCGAAGCCCGCCAGCGCGCCGACCGCATGGAAGTGCCAGGTCAGCCAGATCATGAGTTGGCCGCCGACCAGCAGCGGAATGAACGGAATGACGAAACCGGCTTCGCGCAGCCGACGGACCACCTCGTGCGTCGCCACCGGCATGGCGACCGCGACCAGCACAACCCAGAGATACCGGTTCCAGATCAGGATCGCGATGATGGTGAAGCCGATGGCCGCTCCGACGGCGATCGCCGCAGGCAGGTTGCGTCCGGCCCGCGACTTCTTCGGCTTCTTTGCCGGGGGCCGGTCTACCGAACCCTCGGCCGGGAAGTCTGCGCCGGTATCGGTGTCTGCCACGGACATAGTTTGCTGAGCGGCCGCTAGACCTCCAGCAGCTCGCCTTCTTTGTGCTTGACCAGCTCGTCGATCTGCGTCACGTACTGCTGAGTGGCCTTGTCCAGGTCTTTCTCTGCGCGCCCGACCTCGTCCTCTCCGGCCTCGCCGTCCTTGCGGATGCGGTGCAGCTCCTCCATCGCCTTACGGCGGATGTTGCGCACCGAGACCCTGGCGTCCTCTCCCTTGGCCTTGGCCTGCTTGACGAGCTCGCGACGACGCTCCTCGGTCAGCTGGGGCACCGCCACCCGGATCAGGGTCCCGTCGTTGCTGGGGTTGAGCCCGAGGTCGGAATTGCGGATCGCAGCCTCGATATTGCCGAGCTGGCCGGCCTCGTACGGCTTGATGACAACCAGCCGCGCTTCGGCAACATTGATACTGGCGAGTTGGGTGATCGGGGTGGCCGAACCGTAGTAGTCGATGACGATGCGGTTGAACATGCTGGGATTCGCCCGCCCGGTGCGGATCGTCGACAAGTCGTCACGACTCACCGCCACGGCCTTTTCCATCTTCTCTTCGGCGTCAAAGAGAGTCTCGTCGATCATTGGCGCCGCTCCTCCTCACTAGCTGGTGACCAGCGTTCCGATCTTCTCACCTGCGACTGCCCGGGCGATATTGCCATCGGTCAGCAGGTTGAAGACCAGGATCGGCATCCGATTGTCCATGCACAAGCTGAATGCGGTGGCATCGGCCACCTGCAGCCCCCGCTCGATGACCTCACGATGCGTGATCGCGGTCAGCAATTCGGCGCTGGGATTGACCCGCGGGTCGTCGGTGAAGACACCGTCGACCGCCTTGGCCATCAGGACCACATCGGCGCCGATCTCCAACGCCCGTTGCGCGGCAGTCGTGTCGGTGGAGAAATATGGCAGCCCCATGCCGGCGCCAAAGATCACCACGCGCCCCTTCTCGAGGTGGCGCCGAGCCCGCAGCGGAATGTAGGGCTCGGCGACTTGGCCCATCGTGATCGCCGTCTGGACCCGGGTGTCGATGCCTTCTTTTTGCAGAAAGTCCTGCAACGCAAGGCTATTCATCACTGTTCCGAGCATGCCCATGTAGTCCGAGCGCGTGCGCTCCATGCCGCGCTGCTGGAGCTGCGCGCCGCGGAAGAAGTTGCCGCCGCCGATGACCACGGCAACCTGGACACCGGTGCGGACGACTTCGGCGATCTGACGCGCGACCAGCGCCACCACATCGGGGTCCAGCCCGACCTCTCCGCCGCCGAACATCTCACCGCCGAGTTTGAGCAGCACGCGGGTGTATTTGGCACGGCCCGCCGAGTCGTCGCCGCGGGGTCGGTTGTCCGGTGAAAATGCGTGGGCGCCGTTGGTGTTCGTCGGCTCCTGCTCCGTCATCAGACTCCTCGCGTGGGAGGGCGCCATCCGGCTAACCCCCGAAACAGCACGTCCCATCCTGCCCTATCGCCAGGGCGTGCGTCCCGCGACTCCGATGGTTACGTCCGACTCTCCGCTGGCCTCATGGGTCGCCTGCGTCGCCGTGCGGAAATCATTCAGCTGCCGCATCGCTCCACGCGGCGACCGCGCGAACCCGCTGCTGAGGACCCGCGCAGCAGCCGTGTCGGCGTTGAGGTCTGCCCCCCTCGTGAATCCCATTGCGGCAAGATTCTTTTCGCGCTGGCCCGCAAACCGCCCCCGGTTCACTTCAGCGTGTTCACCGTCACACAACGCTGCCGGTCCGCCTACCTGCATGGAAATAGTGACACGGGTGATGCGAGGACCCTTCGGCGTGACGCAAGTTTGACCATCCCGCTGCGCGGGAATGCCGCTTCCACGGTGCACAAAGCCTGGGTGCGCATATCCGCGACATCAGGGCAGCGCCGAAATCGGCACATCGACGTGCCGGGTTCGCAGAACAAGCTCATTGACTTGAGCCAATGAGAGAGGACGTCATGTCGGACGACAACAAGAGTGGGCCCGAAGAGGCTGTGAAGGGCGTAGTCGAAGGCGCCAAGGGTCTCGCCAAGGAAGCCATCGGCAGCGTGGTCGGCAACAAGGACCTCGAGAACGAGGGCGAGGCGCAGCAGGACAAGGCTGAGGCGCAGCGTGACGCCGCCAAGAAGGAAGCCGAAGCTGAGGCAGCTCGCGGTGGCGCCGAGGCGGCCGAGAAGCGCCAGCAAGCGCACCAGAACTAGACCTTGAGTCATTGAGGCCCGGTCCGTGATGGACCGGGCCTCAATGACGTCTCAGGGGCGCGTGCTCAACCGAACACCGGCAATGCGCGTTTGCGCGCAAGCGCATCCATCCCCCGCTGAATGCTGTCTTCAACCTCGTGGTACTTGCGGTCGACGTATTCGTCATCGTCGGCACGCGCCGGGTCGTTGTCCAGCTCCACCGCAGGCATGAATCGGGTCCGGATCTTGGCCGGTAGCGGCAGCTGTGGCAGCGCCGCGGGCGCTATCCCCCAGGGCAATGAAATCGCCATCGGAAAAACCTTGAGCCGCAACAGCTTATCCAATCGCAGGGCGCGGGAAAGCCGGTCGCCACGGATCAGCACTGGCATGGCATCAGCGCCTCCGACGGTCGCGATCGGCACGATTGGTACACCGGCGCGGATCGCCATCTTCACAAAGCCCTTGCGCCCGGCAAGATTTGCTTGATCGCGCTCACTCCACGGACGCAGCGAGTCGACCTCGCCGCCGGGCCAGAGCGCTACATCGTGGCCCTCTGCCAGCGCTGTCGCGATGGCGTCCGGAGCCGCGGGTAGCACGCCCATGGCACGGAAATAACGGCCGAAGCCAGGCATGGCCATCAGCGCATCATGCGCCGTGCCGTGCAGGGTTCGCTCCGTTCCGAAACGTCGCCACCACTGCAGGCCGACGGTCCAGGCGTCCCACACAAATGGCGCGCCGGAATGAATGCCTACCAGCAGGGCCGGCGGTTCGCCGATGTTTTCCCAGCCATCGATCTCCATGCGAAACCAGTAATCCACCAGCATGTTCCAGAAGAACTTCTGGCGTTGCATCACCGTCTCATCTGGACCACTGAGATCCCACTCGCCAGCCCGCTCGGCGACCCAGCCACTCAGCCCACCGGCGTTGCCGTCGCGCCGATCCTCCATCGCGTCTCGAGCTTGCTCAGCCTGGCGCCGTGCCTGCCTCCGCACCTGCGCGGACCTGTGATCTCCAACACTCATACCGGCCCGCATACCCGATTCTCCGCGGGCCAACCCGCGGAGAGACGTTGACGCATTGCTGCGGACCGGTCAAAGGGCCGCGCACGGACCGGCTGAGCGGCGGCACTCAGAAGCGGTTTTCCGGGCCGACGACAGCCCATATGGTATTACCCGCCGCGGTGGCGTGGCGGCCCCAAGTGCGACTGATTGCTGCGACAAGGTCAAGCCCGGAGACTTGGTCTTCCTCGTACCTCCGGCGCCCTGGAAACCCGTTGCCGGCGTGTTGTACCGCCACCGACACGGTCGAGCCATCGGTTTCCACGCGAAGCAAGAACTCGCCGTCAGTCTCGGTCAGGGCGGCTTCGACGAGTTCCGTCGCCACCGCGGACGCCGTATGGATGAAGTCCGTTCTCGACCATGTCGTCAGCCACTGCGCGGTCAATTCTCGACTGCGGTGGATGCTGCTTTTTTCCGCCAGCAGCCTGGCGCGGGCGGTCCGCCGGTAGCGGCGCATTCCATCGGCGGACAGCTCTCTGACCGCAGATTCCAGCGTGTCGCAGACGGGGACGTAGCGAGTGACACCATTGCGGTGCAGAGCGTTTCGGCCGTTTTCATGGGCGCAGACCAGCCCGATGGGAACGTCCGGCCACTCGGCAACCTGCCAACGGGCGCTGGTGAACACCGCCCATGCCGGCTCTTCTCGGACAATCAACTTGGTGACGTCGACGACGACGGATCGGGGTTCGTCGAGCGCAGCGTTGACGATGGCGTCGCGCAGCGGGCGGTAGGTCGTGCCGTCCAGCACACCATCGGAGGTGAGCACTCGAGAATCGGCGACAGCGGTGATCCTGATGCGCAGTTCGCTCTGACGGCGTGCCATGCACCACTCGTACTTCCCGGGTCAACGGAGCGCCGGGCGGCCTCCGTGTTGAACCCCCTAATCGACTCAGCGTAGATGCCCGGCCGCCCCCGGAGAGTTCCTTGCCGCATATCAGTCAGGTTGGCCGACCGCGATGGGCTGCCGGTCAGCGGCCCCGAACCCGGCGATTGTGCTTTTTGATCGCCTCAACCAGTTCCGATTTGGCCATCGTCGACCGTCCGCGGACATCGAGCCGACGGGCGATGTCGAGTAGGTGACGCTTGCTGGCGTTGGCGTCGACGCCGCCGGCAAGCGCGCCGTCCTTTTCGATCTCGACGGCACATTGATCGATTCGAATTGGGCGCTCGGGTCCCGAACTCGTCAGCATCCTGCTCGGCGACGAACTGGCCGACGCGCATGGCTCGCACGCCGAAAAGCAGCACACCCGTTATTTTCTGGACACCACGCCGCTGATTCGCCCGCGAGGCCCTCGAGTCGGCCGGCGCTGCAGGTGAGGGCGCACCTGGAGGAGTTCAGCCAACTCCGGTGCGCATAACGGCTCGCCCGATCAGGGCAAGTGTGCGGACAGCAGCCAGGCCGGAAGGGATTTGCGCCCGTTCCCTTCGTCCTGCAGCTCGTCGTGGGGAAACTCCGGGTGATCGATGACGCCGAAGTTGCCGTGAATCCGGGCCGGCCGGATCTCGTCGATGACCCAGTACTTCGCGACGACGTCGCGCAGTTCGGCTTCGGTGACCGGATTGGCCGGACCGGCGTGATCGGTCTTGGCGAACACCAAGACGAAGTAAGACGCGCCGGGTGCGGCGGCCCGGACGATCGAACGCTGGTAGCCGTCGCGGAGCTCGACGGGCATGGAATGGAACAACGTGCTGTCCACGATGGTGTCGAATCGGCCTTCGGTACCGGTCGGATAGCTAGAGAAGTCAGTGATGTCGGCCACTTCGAATGACGCTGTCGTCAACCCCTGCTCAGCGGCAGCGGACTCGGCCAATTGGATCGCGGTGGGCGAAGCATCGAGCCCAACGGTGTTGTGGCCCAACGCCGCAAGATGCAGCGATAGCGCCGCCTCGCCGCAGCCGGCGTCAAGGACCTCGCCCTTGATCTTGCCCTGGTCGATGAGCGCGGCAATCTCCGGCTGAGGCTCGCCGAGGCTCCACGGCGGTCGAACGCCCGCCCCGAACTCGGCGGCCTCGCCGCGGTAGGCCGGATCGAAATCGAAATCGAACTTCTGCGTTTCAGTCATCCCCCAGATATATCAATGAGGCTGATATATGTCAATATGGTTGACATGGGAACCTCTGAGAACGCGCCGCTTGGCTACTTGCTACATCAGGCGATGTCGACACTTCGGCCCGAGGTGGCGGCGGTGCTGAGCCCCCTTTGCCTATCGCTTCCCGAATTCGTTTGCATGCGAATGCTTTCCATGAGCCCGGGCGCATCCAGCGCCGAACTGGCTCGGCTGGGCAATGTCTCGCCGCAGGCAATGAACACGGTCTTGCACCGCCTGGAGAACGCCCAGATGGTGAGCCGGCCCGCGTCAGTGGCATCCGGTCGCGCCCTGCCGGCGTCGCTCACCGGCGAAGGTCGAGCTTTGTTGAGACGCGCCGAATCGGCCGTGCGGGAGGCCGACGCCCGCGTGTTGGCCAAACTGTCGGCGGCAGAGCAGCTTGAGTTCAAACGAATGCTGGCTGCGCTGGCGCCCGACTAGACGTCGTCGATACGCGCCCACGGCTGGGCGTCTTCGAGTTCGTAAGCCACTTCCAGAAGCCGGCCTTCCAGCCCCGTCGGCGCGGAGAACATCATCCCCACCGGCAAGCCGTTGGCGGACGTCGCCAGCGGCAACGAGATGGCGGGCTCCCCGGTGACGTTCTGCAGCGGGGTGTAGGCGACCCACTCCTCCAAGCGGTCGATGATCTGCTGATAGTCGGCCGTCGGATCGAGATACCCGATCCGCGGCGGCTCGTCGGCCAACGTCGGCGTCAACACCACGTCGTAGGTGCGAGCCAGCCGCGCCGTATGTCGCCGTGCCCGGGCCAAGCGCACGAGCGCCAGCGGAATGCGGTGCAGATTGCGTCGCGCGTGCCGATCCAGGCCACGTGACAGGTTGTCCAGCCGGCTGACGTCGAACCCGTCGATGGCACGCCGGTTCTGCTGAATCTGACCCATCGCCAGCAGCCCCCAGTAGAGCACGAAGTCAGAGGCGAAACTGTCTGGCACTGGCGGCTTTTCGAGATGGTCGACCCGGTGGCCCAGTTCTTCGAGCAGCCCGGCGGATTTCAGCGTCAGTTCGCGCAGGTCGGGGCTGCATTCCCGCAGACAGCGAGTGCGTGACGACGGCGACCCGCAAGCGCTGCTTGCCGGCGTGCTGCACGTCCCCGATCGGCGGAAGTTTCGGCGCGGGCCAAATGCGTTCGGCCTCACGGTAAAACGCCGCAGTATCGCGCACCGATCGGCTGAGCACGCCGTTGGCGACGATGCGAATCGGCATCCGACTCACTTCTTTGTCCAGCGGCAACCGGCCGCGCGACGGCTTCAGCCCGACAAGTCCGTTGCAGGACGCGGGAATTCGGATCGAGCCGCCGCCGTCGTTGGCGTGGGCGATCGGCACCACACCGGCGGCGACGAACGCGCCGGAGCCCGACGACGACGCACCCGCGGTGTGGTCGGTGTTCCATGGATTGCGCACCGACCCGAGCCGCGGGTGTTCGGCCGAGGCGCTGAATCCGATATTCGGACATCTGGGTTTTGCCCAGCGGTGTCATCCCGGTCGCCAGATACATGCGCGCGAAATCGCTGTCGGCCTCCGCCGGCCGTGGCGGCCACGCGTCAGTCCCCCGCATCGTCGGCAACCCCGCGACGTCGACGTTGTCCTTGACGAAGGTCGGCACCCCGCTGAACAAGCCGGTCTTCGGCGGTGCTTCGGCGTGAGCCCGGGCCCGATCAAATGCCTCGTACGCCAACCCATTCAGGCCGGGATTGACGGCTTCGGTGCGAGCGATGGCGGCCTCGACGACCTCGGACCTGCCCACACGGCCGGACTTGATCGCCTCGGCCACACCGACGGCGTCGAGGTGACCGAGCGCGTCGTCTCCGAATGCGTGCACGTTTCGCATTCGGCTGATGCTACTGCTGGCCGACCTCGAAGCGGACGAACCGTGTCACGGTGACGCCGGCCTCGTCGAGCAGCGCCTTGACCGTCTTCTTGTTGTCCGACACCGACGGCTGCTCGAGCAACACCACGTCCTTGAAGAACCCGCCCAGTCGGCCTTCCACGATCTTGGGCAGCGCCTGCTCGGGCTTGCCCTCGGCGCGCGAGGTCTCCTCGGCGATGCGCCGTTCGCTGGCCACCACGTCCTCGGGCACGTCCTCGCGAGTCAGGTAACGGGCCTTGAGTGCGGCGATCTGCAATGCAGCGGCGTGCGCAGCCTCGGCATTGTTACCGGTGTACTCGACCAGGACGCCGACGCCCGGCGGCAGGTCCGCCGCGCGCTTGTGCAGGTAGGTCTCGACGGTGCCGTCGAAGTGCGCGGCCCGCCGCAACTCGAGCTTCTCCCCGATCTTGGCGGACAGCTCGGCGATGGCCTGCTCGACGGTAGTTGTCGCCCGCTCCGCGGAAATTGGAGCTGCCTTGAGCGCGTCGACGTCGGCCGCCTTGGCCGCGGCGGCGGCGCTGACGACCTGTTCGGCGAGTTGCTGGAACTCCGCGTTCTTGGCGACGAAGTCGGTCTCGCTGTTCAGCTCGATCAAAGCGCCGTCCTTGGCGGCGACCAGGCCCTCGGCGGTGGCCCGCTCGGCGCGCTTGCCAACGTCTTTGGCGCCCTTGATCCGCAGCGCCTCAACCGCCTTGTCGAAGTCACCGTCGGTTTCGGACAGTGCGTTCTTGCAGTCGAGCATGCCGGCGCCGGTCAGCTCGCGGAGCTTCTTGACGTCGGCAGCGGTGAAGTTGGCCAATGCTCAGCCTTCCGTGGGAGTCTGATTCGGTTGCGACCGCGGCGGCTTGCTCCGCCGGGGCCGCGGATGCGGTGGCCGAAGCCAGCAGCTCCTGCTCCCATTCGGCCAGCGGCTCGGCGGCTTCCGCCTCGGGCTTGCCGTCGCCACGACCGACACCGGCGCGCGCCTGCAGGCCCTCGGCCACCGCCGAAGCGATCACCTTGGTGAGCAGGGCCGCCGAGCGGATGGCGTCGTCGTTGCCCGGAATCGGGTAGTCCACCTGGTCGGGGTCGCAGTTGGTATCCAGGATCGCGATCACCGGGATACCCAGCTTGATGGCTTCCGAGACCGCGAGGTGCTCTTTGTTCGTGTCGACAACCCACACCGCCGAAGGCACCTTGGCCATGTCGCGGATACCGCCGAGGCTGCGCTCGAGCTTGTTCTTCTCCCGGGTCAGCATCAGGATTTCCTTCTTGGTGCGACCCTCGAAGCCACCGGTCTGCTCCATCGACTCCAGCTCCTTGAGGCGCTGCAGGCGCTTGTGCACGGTCTGGAAGTTGGTGAGCATGCCGCCCAGCCAGCGCTGGTTGACGTACGGCATGCCGACGCGCGTCGCCTCGTCAGCGATGGACTCCTGCGCCTGCTTCTTGGTGCCGACGAACAACACCGTGCCGCCGTGCGCGACAGTCTCTTTGACGAACTCGTATGCCTTGTCGATGAAGGTCAGCGTCTGCTGCAGGTCGATGATGTAGATGCCGTTGCGGTCGGTGAAGATGAACCGCTTCATCTTGGGATTCCAGCGACGGGTCTGATGCCCGAAGTGGGTGCCGCTGTCCAGCAGCTGCTTCATGGTTACTACGGCCATGGTTATGCCTTAACTGTGTCGGTTATGCCCGGCGTCGGGTGAAGCCAGGCCCTGGCGACTGTTGCGATGCCGGACCCGTCGTGAGACGGGACCGCCCGGCATGCGGTGCGAACTCCTAGTGGAACGGGAGACGCGGTACAGACGCGCGAAGTCAACTCGCAAATACGGGTTGCGCAGAGCAGTTTACACCGTTCGGCCAGGTGCTTTGTCCACAGCGCCGGCTGGCCGGTTTGCCGCCGCCGAGGTGGACTGAACAGGTGCGCTGGATTCTTGTCGTGGCCGCGGTGTTGTGCGCCTCCCCGGCCCGCGGCGACGCCGTCCGGTTGCAGTGGCCGCTGCGTCCGCCGCCGGCGGTGGTGCGGGCCTTCGATGCGCCGTCGCCGAACTGGACGCGCGGTCACCGGGGCGTGGACTTGGCCGGTCGGCCCGGCCAGCCGGTGTACGCCGCGGGTGCGGCAACGGTGGTGTATGCCGGGATGCTGGCTGGCCGCCAGCTGGTGTCACTGGCCCATCCAGGCGGTTTGCGCAGCAGCTACGAGCCCGTGGAGGCCGCGGTTCGGGTCGGCCAGCGGGTGGCCGCCGGCGCGGTGATCGGTCAGTTGGTGGCCGGGCACCCCGGCTGTCCTGCTGCGGCGTGTCTGCACTGGGGGGCGATGTGGGGCCCGGCCGCCCGCGCCGACTACGTCGACCCGCTGGGACTGCTGGCGTCCACGCCGATTCGACTCAAGCCGCTGCGGGGCTGAGGCTTCACAACAGTCACAGCAGCACCTGGAAGTTCCGGGCACTGTTGTGCCCGCCTCACAGCGACAGTTAACGCGTTGTCGCTCGAAGGCGGGCACATCGGCTATTGCCTGGATCAGGCCCGCGGGTGAGCCTGGTCGTGCACCGCACGCAATCGGGCGACTGTGACGTGCGTGTAGAGCTGGGTGGTGGCCAGGCTGGCGTGACCCAGCAGTTCCTGCACGACGCGCAGGTCGGCGCCGCCTTCGAGCAAATGGGTCGCCGCGCTGTGCCGCAGACCGTGCGGGCCCATGTCGGGCGCGCCGTTGACGGCGCCGACCGTCTGGTGCACCACGGTGCGAGCCTGCCGGACGTCGAGCCGACGCCCCCGGGCGCCCAACAGCAGCGCCGGCCCCGATTCCGCGGTGACCAATGCCGGGCGCCCGTCGGCCAGCCAGATGCTCAGCGCCTCCGCGGCCGGCTCGCCGAACGGCGCGCTGCGCGGCTTGTTGCCTTTACCGAGCACGCGCAGCAGCCGGTGCCCGGTGTCGACGTCGTCGACGTCCAGGCCGCACAGCTCGCTGACCCGGATGCCGCTGGCGTACAGCAGTTCGACGATCAAGCGATCACGCAAGGCCAGCGGATCGCCTTGCTCGCAACCGGATTTGGCGGCCGACATGGCGGCAAGCGCCTGGTCTTGCCGCAGCACCGCGGGCAACGCGCGGCGGGCCTTGGGCACCTGCAGCCGGGTCGCTGGGTCGCCGTCGAGCAACCCGCGTCGCACCGCCCACGCAGTGAACGCCTTGACCGCCGAGGTGCGGCGCGCCAGCGTGGTGCGGGCCACGCCGGCGCCCGCACTCGCGGCCAGCCACGACCGCAACAGCGGCAGGCTCAACCCCGGCACGCCGGTCCCCGGCGCGCGCTCGTCCAAAAACGCGAACAACGAGCGCAGATCGCCAAGGTAGGCGCGCCGGGTGTGCGCCGAGCGGCCGCGCTGCAGCGCCAGGTAGTCGTCGAACTCGTCGAGGATCGCCTGCACTACCCCACGGTCGCAGGAACCTGGTGTCAGGCTCAGCTGACGCGCCGCAGGGTGTCCGGAGTGAGATCAGCCAGTGACCGGTATCCGTCGACGGCCATGGTCAGGTCGGCTTCGGCCAGCAGCGACCGCAGCACATGCACGATGCCGTCGACGCCGCCCAGCGCCAGCCCGTACGCGTAGGGGCGTCCGACGCCCACCGCAGTCGCCCCGAGCGCCAGCGCCTTGACCACGTCGGCGCCGCTGCGCACGCCCGAGTCGAACAGCACCGGCAACCCGTCGGCGGCTTCCACGACGCCCGGTAGGCAGTCCAGTGCGGGCAGCCCGCCGTTGGCCTGCCGTCCGCCGTGGTTGGAGCAGTAGATGCCGTCCACGCCGCCGTCCCTGGCGCGACGCGCGTCATCGGGGTGACAGATGCCCTTCACGATCAGCGGCAGCTTGGTCAGCGAGCGCAGCCACGGCAGGTCGTCCCACGTCAACGGATTCCCGAAGACGGAGATCCACCGCAGCACCGCGCCCTGCAGGTTCTCTTCGGGGGTTTGCGCCAGACTCGCCCGGAATACCGGGTCGCTGGTGTAGTTCTTCAGGCACTTGCCACGAAGCTGCGGGAAGTTCGACGTGCTCAGATCACGCGGGCGCCAGCCGGTGACCCAGGTGTCCAGGGTGACGACGATGCCTTTGAAGCCGGCCGCCTCGGCGCGATGCACCAGGCTGGCAGCCAGGTCCCGGTCGGTCGGTGTGTAAAGCTGAAAGAACCCGGGCGTCTCGCCGAATTCGGCGGCCACGTCTTCGAGCGGATCCTCGGTCAGCGTCGACATGACCATCGGCACCCCGGTGCGGGCGGCGGCGCGCGCGGTGGCCAGATCGCCGTGGCCGTCCTGCGCGCACAACGCGATCACCCCGATCGGCGCCATGAACAGCGGGCTCGGCAGCTTCAGCCCGAACAAGTCGATCGACAGGTCACGCTGCACGGCGCCGACGAACATCCGCGGGATCAGACCCCATTGCCGGAAGACTTCGGCGTTGGCCCGCTGGGTGCGCTCGTCGCCGGCACCGCCTGCGACGTATGACCAGCATCGACGGAGGCAGAGCCTTTTCGGCCTTGGCCTCCAACTCCGCGAAGACCATCGGCAGCTTTGGCACGATCCCGCCGAGGCCCTGGAGGTAGATCTCGTTCTGATAGTCGCCGAATGCCATCCGATGAGCATGCCAGCCGGCGATCGGGCTGACGAGGCCCTACTGGCCTCCGGCCTCGGCTGCGGCGAGTTCCTTCTTCCACTGCCGGAAGGTCTCCTCGGTGCGACCGCGACGCCAGTACCCCGATATGGACGCCCATTTCGCTTCCACACCACGCTCTTTGCGGATGTATGGCCTCAGGTTGTGCATCACGGCCTGTGCCTCGCCGTGGATGAAGGCGTGCACCTGCCCGGGCATCCAGTGGGCGGTCTTGACCGCCTCGACCAGCGGCGAGTTGTCGCCGGCCCGCTCATCGCCGACCAGATCGGCCCGACCTCCGCGCAGGATCCAGTTGACCTGGACACCGTCGGGCGCGGCAAGCGGAATTTCGTCATCGGGCTCGGCGACCTCGATGAATACCTGGCCGATTGCGTTGGCGGGCAACGCCTCCAGCGCAACGCTGATCGCCGGCAACGCGGTCTCATCGCCAACCAACAGGTGCCAGTCGGCTGCGGGATCGGGACTGTAGGCGCCGCTCGGGCCCATCAGATACGCCGGTTGTCCGGGCGTGGCCTTCGCGGCCCACGGACCGGCTGATCCGTGGTCGCCGTGCACGGCGATGTCGACGGTGAGTTCGCGGGCGTCCTTGTCAGCCCGCCGCGCGGTGATCGTCCGCACCACTGGCCTTTTGGCTGCCGGCAGGTCGGCGAAGCTGTCCAGTGTCAACGGATGTGACAGCGCGGCCACATCGACATCGTCGGCGACGAAGACCAGCTTGACGTAGGAATCGGTGAACTCGCTCGGCGTGAATGTGTCGAAGCCATTGCCGCCCAGCACAACTCGAATCATGTGTGACGTGAGTTGTTCGGTGCGCACCACTTCAAACGTGTGCACTGGTCGACCCGGCACCTGGTTCCTTTCCTTCGACACTGACCCTTTCGACTATAGAGGCGCACCGGTTATGCCGGTTGCCTACGATTCCGCACGATCCGCCAGCTGCCGTTGTGACGTTCGGCCAGTCCGGCGATCTCCAGCATCGCCAGCGGCGCAAGGATCCGCGTCGGCTCCACCGCGGCGGCGACGGCGATCTCGTCGACCGTCGCGGTCCCGCGACCGGGCAGAGCCTCGTACACCCGACGCTCGTCATCACCCAGTCCGTCAAGTGGGCTTGCCGGGCTGGGCTGCTCAGAAGCCAACTCCCCGATCCGTCCCACCAACTCGACAACCTCCTCGGCGCGGGTGATGACCTCTGCGCCCGCGCGCAGCAGCACATGACATCCGCCCGACGCCGACGAGGTGATCGGGCCCGGCACCGCGCCGACGACTCTGCCCAGAGCCCGAGCCCAGGCAGCGGTGTTGGCGGCACCGCTGCGTAAACCGGCCTCCACCACGACCGACGCCCCGGCGAACGCGGCCACCAACCGGTTGCGGGTCAGAAAACGGTGCCGGGCCGGACGGATCCCCGGCGGATACTCGGTGACCAGCAACCCGTCGGCGGCAATGCGATGCAGCAGTGCGGAATGCCCTGCGGGATAAGGAATATCAATACCGCCGGCCAGAACCGCCACGGTGAGGCCATCGACGGACAGGGTCGCTCGGTGCGCCGCCCCGTCGATTCCGTACGCCCCCCCGGAGACGACCGCGACATCGCGCTCGGCCAGCCCGACCGCGAGGTCGGCGGCCACGTGCTCGCCGTAGCTGGTTGCCGCGCGGGTTCCGACGACGGCGGCGGCTCGCTGCGCGGCGTCGCCCAGCCGCGCGGGGCCGAGCACCCACAGCGCCATCGGCGGTCTCCCCTGCGGTCTCGCCGCGACCGCGGCGCCCCCGAATGCGGTGAACGCCAGAGCGGGCCATTCGTCGTCGTCGGGTGTGATCAGCCGTCCGCCGCGACGCGCAAGCAGTTCGAGATCCTCTACAGCGCGATCGATTTCACGCCTCGCCTCGGTGCGTCGCGCGAGGGCGTCGTCGACTTGGCCTTGCCGTACCCGCTCGGCCGCTTCGACGGGACCCACCCGGGCCACCAGCACCGCGAGCTCCGCACACGGCGGCTCGACGACGCGCGAGAGGTAAGCCCACGCGCGCGCCGTCTCGTCAGTCATCGGGGTGCCCCCGGCTGGCGGAAGCTCAGTGCAGTGGCCACCTCGTCGCGCCCCGGCGAGGTGCGGCCGGCCAGGTCGCTCAGTGTCCACGCGACCCGCAGCGTCTTGTCGAGCCCGCGGATACTCAGCAGCCCGCGATCCAGCGCCGTCCGCAGCGGCTCCATCGCGGTGTTGCCTGGGCGAAACCGACGTCGTAGCAGTGTTCCGCTCACCTCGGCGTTGGTTCGGAAACCGTGCTCCCGCCAGCGCTGTGCCGCCGTATCGCGCGCGACCGTGACTCGGCGACGAACCTGCCCCGTCGACTCGGCTTCGGCGGTCGCGAACACACTCATACGCACCGGATGCATTTCCACTCGCAAGTCGACGCGGTCCAGTAGCGGCCCGGACAGTCGGCCGAGATAGCGTCGTTTGACCGCCGCTGCGCAGATGCAGTCTTGCGGGTCAGCCGGCGCGCACGGACAGGGGTTGGCCGCCAGTACAAGCTGAAAGCGGGCCGGATAACACGCCACCCCGTCACGGCGAGCAAGACGAATCTCCCCTTCTTCCAATGGAGTTCGCAAGGCCTCCAACGCACTGACGCCGATCTCGGCGCACTCGTCCAGAAACAGCACCCCGCGGTGCGCCCGGCTGACGGCGCCTGGCCGGGCCATTCCCGAACCACCGCCGACGAGTGCGGCGACGCTGGAGCTGTGATGCGGCGCCACGAATGGCGGCCGGGTGACCAGCGGCGTGGCGTCCGAGAGCAGGCCGGCCACCGAATGAATCGCGGTGACTTCCAACGACTCGCCGTCTGACAGCGGCGGAAGCAGCCCCGGAAGACGTTGCGCCAGCATGGTTTTGCCTACACCGGGCGGCCCGGTCAGCATCAGGTGATGCGACCCGGCAGCGGCCACCTCGACCGCGTAACGCGCCTGTGCCTGGCCCACCACGTCAGCCAGATCCGCGGGCGGTTCCATTTCGGGCGGTGACCCGCTGATCGGCTCGTCAAGGCGCGCCGAACCATTGAGCCAGCCCAGCAACTGCGCCAGCGTGCGCACACCCCAGACATCGATGCCGTCGACCAAGCTCGCCTCGGGAAGGTTCTCTACCGGAACCACCGCGACGCCCCAGCCGGCGCCCTTGGCCGCAAGCACCGCCGGCAGCACCCCGCGCACCGGCCGGACCCGCCCGTCCAGTGCCAACTCACCGAGCACCACCGCGGCTTCCAGTGCTCGCCACGGCGTTTTTCGCTGCGCCGACAAGACAGCGGCCGCGAGCGCCAGGTCGTATACCGATCCCATTTTCGGCAGCGTTGCCGGGGACAGTGCCAGCGTCAGGCGCGACATCGGCCACTTGTTGTTGCAGTTCGTGATCGCGGCGCGGACGCGGTCGCGTGACTCCTGCAGCGCGGCATCGGGCAGGCCCACCAGATGCACGCCGGGCAGGCCGGACGTGATGTCGGCTTCGATCTCGACGATCTGGCCGTCCAGCCCTAAGACCGCGACCGAGAATGCACGTCCGAGCGCCATCAGCCCACGCCCTGCAGGTGAGTGAGTTCCGGGGTACGCCGCCGGCCGATCCGCACGCCGATCACGTCGATACGGACTGCCGCCCATCGCTGATCTTGAGCGGCCAGCCAGATGCCGGCTAGGCGACGCAAGCGGCGTGCCTTCTGCGCGGTCACCGCCTGCGCCAGGCCGCCGAAGCCGTCCCCGGTGCGGGTCTTGACCTCGACGAAAACCACCGCGTCGACGACCGGGTCGACTGCGATCACATCCAGTTCGCCATAGCGGCAGCGCCAGTTGCGGGCCACGATCCGCAGCCCGAGACCGGTCAGGTGATCGGCCGCCAACCGCTCGCCGAGCGCCCCGATTTCGGCTCGCGTCAACATCGTCATGCCGCCACCCTGTTGCAGGGCGCCGACTCCGATATCCGCCGCGCACCGATCACCACTGAACAACGGCCGGTTATCCCCAGTTATGTAGTAATCCCCAATGAACGTGCGCGCCGCGTTGATCTGGCATTAAACCGTCATTAACATCGCGTTCAGGCGATGAAGCTCGCCTTTAACCGCCGTACCGGCTGATGGCTTCTACCCGACCGCACTGGGCTAGAAGGCGGGGTGGTAACCGTGAGTCCACGGTTTCGCTGTTGTGCGGCCTATTCAACGAATTCACTTGTTGGCGTGTGGTATTCGCGCGTCTTCATTCGCATGTGATAACCATCGAGAGGAAGTCCGATGTCATACGTCACGACACAACCCGAGGCGCTGAGCGCCACCGCCGCCAATTTGACGGGCATCGGCGCCACGATGAGTGCGCAGAACTCCGCCGCCGCGGCGCCCACGACGGGTGTGGTTCCGGCCGCCGCCGACCAAGTATCCGCGCTGGCAGCCACCCAATTCGCCGTTCACGCGCAGATGTATCAGGCATTCAGCACCCAAGCCGAGGCGATCCACCAGCAGCTGGTCAGTACCCTCGAAAACAACGCGACGTCCTACGCGGCCACCGAAGCCGCAAACGCCACGACGGCTTGTTGAGTCAGGGCAGCACAATGGATTTCGCGACGTTACCGCCGGAAATCAATTCCGCGCGAATGTATGCAGGCCCCGGCCCGGGGCCGATGTTGGCAGCGGCCTCGGCGTGGGACGCGCTGGCAGCCGAACTCCAGTCCACCGCGACGTCCTACCGGGCGGCGATCTCCGAGCTGACCGGTGGCCCCTGGCTGGGCGCGTCGTCGGCGGAGATGACGGCGGCGACCACCCCGTATCTGGATTGGATGACGACGACCGCCACGCAAGCCGAATACACCGCCACGCAGGCCAAAAACGCGGCGGCGGCCTATGAAACCGCGTTCGCGATGACGGTGCCGCCGGTGGTGATCGCGGCCAACCGCAGTCTGCTGATGACGCTGATCGCCACCAACGTGCTCGGACAGAACACCGCGGCTATCGCGGCCACCGAAGTCCACTACGCCGAGATGTGGGCCCAGGACGCCACCGCGATGTACGGCTACGCGGGCTCGGCCGCGACGGCATCGACGCTGACGCCGTTCGCCCCGCCGCCACCCACGACCAACCCGGCCGGCGGGATGCAGCAGGCCGCTGCGACGGCGCAGTCGGTCGTGTCGAACGGCACGCGCGTGCTCACCGCGATCCCCCAGGCGCTGACGGCAGCCGCCGCGCCCACCGCGGTGGATCCGATCGAGCTGCTGCCGTTGCTGACGGTCCCGATCACCGTGACCGCCGGAACCATCGGAACGGTCAGCACCACGGCGTCCCTCACGTCGTTCGGCACGACGGTGCGAGGTCTGCTGATCAACGCCGACCGCGACTTCGACAACGGCAAAGGTCCGTTCACCGGCAACGGTGTCGGCGGGACGATGTTGCCGCAGTGGATCATCAACGGCACCGGCGGTATCGGCGCACCCTCGGACGCTGTCCCGGACTCGGAAGGACCGGCGAGATTCGGCCAGGCGAACAAAGTCGGCCGGTTGTCCGTGCCGTCGGCATGGTCGGTCGCCGCTCCCGAAATTCGCCCACTGGCGTACACGCTGCCGATCACCAGTGCCGCCGCGGCGCCGGAGGTCGGCGGCGCCGGCAACCTGTTCAGCAGCATGGGCCTGGCCGGTGCCGCGGGCGGCGCCGTCGGCAGTAGCACCGCATCGGCGGGACGCGGCGATCAGCGAGTGCGCATGACGCCGCGGGAAAGCCCGCAGCCGCCGCAGGACGCGGTCGCCGCGATTGCGACCGAATTGCAGGGACTCGCGACGCGGGCGCAATCGCTGTTGAGCAAGTTAGCCGAGTCGGGACTGTTGACCACCGAGGAGGTCACCGAGCAGAAGCGGCGCTTCCTGAGCTGACGCCTCTAGGGTGAAATCAGGGAGGTGCGGTTGTGAATCCGGCGGGCTACGGCGCTCTGCTGCTGTGCGGACCGCTGGCGGCCATCGCGGCGGTATGGCTGGCCGGTCGTATGGGGGTGCCATACCCCGTTCTGCTGGTAGCGCTTGGTGCGCTGCTGGCCTGGCTGCCGTGGGTCAATGTGCCGACGCTCGCACCCGAGGTCGTGTTCTACCTCTTCCTACCCCCGCTGCTGTATTACGCAGCGTATTTCATTGCGCCAGATGATTTTCGGGCCAGTGCGCGGCCGATCGGCCTGTTGTCGGTAGGACTTGTATTGGTCACCACGGCCATAGTCGCAGGCGTTTTGGTGGGCATCGCGGGCGTGCCACTGGCGGTAGCCCTGGTGGCCGGTGCGGTGGTAGCACCGACGGATGCGGTCGCGGCGACATCCGTTTTCGCCCGCCTGGACGTACCGGAACGGCTCGCAACGATCGTCGAAGGCGAGGGCCTGACCAACGACGGCACCGCGTTGGTGCTCTACACCGGCGCTGTGGGAGCCGCGCTGGTCGGTGCAGTTCGACCCGGGCCGCTCGTCGTGACACTGCTTGCCGCTCCGGCGGGCGGTGCCGCGCTGGGCCTGGCCGTCGGCTGGCTCGCAGTGCAGGTACGGCGGCGCATCGACCAGCCACTGTTGGAGATCACCCTCTCGTTGGTGACGCCGTACCTCACCTACGTGCTGGCTGAAGGTGTCCATGTGTCCGGGGTGCTCGCGACGGTGACCGCAGGCATCTACGTGGGTTCGCATCTCAGTGCTATTTACGCCCCAAGCGCGCGATTACAGGCCTTCGCTTTTCTCGATGTTCTGGTGTTCCTCCTCAACGTCGTGCTGTTCACGTTGGTCGGCATGGAACTCGTGCGATCGCTGCACTGGATCCCGGGCATACCCGCGATGCGGGTGGTCGCGGTGATATCGACCGTCGTCGCGGTGGTGATCGCATCGCGGCTGGTCTGGATGCTGTCCGGCCCAGTCACTGCGCGACTGTTCGGGCGCGTGACCGAGTCGACGGTGTGGCGGGAACGCACGGTCGTCGCGTGGGCCGGCATGCGGGGTGGCCTGTCGCTGGCAGCCGCACTGGCCATCCCGTTACGAGTCGCCGACGGAACGCCGTTTCCCGACCGCGATCTGGTGATCGTCATCGCCTCCGCCGTTATCGTGGCAAGCCTGCTCATCCAGGGCACCAGCCTGCCCTGGCTGCTGCGCCGACTCGATCTACGGGCCGAGGATTTCGGCGGCGCGGAGAACAAAGCCCGGCTGAAAGCGGCCCGCGCCGCCATGAAATGGCTCGAGGACCATCACGATGACACGATCGACGAAGCCACCGAATCTGCCCTCGCGCTGTACGAGGCCAAGGTGCGACGCCTGGAGTCCGGCCCGTCGAGCGACGAATCCGACGACGCCAGGGAGATGGAGCAGTATCGGGCGTTGCGGTTGAAACTGATCGGCGTCGAGCGGTCAGTGCTTCTGTCGCTGAGGCGCGACGGCCGCATCAACGCGACGCTGTTGCGCGCCATCGAACGGGACCTCGACCTCGAAGAGGCGAGGCATAGTAACTCGTAACGAGCCCGAAGCCTGAACCTGCTCAACCCGTTACGGGAGCCTTGTTTTCTCTATGCGGGCGGCGGCCTCGGCTTGCGCGATCCGAGATCCCACGTCGTAGGCCACGATCTGCGCGGTGGCACCCGGGATCCGGCTGATCACCGTGGCCATCTTGTCGGCGGTGCGGTCATGGAGCAGCCGGCCCACCAGCGGCGCATACGTCCGGCGCGGGAATAACACGGTCACTTTGATGCCCGGATGGTTCGTCGATCTCTTGCCTGATCAGCTCTTGTGCCACCCGACTGAGGTGACGGTCCGGGCAATCGAGCAGTTGCAGTGGAATCTCGTCCTCGAAATGCTCCCAGCGCTGCTGCAGCCGCGAGGCGTGCAGCGCATCGATCACGAAATGCACCGCCGTGAGGTTGTCCGCATGCAGCCCGCTGGCGTAGTGCAGGGCCTCGATCGTCGCGAAGTCGAAGTGATCCACGAACACGAACACCCGGTGCTGCGGATGCTTGACCAAGCTTTGACGCTCGGTTACCAAGTTCTCCAAAACGGAGTTCTCGGCGCGATATTGACGGTTTAGCCTCATCAGACCGAACACCAGAATCGGGAACACCACAACCACGAGCCACGCGCCTTCGGTGAACTTCGCGACCGCGAAGATCAACACCACAATCGTGGACAAGATCGCGGCGGACAGGTTGATCACCAACTTGCCTCGCCAGCCGGGCCCACGATGGGTCAGCCAGTGTTTGGTCATGCCATAACCGGCCATCGAGAATCCGGTGAACACCCCCATTGCAAACAGCGGCACCACCGCGTCGACCGAGCCGCCGGTAACGATCACCAGTGTCACCGCCAGCGCGGTCAGAATGATGATGGCGTTGGAAAACACCAGGCGGTGACCACGTTTCATCATCGGCCGCGGCAAGAAACTGTCCTCGGCAACAAAGCTGGTCAGCGCGGGAAACCCGTTGAAGCTGGTGTTGGCGCCGAAGAACAAAATGGCCGCGCTTGCCGTCTGAAGAAGGGCGTACATAACCGTGCCGATCAAGCCGTGGCCGAAAACCGCACGGGCGACTTCGGAAAGCATCGAGGGATACTCGGCGACGTAGGGAGTGGCGTGAGTGGCGTGGACCAGGTAGATGACACCCACCAAAAGAAACGACAGAACGCAGGCCATACTCGTCAACACCCGACGGGCATTGGGACCCTGCGGCTTTCGAAAGACATTCACCGCGTCGGCGATCGCCTCGACCCCGGTCAGCGAGGTGCCGCCGTTCGCGAATGCCCGCAACAGCACCAATACGGTGGCGCCCATGATCAGCCCATTGCCCTGATGGACCGGCACCGACCCGACAATGTGCGCTGAATCGTATTGCGGTAGATCCCAGAAGATTTGACGAATCACACCGGTCACGATCATCACCACGAGCATGATGATGAACGAGTACACCGGCACGGCGAAGATCCGGCCCGATTCCCGCAGGCCGCGCAGGTTGGCATAGGACATCAGTAGCAATGCCCCCACGGTGATTTCCAAGTGATAGGGGCCGAGAGACGGCACCGCCGACACCACCGCGAACGTGCCCGACGCGCACTGCACCGCGACCGTGACCACATAATCGATCAACAGCGCCGCGGACGAGATCTGCGCAATCCGTGGCCCGAAATTGGCCCGGGCAACGACATACGAACCGCCCCGCGTGGTGTAGGCCATCACGACTTGGCGATACGACCCCGTCACCAATGCCAAAATCAACAGGATCACACCGGCGATCGGAAGCACCAGCACATACGCAGCCATCCCCGCCGCCGGCAACAACTCGACCATGATCTGCTCGGGACCATAGACGGTCGACGAAATCGCGTCCGGCGAAAGCGCGCCCAGTGCAACGACATTCGATAGACTCTCGTGCTCCAGATTCTCACTGATCAGTGGTTTTCCGAGAAAGAACCGCTTCCACCGATCGACGAACGTTGGCGGGACCGTCTGCTCGCGCGCCGAGTCTGTCGCCGTCATGTCGTTGCCCACCTTCAGTAGCGAATGCATACGATCGCGAAGGGTAGCGGGTCTGCCTCCGATTCGCGGACCTGAAGGACGGCCCACCGCCGATTCTCAGGCAACCATAATCGTCGGCGCAGCGGCTTGCCGGTTAACAACCCCGGACGGCCAGCGACGAACCCGCGCACCGGCACGTGCACCTTGGACGAACCGAGGTGCGTTTTAGCTCAGCGGCGCTGACACCTGCACCGTTGTCGTGGATTCCGACGCGTCGCCGTCCGCAGCTCGAAGCGCACGCGCGACCCGGGACTGCACGTCGTAGGTCAGAATCTGGGCGCTCGCGCCGGGAATACGGCTGATCACCCGGGCGAGGTTGTCTGCGGTCCGATCATGCAGCAGCCGTCCTGCCAGCGACGAGTACATCCGACGGGGCAACAACACCGTGACGATGGCATCCGGATAATCGTCTTTGACCTGCGCAATAAACTGCTGAGCAGCGCGACCGAGCTGTCGGTCCTTGCAGTCGATCATCCGCAACTCGGTGTCGTAGCCGAAGTGCCGCCAGCGCACCTGTAGCCGCGCCGCCTGAGCCTCATCCAAGACGAAGTGGACGGCGATCAGGTCGTCTGCGTGCAATCCCTTCGCGTAGCGCATCGTCTCGACCTCGGCCAGGTCGACGGAATCGACGAGAACAACGACCCGGTGGTGAGCATGCATCCTCAGGTCAGGCGGCTCGGCCATCGACATCTCCAACACCGAAGCCTCGGCGCGGTACTGCTTATTGAGCTTCATC
This sequence comes from uncultured Actinomycetota bacterium, assembly GCA_963741555.1. Classification (GTDB taxonomy): domain Bacteria; phylum Actinomycetota; class Actinomycetes; order Mycobacteriales; family Mycobacteriaceae; genus Mycobacterium. Next base: position 103,318 of record CAVUIH010000014.1, on the reverse strand, counting down.
AACGCCAACACCAGAATCGGAAAGACCACCACGACCAGCCAGGCGCCCTCGGTGAACTTCGCGATCGCGAAGATCGCCACCACACTCGTCGACAAGATGCCCGCCGACAGGTTGATCACCAGCTTGCGCCGCCAGCCGGGCCCACGATAGCTTAGCCAGTGTTTGGTCATGCCATAGCCGGCCATCGAGAAAGCGGTGAACACACCCATCGCGAACATCGGCACCAGCGCGTTGACCCCGCCTCCGGTGGCGACCAGGAGTGCAACCGCCAGCACGGTCAGCAGGATGATGGCATTGGAGAACACCAGCCGATGACCGCGCTTCATCAGTGGCCTTGGCAGGAAGCTGTCCTCGGCGACAAAGTGAGTCAGCGCCGGAAAACCATTGAAGCTGGTATTGGCACCGTTGTACAGAATCGCCGCGCTCGCCGCCTGCAACAGGAAGTACATGACGTTGCCGATCAGCCCGCTACCGAAAACCGCGCGGCCGATCTCGGAGAGCATCGACGGATATCCGGCAGAAAACGGCACCGAATGAGTGGCGTAGCCGAGCCAGGCCACACCGGCCAACAACAGCCCGAGAATCGTAGCCATCCGGGTCAGCACCCTGCGCGCATTAGTGCCTTCCGGTCTACGAAACAGGTTGACCGTGTTGGAAATCGCCTCCACCCCGGTCAGTGACGAACCGCCGTTGGCGAACGCCCGCAGGATCACCAGGATCGTCGCACCCATCACCAGGCCGTTGCCCTGCTGGATCGGCACTACGCCGTCAATGTGTTGCGGGTCGTATACCGGCAGATTCCCGAGCACTTCACGAGCGATGCCGACCACGATCATCAGCGTGAGCATGCCGATAAACCAGTACGTCGGCACCGCGAACGTTCGGCCCGCCTCTCGCAACCCGCGCAGGTTCGCGTAACAGAAGATGAGCACCGCACCGACCGACATTTCCAGGCTGTAGGGGCCCAGCACCGGTATCGCGGACACCACAGCCACGGTGCCGGCCGCACACTGGATCGCCATGGTGACCACATAGTCGATCAGGAGCGCCGCCGCCGCGATCTGCGCCACCCGGGGGCCGAAGTTCTCCCTGGCCACGATGTAAGAGCCGCCGGCCCGCGTGTAGGCCAGCACAACCTGCCGATACGACGCGGTGACCAGCAACAAGATCAACAGGATCACACCGATCAGTGGAAGCAGCAGCGCAAACGCCGCCATCCCCGCAGCGGGCAGCAACTCGACCATGATCTGCTCGGGACCATACGCCGTGGAGGAAATCGCGTCCGGCGAAAGTGCGCCCAACGCAACAGGATTCGACAGTTTTTCGTGCGCAAGCTCGTCGGTGATCATCGGTTTGCCGAGGACAACACGCTTCCACCCGTCAATGAATGACGGGGCGATCTTCTGCCCGGCAGCCGTACCTGTCACCAGCTATTCCTAACCGATGACCTGGACAGCCGCCTCCTCCCTTACGGGATCTTGACGGCGCCGCATCGGAGCGAATTGCATGAGTTAGTCGCTGCGCAGAAACCAGACGTCGATACAGTGGTCAGCGACAGAAACCGCTTGACAAGATGGGCGACGTGGCAGACGACGTAGACGTTACTTCCGGGAAGCGACCGATGGCAGCAGACCCCGCCACGGTGTTCTCCGCGCTGGCCGAGATCATCTATCAGGGCTCGGACGCCGGCCAGATATACGCGGCCATCTGTGTGGCCGCGACGCTGGTCGTGACGGGATGCGACCACGCCAGCCTGTTGGTGCGCCGCGACGGGCAATACGTCACCGTCGGCGCCAGCGACCGCATCGCCCAGCGAATCGACGACCTCGAACGACTGGCGGGCGACGGGCCGTGCGTCGACGCGATCGAAGAAGAGACGCCGCAGATCGAAACGGATCTGACGACGCCGAACGAGTGGCCCCATCTGGCGGCACGGATGGTCGCCGAGACGCCGGTGCGCGGGGCGATGGGTTTCCGCATCCTCGTCGACAAGCGCAAGACGGGCGCGTTGAACCTGTTCAGCGATACCGCAGGCGTGTTTGACACCGAGTCCGCCGGGCAGGCCATCGTGCTGGCGTCGTTCGCCAGTGTGGCGATCAACGCCATCGCCTCCGGCGAGGACGTCTCCACCCTGCGACGTGGACTGTTGTCCAACCGCGAGATCGGTAAGGCCGTCGGCATGCTGATGATGCTGCACGGCGTCGACGAGCAAGAGGCGTTCAACGTGCTGCGCCGGTATTCGCAGGACCTGAACATCAAGCTCGCCGACGTTGCGCGCTCGGTTATCGACAGCCGCGGCAAGTTGTCCATCGGCGAGAGTGACCGGTCACTCGGCCAGCAGTAACGCCGCCGACCGGCCTATTCGGGCAGACGTAGCTCGGGTTTTTCGACCTCTTCGATGTTGACGTCTTTGAACGTCACCACCCGTACCTGTTTCACGAACCGGGCCGGCCGGTACATGTCCCATACCCAGGCGTCGGACAGCCGCAGCTCGAAGTACACCTCGCCGTCGGCGTTGCGTGGCACCATCTCGACGCTGTTCGCCAGATAAAAGCGGCGCTCGGTCTCCACCACGTAGCTGAACTGCCCCACGATGTCTTTGTATTCGCGGTACAGCGAGAGCTCCATCTCGGTTTCGTACTTTTCGAGATCCTCGGCACTCATCGGCTCAGCCGTCCTTCTCCATCCCGCGCTTGGTTGAGGGCTCCCATCTTTCCCCACCCGTTTCGGCCGTGTCGATCCGGTGTGTCCTCGCGGGGCTGGATTGTCGGGCTGCTGGCACACTCCGTCTCCCAGCGCACCCGGGTGCCAGCCCGGACCCCACCCGCCGTACGTTGATGAACGACTGGCGGTGCTCCGCGCAGGGTCCCAACTCGTTGAGTGCGGCCGAGTGCGCGGCGGTGCTGTAGCCCTTGTGCACGGCGAAGCCGTAGCCGGGATGGTCGGCCTCCATCGCCACCATCAACCGGTCCCGGCTGACCTTGGCCAACACGCTGGCCGCGGCTATGCACGCCGCAGCGGCGTCGCCTCCGATCACCGGCAGCGAGGGCACCGGCAACCCCGGCACCCGGAACCCGTCGCTGAGCACGTAGCCCGGACGCACCGGCAGCCCCGCCACCGCGCGCCGCATCCCTTCGATATTGGCCACGTGCACCCCGCGTCGGTCGACCTCCACCGACGGAATGAACACCACGTGGTAGGCCACCGCGTAACGGCGAATCAGCGGATACAACTTCTCCCGCATCTTCTCGTTCAGCTTCTTCGAATCGTCAAGGGCAGCAAGGCTTTCCAAGCGTCCAGCTCCAAGAACGCAGGCTGCGACCACCAGCGGCCCGGCGCAGGCCCCGCGGCCGACCTCATCGACCCCGGCCACCGGGCCGAGACCGCTGCGATACAGCGCGGACTCCAGCGTGCGCAGGCCAGAAGCTTTACGAATCACCGCCCGTGGCGGCCAAGTGGTGGCCATGCCTAATGATTCTGCTGCGGATTGACCGCGCGCACACCACCCCAGCGCGAGGGCGGCCACACGATGAACCTCGCCTTGCCGATGACGTTGCTCACCGGCACCGTGCCGGCCATCGGATCACCCGTGCACAGCAGTCCGTTCATCGCGTCGGCCGGGGTGCTGGTGCAATGGGCCCGGGAGTCCGCCGAATGGGTCCGGTTGTCCCCCATCACCCACAACCGGCCCTGCGGCACGTTGACCGGACCGAACTCGGGCCCCAGGCACGGGTAGACCACCGGGTCAGCGTTCAGCGTGGCCGGATCCAGGTACGGCTCTTTCAACCGCGCGCCGTCGACGGTCAGCCCGGTGTTGTTGCGGCACTGCACGGTTTGCCCGCCGACCGCGATGACGCGTTTGACCAAGTCGTTCTCGTCGGGCGGCACGAAACCGATGAACGACAGCGCATTCTGCAGCCCGCGGATCGCGGGGTTGTGCGAGCGGATCGACTTGTACCCGATGTTCCACGGCGGCGGCCCCTTGAAGACGATGACGTCACCAGGGTGCGGCGTAGAGAAGTGAAAAGTGAGCTTGTCCACCATGATTCGGTCGCCGACACAGCCCGAGCAGCCATGCAGCGTGGGTTCCATCGATTCCGACGGGATCAGGTAGGGCCGGGCCACGAACGTCAACATGACGTAGTACAACAACAGCGCGATCACCGCCAGGATCACGGTTTCCCGCACGGCTCCGCGCTTTTTGTCCTGGGCGTGATCGGCATCGTCCGCGTCCGGCGCGGGTGGAGCGCTTGTCGCGACGTCTGGCTCGGCCGGACCGGAATCGGGTTGACCCTCAGGCGAGTCGGTCGTGTCAGTCACCGCTTCAGCGTAGCCAGCGCCGCCGAGCAATTCGGGACGGCCGGCGCAGAATCGCCGACCCGCGCGAAAATCAGCGCTTTTCCTTGATTTTGGCCTTCTTGCCGCGCAGCTCACGCAGGTAGTAGAGCTTGGCACGACGGACGTCACCACGGGTCACGACGTCGATGTGGTCGATGTTGGGCGAATGCACCGGGAAGGTCCGCTCGACGCCCACGCCGTAGCTCTCCTTGCGGACGGTGAAGGTCTCCCGGACCCCGCCACCCTGGCGGCGCAGCACCACGCCCTTGAACACCTGGATGCGCTCCTTGGCACCCTCGATGACCTTCACGTGCACATTGATCGTGTCGCCGGGGCTGAAGGCCGGGAGGTCGTCGCGCAGCGACGTCTGGTCGACGAAGTCCAGCGTGTTCATTTCGGCAGACACTTCCTTGCAGTCGCGGCTGCGTGCTGCCGCTCAACGCGGAAGGCGTGTGAGCAGTCAACCGAGCCGATGGATTCGGGCAGCTGGGCGCGTCTCGCAGGAGGCGGGAACGACCTGCCGGCCGACGACCGCTGGAGACAACTGGTCAATTGTGCCAGATCGGGACCACGCAGCGAAATCACGCCAAATCGCCGCTGCCGCCTGACCCGCCGCGACGTGGGCCAATGGTACACATGAGAATGCGTTTCGACCGTCTGACCAGGGGCGAGCGGCTACGGTCCCCGCTGCTGCCGGTGGCCGCCGCGGCCATGCTGGCGCTGTCGTCGACCGGCTGCGAGGCGAAGGTCTTCGGCGCGCCCGCCGACCCGGCGCCGGCGACGCGCAGCCCTCAGGCGCCGGAGTCGCCGTCCGGTGTGTCCACGTTCGACGGGCTGGCGGACCGCATCGCCCGTGCGACGAGCGACGCCGCAGCCGACGGCGCCACCCTCTCGGTCGCGGTCCTCGACCGAACGACGGGGCAGCTGCTGTCGAACGGCAACGACCAGTTGGTCGCGATCGCATCGGTGGCGAAACTCTTCATCGCCGACGACTTGCTGTCGCACGGATCGAGCGGCGACGGCGCGCTCTCGCCGGCCGATCGCCAGGCGCTGGACAGCATGCTGCGGTCCTCCGACGACGGCGCCGCGGAGACGTTCTGGGCCGCCCGGGGAGGCGACGCAATCACCGACGTCGCGGCCCGGTACGGGCTGACGTCCACTACGCCGCCCAGCGACGGGCAGTGGTGGAACACGGTCAGCTCGGCATCGGACCTGGTGCGCTACTACGACAAGCTGCTCGGCGGGTCCGGCGGGCTCTCCGGCGATCGCGCGGAGATGATCGTCGACGACCTCGCCGGGTCGACGGCTACCGGGGCCGACGGCTATCCGCAGCGGTTCGGCATACCCGACGGGCTCTACGCCGAACCGGTCGCGGTCAAACAGGGCTGGATGTGCTGCATGGACGGCAGTAGCTGGATGCACCTGTCCACCGGCATCATCGGGGCCGACCGGCGCTTTGTGATGGCGATCGAGTCGCTCCAGCCCTCCGATGACGCCACCGCACGGGACACCATCACCCAGGCGGTCAAGACGATGTTCCCCGCCGGCCGGATCTGACGCTCAGCGTCGGTCCCACAGGTCGGGCCGCCGTTCGCGGGTGCGCTCCTCTGACGCACGGCGGCGCCACGCCTGGACACGGGCATGGTCCCCGGACAGCAGCACCTCAGGGACGTCCAGCCCGCGCCAGCTCGGCGGTCTGGTGTAGGACGGACCCTCCAGCACGCCGTCGGAGTGTGAATCGTCTTGATGTGACGCAGGATTGCCCAGGACGTTGGGCAGCAGCCGCACCACGGCCTCGATCATGACCAGCGCCGCCGATTCTCCCCCCGCCAGCACGTAGTCGCCGATCGACACCTCTTCGACGCGCATCCGCGTCGCGGCATTCTCCATGACCCGCTGGTCGATCCCCTCGTAACGGCCGCAGGCGAACACCAAATGCGCTTCGCCGCCCCACCGCTGCGCGGTCGACTGGGTGAACAATGCACCGGCAGGTGTAGGCACCACGAGAAGTGTTTCCGGTGAACAGATCTCGTCGAGCGCCTCACCCCACACCGGGGCCCTCATCACCATGCCGGGGCCGCCGCCGTACGGCGCATCATCGACCGAATGATGCACGTCATGCGTCCAGCCGCGCAGATCGTGTACCGCGAGCTGGACGAGACCTGACTCTATTGCCTTGCCCGGCAACGACTGTCGCAGTGGATCCAGGTATGCCGGAAAGATCGTCACGACATCGATCCGCATAGCGATACCTCAGTTCTCCAGTTCCAGCAGGCCCTCGGGTGGATCGATCTCAACGAGGTTGTCCGCCAACGAGACCGACGTGACGATCGCGCTGACGAACGGCACCAGCAGTTCACTGGCGTTCTCCCGGTCGACCGCCAGCAGTTCGCCACCCGACGTGTGCAGCACCTCGGCGACGACGCCGACGTCCTCGCCGGCTGTCGTACGGACCCGAAGTCCCTCGAGTTCGTGGTCGTAGTAGGTGTCCGGCTCCTCGATCGGCGGCAGGTCCGCAGAGTCGACGACGAACACACTGCCGCGCAGAGCATCCGCGGCGTCACGATCAGCCACCCCGGCCAACCGCACCAGCAGCCGGTTGCCATGGGCGCGGACGGTCTCGACGGCGAAGCTGCGCTCCCGTCGGTCACGTCCCTTGGCGCGCAACACCTCACCCGGCGCGAACCGAAGCTCGGGGTCGTCGGTACGAACCTCGACGACGAGTTCGCCGGTGACGCCGTGCGCTTTGACGACGCGCCCGACTGTCAACTCCAAGGGAGTTCCATCGACTGGGCTCCGCTACTGGTCGGTGTCCACCACGTCGACTCGGATGCCGCGGCCACCGATCCCGGCAACCAGCGTGCGCAGCGCGGTCGCGGTACGCCCACCACGGCCGATCACCTTGCCGAGATCGTCCGGATGAACGTGCACCTCGACGGTGCGACCACGCCTGCTGGTCACCATGTCGACGCGCACATCGTCAGGGTTGTCGACGATCCCGCGGACCAGGTGTTCGACGGCGTCGACGACGACGGTACTCATGCGCGTTGTCAGCTCTCGGTCGCTGCTTCGGCCGGCGCGGCGGCCTCGGCGTCGGCGGCCGGCTTCTCCACGGGCTCGGCGGCTTCGGCTTCGCCGGCCTTATCGGCCGGCTTCTCAGGGGCAGCCTTCTTCGCCGGAGCCTTCTTCGCCGGAGCCTTCTTCTGCTTCGGCTTGGCGGCCTCGGTGTCGGGTGCACCGTCGGCGGCGGCCAGGGCGGCGTTGAACAGCTCGAGCTTGCTCGGCTTGGGCGCGGCGACCTTCAGTCGGCCTTCCGCACCGGGCAGGCCCTTGAACTTCTGCCAGTCACCGGTGATCTTCAGCAGCTTCAGGACGGGCTCAGTGGGCTGAGCGCCCACGGACAGCCAGTACTGGGCGCGCTCGGAGTCGATCTGAATCAGGCTGGGTTCCTCTTTGGGGTGGTACCGGCCGATGACCTCGATGGCGCGGCCTTCGCGACGGGTCCGCGAGTCGGCGACTGCGATGCGGTACTGGGGGTTGCGGATCTTGCCGAGCCGGGTGAGCTTGATTTTTACAGCCATGGTGAAACGACGTCTCCTAGGAGGTGTCACGCTGCAATTCAGCGATTCGGGCGGGTTGCCCGGATCCGGTTTTGCCTCGCGTGTGTGACCGCCGGACAAGCACCGCGGTGACGGTGGGTCGCGCGACGGACAGCGGCCTATTGTGCCAGAACCAGGGGTCGAGTCAGAAATTCGCTCCGAGCGGGGGCGGTCACAGAATTTTCTGAAAGCACTTGGTCTCCACGCGGCGGGTCATCCGCCAGCCTTGCGCGGTGCGCAGAAACTCGTCGTCGTACCACAGCCCGCAGAACATGATCTGGTCCTTCTCGCCGCCGAGGACCATCGGGTTGAAACAAATAGTCCGCGACGACGCGGTGTCCCCGTCGATGCGAACCGAGAAGTTGCCCAGCATGTGCGCATACATCGGAAAATTCGGCAGCACCTCCGCCAACCAGGCCTTGACCTGCGGATAGCGGCCCTCGATGCCGCCCAGTGCGGTGTAGTCGATGTAGGCGTCCGCGGTGAACACCGCGTCGAGGTCGTCGAAATGACGGGTATCGATCGCCGTCGAGTAATCGACGATCAGCTGCTGGATCTCCAACCGGTCAGAGATTTCGGCCTGGCTCAACATGGGTCGATTGAACACCTCCGGGCGAGGCGGCAGGGCCATCGGGCCGGTACTGTCTGTGGCCATGCGGATGCTTCTTGCCGCGATAGCGGCTGCTCTGTCCCTCGTCATCACCAGCACAACGGCGTGGGCTGACGCCGGCGTGCAGCCGGCCGGCTCGGTACCGATCCCCGACGGCCCGGCGCAGACCTGGCTGGTCGCCGACCTGGATTCCGGTCGGGTGCTGGCCGCCCGCGACGAAAATCTGCGCCACCCGCCTGCCAGCACCATCAAGGTGCTGCTGGCGCTGGTGGCGCTCGACGAGCTGAGCCTGGATTCAACGGTCGTCGCCGACGCAGCCGACAGTCAGCGTCGAATGTAACTGTGTGGGCGTGAAACCCGGTCGCAGCTACACGGCACGCCAATTGCTGGACGGCCTGCTGCTGGTGTCGGGAAACGACGCGGCCAACACGTTGGCGCACATGCTGGGCGGCCCGGACGCGACCGTCGCCAAGATGGATGCCAAGGCAGCGTCACTCGGTGCGGTCAATACTCATGCGTCGACCCCGTCCGGTTTGGATGGCCCCGGCGGATCGGGCTGGTCGACCGCCCACGACCTGGCCGTCATCTTCCGCGCGGCGATGGCCAACCCGGTGTTCGCTCAGATCACCGCCGAGCCGTCGGCGATGTTTCCTGGCGATAACGGTGACCAACCGATCGGCAACCACGATGAGCTGCTGACCCGCTACCCGGGTGCGATCGGCGGCAAGACCGGATTCACCGACGCCGCCCGCAAAACGTTCGTCGGCGCCGCCGCCCGCGGAGGCCGCCGCCTCGTGGTCGCGATGATGTACGGGTTGGTGCACGAGGGCGGGCCGACCTACTGGGATCAGGCCGGAAACCTGCTCGACTGGGGTTTCGCCCTGAACCCGCAGTCGGCAATCGGCGCGCTGTAGGCCATTGAGGACACCACGCGGCGGTTTGGGCTAGTCTTCTGTTGCCGTGGCATTGTATTGCGCAGGAGTCCAATATGAGCGTCCGCGGTTCGAAGTCGATTCGCGTCGACACCGTCCATGGGTTGAGTCCGACAGCCATTGCCAACGAGCCTGCGTCGCAAGCAGCCGATTCAGGTACCCGTAAGGAATGAGAGATCGATGATGGCCGACAACCAACACGCTGCACCTGGCTCCCCTCCGCATTCTGACAAGGACGACTTCCACGCTTCGGAATCATCGGTCGACGGGCTGGCGGTGGTATCCGTCAGCGGCAGCGTGGACATGCTGACCGCCCCCGGGCTGGCTGAAGCCATCGAGACCGCGCTCGCCAAGGAGCCCAGCGGCCTGATCGTGGATTTGACCAAGGTCGAGTTTCTCGGCTCGGCCGGCATCAGCGTGCTGATGAAAACCCGTGACACTCTCGGCGAAGCCACCCCATTCTGCGTGGTCGCCGACGGGCCCGCCACCCATCGGCCGCTCACCTTGCTCGGCATCAATGAGCTGATGCACGTGTCCCGGCGGCTCGACGATGCGGTCAGCAAGCTCACTGACCGCTGACTTCTCAGGCCGGCAGGCCGACTCCGCTCAACAACGACGTCAGTAATGCGATCCGCTCGTTCTCGATGTCAGGTTGCGGTAGCACCGCTCGTAGCATCGCTGCCCCGTCGAACGTGTTGGTCAACAGCGCGACCAGGACCGGGAACGTCTCCTGCGGGAAGCTTTCGGCACCGGGCAACGCGCGCGCGGCGTCGCAGATCTTGCTGGTGTATTGCTCGAGCACGTGTTGCAAAGTGGCATTGAGCTTTTCGTCCGTGCGCGCGGCGACCATCAGTTCATAGAGCACCGCGTTGGTGGAGCTGCTGGTGATGTCTCGCAGAATGGTCAGGCCGGCCTCCAGCGCCGGCCGGTCTGACGGTATCGCGGCGACCTGCTTGGTGAACGAATCCAGTTGTCGCCGAAGCACTTCGTAGGCCGTGGCGGCCATGAAGTCGCCCATGGTGTCGAAGTGCCGGAACAGCGCCCCGACCGATACCCCGGCGCGCTTGGTGATCACTGCTGCGGACGCCCGGGCGTATCCCACCTCGATGATCGTGGAGATGCTGGCCTCGAGCAGACGCGCCACCGTCTCTTCCCGGCGCTGCTGCTGGGTTCTGGCCATGCGCGGGCCTACACGCTCGAACCGGCGAGTTGCGAGTGTCCCGCGCCGGCGCGCAGATAGCGACCAGACTTCACCGTCTTTCCGTAGCCGTCACGGAATTGGCCGTTGCGGAACACAATTGCGCCGCCCACGCCGGTCGCCACCACCGTGGCGTCGTTGCGGTTGACCATGCGGCTCAAGTCGCCGTAGAAAGGGACCTTCTCCTCGTGATAAGAGTCCACCGAGTCATCGAGGCCGGCGGGGTCGATGACCACGAAATCCGCTCGGTCACCTTCGCGTAACGTGCCGGCGTCCAGGCCGAACCACTCGGACACCTCGCCGGTCAGCCGGTATACCGCGTGCTCGATGGTCATGAATGGCCGGCCATCTCGGTAACCGTCCAGCACGCGCTTGAGCAAGCGCAGCGAAGAGTTGTAGAACGCCATGTTGCGCAGATGCGCGCCGGCGTCAGAAAAGCCCATGTGGATGCTCGGTTCGGTGGCCAGCTTGTTCAGTTGCTTGGGCCGATGGTTGGCGACGATCGTGGTCCAGCGCACGTTGCGCTCGCCGTTCTCGACGAGGACATCGAGAAACGCATCCAGCGGGTGTATCCGCCGCTCGTCGGCGATCGCGCCGAAACTCTTGCCGATCAGCGTCCTGTCGGGGCATTCGACGATCACTGCCTCGTGAAAGTCCTTGTGCCACAATGACGGGCCGAATTTCTTGCGATCGAATTGGCGGCGGAACCTGCGCCGGTATTCCTTGTCGGCCAGCAGCGTGTTGCGCTCCAGCTGATCACGCAGGTGCAACGCCGCGGTCCCAGCGCCGAACTCTTCGAAGACCGGTAAGTCGATGCCGTCGGAGTAGAGCTCGAACGGCACCGGAAGGTGCTGGAAGCGCACCTTGGAGCGCAGTACGAAGTTGAGCAGCCGGGTGCCCAGACCGAACACGTACACGGCCAACGGCATCGACTTGGCATCGGCGGACACCAGCAGGCTCATCCGAACGCCTTTGCGCAGCCCGAACATTGGGCTGCTGGACAGGAAGAACAACAGTCCCGACTCTGCCTTGGCCACGTTCGGCGCACTCTGCAGAATCCGGCCTCGCTTGCGCAGCACCTTGATCAGCTTGCGGCGTTCGCGCCATGTCGCGAACGTGGACGGCAGCGCACGAGACCGGAATCGCTCGCCGTCGAGTTTGTCGATCGCGGCGTCCATCCCGGACATGCCGAGCATGCCGGCGCCCAGCGCGTCATCGAGCATCGCCGCCATCTTGTCGAGTTCTGCGTCGGTGGGCTGCACGGTGTGGTCGGTGGCGCGTTCGAGACCCAGCACCGCGGTCCGCAGATCCGAATGACCAAGCAGCGAGCTGACATTGGGACCCAACGGCAGGCTGTCGATGGCCGCTACATATTCCGCGGGCGTCGTCCAGGTCTTGTTGTCTTGCAATGCACCGAGGACGAACTTGCGCGGCACCGCCTCGACGCGGCTGAAAAGGTCTGCGGCGTCGTCGGTGTTGGCGTAGACCGTCGACAACGAGCACATGCCCAGCAGCACGGTCGTGACACCGTGGCGCACCGACTCGCGCAATCCGGGATCCAGCAACACCTCGGCGTCGTAGTGGGTGTGCACGTCGACGAAACCGGGGACGACCCACTTGCCCTTCGCGTCGATGACTTCCGCGCAGCCGGTCTCGTCCAGGGGGCTGGAGGAGACCGTGACGACAATGCCGTCGCGGATGCCGAGCGTGCGGGTCTGCGGCGTGCTGCCCGTGCCGTCGAACCACAAGCCGTCGCGAATGATCACGTCGTAGGTCACTTTCGTCCTCCGCATCGTTGGGGTGCAGCGACGGTAACATAGATAGCGAGCACTCGCAATCTTCTTTGCCCCGTTAAAGCCGTCCTCTGGTCCTGCGACGACGCGCGTCGGGGCTCGACCGCTCCGAGAAGCCCGGTCAGCTCGGTAATCGGGATCTCGTCGAGACGCCGCACCGCGTCGATGATCTCGGCCCGCAGCGCGGAATCGGCGAACGGTTCGCCGAGCCAGTGGAATTTCTCCACTACCCGATCCCACGACATCGGCCTGCTGGGCGAGCCCTCGAAGTCGGCTTGTTCGCGGTGGAATTCCCGGCCGTCGGTGGCCGCGATGTGCACGCGAGCCTGCGTGCGCTCGGGATAGGCCGCGGTCAGGTCGTCGGCGGCCCGGGCGTCCACCCGCGTCAGCAATTCTTGGACGTCGGGTCGGCACACACGTTCGGTCTCAAGCTGCTCGGGCCCCACCTGGCCGTCCAGCAGGGCGACGGCGACGAGGTATTTCAGGTTGTAGTCGGCCTGTTCCTTGGTCGACGGGTGGTCTTTGTCGCCGAAGCTACCGCCACCGGCGATGTCGAATGCGCCCTGGAAGACCTCCAGTGTCACCGACGCGACGTCGGCCGCGGTGATGCCGTGCTCGTCGCGAAGCGCCAGCGTCGCATCGATGACGACCTGGCCGTGGATCAGCGAGCAGTACTGCTTGAGGTAGGTCTGCTCGACGGCGGTCAGGGACCGGTCGGATGTGCGCAGATCGATCGGCTGCTCGAACAACTGCTCCAGGCCGTTGGGGCCCTCGAAAAGCGCACGGGGCCCGGTGATTCCGCGGCCAGCGAGCATCGTCGCGTACACCGCGCGCATTCCGGTGATGGCCGGCGAGATTCCTTTCCAGGTCGAGACGGGCTCGGTGTGCACCGCAGCAAGCGAGACGTTGTCCACGGCCGACGCGGCGATCGCATCGGCGGTGTGCTCGGCGTCCAGACCGAGCAGCCTCGCCGAGCCGGCGGCTGCCGACATCGCCAGCTGCAGCGCGTGATTGAGGCCGCGACCCATGACGGGAACCTGTGCGCTGAACCGGCATTGGATCTCGTAGGCGATGGCAAGTGCCAGCAGGAAATCCGCGCCGCTGGCTTCGGCGTGTTCGGCGACGGCCAGCACCGCGCCGAAGTTGTCCGCGGGATGGCACAGACCACCCGGGGTCAGATACGTGTCGAGCAGGTCGGGATAGCGCACCAGGACCGCGTTGAAGAACGCCGACTGATCCACCGAGGCGCGGCCACCGCCCACGAACGTCGTCGTCGGGCGGCCGCTGAACTGTTCGGCATGCGCCCGGATCGCGGGGATGAGTTCCCCGTCGAGAGCGCCGAGCGCGCACGCGACGCTGTCCAGTACGTTGCGCTTGAGCGTGGCTAGCGCATGATCACTCAGGTCGGACAAGGCTGCGTCCGCCACAAATCGGCCCAGTCGGTCGGCGTGTATGCAGCAGGTGCACTGTTCATGGCGATCTTCTTTCGAATACCGTTGGGGCGCGGGTTTGTCATCTGCGAGCTCGATGCGCCGATGCATGTCCGCTGACATGTCCGGCATCGCGCTCAGGTCGAACCAGCGCGCTGCGAGATTCTCGTCGTCGGCGGCGAACGGCTCTCCCGCCAGTCCATCCGGAACACATGGTCGAGGTACTGCGCGCGGTCGCCGTTGGCATACACCATCGGGCGGGTGACGTGCACCCAGGCCAACCGTCTCGGGGTCACGTGAACACCGCTTTCTTCCAGCACTTCTCGCACCGCACCGTCGGCCGGGTCCTCCCCGGGTCGACGATCCCGGTCACTGGGGTCCAGGCGTGGTGTCAGCCCGTTTCACCAGCAGCACCTGTTCATTGCGGATGACGACAGCGGTGATGGCGAGCAACCACAACGGTGCGTGTCCCACGTGCCGACGAAGCTCGACGATGAATTCCGGGATCGACATGCCTGCGCGCTCCAGCTAGTAGAACTGCCCGCGCAGGATACCACGTCCGCGCGGTGCAGTACCTCGGGGCCGTAACGGGGATCGTCGTAGTAGCACAACAGATCTGCCGAAGCGCCCTCGTCCAGGCCTGGACGGTCGAGCCAGTCACGGGCGTCCCAGCATGCCGCGCCGAGCGCGTCGGTGGGGCTCATCCCGATGCGGGTCAGCGCCTCGACCTCGTCGCCGATGCGCCCATGGGCGATCATGCCGCCCGCATCGGTGCCGGCATAGATCGGCACCCCGGCCTCGCGAGCCGCGCTGAGCCGGGGATAGCAGTTTGCGTACAGGTCGCGCATGTGGGCGGCATAGACGGGATACTTTTGCGCCGCATCGGCGATGCCGGGAAAGTTCTCGACGTTGATCAGGGTCGGCACCAGCGCGGTTCCGTATTCGACCATCAACTCGATGATGTCGTCGGTGAGCCCGGTGCCGTGCTCGATGCAGTCGATGCCCGATCGGATCAAACCGGGCAGCGCGTCCTCGCCGAAGACGTGCGCGGTGACCCGCGCGCCGTGGGCGTGGGCGGCGTCGATCGCCACTTTGAGCACTTCGTCGGACCACAGCGGCGCCAAATCGCCTATGCCACGGTCGATCCAGTCGCCGACCAGCTTGACCCAGCCGTCGCCGCGCTGCGCCTGCAGCGCCACCGCTTCCGGGAGCTGCGATTCGTCTTCGATGTCGATTGGCAGACCGGGCGTGTACCGCTTGGGACGGGCCAGATGTCGACCGGCGCGAATGATGCGAGGCAGGTCGTCGCGGTCGTCCAGGCTGCGCGTGTCGAGCGGCGACCCGCAGTCGCGCAGCAGCAGGGCGCCGACCTCACGTTCGGCCTCGGCCTGTGCGATCGCCTCGTCGAGTTCGACGCCGCCGTGCGGACCCAGCCCGACATGGCAGTGCGCGTCGACCAGCCCGGGCAGAATCCAGCCGCCGTCGAAAATCGTCTCAGCGTCGTCGACCGGTTCGCGGCTGATGCGGCCGTCGACGATCCACAGTTCGATGGGTTCTTCGTCGGGTAGCCCGATCCCTCGAACGTGGTGTGGCACTACTTGTTGCCCGGGAATTTCAGCTTGGACAAGTCGAAATCAGCCAGCCCGGGCGGCAATTCGTCGAGACCCTGCGGCATGTTGGACAGGTCGGGGAACCCGGCAGGCATGCCCGCGCCGAGCGGGCCGCGGACCTTGGGCGGAGTGGGCCCGAACTTCTTACCCTTTTTCCCTTTGCCGCCTTTGCCTTTGGCGTTTTTCCGGGTCGCCGACTTGCGGCCCAGCCCGGGTATGCCCATCCCGCTCACCATCGACGACATCATCTTGCGGGCTTCGAAGAAGCGGTCGACCAGTTGATTGACCTCGGACACCGTCACACCGGATCCGTTGGCGATGCGCAGCCGTCGCGACGCGTTGATGATCTTCGGATCGGCCCGCTCCTGCGGCGTCATGCCGCGGATGATGGCCTGCAGCCTGTCGAGTTGGCTGTCGTCGACGGCGGCGAGCGCTTCTTTCATCTGGCCGGCGCCGGGCAGCATGCCCAGCAGATTGCCGATCGGACCCATTTTGCGGATCGCCAGCATCTGCTCGAGGAAGTCCTCGAGCGTCAACTCGCCGGACCCGATCTTGGCGGCGGCGGCCTCGGCCTGCTGCGCGTCGAAGACCTGCTCGGCCTGCTCGATCAGGCTGAGCACATCGCCCATACCGAGGATGCGGCCGGCCATCCGGTCCGGGTGGAAGACGTCGAAATCCTCGAGCTTCTCGCCAGCTGACGCGAAAAGTATTGGAACGCCTGCTATTTCACGGACCGACAGCGCGGCGCCGCCTCGGGCGTCGCCGTCCAGCTTGGTCAGTACCACGCCGGTGAAGCCGACACCCTCGCCGAATGCCTGCGCGGTGGCCACGGCGTCCTGACCGACCATGGCATCCAGGACGAACAACGTCTCGTCGGGATCGACGGCATCGCGGATGGCCGCGGCCTGGGCCATCATCTCCTCGTCGATACCCAGCCGTCCGGCGGTGTCGACGATCACCACGTCGAAATGCTTGGCACGGGCTTCGGCGAGCCCGGCGGATGCCACGGTGACCGGATCGCCCGGACCGGCCGGGAGGTCGTTGTCCGGCGAAGCGCCGGGATGTGGTGCGAACACCGCGACACCGGCCCGCTCGCCGGTGATGCGCAGCTGGTCGACGGCGCCGGGCCGCTGCAGGTCGCAGGCCACCAGCAGCGGGGTGTGGCCCTGATTGCGCAGCCACAGCGCCAACTTGCCGGCCAGCGTGGTCTTACCCGAACCCTGCAGACCGGCCAGCATCACCACGGTCGGCGGAGTCTTCGCGAACGCCAACTGGCGGGTCTGGCCGCCCAGGATGGCGATCAGTTCGTCGTTGACGATCTTGACGACCTGCTGGGCCGGGTTGAGGGCTCCAGAAACCTCGGCGCCCTTGGCCCGGTCTTTGATGCGGCCGACGAACGCCCGGACCACGGGCAGCGAGACGTCGGCTTCCAGCAGAGCGAGCCGGATTTCGCGGGTGGTGGCATCGATGTCGGCGTCGGTCAGCCGGCCCTTGCCGCGGAGTCCTTGCAGGGCTCCGGTGAGCCGATCGGACAGCGATTCAAACACGCAGCCCAGCCTAGTGGTGCTGGCGATGCGCGCGGAGTCCCAGCCGGGCGCAGCGGTCGCCACCATGGCCAGTGCGACGCTAGCGGGCTCGCCACGAACGTGCGGCAGGCCGCACGCTGGGCGACGATGCGACGCATGCTCGAGGTGATCGAGAAGGGCTCTGTCAGCCAAGCGCATCCGGTGCCGCTGCTGTTCGTGCACGGCGGCTGGCATTCGGCGTCGTGCTGGGCCAACTTCGTGGACTTCTTCGCCGACGCCGGCTACCGCGCAGTGGCGCTGAGCCTGCGCGGCCACGGTGGCAGCTCCACCGCGAAGCGCTTTCACGCGTGCTCGATCGCCGACTACGTCGACGACGTGCGCACCGTCGCTGACAGCCTCGGCGGGCGCCCGGCCCTGGTCGCGCACTCGCTGGGCGGCTTCGTCGTGCAGCGATACCTCGAGAACCACGATGCCCCGGCGGCAGTTCTGGTGGCGTCGGTGCCGCCGCAGGGCGTGCTGGGCCTGGCGATGCGCATCTGGAGCCGGCATCCCTGGATTTCGATGCGCTCGCTGCCGGTCGGCAACCTGACCGGGTTCATCGGGACCGCGCCGCTGGTCCGCGAGCACCTGTTCAGTGCCCACACGCCCGCCGACATCGTGGAATCGAGCGCGGCCAGTGTGCAGTCCGAAGCGGTGCGCGCTTCCCTGATCGACCCGATGATCCGCCGGGTGCGGTCCAGCCGGGTCCGCACCCCGATGCTGGTTCTGGGCGCCGCGGACGACGGCATGGTCACCAACGCCGAAGTGCGCGCGACAGCGCGGGCTTACCGGACCGACGCGGAATTCTTTGCCGACATGGGCCACAACATGATGCTCGAACCTGGATGGCCCGCCGTCGCCGAGCGCATCGACGCGTGGCTGGCGACCCGCGAACTAGCTAGGCGGCGCCTTGACCGTCCTTCGGAGATTCCAGCACGGCCAGCAGATGATGCTCGATCGCCGACCGGGTGCTCGAGCCGGGCTCCCCTGCCGCCTTGGCCGCCGCGCTGCGCTCCGGCAACACGATGCAGAACACGTCGTCGACCATCGATCCCCGCGTAGTGACCTTCGCCCAGTCGATGCTCACGCCGGCCCGCTCCAGCGCGCCGGTGAGCAGTGCGAGCAGACCAGGGCGGTCGTTCGCGCGGATTTCGATGATCAATCGGCCCGGTGTGCCGTCGAACCACAAGATCCGCGGCGGCGCGGTCGGGTAGTGAACGGGAACCGCGGTCGGCACCTCACCGACGGGCTTGGGGTGCGTCGCGCCCGCACGCTCCTCCAGCGTGCCCAACACGTCGACCTGCCCGCCGAGCGCGCGGATGAGCTGCTGGCGCAGCAAGCCAGCCGCCGGCGGGCTACCGAAATGCGGTGAGACGACGAATTCGCTGATCGCGACGCCGTCTTGAATGTTGACCGACGCCGAATGCACGCGCAGTGAGTTCAGCGTCAGCACGCCGGCGGCCTTCGACAGCAGCCCGCGCTGGTCCGGGGCGATGACCACCGCGTGGTAGAGCCGCTGGCCGCCCGGGTCGCAGCTGGACGTGCACCTTACGATCGGCGGCCAGCGTGATGTACTCGGGATCGAGCGGGTCGGCCTCCGGCAGCGCCTCGCCGTTCATCGCCATCCGGCTACGGCGCACCAGGTCGCCGACCAGCGTCGCCTTCCAGTCACTCCACACCCCGGGCCCGGTGGCCAGTGAGTCGGCTTCGCTGAGCGCGTGCAAGACGTCCAGCAGCACCGGGTCCCCGTCCAACGCCTCACAGACCGTGGCGATGGTCTTCGGGTCGTTGAGGTCCTGTCGGATCGCGACTTGCGACAACAGCAGGTGATGGAAGACCAGCTTGGACAGCATTTCGACGTCTGAGGGCCACATGCCCAGTCTGGTGCCGATCTGAGTGGCCAATTGCGCCCCCAGCACGCAGTGGTCGACACCGCGTCCTTTGCCGATGTCGTGCAGCAAGGCCGCCAACAGCAACAGATCGGACCGAGCCACCCGCGTCGTGAATATCCTTGCCCGCGAGACAGTTTCGGCCAGGTGACGGTCGACCGTCCAGATATGAACGACGTCGCGCGGCGGAAGGTCGCGGACCGCGCCCCACTCCGGGAAAAGCCGACCCCACAACCCGGTGCGGTCCAACGTCTCGATGACCGCGATGGTGTCCGGGCCCGCGGCCAACAACACCAGCAGGTTGTCCAACGCATCCCGCGGCCACGGCGTCGGCAATTCCGGTGCGGTGTCGGCCAGCCGGCTCAGCGTCGAGACCGCAATCGGCAATCCGGTGACCGCCGATGCCGCCGCAACGCGCAGCAGCAGCGCCGGGTCGCTTTGCGGTCGGGCATCGCGGGCAAGCACGATTTCGCCGGCGTACTCGACGACTCCCTCGTCCAGGGGACGGCGGGGACGCCGCCGGATCGCCGAAATCCCGCGCCGCGGAAGCGCATTGGCGGCGGTGCGCAGCCCGGCGTCCACGCGGTAGCTGATGGTGCGGCCCACGTCGGACAGCGCGCGCGACAGGTCGAAGCGGTCACCGATGTGCAACGCCGCGCTGATCTCGTCGGCGAACTGGGCCAGCACCAGATCATGCCCGCGACCGGAGACGCGGTGCAGTTCGGTGCGGACGTTCAGCAGCGTCAGGTGCGCGCCGGTCAGCGAACCCAACGGGTCGTCCGCTTCGCCGACGGCCAGCCGGTCGGTGAGATGAGCGATGGCCAGCGCATCGAGCAGCTGAACATCGCGCAACCCGCCGCGACCCATTTTGATATCCGGTTCGGCGCGGTGCGCGATCTCGCCGCCGCGGCGCCACCGGGCGTGGGTCTCTTCGACGAGTTCGCCGAACAGCGACTGGATTCCGGCCCGCCACTGGCGGCGGATTCCCTCGATCAGCCGATCCGAGAGCTCCTGGTCGCCCGCGATGTGCCGGGTATCGAGCATGGCCAGGCAGGCCGAAACGTCTGCACTGGCGACCTTCAGCGTCTGCGGCACGGTCCGAACGCTGTGATCGAGACGAATGTTGGCGTCCCACAACGGATACCACAGCGAGTCGGCGACCTCACGGACCTCTTCGGTGGGCTTGTCGTCGTGCAGCAGCAGCAGGTCCAAATCGGAGTAGGGCACCAACTCGCGGCGCCCCAGCGAACCGGTCGCGACGATAGCGAAGCCGCTGCCCGCCGTGACCCCGATCTCGGATGCCTTTGTGGTGAGCCAGAATTCGTGCAGCTCGCCCCAGGCTTCCCGCAGGGCAGCCGAATCCAGTTCACTGGGCCCACGAGCGAGCAGCTTTTCCCGGGCACCGGCCAGATCGCTGGCTGCTGCCTTGGGTTTCACCGCCGCGGCTTGCGACGGATCGGAGGTATCCGGCTCGCGTTGCTTCATTCCGAAGGAATCATCACACGGCCGGCGTCAGATCGCGTCGGCTCCGCGCTCACCGGTGCGGACCCGCACCACCGTTTCCACCGGGCTGACCCACACTTTGCCGTCGCCGATTTTTCCGGTGCGAGCGGAACGCACGATGCTGTCCAGCACCTTGTCGGCGTCGTAGTCCTCGACCAGCACCTCGACACGGACCTTCGGCACGAAGTCGACGGAGTACTCAGCACCGCGGTAGACCTCGGTGTGCCCCTTCTGCCGCCCGTACCCCTGAACTTCGCTGACCGTCATCCCCAGGATTCCGACCTGTTCAAGGCTGGCTTTGATGTCCTCGAGCGTGAAGGGCTTGACGATCGCGGTGATCAGCTTCATTTCTATTCCGCCTCTACTTTGTCGTCCACTCGATCTTCCGATCCGTTACCGTTGTCCGGCACCGGCATAGTCGCATGAGGAAGAACAGAGCCGGTTGCTGTCGCGAAATCGTAACCGCTCTCCGCGTGCTGAGCTTCGTCGATACCAGCCGCTTCTGCCTCAGGACTGAGACGCAACCCGATCGTGTACTTGAGTATCAGGGCAAGAATAAGGGTGACGATGGCGGAGTAGAACAGAACGCTGAACGCGCCGATCGCCTGCCGTTCCAACTGGCCCCATCCGCCGCCGTAGAACAAGCCCTTCGACACGCCGGCGACGCCGTTGATCGCGGGACTCTCGGGGGCGGCAACCAGACCGACCAGCAGTGTGCCCGCCAGACCACCGACCAGGTGCACACCGACCACGTCCAGCGAGTCGTCGAAGCCGAGCTTGAATTTCAGCCCGACCGCCAAGGCGCAGCACAACACCGCCGACCACGCCAATTACCAACGCGCCCAGCACATTCACCGACGAGCACGACGGTGTGATGGCGACCAATCCGGCCACGATGCCCGAGGCCGCACCCAGCGTCGTCGCGTGGCCATCGCGGATACGCTCCGTGGCCAGCCAGGCCAGCATCGCTGCGGCCGTGGCGACGGTGGTGGTGATGAAGGTCGTCGCGGCGACGCCGTTGGAGCTGGTGGCCGAACCGGCGTTGAACCCATACCAGCCGAACCACAGCAGGCCGGCGCCGAGCATCACGAACGGCACATTGTGCGGGCGGAACAACGTGGTGGGCCAGCCCTTGCGTTTGCCGAGGACGATCGCCAGGACCAGGCCGGCCGTACCGGAGTTGATATGGACCGCGGTACCGCCGGCGAAGTCGATTGCGTGCAGCTTGTTGGCGATCCAGCCGCCGTGCTCAGCCGTGACACCGTCAAACGAGAAGACCCAGTGCGCGACCGGGAAGTAGACGAGCGTCGCCCAGAGTCCGGCGAACACCAGCCAGGCGCTGAACTTCAGCCGGTCGGAGACCGCTCCCGAGATCAACGCGACCGTGATGATCGCGAACATCAGCTGGAACGCCACGAACACGTTCATCGGCAGCGTGCCGGCCAGCGGGATGTTCGTCGCCGCAACGCCCTTGGCGGCGTCCGCGGCCACGGAGTTGCCACCGATGAGACCCTTGAGACCGAAGTATTCGGTCGGGTTGCCGACGACGTTGTCTGTGTCGTTGCCGAATGCCATCGAGTAGCCGTAGAGCACCCACAGCACCGTCACCACGCCCATCGCACTGATGCTCATCATGAGCATGTTGAGCACGCTTCTGGCGCGGACCATCCCGCCGTAGAAGAACGCCAGTCCCGGCGTCATCAACAGCACCAGCGCGGAACTTGCCAGCATCCAAGCGGTGTCGCCGGTATCCGGCTGGCCCAATATCGGGAAACTCACTCGCTATCACCTCCGGTCGGCCATGGAAGGCCGTCAGACAAGTGCCTGTGGCCTGAACCAGAACCTTGCAAAGTGGTTGTTTCCAAAAGCGACGCTGGCAGGTTTCATCGGTGTTACATCATTCTCACTTGTAATTTCAGCCGCCGAATCAGCCGGGCGCAGTCCCCGTCGCAAGCGGGAGGTGCCCGCAGGTCGCCGCCATTAAGCCACGGCGATCGCCAGCGCGGCGAAGCCGGGCGCAGCGGGTCCCGCCGCATTAGCCGCGGCGATCGCCGAGCGCGGCGAGCCGCGCAGGTCGCCGGCATTAATCCAGTAGCGCGTCGACGAAGGCGGCGGGTTCGAAGGGCGCCAAGTCGTCAGGTCCCTCCCCCAGCCCGACCAGCTTCACCGGCACCCCGAGCTCCTGCTGGACCCGGAAGACGATGCCGCCCTTGGCGGTGCCGTCGAGCTTGGTCAGGACCGCACCGGTGATGTCGACGACGTCGGCGAACACCCGCGCCTGCGCCAGCCCGTTCTGCCCGATGGTGGCGTCGAGCACCAGCAGCACCTCGTCGACGGCGGCGCGCCGCTCACCACCCGCTTGACCTTGCCGAGCTCGTCCATCAAGCCGGTTTTGGTGTGCAGGCGGCCCGCGGTGTCGATCACGACGACGTCGGCGCCCGCCTCGATGCCCTTGTCGACGGCGTCGAACGCGACCGATGCCGGGTCGGCGCCCTCGGCCCCGCGCACCACGTCGGCGCCCACTCGTGAACCCCAGGTCTGTAGCTGGTCCGCGGCGGCCGCGCGGAAGGTATCGGCGGCACCCAACACCACCCGCCGGCCGTCGGCAACCAGCACCCGCGCGAGTTTGCCGACGGTGGTGGTTTTGCCGGTGCCGTTGACGCCGACGACGAGCAGGACCGACGGATGGTCGTCGTGCGGCAGGGCGCGCACCGAGCGGTCCAGGTCGGGTTGCAGCTCGGCGATCAACACGTCCCGCAGCACCGCGCGGGCGTCGGCCTCGGTGTGCACGTCGTTGCTGGCGAGCCGGCTGCGCAGTTGCGCGACAACCGAATTGGTGACGGTCGGGCCGAGGTCGGCGATCAGCAGAGTGTCTTCCACCTGCTCCCAGGAATCCTCGTCGAGATCACCACCGCCGATGAGTCCCAACAGGCTGCGGCCCAACGCATTCTGCGATTTGGCGAGCCGGCCTCGGAGTCGCTCGAGTCGACCCTCGGGCGGCGCGATGTCCTCTCCCTCGGGCACCGTTTCTGCCGCAGGCGCGGCCGTATCCTGTTCGGGCAGTTCGATATCGGAGATCGAATGCTTGGGCGTATCACGCGGAATGGTCACGTCGTCGCCGACGGACGGCAAGCCGGTGGAGACGACCGGTTCGGCGGTATCGGTGCGGCTGAACGTGATTCCCGACGACGCGGTGTAACCGCCCGAACGGTCCAGGGTGGGGGTTTGCTCGCGGGCCGACAGGCTGATCTGGCGCCGGCGGTAGCGGACCAGTCCCAGTACCAAGACGGCGATGACGATCAGTGCGGCGGCGACCGCGAGCGCGATCCAAAGGCCTTGCGGCAACGTATTTCCTCGCTTAGGTAGTCGTGACCAGCTGGTTGACCTGCTGGCCGCGCATGCGCTGAGAGATCACCGCGGTGATGCCGTCGTCGCGCATCGTCACGCCGTACAGCGAGTCGGCGACCTCCATGGTCGGTTTCTGGTGCGTGATGATGATCAGCTGCGATTTGGCGCGCAGCAGTTCGAACAGTCCGATCAGCCGGCGCAGGTTGGTGTCGTCGAGCGCCGCTTCCACCTCGTCCATGATGTAGAACGGCGACGGGCGGGCCCGGAAGATGGCCACCAGCATGGCGACCGCGGTCAGCGATTTCTCGCCGCCGGACAGCAGCGAGAGCCGCTTGACCTTCTTGCCGGGCGGCCGAGCCTCGACCTCGATTCCGGTGGTGAGCATGTTGTCGGGGTCGGTGAGCTTCAGCCGGCCTTCGCCGCCAGGGAACAGCGCGGCGAAAACCCCTTGGAACTCGCGCTCCACGTCGGCATAGGCTTCGACGAAAACCTGCAGGATGCGGGCGTCGACGTCGGCCACGACATCGAGCAGGTCTTTGCGGGCGGCCTTGACGTCCTCGAGCTGGGTGGACAAGAAGTTGTAGCGCTCCTCCAGCGCGGCGAACTCCTCGAGTGCCAGCGGGTTGACCCGGCCGAGCTCGGCCAGTTCACGCTCGGCCCGCTTGGCACGGCGCTCCTGAGTGGGCCGGTCGAAAGGCATCGGAGCCGGCGCCATCACCTGCTCGCCGCGTTCGCGGGCCTGCTCGTATTCGGCCATCTCCAGTTCCGTCGGCGGCAGCGACGCCTGCGGCCCGTATTCGGCGACAAGGACTTCCGGCGTCATGCCGAACTGTTCGAGCACCATCTGCTCGAGCTGCTCGATGCGCAGCGCCGCTTGCGCCTTGGCCACCTCGTCGCGGTGCAGCGACTCGGTGAGCGTGCCGATCCGGGTGCCCAGCGTGTTCACCTCGTCGCGTACCGCGGCCATCGCCGCCGAGCGTTGGTGGCGTTCGGCGGCCAGCACGTCGCGGTCACGTGATGCCGCAGCGACCACTTGGGTCAGCCGTCCGGCCAGCCGACGCCCGGCGTCGGCGACCGCGGCGGCCACCGCAGCCGCGTGCGCACGCGCCGCGCGTGCCTGCTGCGCACGCACCCTGGCCTCTCGTTCAGCAGCGGCGGCGCGACGCAGCGAATCCGCTTTTCCGCGAACGGCATTGGCCCTTTCCTCAGCGGTGCGCACCGCCAGCCGGGCTTCCACCTCGACGCCGCGGGCGGACTCAGCGGCCGCGGCGATCTGCTGGCGATCGACGGGCTCGGCCACGGTGTGTTGGGTTTCCTCGACATTGCGCAGTCGGGTCTCGAGCTCGCCGAGCTCACCGAGGGTGTCGGCGCGGCTCGCCTCCAATTCCTCACGTTGGCGGAGCAGCCTGCGCCACTCGTCGTCGACGGTGCGGGCATCCTGACCCAGCCGGCCGAGCTGCTCGTAGATCGCCGAGATGGCGGCGTCGGACTCGTTGAGCGCGGCCAGCGCCTGCTCAGCGGAATCCTGGCGGGCGCTCTGCTCGCTCTTCGCACCGGACAACGCCGCATCGAGTTGGCTGGCGTTCGATTCAGCAGCCTCGAGTTCCGCACGCGCCTTGGCGATTTCGGAGGTGAGCTCCAGCGTCGAGGGTTTGCGGTCCGAGCCGCCGCTGACCCACCCGGCGCCCACCAGATCGCCGTCGCGGGTGACCGCGCGCAACTGCGGACGGTCGGCGACGAGGCTCATCGCTTCGCTCAGGCTGCCGACGACGGCAACACCGGACAGCATGGCGACCAGCGCGCCGCGCAACCGCGCCGGCACCTCGACCAGGTCAAGGGCCCACCGTGCGCCGTCGGGCAGCGCACCCGTCGGCGCCGACTCGTGCGCGGGCCAGTCACTCAACACGATCGCCGCGCGTCCACCGTCGGCCTGTCTCAGCGCGGCGACCGCATCCGCGGCCGCGCTGAAGCTGTCGGCGGCCAGCGCGTCGGCCGCGGCGCCGAGGACCACCGCCAGCGCCGCCTCATAACCCGACTGCACTTTGACCAGCTTTGCTACCGAACCGAAAATCCCTGCGCTGCCGCGGTTTTGGGTAAGCCAGGCAGCGCCGTCCTTGCGCTCGAGCCCGACCGACAATGCGTCGATCCTGGCGCGCAGGGACGCGACCTGGCGCTCGGCACCGCGCTCGGCGGCTTGCAGTTCAGCGACCCGCTCGTCGGCCAGTCGCAGCGCTGTCACGGTTCGGTCGTGATGCTCGTCCAGGCCTACTTCGCCTTGATCGAGCTCACCGACTCGACCCTGCACCGTCTCGAACTCGGCCTTGGCCTGTTCCGCGCGGGCGGCGGCCTCCTCGATGCGCTCGGACAGCTTGGCCACGCCGTCGTCGATCGATTCGACACGGGCCCGCATCGTTTCGACTTGGCCGGCCAGCCGGGCCAGGCCCTCCCGGCGATCGGCTTCGGCCTGCACCGCGGCCACGTGCGCCTGTTCGGCTTCGGCGGCGTGGCGCTCCCGTTCGGCCAACTCGGCGCGTGCTGCGTCGAGCCGGGTGCGGGTGGCTGCCAGTTCGGCGAGCAGTTGCTGCTCGGCGGCCGCGACCTGCTGGGCCTCGGCCTCCAAATCGTCGGGGTCGGGGCCACCCGTCGAGGTGGTCTCCACGTCGAGGTGCTGAGCACGCTCGCTCGCGATCCGCACTGTCGCACTGACTCGTTCGGCCAACGCGGACAACCGAAACCAGGTCTGTTGCGCAGACTCGGCTCGCTCGGAAAGGCGGGTCAACGCCGCCTCATTCGCGGCCAGTTCTTCGGAGGCCACTGCCATCCGGGCCGAGGCCTCGTCGTGCTCGCGACGCAGCGCCGCCTCGGCCTCATTGGTGTTGTTGAGCTCGGACTGTCTGGTGACCACGTCGTCGGCGGCCAACCGGAGCCGGGCGTCGCGCAGATCGGCCTGAATGGTCTGGGCCCGCCGAGCCACTTCGGCTTGGCGGCCAAGCGGTTTGAGCTGGCGGCGCAGTTCAGTGGTCAGGTCGGTCAGCCGGGCGAGGTTCGCCGACATCGCCTCGAGCTTGCGGACCGCCTTTTCCTTGCGCTTGCGGTGCTTGAGCACACCGGCGGCTTCCTCGATGAATGCGCGACGGTCTTCCGGTCGGGATTCCAGGATCTCGTTGAGCTTGCCCTGCCCGACGATGACGTGCATCTCGCGGCCGATTCCGGAGTCGCTCAGCAACTCTTGGACGTCCATCAAACGGCATGTGCTGCCGTTGATTTCGTATTCGCTGGCACCGTCGCGGAACATTCGGCGGGTGATCGACACCTCGGTGTACTCGATCGGCAGCGCGTTGTCGGAGTTGTCGATCGTCACGGTGACCTCGGCGCGGCCCAGCGGCGCCCGCGACGACGTTCCGGCAAAGATGACGTCTTCCATCTTGCCGCCGCGCAGCGTCTTGGCGCCCTGCTCACCCATCACCCAGGCCAGCGCATCGACCACGTTGGATTTGCCCGACCCGTTGGGTCCGACCACTGCGGTGATACCGGGTTCAAACCGCAGAGTCGTCGGCGAGGCGAAGGATTTGAAACCCTTCAGCGTCAGGCTCTTGAGGTACACGACGTGCCAGACTACCGCCGTCAGGCGACGTTGCGGGACGCGACGCGTTCCGAGGAGAAGCCGGACTTACCGCTCGGAAAAGCTGCTGATGGCTTCGCCGGGGGGCGACCAGTCGGCCACAACTTTGTCGACATGACCTGGCGTTTTGCCATCCTGCAACAACTGCAACAGCTGTTCACATGCGTCACGCGGCCCTTGCGCGACCACATGCACCCGGCCGTCGGGACGGTTGGCGGCGTAGCCGGTCAAACCCAGCTCCAGCGCGCGGGAGCGGGTCCACCAGCGGAAACCGACACCCTGCACGTGCCCGTGCACCCACGCGGTGAGCCGGACGTCAGGGTCGGGCATCGGTTGGCGATCTCGAAGCTGACTTTCGTGCCCGATTTGAGCGTGCGGCCCACTGTGCAGACCAGGTCGATCGCCCGATTGACGACGATCTCCAGCCGCTGCGCCTTTTCTCCTCGCTCAGTCCCGACAAGTCGAGCTTCGAGCGTCTCTTCCAGCAGCGGATAGCGTTCTTCGTCGCGGTCGGCCACCCCGGATACCCGCACCGTCGCCTGATAGTCGTCGCCGAGCCGTCGGGCCAGCGGTTGGTCGCTGGACATCCCACTGCAGGCGGCGAGCGCGATCTTCATCAGCTCGCCGGGCGTGAACACGCCCGTCGACGTCTTCGGAGCCGACAAGCACTTCCGCGCCGCGCGAGCTATGGCCGGTGTAGCGGCGCACCCCGGTGCGCTCCACCCACAGATCTGTCATGGGTTCTTTTCTACCGGGTCGCTCAAAGGCCAGATCGACGCCAGCGCGAGAAAGGTCGAGTGGGCGCCGCGCTGCCGTCGATCTCGACGCGCAGCGCGCCGCGAGTCAGCGCCGCGGCCGCGGTTGACAGCGCGGGCAGTAGAACGACGAGCGGTTCATGAACTTTTCCCGGCGGATCACTGCGCCGCAGCGTCGGCAGGGTTTGCCTTCGCGGCCGTAGACATTCAGCGACCGATCGAAGTAACCGGACTGGCCGTTGACATTGACATACAGCGAGTCGAACGACGTGCCGCCCTGCGACAGCGCATCGCGCATCACCTCGGCGGCGGCCTCCAGCACCGTGGTCAGTTGCCGGCGAGTGAGGGCCTCGGCCAGACGAGCGCCGTTGACCTTGGCCCGCCACAACGCTTCGTCGGCGTAGATGTTGCCGATACCCGACACCACGGTCTGGTCGAGCAACTGGCGCTTGATCTCGGAATGCTTGCGCCGCAACAGCTTAACGACCGCGTCGATGTCGAAGCGTGGGTCCAGCGGGTCTCGTGCCAGGTGTGCGACGGGAGTCGGCACCACGCTGCCGTCCACCGTCACCAGGTCGGCCAACTGCCAACCGCCGAACGTGCGCTGGTCGACGAAGCTCAACGTGGTGCCGTCGTCGAGGATCGCCGCGATGCGCAGGTGGCCGGCGTTAGGGATTTCGCCGAGCAGCATCTGCCCGCTCATGCCGAGGTGAACAACGAGCGCCTGATCTTCTCCGCTGGGCCCGTCGAGGGTGAGCCACAGATATTTTCCGCGTCGGTCGCTGCCGGTGATCCGGGCGTCGAGCAGCCGCGCGGTGAGATCGGCGGGCCCCGCTTCGTGGCGGCGGACGGCGCGAGGGTGATGCACTCGAACGGCGGTGATGGTCTTGCCCACCACGTGGGCCTGCAATCCGCGCCGTACCACCTCGACTTCGGGTAGTTCGGGCATCTAGCCGGATGGCTGCCCGGGTAGGGCGCTGTCGAGCTGCGTCAAAGCCTCGACGGCCTTCTCAGCGGCCTTTTGTTCGGCTTCTTTCTTCGTCCGGCCGATGCCGGATCCGTACGGGGTATCCCTCACGACGACGACGGCGGTGAATTCCCGCAGGTGATCGGGCCCAGTGGAGGTCACCTCATACGACACCGCGCCGAGACTGCGGGCCGCGGCCAACTCCTGCAGGCTGGTCTTCCAGTCCAGGAGTCCACCTTCGTCCATCAGTTCGTTGAACAATCGCAGGATCACGTCCTGCGCCACATCCATGCCGTGCTGCAGATAGATCGCGCCCAGCAAGGCCTCCAGGCTGTCGGCGAGAATGCTGGATTTGTCTGTCCCGCCGGATTTGAGCTCGCCGCGGCCCAGCAACACGTGTGCGCCCAATCCCTTGTCGGTCAGCCCCCGCGCGACTCTGGCCAGCGCCTGGGTGTTGACCACGCCGGCGCGCATTTTGGCCAGATCGCTCTCCGGGCGGTCGGGGTGTCGGTGATACAGATGGTGCGTGACGGTCACGCCCAGCACGGCGTCGCCGAGAAATTCCAGGCGTTCGTTGGTTTTCAGTCCGCCGTGCTCGTAGGCGTAGCTGCGGTGGGTCAATGCCAGAGTCAGCAAATCGTCGTCCAACTCCACGCCGAGCGCGTCGAACAGATCACTCATTGCTCGCCCCGTCGGAGTCGGGCGGCAGCATGGCGGCGAGCTTGGACCAGCGCGGGTCGATCTCGTCGTGGTGGTGACCGGGTTCGGCGCTCGCCAGTGCGACGCCACACTTGGGGCAGAGTCCCGGGCAGTCCGCGCGGCACACGGGCGAGAACGGCAGTTCAAGGCCGATGGCGTCGATGACAGGCTGTTCCAGGTCGATCATGTCGTCGACGACCCGGCCGACCTCGTCTTCGTCGGTGGTGGCGTCGGTGATGCTGTCCGGGTAGGCGTACAGCTCGGTCAGGTCGACCTCGATGCGCTCGGTGAACGGTGTGAGGCAGCGTGAACATTCGCCGGTGATCGGTGCGGACAGAGTTCCGCTGACCAAGACGCCTTCGGACACCGATTCGACGCGCAGGTCAAGGTCCAGGGGCGCGCCGGGCTGAATTCCGATGAGGTCCAGACCGATGTGCGACGGGCTGGCCACCGTGTTGTTCAACGGGAACATCGCGCCCGGCCGCCGTCCCAGCCGCGCTACGTCCACGGACAGCGGCGAACTCGGACGCTGATGCGCTGTGTGGGTACGCCGCCGGGCCATGGCCGCGATTCTACGGGCGGCCGTGAACCGCCCCGCGTCGCTGGTAGGACTGTTACCGCTGGGCGTAGTCGTGCACGCCCGCCGCCGTCCGGAGTTGGTGGCG
The DNA here is from genome assembly GCA_963741555.1 of uncultured Actinomycetota bacterium. GTDB lineage: Bacteria > Actinomycetota > Actinomycetes > Mycobacteriales > Mycobacteriaceae > Mycobacterium. The sequence goes on along the minus strand of CAVUIH010000014.1, from coordinate 72,795 downwards.
GCCGCGGTTGACCGAGCGCAGGGTGGTGTTGAGGTGCTCCTCGAACTCGGCAAGCTTGCTGTCGACGTAGACGTCGCATTCGCCACGCAGCCGATCGGCCTCGACGTGCGCCGCGTCGATCAGCCGGGCGGATTCGGCGTTGGCCGACTGCACGACCTCGGTCTGCGAGACCAGACGCTGCTGTTCCTTGATGCCTTCCTGCACGGCCTTCTCGTAGGAGATGTTGCCGTTCTCGACGAGCCGGTCGGCTTCGGACTTGGCGCGACCGGTGGTGGCCTCGTATTCGCGCTTGGCCGCGGCGCCGATCCTGGCCGCTTCCTCACGGGCCTCGCCGACCATCCGGTCGCTGTGCTGGCGTGCCTCGCCGACCATCCGGTCGGCCTGCGCCTTGGCGTCGGCCAGGATTCGGTCGGCTTCCGAGCGGGCGTGGTTGAGCAGCGAATCGGACTCTGCGTTCGCGGCGGACATGACGGAGTCCGCGTGCGTCTTGGCCTCGTGCAACAGCGAGTCACGGGCGTCGAGCACGTCCTGGGCATCGTCGAGTTCGCCCGGGATCGCGTCTTTGATGTCGTCGATCAGCTCCAGGACGTCGCCTCGGGGCACGACACAGCCCGCGGTCATCGGCACGCCACGAGCTTCTTCGACAATTCCGCCCAGCTCGTCGAGCGCCTCAAAAACTCGGTACACGGCAACACCCTCCCGGCTTCGTTTTGTTGTTACCAGTGTGCCTGGTGTTGCTTCTGTGACTGCGTTGCCAGGCCCGGTGTGTCGGGTATTGGGGCCCAGATCGCCTCTATTACCTGCACACTTGACGCAATTATGTCGGTTCTGGCGCGTCGGCGGCAACGCCGGAGGTGTCCTAAGCGCCGTGACGACGCGAGGATCGTAGGATGAGGAATACCCCCTGGGGGTATTCGGTTGGGAGGTGCGATGGCACACGCAGTAGGACATGCGTTGGCGCTGGCAGGTTCCATGACATGGGAGATCCTGTGGGCGCTGATCCTGGGCTTCGCTCTCTCGGCGGTGGTGCAGGCCGTCGTGCGCCGATCGACCATCGTGGCCCTGCTGGGTAATGACCGGCCCCGCACCCTGGCCATCGCGGCCGGACTGGGTGCCGCGTCCTCGTCGTGCTCGTATGCCGCGGTGGCGTTGGCCCGTTCCCTGTTCCGCAAAGGCGCTGACTTCACCGCGGCGATGGCCTTCGAGATCGGCTCGACGAATCTGGTGGTCGAATTGGGCATCATCCTGGCTCTGCTCATGGGTTGGCAGTTCACCGCAGCGGAGTTCGTCGGCGGCCCGCTGATGATCGTGGTGCTCGCGGTGTTGTTCCGGCTGTTCGTGCGCTCGCGCCTGATCGACGCGGCCCGCGAGCGGGCCGATCGCGGGTTGGCCGGTTCGATGGAAGGCCATGCGGCGATGGACATGTCGGTGCAGGGCGAGGGTTCGTTCTGGCGGCGACTGCTGTCAAAGGAGGGCTTCACCTCGGTCTCCCATGTGTTCGTCATGGAGTGGGCCGCGATCGTCCGCGATCTGGTGGTGGGACTGTTGATCGCCGGCGCGATCGCGGCCTGGGTGCCCGAATCGTTCTGGCAGCACTTCTTTTTCGCCGATCACCCCACGCTGTCGGCGTTGTGGGGACCGGTTGTGGGACCCGTCGTCGCGATCTCTTCGTTCGTCTGCTCGATCGGCAACGTTCCTTTGGCGGCGGTGTTGTGGAACGGCGGCATCAGCTTCGGCGGCGTCGTCGCGTTCATCTTCGCCGACTTGCTGATCCTGCCAATCCTGAACATCTATCGGAAGTACTACGGCACAGCGATGATGTTCACCTTGCTCGGTACCTTCTACGGCGCGATGGTGGTGGCCGGTTACCTCGTCGAATTGATGTTCGGCGCGGCAGGTTTCATCCCGTCGCAGCGCAACACAACAGTGATGGAAGCCGGTATCTCGTGGAACTACACCACTTGGCTCAACATCGCATTTCTGGTCCTGGCAGCGGTGCTGGTCGTCCGGTTCGTGACGACGGGCGGCATTCCGATGCTGCGGATGATGAACGGCTCCCCCGACGACGAACACGAGCACGGAGAGCACTGCCACTAGTGACGACGGGCAACCTCTGCGCGAGGCGCGCACGTCGCGGCGTCGTCATCAGGTCGGTTTCCTGCTCGATAGAGCAATCGCTTGAGTTGGCGCCTTTCCGCAGGGCTGAGGTGCGCCAGCAATTGATCGTCGGCTTCGCCGACCGCGGCTTCGGCCCGTCCGAGCAGGGCACTGCCCTTCCGGGTGAGCTGGGCGGGCAGAGCCCGGCCTGACGGCGCGGTCGCGGGGCGGGTGACTAGGCCCATGTCCTGCAGGCCTTGCAAAACCTGGTTCATCGCCTGCGCCGTGACGTGGGTGTGCCGGGCCAGCTCGGCGCTGGTGCGGCCCGGGTCCTCGTCGAGAATGCGCAGGCAGACGAACTCGGGCAAACCCAATCCGAGCGGTCGCAACGCCAGCGCGGCCTCGGGACGCAAACGCGCCATCAACCGTCGCACCAAAAAGCCCAGCGGTTGATCCTCGGATTCGGCCATCGCCTCCATGCTGACACGCGATCGGCAATCGCGTACGACACGACATACAGTGATATCAAGCTACTTGACACAATCTGGGAGCGCGCGTATCAACTAAGTAGATCTAACAGTAGCGGCTGCGTCGGCCGACCAGTCGCCACACGATTGAAGGAGACAACAATGTCCGGTAACGGATTCTTTGGCGGACCGGGCTTCGGTGGCCCGGGTTTCGGCGGCCCGGGCTTCGGCGGCCCCGGTTTTGGCGGCCCCGGTTTCGGTGGGCACGGCCCGGGCGGACATGGCCGGGGCGGGCACGGCTGGGGTGGACGCCGCAGGCGCGTGGTCGTCGGTACCGCAGCCCTGCTGCTCGATGGGCCCGCTGACGCCGAACAGCTCGTCCAGCGCGTTCACGACGCCACCGACGGTGCGTTCGCGCCGCCGCAGGAGATCGTCGAGCTTGCGATCGGCAAGCTGGCGGGCCGCGGGTTCGTAACCGTCAGTGACGGGGTCGCCACTTTGACCGAGTTGGGCCGTAATGTGTTGCAGTGGAAGGGCATCAGCAGCGAGAGCATTCACGCGCGGCTGGCCCAGGCCGGAAAGTTCGGCGACGTCGCCAAGATTCGGTGGGGCCTGTTCGAGCTCGCCGGTCTGGCGCGGACCATCCACTGGTCGGGCACCGACGCGCAGAAGGCGAAGCTCGCCGAAGCGCGCACGAAGGTCCTCACGGCGATCACCGAAGCCAAGCAGTCGCTGCACGGCGCGCTCGCCGAGAGCTGACGTACCAGATCATCAGCGCGGCCGCGGCTTTCGCCCGGCCGCGCTGGTGATTCAGCGCGCGCGCAGTTTTTCGGCCAGTCGGCGATTCACCGGATCGGGCATCAGCTCGGACACGTCGCCGCCCAGTGTCGCGACCTCTTTGGCCAGCGACGACGAGACGAACGAATACCGCGGGGTGGTGGCCACGAAGAACGTGTCGACGCCTGCGACGTGTTTGTTCATCTGCGCCATCTGTAGTTCGTATTCGAAGTCGGTGCCGGTGCGCAGACCCTTGACGATGGCCGTCATCCCTTGGGACCTGACGAAGTCGACCACCAGCCCTTGCCCGGACTCCACCCGCAGGTTGGGCAGATGCGTCGTCGACTCCTCGATCATCGCGATCCGCTCGTCGATGTCGAACATGCCTTTCTTGGCGGGATTGATCAGGATCGCCACCACCACTTCGTCGAATTGGGCAGCGGCCCGTTCAAAGACGTCGATGTGGCCCAGCGTCACCGGGTCGAAGGATCCCGGGCATACGGCGCCGCTCATTCGCGCCGCTCTCCCCCGCAAGCGGGAGGTACCCCCACCTCATCGCTTCGCTCTGCATCGTCGCCAGCGGTCATGACGAACGACGGTACACGCTGACTCACAGCCGTTCGGCCAGCTCCAAACGGGTGTCGCCGTAAACCCGCGGCGGCCACGGCTCCCAGTCCGGCGGCCAGCTGAGCGGCGCGCCGGCCGCCGCGCGCTCGACGATCGCCAGCGTCCCGTCGTGCACCCAGCCGTGCGTGGTCAAAGCGGCGACGACGGCGTGCACCTCGGTCGCATCCACGTCATACGGTGGGTCGGCGAGCACCAGATCAACCGGGGCCGCCGCTCCCCCGGCCAGCACGCTCGCCACCAGCCCGCGGCGCACGATCGCGCCGGGCAGTCCGAGCGTCGCGATATTGCGTTCGAGCACCGTCGCCGCGCGGCGGTCCGACTCGACGAAGATTGCCGAGCCCGCACCGCGCGAGAGCGCCTCCAGGCCCAGCGCACCCGAGCCCGCGTACAGGTCCAGCACCGCCAGACCGGTCAGGTCCAGCCGCGCGGTCACGATGTTGAACAGCGACTCGCGAACCCGGTCCGTCGTCGGCCGGGTCCCGCGCGGTGGGACCGCGATACGCCGTCCCCCGGCGACACCGCCGATGATGCGGGTCAGGCGAGCACCACCAGCAGATCCCCACCCTCGACCTGCGCGGTGGCCGACACCGCGACCCGCTCCACGGTGGCGTCGGCGGGCGCGGTGATCGGGGCTTCCATCTTCATGGCCTCGATGGTGGCGATGGTCTGGCCGGCGCTCACCTTGTCGCCGACGGACACCCCGACGGTGACGACGCCGGCAAACGGCGCGGCGACGTGGTTCGGGTTGGCGCGATCGGCTTTCTCCGCGGACGGAATATCGCTGGCAATACTGCGATCTCGCACCTCCACCGGCCGCAGCTGGCCGTTGATGATGAACATCACCGTGCGCATCCCGCGCTCGTCGGGTTCGGAGATCGCCTCCAACGCGATCAGCAGCTCCACACCGGGCTCCAGCTGCACCCGATGCTCCTCGCCTTGGCGCAGGCCGTAGAAGAACTGATTGGCCGACAGCCGCGACGTGTCACCGTAGGTCTCTGCGTGCGACTCGTATTCCTTTGTCGGGCCTGGAAATAGCAGTCGGTTGAGGGTGGCCTGACGTTTGTGCCCCTGCAACCCCAGCGTCGTTTCGTCTTCGGGGGTCAACTGCTCCACGGGCTTGGGCTCGCCGCGGCCGGCCAAGGCTTTGGAACGCAAAGGTTCCGGCCAGCCGCCTACCGGGTCGCCGAGATCCCCGCGCAGGAAACCGAGCACCGACTCCGGGATGTCGAATTGCTCTGGATTCGAGGCGAACTCGTCGGCGCTCAGGCCCGCACCGACCAGGGACAGCGCCAGATCGCCGACGACCTTGGACGACGGCGTGACTTTGATCAGCCTGCCCAGTACCCGGTCGGCACCGGCGTAGGCCTCTTCGATTTCCTCGAACCGGTCCCCCAGCCCCAACGCAATGGCCTGTTGGCGAAGATTCGACAGCTGACCGCCGGGGATCTCGTGGTGATACACCCGTCCCGTCGGCCCGGGTAGCCCGGATTCGAAGGGCGCGTACACCTTTCGCAGCGCCTCCCAGTACGGCTCCAGCGCGCAGACCGCCGGCAGCGACAACCCGGTGTCGTACTCGGTGTGCGCAGCGGCCGCGACGATCGAGCTCAACGAGGGCTGGCTGGTGGTTCCCGCCATCGGAGCCGCGGCGCCGTCGACCGCGTCGGCACCGGCCTGCCAGGCAGCGATGTAGCTGGCCAGCTGACCCCCCGGCGTGTCATGGGTATGCACGTGCACGGGCAGGTCGAAGCGACCGCGCAACGCACCGACCAGTTGTCGCGCGGCCTGTGGGCGCAGCAGCCCGGCCATGTCCTTGATGGCCAGTACATGCGCTCCGGCATCCACGATCTGATCGGCCAGCTTCAGGTAGTAGTCCAGCGTGTAGAGGTCCTCGCCCGGATCGGACAGGTCGCCGGTGTAGCACATCGCGACTTCGGCTATCGCAGAACCTGTTTCGCGGACGGCGTCGATCGCCGGGCGCATCGAATCGAGGTTGTTCAGCGCGTCGAAGATCCGGAAGATATCGATGCCCGTTGCCGTGGCCTCTTCCACGAACGCCGACGTGACCAGCTCCGGATATGGCGTGTAGCCAACGGTATTGCGGCCCCGCAGCAGCATCTGCAGGCAGATGTTGGGGATCAACTCGCGCAGCTCGGCCAGCCGCTCCCAGGGGTCCTCCTTGAGGAACCGCAGCGCCACGTCGTAAGTGGCACCGCCCCAACACTCCACCGACAGCAACTGAGGCATGGTCCGGGCGATGTACGGCGCGACCAGCCCCAGGCCGCTGGTGCGAACCCGCGTCGCCAGCAGCGACTGGTGGGCGTCGCGGAAGGTCGTGTCGGTCAGGCGCACCCCCGCCGAATCCCGCAGCCAGCGCGCGAAACCTTCAGGACCCAACTCGACCAGCAGTTGCTTGGACCCGGCCGGCGGCGCGGTCTGCAGATCGATGTCGGGCAGCTTGTCTTGCGGATACACCGTCGACGGCCGTGAACCGTGCGGCTTGTTGACGGTCACGTCGGCCAGGTAATTGAGGATCTTGGTGCCGCGATCGGCCGATGATCGCGCGGTGAGCAGAGCCGGGCGCTCCTCGATGAACGACGTGGTGACGTGACCGGCCTGAAAATCCGGATCGTCCAGAACCGCTTGCAGGAACGGGATATTCGTCGACACGCCGCGGATGCGGAATTCTGCGATCGCGCGTCGCGCCCGGCTGACCGCGGTGGTGAAGTCGCGGCCCCGGCAGGTCAGCTTGACCAGCATCGAATCGAAGTGGGCGCTGATCTCGGCGCCGAGGTTCGTTCCGCCGTCCAGACGGATGCCCGCGCCGCCCGGGCTGCGGTACGCGCTGATCCGTCCGGTGTCTGGCCGGAATCCGTTGGCCGGGTCTTCGGTGGTGATCCGGCATTGCAGCGCGGCGCCGTGCGGGCGGATGTCGCTCCTGCCGCAAGCCCAAATCGTCGAGGGTCGCGCCGCCCGCGATGCGCAGCTGGCTGGAGACCAGGTCGACGTCGGTGATCTCCTCGGTGACGGTGTGCTCGACCTGGATCCGCGGATTCATCTCGATGAAGACGTGATGACCGCGCTCGTCGAGCAGGAACTCCACAGTGCCGGCGTTGCTGTACCCGATGTGGCGGGCGAAGGCGACCGCGTCGGCGCAGATCTTGTCGCGCAACTCCTCGGGCAGGTTCGGAGCAGGCGCGAGCTCGACGACCTTCTGGTGACGGCGTTGCACGCTGCAGTCCCGCTCGTAGAGATGAATCACGTTGCCGTGCGTGTCGGCCAGGATCTGCACTTCGATGTGACGGGGATTGAGCACGGCCTGTTCGAGGTAGACCGTCGAATCCCCGAACGCTGACTCGGCTTCCCGGCTGGCCGCCTCGATTGCTTCGGGCAACGCATCGGCGTCGGTCACCCGCCGCATGCCGCGGCCCCCACCGCCGGCGACTGCCTTGACGAACAACGGGAACTCCATGTCGGCCGAGGCGGACACCAATTCGTCGACGGAGGACGACGGCGCCGATGACGTCAGAACCGGCAGGCCGGCTTCACGCGCCGCGGCGACGGCACGGGACTTATTACCGGTCAGCGCAAGCACTTCGGCTTTGGGGCCGACGAACGTGATGCCTTTCTTCGCGCACTCGGCGGCCAGCTGCGGGTTCTCCGACAAGAACCCGTAGCCGGGGTACACCGCGTCGGCACCCGCACTGCGGGCGGTGTCGACGATTTCGCTGACGGACAGATACGCCCTGACCGGGTGGCCGATCTCGCCGATCTGGTAGGACTCGTCGGCCTTCAAGCGGTGCAACGAATTCCGGTCTTCGTAAGGGTAGACAGCGACGGTGCCGACGCCGAGTTCGTAGGCGGCCCGGAAGGCCCGAACGGCGATCTCGCCGCGATTGGCGACCAGTACTTTGGAGATCACGTACGTCCCTATCGTCGGTTGTTCAGATCAGCGTCGACCAGTAGTCCCAGAACCGGGCCACGATCATCAGAAAGACAGCGGTGAACCACAGCGTCGCGATCGACCACCGCCAATGGTAGAGCTCACGCGTGACGACGTTGCCGCGCTGCGCACCAATCGGCCCGAACGCGATCGAGGCCACCACCACCAGCAGCGACACCGTCACCACCCACACCACCATGCAGTACGGGCACAACGCCCCGATGCGGTAGAGGCTCTGGAATATCAGCCAGTGCACGAACCCGGCGCCGGCCAGCGTCCCCAGCGTCAAGCCGACCCAATACCACTGCGGCAGGCGAACTTTCGTCACTGCCAGCAAGCCCGTGACGGTCACGACGCTGAACGCGGCGATGCCGATCAGCGGGTTGGGGAAACCCAGCACCGATGCCTGTGGCGTCTTCATCACCGAGCCGCACGACAAGATCGGGTTGAGGTTGCACGACGGCACATAGTACGGATTGAGCAGAAGCTCGATCTTCTCGACGGTCAGGGTGCCCGAGGCGACCAGCCCGATAACGCCGGCGATCAACACCCACCACGCGCTGGCCGGCGACACCTGCGGCCCGTGCGACCGCGGTATCGAATCCTCTACCGGTTCATCAGGTTTGGACGCCGTTGCGGTCACGACGCAGCGGGGGTCGCAGCCGACTCGAGCCCGGGCACATCCCCGACGATCTCTTTGATCTTGGCCACAAATGCCTCCGGCGTCGACCACTGGTAGTCCTGGCCGTTGATGCGAACCGTCGGGGTGGCGTGAATGCCGGCGGCCGTCGCCAACCCTTCGACCATCGGCGTGTACTTGCCGTCCTTGACGCAGTCCGGCACCTTGCCCACCACGCCGGCCTCGCGGGCGATCTCGATCAGCTTCGCGTTGTCCGGGAACGATGTGCCGGTCTCAGATGGCTGGATGTTCGCGGTGTAGAGCGCGGTGTGGAATCGCCGGAACGCGTCGATCGACTCGTCGGCCACGCAGTAGGCGGCGTTGCCGGCCCGCGCCGAGTACTCGTCGTTCTGCGGGCGGCTGAGCAGACCCGTCATGTAGTAGTCGGCGGCGATGGCGCCGCTGTCGATCATCTTGGACACCGTCGGCCCGAACCCGCGCTCGAAGTTCCCGCACGCCGGGCAGAGGAAGTCTTCGTAGAACGAGACGACCGCCTTGGGATCCTTGCTGCCGTCCTTGGTGACGAGCTTGCTCGTCGTCACCCGGATCAGCCCGCTGCGCGGTGCTCGACGTCTTCTTGTCGTGCGAGATCACGATGTAGCCGACGAGAACGACGGCGAAGATCACCACGACCGAGGTCAGGCCGATTCTGACCAACAGGTCGCGCCGGCGCCCGGCGGCGTTCAGGTCATAGGCTGGGCGTTTTGATTTGGCGGCTTTATCGCCCATGGGCTTGCTCACACTCCGTTATGCGATAGACGGCTTGGCTGTCCGACCGCGGAGCAGTCGGCGATAGCGCTTAAGCCTACCGGCGTCGTTGTTCGCTGTTCAGACGCGGCTGACGTGAGCGCGCAACGCCGAAATCAGCTCGGTGGTGGCCACCGCGCTGCCACCGCCGAGCGGGAACAGGCTGGCGAACCCGTGCGTCAGCGAACCCAACGAACGCAAGTCAACCGGCGTTCCGGCCGCGCGCAACGCCGTGGCGTAGAGATCGCCCTCGTCGCGCAGCGGGTCAAAGCCTGCGGTCGCGATCAGCGCGGGCGGCAATCCCGACAGCGAATCGGCCAGCAGCGGCGACACCCGCGGATCGGCGGGGTCGACACCGGAGCCGCTCAGATAATGCTCGTTGAACCAGTCGATATCGGCCTTGGTGAGCAGGAAGCCGTCCGCGAACAGGCTCAACGACCTGGTCTTCGCGGTGAAGTCGGTGCGCGGATAGATCAGCCACTGCAGCACCGGCGTCGGGCCGCCCTCGTCGCGGGCCCGCTGCGACACCACGGCCGCCAGGTTCCCGCCGGCGCTGTCACCGCCGACAGCGACCTTGCCCGGAATCGCGCCGAGGTCGGCGGCGTGCTCGCACGCCCACTGGAACGCCGCATACGCATCATCGACCGCCGCCGGCGCCGGGTGTTCGGGAGCCAGCCGATAGTCGATCGACAGGACGTGAACATCGGCGTCTCGGCAGGTCAGGCGGCACAGCGGGTCATGGGTGTCCAGGTCACCGAGGACCCATCCGCCGCCGTGGTAGAAGACCACCAGTGGCGCCGGAGCCGACGTCGCGGGGTGATAGTGCCGGGCCGCGATCGGGCCGGCAGGCCCCGGTATCGACACCTCGTTGACGCCGACGTGAATCTGCGGTCCGGCGAAGCCCTTGGTCATCTCGCGCATCTGGGTTCGCGAGGCGGCCACATCGTCGCCCAGCATCAGGCCGTTGATGCCGAACGCGCGCAGCCCGGACAGCGCCAGCTGCAAGGTGGGGTCCAGCGTGTTGCCGTCGATGGTCACCGAGCGGCCGCCCGACAGCAGCCGCTTTGCCCCGGTCGGCACCCAGGGGATCACCTTGAGGCCGATGCTGGTCGCGACGCTCTGCAGGCGACCAGACAGGCCGCCGGCTCTGAGCTGCGTCTCCGGCGCGCCTGGCAGACTTCGTGTCATGGCTAGTTCCTTGAGTCCCTCGGTCCCACTGAACGACGGTAATTCCATACCCGCGGTCGGATTCGGCGTATTCAAGATTCCGCCCGCGGATACCGAGCAGGCGGTGAGCACCGCGCTGCAGGCCGGTTACCGCCATATCGACACCGCGGCGATGTACGGCAACGAGCGCGAAACCGGTCGCGCGGTCTCGGCGTCCGGCGTGCCCCGCGACGAACTCTACTTGGTGACCAAGCTGTGGAATGCCGACCAGGGCTACGACAGCACGCTGCGCGCCTTCGACGCCAGCATGGGCCGCCTCGGGATCGACTACCTGGACCTCTATCTGGTGCATTGGCCGGTGCCCACGCTGAACAAGTTCGTCGACACCTTCAAGGCGTTCGCCCACCTGCGCGACCAGGGTCGGATCCGGTCCATCGGCGTCAGCAACTTCGAACCCGAGCATCTCGAGACCCTCGTCGACGCCACCGGGATCGTGCCCGCTGTCAACCAGGTCGAACTGCATCCGCGACTGCCGCAAACCAAGTTGCGGGAAGTGCACGCCCGCCTGGGCATCGCGACCGAGGCATGGGGTCCGTTGGGACAGGGATCGCTGCTGACCGACCCCACAGTCACCGCGGTTGCCGAACACTGCGGCCGAACAGCGGCCCAGGTCCTGATTAGGTGGCATATTCAGCTCGGTAATATCGTGATCCCCAAGTCGGTGAACCCTAAGCGGATTGCGAGCAACTTCGACGTGTTCGATTTCGAACTCAGTGATGTCGACATGGCGTCGATCTCTTCGCTCGACGACGGCAACCGGCTCGGTCCAGATCCACGAACCTTCGATTTCACAGGCAGGTAAAAAAATGCCGGGCGGCCCTGACCTTTCTGTCCCATCCATTGCTTTGAACGACGAGAACACGATGCCGGTCATCGGGCTCGGTGTCGCCGAATTATCGGACGACGAAACCGAGCGCGCGGTCTCCGCGGCGCTGGAGATCGGGTATCGGTTGATCGATACCGCCTCGGTCTACGGCAACGAAGCCGCCGTCGGCCGCGCTATCGCGGCCTCCGGCATTCCTCGCGCCGAGCTGTTCGTGACCACCAAGGTCGCCAACGCCGACCAGGGGTTCCAGACCTCCCAGGACGCCTGCAAGGTCAGTCTGGAGAAGCTCGGGCTGGACTACGTGGACCTCTACCTCGTGCACTGGCCCGCGGCGGCGCTGGGCAAGTACGTCGACGCTTTCGGGGCGCTGATTCAGTTGCGTCACAACGGCTTCGCCCGCTCGATTGGGGTGTGCAACTTCACCGAGGAACACATCTCCAACGTCATCGACCTGACCTTCGTCACCCCTGCGGTCAATCAGATCGAGCTGCACCCGCTGCTCAACCAGGCCGAGTTGCGCGCGGTCAACGCCGAGCACAACATCGTCACAGAGGCGTACAGCCCGCTGGCCGTCGGCCGGCTGCTGGACAACCCGACCGTGACGTCGATCGCCGGTGAGTACGACCGCACGCCCGCGCAGGTGCTGATCCGGTGGAGTATCCAGCTGGGCAACGTGGTGATCCCGCGGTCGGGCAAGCCCGAGCGCATCGCCGGCAACTTCAACGTCCTCGATTTCGAGTTGGCCGCCGAGCACATGGAGGCGCTCAACGGGCTCAACGACGGCACCCGGGTGCGCGAGGATCCGCTGACCTACACCGGCGTCTGACCCGCTATCCCGCCGGGCAACTCGCCGCGGCTTGACGCAGCACGCTGCTGGACACCACGTCGACGGGTAGTCCGTAGCCGCGGGTCACCGCGATGAACTGCATGGCGTACTGACAGTGGAACGCATCGTTGGGCGGCATCCACAGCGCCGGTTGCGAGTCGCTTTTGTCCTGGTTGGCCTGCCCCGACACCGCCAGCAGGTTGGCCGGGTCGTTGGCGAACCGGATCCGCTGGGCGGCCGGCCAGTCGTAGGCTCCCAGGTCCCAGGCCAGCGCCAGCGGCACGATGTGGTCGATCTGCACCGCCTCGCCGATCTTCGCGCCGCGGTGAAAGTCGATGACGGCGCTGGTGTACGGGTCGTGCAGAGTGCCGGTCTCGACCGCGTCGGGGCAATGTTTGGTGAACACGTAGGTCTTGTCGGTCAGGTCGCGGTTGAGGATGTCGTCGCGGGTATCGCAGCCGTTGTGCCCGCCGGGCGCATCGGTGTCGTCGGTCCAGGCGTCGCCGAACGCCGCGCGCCGGTAGTCGTAGCGATGAATCCGCAGCGGCACACGGCGATTCCGGCCAGCGGGTCGGCACCGGGCTGCAGCGTCGGGACGTCGGCCCGCGCCGCGAACTCGCGGTCGCGCTCGCCCGCCGAGGCGACCACGACCTGATAGGCAACCAGCACAGCGAGCACGGCAAGCGCCGACAGCCACAGCAACATTCTGCGGGTCATGACTTGTCCAGAAAGTCGATGCGCTCGTTGCCGGTGAATTGCGCCGCCAATAGCGCCAATCCGGCATGCATATGCTGATCCTCATAGGCCTGTTCGCAGAAGTCCCTGGCCGCTTCGATGACCTCGCGATGGTCGATCAGCGACAGCAGTTGCAACGTGATCGCGCGCCCGGACTGGCTGCGCCCCAACACATCTCCTTCACGACGCTCCTGCAGATCCAAGTCGGCCAGCTCGAACCCGTCGAGGGTCCCGGCAACCGCACTCAGCCGTCGGCCCGCCCGTGACTGCGGCGCCACCCAACTGGCCAGCAGACAGACGCTCGCGTGTTCGCCGCGGCCGATGCGGCCACGCAGCTGGTGCAGCTGGCTGATACCGAACCGATCAGCATCCATCACCAGCATCACGGTGGCGTTCGGAACGTCGACGCCGACTTCGATGACGGTGGTGCACACCAGCACGTCGATCTCGCGGCCGCGAAAGGCGGCCATCACGGCGTCTTTCTCCTCGGCGGTGAGCCGCCCGTGCATGAGACCCAAGCGCAGGCCGGCCAGCTGGTCACGGCCCAGCCGTGCGTAGAGCTCTTCGACTGTCGCCGAGGGTCTTTCGTCTTTGTCGGTTGAGCCGGCGGTGTCGCTGTCGTCGATCCTGGGCGCCACCACGTAGGCCTGGCGACCGTCGCCGACTTCTTCGATGATCCGCTGCCATGCCCGGTCCAGCCACGCGGGCTTGTCCTTGACGAAGACGGCGGTGGTGGTGATCGGCTGACGCCCGCGGGGAAGTTCGCGCAGCGTCGACGTCTCCAGATCGCCGTAGACGGTCAGCGCCACCGTTCGCGGTATCGGCGTAGCGGTCATCACCAGCAGGTGCGGCGTGACCCCGGCAGGTGCCTTGGCGCGCAACTGGTCTCGCTGCTCGACGCCGAACCGATGCTGCTCGTCGACCACCACCATGCCGAGTCGGTCGAACTCGACCGCATCCTGCAGCAGCGCGTGGGTTCCGACGACGATGCCCACTTCGCCGCCGGTGATTTCGGCGCGGACGTGTTTCTTCTGGGCCGGCGACATCGAACCGGTCAGCAGCGCCACCCGGGTGGCGCTGTCTGCCCCGCCGAGCTGCCCAGCCATCGCAAGCGGCCCGAGCACGTCGTTGATCGACCGAACATGCTGTGCGGCAAGGACTTCCGTCGGCGCCAGCAATGCGCACTGGTAACCCGCGTCGACCATCTGCAACATTGCCAGCACCGCGACGATCGTCTTGCCCGATCCCACCTCGCCTTGCAGGAGTCGGTTCATCGGCCTGGTCGCGCCGATTTCTGCGGACAACACCTCCAGCACCTCGCGCTGTCCGGCGGTCAGCTCGAAGGGCAGGCGCCGCAGCAGCTCATGCTGCAGGCCATCGGACGTCGCGGGCGCTGGCGGCCCGGATTGAGACAGCTCGCCGTGGCGTCGACTCACCAGCGCCCACTGCAGCCCGACCGCCTCGTCGAACGCCAGACGTTCACGGGCGCGGCGGCGTTCAGCGCCGTCTTCAGCCAGATGTATGGCGCGCAGCGCCTGGTCTTCGGAGACCAGATTGTGCGTGGCGCAGAGTGTTTCGGGCAACGGGTCCGCGACCGGGTCGAGCATCTCGAGCACTTGGCGCACGCAGGCGAAGATGTCCCAGCTCTGCACCTTCGTGCTGGCCGGGTAGATCGGGTAGAAGCTGCGCTCGAACGCCTCCTGCAACACTTCTCCGCTCACGGCCTGCGAGGCGTCGGCGATCATGCGCAGCGACCTGCTGCCGCGATTTCTTCCGTCCGCGGTGTCGAGTACCAGGAAGTCTGGGTGGGTGAGTTGCATGGCGCCGCGGAAGTACCCCACCTCCCCGGACAACATGACGCGGGTGCCCTTGCTCAACTGGTCCGTGATCCATTTCTTGGGATGGAAGAACGTCGCGGTCACCTTGCCTCGACCGGATCCGAGCGTGACGCGAAACAGCTTGTCCTTCGGCCGGCTTTTGATCGACAGCAGCGCCGTGTCGGTGATCTCGTCGACGAGCGTGACGTGCTCGCCGTCGGGCGGACGCTCGTCGTCGAGGCCACGCACCGTGGCGCCTTCGACGTAGCTGCGCGGATAGTGGCGCAGCAGATCGTCGACGGTGCGGATGCCGAAGACCTCGTCGAGCGGGCCGGCCGACTTGGCGCCGATGACGTGATCGAGGCGGTCGCTCAGCGCCACCATCGCTACTCGACCCCGATCAGCAGGGCGTCGCCGCGGTGCCCGGTGCGATACGTCACCAGCTCGGTGCCCGGATGCCGGTCGTGCACGTGGGCTTGCAGGTGCGACTCGACGAATTCCGCGTCGATGCACCCGCCGACCAGCACCGTCACCAGCTCACCGCCGGCACCCAGGAACAGGTCGATCAGGCCGGTCGCCGCCGTCGGGACGTCGGGCGCCACGATCAGCACTTCGTCGCCGGCGATGCCCAGCCCGTTGCCGGGCTCGCAGGTGCCCGCCCAGGTCAGCGCCGTCTCGGTCGCGACGCGTACCGCGCCGTGCCGGGCGCCGCCGGCGGCCCGGGCCATCGTGTAGCCGTCGTCGACGGCCTGGCGGCCCGGTTCGTGCACGGCGAGCGCGGCCAGCCCCTGCACCATCGAGCCGGTCGGCAACGGGACCACGTCAATGCCCCAGCCGATGGCCGCGGTGCAGCCGGCCACCAGCTCCTCGGCGGCGACGAATCCGTTGGGCAGCACCATGACCTGCGCCGCCCCGGTATCGACGACGGCACGCAGCAGCTGTTGGGCGGTGATCACGGTCGTCGGGTCTTCGGCGAGCGGACCGGGCCGCAGCACGCAGGCGCCTTCCCCACCGAACAACTCGGCCGCACCATCGCCGTCGATGACCGCGAGCACAGCGCGTTCCCGGGTCCAGCTGCCCGGCGGCAGCCCGCCGGTGCCGCTGGTGAGCGCCGATATCTGGATACGTCGCGGGTCACCGATCGCCAGGCCCGCTTCGATCGCGGCGCCGGCGTCGTCGGTGTGCACGTGCACCGAATAGCCCCCCGACCACCCCGGACGTCGCGATGGCCACCGACTCACCGAGCGCGTCGAGCCGTTCCCGCAGCAGCTCGGCTCCCGCGGCGTCGCAGCCGCCCAACAGGTACATCACCTCGAACTGCGGCGCGGGCGGTTGTGCGAGCGGCTCGGCGGCCGGGCGTCGCGGCGCGGGCTCGTACACCTTGCGGCTCGGCGCCTGCCCGGTGACAGTCGAGCGCAGCGCGTCGAGCAGAACCAGCAGACCGCGGCCGCCGGCGTCGACAACCCCGGCATCACCGAGCACGTCGAGCTGCTCAGGCGTCTTTTCCAGGGCGATCACCGCGGCATCTCCGGCAGCGGTCACCGCCTGTGGCAGCGCCGCGCCCGCGTTGGCGGCCTGCTCGACGGCGTCACCCGCGGCTTTCAGCACCGAGACGATGGTGCCGTGCACCTCCTGGCCGCCCATCGAGGCAACGACAAGGTCGACACCGCGATGCAGCGCCGCGCCGAGCAGCGCCGCGTCGATGTCGTCCAGGTGGCCATCCGAGTCGTCGGCGGCGTGGGCGGTGACGTCGGCGATGCCCCGCAGGATCTGAGACAGGATCACCCCGGAGTTACCCCGTGCGCCGTGCAGCGCACCGGCCGACAGCGCCGCAGCGAGTGTGACCACGTCAGAGGACTTGGCTTCGGTGTTGGCCTCAGCCAGCGCCGATCGCATGGTGAACAGCATGTTGACGCCGGTGTCGGAATCGGCGACCGGGAAGACGTTGAGGCGGTTGATCTCGTCGATGTGGGTGATCAGGTCCCCGACGGCGGTATGCGCCCAGTCGCGCAGGGCTGAGCCGTCCAGCAGACGACCCGGCTCAACCAGCCCCGACCCCACCTGCGACCCACCTCCTCGCGAAGCCAGCGATGGGCGCCAGCCTATCCACCGAGGGCGACAGCACAGGTCACGAGGCACCTCGCGAGTGTTGATCGTTTTGGCGGTTCCGGCCTGTGACGGCTATCCTTGCCAGGTCGCCGGGCCACCCGCGACCCGGTTGTTGGCCCCAGAGCTTTAGAGGAGTTCACGTATGGCTGCCGTCTGCGATATCTGCGGCAAAGGCCCCGGCTTCGGCAAGTCGGTGTCGCACTCCCACCGCCGGACCAGCCGTCGCTGGGACCCGAACATCCAGAGCGTGCGCGTCGCCGATCGTCCCGGCGGCAACAAGCACCGCGTCAACGCATGCACGTCATGCATCAAGGCCGGCAAGGTCGCCCGCGGCTAGAAACCGCATGCAGGTTCTCGCCGTCGGCGGTATCGCCGCGATCCAGTGATCGTCGTCAGCCCACGCCTGACCGTCCGTCGATCCGCGCCCATCTCGACCCGATCCTCGCGGCCGGGCGCCTTGGCGCCGCCATGCCGTCGGCTACGATTTCCGGAGATCACCGATCACGCCCAAGACGTCTGGCAGTAGATTCAGCGTTCAGTACGAGCGGAGGTCCACCGATGTCGCCGATGTCATCGAAATCGTTCATCGTCACGGCCGCGGTGGTTGCCGCTGCTGTGACGGCGACGGCCGGCCCGGCGGGATCGCCGACGGCGATGGCCGCCCCTCCCGGGTTTCCGGACGTGAACGCCTTCAACCCGGTCGACGCCAAGGCGTACACCATCAGCAAACCCGACAGCACGTTCATCGGATTCGTGACCACGCGTGGCGTGTCCTGCACCTGGGCTTACAGCACGGACCCGAACGCTCACGGCCCCGTCGAATGCAGCGGCAACATCATGGGAATTCCGGATTCCGCCCCCGACGGCGGCAGCAGCGGCTGCGCTTCGGCCAAGTCGGATGCGCCCATCACCAAGCACGGCGGGGCGTGTCCACCGTTCAGTAGTTCACTCGCGACGCTCAACGGAGGTCAGAAACTCACCGCCGTGAATGTCACGTGCGTTGTCGGTGTCGACGGCCTGACCGCGTGTATCGACGGCGACCACGGTCTCGTCCTGCAGTCCTCCGGCAGTTGGACCTTCTGAACCGCTACGGCAGTTGCCAGTCGATCGGTTCGGCGTTCATCTGAGCCAGCAGTTCGTTGGCACGGCTGAACGGACGCGATCCGAAGAATCCACGCGACGCCGAGAGCGGCGATGGATGCGGGGATTCGATTGACACACAGTCACTTCCGGTCAACATTGGTTTGAGCGTCGACGCGTCGCGACCCCACAGGATGGCGACCATCGGCTGCTTGCGTTCCACCAGAGCGCGAATTGCGCACTCAGTCACCGCCTCCCAGCCCTTGCCGCGATGGGATGCCGGGTTGCCGGGCCGAACGGTCAGCACGCGGTTCAGCAGCAGCACGCCGCGCTGAGCCCAGGGCGAGAGGTCGCCGCACGACGGCTTCGGGTAGCCCAGGTCGCTGGCGTATTCGGCGAAAATGTTCTCCAGGCTGCGCGGTAGCGGACGCACGTCGGCGGCCACTGAGAAGCTCAGGCCGACGGCGTGGCCGGGCGTCGGGTAGGGGTCCTGGCCGACGATCAACACCCGCACCTGGTCGAACGGAAACGTGAAGGCGCGCAACACGTTTTCGCCAGCCGGCAGATAGCCGCGGCCGGATCCGAGCTCTGCGCGCAGAAATCGGCCCATCGAGGCGACTTGCTCCTCGACGGGCTGCAGTGCCGTCGCCCATCCGTCGTCGATGAGTTCGCGTAGTGGCCGCGCAGTCACGCCGATTCCTTTCGCCAACCGATCGGGTAAACGTCACCGGGCTACCCTAGCGATCCGTCACCCGCATCCTCATCGGGCGGCCCTGCCGCCCGCATCGTCACCGGCGGTTCCGAACGACTGCCACCCCGCGTACCCGCTCCACTGCGCGCCGTCGACGAGCACCCTCGCCGGACCATCGAGCACGTGTCCGATTTCGCGCCATCCCGCGGGGATCGGACCCGAGAATGCCGCAGCGAGGGCATGGTCCTCACCCCCGCCGAGCACCCACGCCAACGCGTCGACGCCGGCGGCCTCGGCGGCGCCGAGCAACAGCCTGCGGTCGGCCGCCAGCGCCTCGGTGCTCACATCGATGCCGACCCCGGACGCCTCGGCAACATGCCGCAGGTCGGCGACCAGTCCGTCGGACACGTCGATCATCGCCTGGGCGCCGGACTCGGCCGCCACGCGGCCCTGGCCGTAAGGTGGCTGCGGTACCAGGTGACGCTGCCGGAACTCGGCAAATCGCTCAATACCGCTGTGCCACAATGCATATCCGGCAGCAGAGTAGCCCAGCTGTCCGGTCACGGCGATCCGCGAACCTGGTTGCGCCCCTGACCTCAGCACCGGCGCCCGGCCGGCCAGATCGCCGAGCACCGTCACCGACACCACCCAGCGCGGGCTGGCGACCAGGTCTCCCCCGACGATCGCGGCGCCCAATCGTCCGGCCTCGGACCACATCCCGTCTGCGAACGCGTCGACCTGTGCAGCCGGTGTGTCGGGCGGTGCGCCGAACCCGACAACGAAAGCCGTCGCCCGTGCACCCATCGCCTCGATGTCAGCGGCATTCTGCGCCACCGCCTTACGGCCGACGTCGTGCGGCGTCGACCAGTCGAGCCGGAAATGCCTGCCTTCGACGAGCATGTCTGTCGACACCGCCACGCGGCCGTCGGGAGCCAGCACCACGGCGCTGTCGTCACCGGGCCCGACAGGGACACCGGCCGACGCCGGCCGATCCCGCGTCAGCCGATCGATGATCCCGAACTCGCCGACCTCACCGAGTGTGCGATCGGATTCGCCGCTGCCCACGCCACCTCCTCGTCGATCGCCGGTCTTCGGTCAACGGTAGGTTCTAGTGCGCCGAGTTCGAGCAGAGGGTGAGGTATGACCGACTCCGACGGTCCGCCACGGGCGGCACTGATCACGGCGCTGGTGGCGTCGATCGGTGCCCTTGGCGTCGTGTTGGCGATCGCGGCGACCCGTCACCACACGAATCCGGTTGTCGTCGCTGCAGTCCCGGCGCCCCATGCGCAGGATCCCGCGTGCGCAACGCTCGTGGAATCCCTGCCACAGCGACTCGGCGACTATACCCGGGCCACGCTGGCGCAACCCACTCCCGTCGGCGCCGCGGCGTGGCAGCCGACAGGTGCCGGAGAACCCGTGGTGCTGCGGTGTGGCCTGGAGCGTCCAACCGACTTCGTTGTCGGCTCCGCGATTCAGATGGTCGACCGGGTGCAGTGGTTCGAGGTCAGCCAGGATCAGCGCTCCACCTGGTATGCGGTCGACCGACCGGTCTATGTGGCGCTGACTTTGCCGCCAGGTTCCGGGCCGACGCCGATCCAGCAACTCTCCGAGCTCATCGACCGGACCATGCCGGCACGGCCGATCAGCCCGTCGGCCGCTAACTAATGCAAACCCGTCCCGCGCGACAGCGCCGTGTCGACCATCGTCGACAGCAAGGTCTGATAGTCGACGCCATTGGCTGCCCACATCCGCGGGTACATCGAGATGGTGGTGAAACCGGGCATGGTGTTGACCTCGTTGATCAACGGCCCATCGTCGGTGAGGAAGAAATCCACCCGCGCCAGACCGCGGCCGTCGATCGCCTTGAATGCCTGAATCGCCAAGTCGCGCAACGTATCACTGACATCGTCGTCGATCTTGGCGGGCACGTCGAGTTCGGCCGCATTGTCGAGGTACTTGGTCGCGAAGTCGTAGAAAGAGTCCTCGCGACCGCGAACTCCGGCCACCCGGATCTCCCCGATGGTGCTGGCTTGCACTGTGCCGTCCGGGAATTCGAGAACGCCGCATTCCAATTCCCGGCCGATGATCGCCGACTCGACTATCACCTTCGGGTCGTGCTGACGGGCGTAGTCGATGGCAGCGGGCAACTCATCCCAGCGGGCCACCCGGCTGACTCCGATCGACGACCCGCCACGCGCGGGTTTGACGAATGCCGGTAAACCGAGCCGTGCCCGCTGATCAGCGTCGAGATCCGACTCCGGCGTTCGCAGCACCGCGTAGTCGCCGATCGGCAGCCCTTCGGCAACCAGCAGCTTCTTGGTGAACTCTTTGTCCATTCCGGCCGCGCTGGCCAACACCCCGGCACCGACGTAGGGCACGCCCGCAAGCTCGAGCAGACCCTGGATGGTGCCGTCTTCCCCATATGGCCCGTGCAGGACCGGGAAGACCACGTCGACCGATGCCAGCACCTCAGCCCCACCGGGCG
Source organism: uncultured Actinomycetota bacterium (assembly GCA_963741555.1). GTDB lineage: Bacteria > Actinomycetota > Actinomycetes > Mycobacteriales > Mycobacteriaceae > Mycobacterium. The sequence goes on along the minus strand of CAVUIH010000014.1, from coordinate 51,665 downwards.
ACAGCGAAACCAGTTGGCCGGCCCGACGTGGATCGGCGGTCAGCGCCAGCTCGGTGCCTGACGCGGAGCTCACGCTCGGAAGCTGCCGATTGGCGATCGCCAGCGCGTCGGGGTCACCGTCGGTGAGCACCCATGAACCTTCCGGGGTGATACCGACCGCGACCACCTCGAACCGCTCCGGGTCGAGGTTGCGCAGAATGCTGCCCGCCGAGACGCACGAAATGGCGTGCTCATTGCTGCGCCCACCGAAGACGACGGCGACCCGCACACGCCGCTGATCGGGCGCGTCGGACGACGGGCGGGCGTTCACAACCTAGAGAGGCTACCGTCTGGCGCAGCGGTGCTGGTTACAAGCTCATTCCGGCTTGGTGCTGCGCCCCAAGAGCAAAGCCATCGCTTGATCTACCGACAGCCCCTTGTGGCAGACCCGGTGCACCGCGTCGGTCAGCGGCATTTCGACGTCGTAACTCGAAGCCAGCGCCAGCACCGACTCGCACGACGTCACCCCTTCGACGACGTGGCCGCCCCGGGCACGCATCGCAGACTCCAGCGTCGCGCCCCGGCCCAGAGATTCACCGAAGGTTCGGTTGCGCGACCGCGGCGAGGTGCAGGTGGCCACCAGATCGCCGACTCCGGCCAGTCCCGCCAGCGTCGCGCCCTTGGCGCCGAGCGCGATGCCGAGCCGCATGATCTCGGCCAAGCCGCGGGTGATGATCGCCGCCGCGGTGTTCTCTCCCAGGCCCACCCCGGCTGCCATCCCGCAGGCCAACGCGATGACGTTCTTGCACGCACCGCCGATCTCGGTGCCGATGACGTCTGCATTGGTGTAGGGCCGGAAGTATCCGGCGTTCAGCATGCGCTGCACCGCAACTGCGCGACTGGAATCGCTGCAGGCGATGACGGTGGCAGCGGGTTGCCCGGCGGTGATCTCGCTGGCGAGGTTCGGCCCGGAGATCACCCCGACCTGGGACGAATCGACACCTGTGACGTCGACGATGACCTGGCTCATCCGCATCAACGTGCCCAGCTCGATGCCTTTGGCGGCGCTGATCAGCGTCGCTCCGGTGGCGAACAGGCCGTTCCACTGTTGAAGGTTGGTCCGCATCGTCTGCGCGGGCACGGCCAGCAACACGGTTGTGACCCCGCTCAGCGCTTCCTGCGGGTCTGCGGTGGCCGTGATGCCCGCCGGCAACTCCACACCCGGCAGATAACCCGGGTTGTGACGGCTGGTGTTGATCTCCTTAGCGAGGTCGGGTCGTCGCGCCCACAGCCTCACCTCGCCGCCGGCATCGGCGAGCAGCTTGGCCAGCGCCGAACCCCACGCACCGGCCCCCATCACTGCTATCGCGGTGGACATGGTCTGGCTGGGTCTCCGTCCGGTGGATGTGCGCTATGTGCCCGGCAACCCAACCTAGCCCAGCGACGATGCAGATCGCGTAGCGATGTACCGAGGAGCCGGGCAATCAAATCGAGCCCACTGATCGGCACTGGCAGGATAAGTACATGAGCGGCAGCAGAGTCGACGGGCACGCAGATGTCGGCGTGATCGTCGCGGTCAAGCGGTTGGCGGCCGCCAAGACTCGGCTGGCGCCGATGTTCTCCGCGCCGGTGCGGGAGAGTGTGGTGCTGGCCATGCTGGTCGACACCCTTGCTGCGGCGACGAGGGCGAGCGCGGTTGGCCGCATCACCGTCGTCACGCCCGACGACGTGGCGGCCGCGGCAGCGATCGAGCTCGGCGCCGAGGCACTTTTCGATCCGACGCCCGCCGGCCACCCTGACCCACTGAACAACGCGATCAGCGCCGCTGAGCGGGCGGTGTCCACGTCGGCCTCGAATATCGTTGTGCTGCAGGGTGATCTGCCCGCGCTGCAGACGCAGCAGCTCGACGAGGCGATCGCCGCAGCGCGGCAGAACGAGCGCAGCTTCGTCGCCGACCGCCTGGGCACGGGCACCGCGGCGCTGTGCGCTTTCGGAACCGCACTCGATCCGCAGTTCGGGCCGAATTCCTCAGCACAGCATCGCCTTTCAGGTGCGATCGAACTCACCGGCGCGTGGCCCGGATTGCGCTGCGATATCGACACGCCCGACGACTTGGCCGTCGCCCGTCGCCTCGGGATGGGACCGGCGACCAGTCGTGCGGTGGCAGCGCTGGCCTCCCCACCGCGGTAACGAGGGGTAAACAGCTCCACAACGGCAAATGGATGCGCGCTAGTCGGTGGCAGCACCCCCACCGATGAGGAATGATCGCAAGAGTGACCGACATCGAAGCTCCGGACGCGGCGATCGCCGACGATACGCCCACGTGGCAGTCCGCCGATTCAGCTCCGGGAGCGCCGCCCGCCACCACAGCCACCGCGGTCGACAACCCGCTTCCCGAGGACCGCTATCTCAATCGAGAACTGAGCTGGCTGGACTTCAACGCGCGCGTCCTCGCCCTGGCCGAGGACACTTCGCTAGCGCTGCTGGAGCGGGCGAAGTTCCTGGCGATCTTCGCCTCCAACCTCGACGAGTTCTATATGGTCCGCGTCGCGGGTTTGAAGCGGCGCGACGAGATGGGTCTGTCGGTACGCTCCGCGGACGGCCTGACCCCGCGCGAGCAGTTACGCCGGATCGGCGAGCAGACCCAGAAGATCGCCACCAGGCACGCGGAGGTTTTTCTCAACTCAGTGGAGCCCGGGCTCGCGGCCGAAGGTATTCACATCGTCACGTGGGGCGATCTGGACCAGGCTGAACGTGACCGGCTGTCGACATACTTCACCGAGCAGGTCTTCCCCGTCCTGACGCCGCTGGCCGTGGATCCCGCTCACCCGTTCCCGTTCGTCAGCGGCCTGAGCCTGAACCTGGCGGTCACGGTCAGGCAGCCCGACGACGGCGGCCAGCATTTCGCTCGGGTCAAGGTGCCCGACAATGTCGACCGGTTCGTCGAGCTCGACACTCGCAACGGCGCGGGCGAGGCCGCCGGCAAGCCAGAAGTCCGCTTTCTGCCGATGGAAGAGCTGATCGCGGCCTTCCTCACGGCGCTGTTTCCGGGCATGGGAATCGTTGAGCACCACGCGTTCCGCATCACTCGCAACGCCGACTTCGAGGTCGACGAGGATCGCGATGAAGACCTGCTGCAGGCGCTGGAACGCGAGCTGGCCCGACGTAGGTTCGGATCGCCGGTGCGCCTCGAGGTGGCCGACGACATGACCGAGCACATGCTCGAGCTGCTGCTGCGAGAACTCGATGTGCATCCCGGCGATGTCATCCAAGTGCCTGGGCTGCTTGATCTTTCGTCGCTGTGGCAGATCTACGGCGTCGACCGCCCCGGGTTGAAGGATCCCGCATTCGTTCCGTCGACCAGTCCCGCATTCGCCGATCGTGAATCGCCGAAGAGCATTTTCGCGACATTGCGCGAGGGTGACGTCCTGGTCCACCATCCCTACGACTCGTTCTCGACGAGCACGCAACGCTTTATCGAGTTGGCCGCCGCCGACCCAAACGTGCTGGCGATCAAGCAAACGCTGTACCGCACCTCGGGTGATTCACCGATCGTGCGGGCACTGATCGAAGCCGCCGCAGCCGGAAAGCAGGTAGTCGCGCTGGTCGAAATCAAGGCCCGCTTCGACGAACAGGCCAACATCAAGTGGGCCCGTGCGCTCGAGCAGGCGGGTGTCCATGTGGCCTACGGCCTCGTCGGCTTGAAGACCCATTGCAAGACGTGCCTGGTGGTGCGGCGTGAGGGCTCGACGATCCGCCGTTACTGCCACATCGGGACCGGCAACTACAACAGCAAAACGGCCCGGCTTTATGAGGACATCGGCCTGCTGACCGCTGATCCCGACATCGGGGCCGATCTCACCGACCTGTTCAACACGTTGACGGGCTATTCCCGCAAGGTGTCCTACCGCAACCTGTTGGTCGCACCACACGGTATTCGGGTTGGCATCGTCGAACGCGTCAACCGCGAAATAGCCGCGCATCAGGAAAACGGCAACGGCCACATCCGGCTGAAGATGAACTCACTCGTCGACGAGCAGGTCCTCGATGCGCTCTACCGCGCATCGCAAGCCGGCGTTCGCATCGAGATCGTGGTGCGCGGAATCTGTGCACTGCGGCCCGGCGTCGAGGGATTCTCCGAGAACATCACCGTGCGCTCAATTCTCGGACAATATCTGGAGCACTCGCGGATCTTCAATTTCCGCGCCATCAACGAATTCTGGATCGGCAGTGCCGACATGATGCACCGCAATCTCGATCGGCGCGTCGAAGTTCTGGTTCAAGTGAAGGATCCTCGACTGACCGCGCAGTTGAACGACATCCTCAACTCGGCATTGGATCCCGCCACGCGCTGCTGGGAATTGGGGTCGGATGGTCAGTGGACGGCGTTGCCGAAAGCCGGTCACACGGTTCGCGACCACCAGGTGTCGTTGATGGATAAGCACCGCAGTTCCTGACAGGCTTGACCCTGACCTTGTGGCCTAACGGCCTACGGGTCCCGAATTGACCTGCAGGAGTTCAGGTGTCGACACAGTCCTCGGCTAGCAAAATCGTTTACGCGGCCGGTGCAGTGCTGTGGCGGCCCGGGCACCGCGAATCCGCCGCGGAGGTCGCGGTCATTCATCGTCCGCGCTACGACGACTGGTCACTGCCCAAGGGCAAAGTCGACCCCGGCGAGATCGAGCCGGTGACCGCAGTCCGCGAGATACTTGAAGAAACCGGGCACCACGTGCAACTCGGTCGTCGAATAGCGACGGTGAGCTATCCGATCGAGCAACGCACAAAAAAGGTGCAGTACTGGTCAGCGCGAAGCGTCGGCGGCAGTTTCGCTCCGAACAATGAGGTCGACGACCTCGTCTGGCTGGCGGTCCCCGCCGCCCTCAAGAAGGTGTCCTACGCCTACGACCGAAAGATATTGCGGCGGTGGGCCGAGCATCCGGCAGATACCCAGTCGGTTCTGATAGTCCGGCACGGCACAGCAGGCAGCAAGTCCCGATTCTCCGGCGACGACAAGATTCGACCGTTGGACAAGAAGGGCAGGGCGCAGGCTGAGGCCCTCGTCGCGCAGCTGTCGACTTTCGGTCCTACCGATGTGTACGCCGCCGACCGCCTGCGATGCCACCAGACCGTGGAGCCACTCGCCGAAGAGTTGGGCGCGATCATCGGCAACGAGCCGACGCTGACCGAAGAGGCCTACGCGGACAACCCCAAGCGCGCTCGACGGCGGGTGCTGCAGATCGCCGAGGCGCATCGCACGCCCGTGATCTGCACGCAGGGCAAGGTGATTCCGGATCTCATCGCGTGGTGGTGCGAACGCGACGGGGTGCGTCCGGACAAGTCCCGTAACCGCAAGGGCAGCACCTGGGTGCTGTCGCTCGTGGACGGCCACCTCGTCGCGGCCGACCACATCGGCAGCGCACTGGCCGCCAACATAGCGACATAGCACGCAAATTCGCCGCGGAGGGCTCGCGAGAGCCGGCTCCGCGGCGAATTCAGTTTGCGATGTGTCGAACGCCTACCGGCGACCGCGACGGGCGGTGGCCTTCTTGGCCGGAGCCTTCTTGGCCGGAGCCCGCTTGGTTGCGGCCTTCTTCGCCGGAGCCTTCTTGGCCGGAGCCTTCCTGACGACCTTCTTGACGGCTGTCTTCTTGGCCGGAGCCTTCTTCACCGCGGCCTTCTTGGCCGGAGCCTTCTTGACGACCTTCTTGACGGCTGCCTTCTTGGCCGGAGCCTTCTTCACAGCGGTCTTCTTCGCAGCGGTCTTCTTGGCAGGCGCCTTCTTGGCCGCCTTCTTCGCACCACCACTTGCGACAACACCACGCTTCACTGCTGGTCCTTCCGCCGGGAGACGCTGCGCGCCAGAGACAACCGCTTTGAATTGTGCGCCGGGCCGAAAGGCCGGCACGGAGGTCGGCTTGACCTTCACCGTCTCGCCGGTACGCGGGTTGCGGGCTACGCGAGCCGCGCGACGCCGCTGCTCGAAAACGCCGAACCCGGTAATGGTGACACTCTCGCCCTTGTGCACTGCCCGCACAATCGTGTCGACAACATTCTCGACAGCGGCGGTTGCCGACCGACGATCCGAGCCCAATTTATCTGTCAGTGCATCAATGAGCTCTGCTTTGTTCATGCAAATCCTCCGAAGCTAGTGGTCCTCGTTTGGACCGACTAGAGGACACGGTAAACCCTCAGGTGCCTGATTTCCAAGAGCCACGCGCAATTTCAATGGTTCTTGGCGAACTTTTTAGGAATCCGCTTGCCGCGCTTGGGAGGTGGCGCCGCCGCCAAATACGGCCCTGTGGCGCCCGTAATTCGGGCTCGTTCGAGCCGTTACGAAGTGGGCACCGTCGTCGGCTTCCAAGCCGGCCGAGCCGCCTCGAAAGTTTTGATCTCGTCGCGTTTGCGCAGCGTGAGGGCTATATCGTCCAGCCCCTCCTGCAAACGCCAAGCGGTGTAATCGTCAATCTTGAACGGCACCACCACCGTTCCCGCCGTGACATTCCGATCTTGAAGATTGACAGTGATTTCCAGCCCCGGGCTGCCTTCGATCAGCTTCCATAAAAGTTCGACATCATCCTGAGCAACTTCGGCCGCCAGCAGCCCGGCCTTCCCCGCATTGCCGCGAAAAATGTCACCGAAGCGCGACGAGATCACCACTCGGAAGCCGTAGTCCATGAGCGCCCACACCGCGTGCTCGCGTGAGGATCCGGTGCCGAAATCGGGTCCGGCGACCAGTACTGACCCCCTGTCGAATGGGCTGAGATTGAGCACGAAAGACGGATCGGCCCGCCAGGACGCGAACAATCCGTCCTCGAAACCCGTTCGGGTCACACGTTTCAAATAGACCGCGGGAATGATCTGATCGGTGTCGACATTGGACCGCCGCAGCGGCACTCCGATACCCGTGTGGGTGTGAAAGGCGTCCATTCGATTTCTCCCTACAGTCAGTTCAGGTCGGCCGGGGCGGAGAGTGTGCCGCGCACGGCGGTGGCCGCGGCGACTGCCGGCGACACCAAATGCGTACGGCCGCCCTTGCCCTGGCGCCCTTCGAAGTTTCGGTTTGACGTTGCAGCGCAGCGCTCCCCCGGCGCGAGCTGATCGGGATTCATCCCCAGGCACATCGAGCATCCGGCCTGACGCCATTCGGCACCCGCGGCGGTGAAGACCTCCCCCAGCCCTTCACTTTCGGCCTCTGCGCGTACCCGCATCGATCCGGGCACGACCAGCATCCGTACACCCTCGGCCACCTTGCGCCCCCGCAGGATGTCGGCCACCGCGCGCAGATCCTCGATGCGGCCGTTGGTGCACGATCCGACGAATACCGTGTCCACTGCGATCTCACGCATCGGCGTTCCAGGCCGAAGATCCATGTACGCCAGTGCTTTCTCGGCCGACTGTCGCTCGTTGTCGTCGGTCATCAGCTCGGGGTCAGGTACCTCGGCGCACAGCGGCACGCCCTGGCCCGGATTGGTGCCCCACGTCACGAACGGGGTCAACGAGGCGGCGTCCAGATGGACTTCGGTGTCGAATGCGGCGCCGTCGTCGGTGCGCAGTTGCTCCCAGTACGCCTGCGCCGCATCCCACTGCGCGCCGGTCGGCGCATGCGGACGGCCACGCAGGAACTCGTAGGTGGTGGCGTCGGGTGCCACCATTCCCGCCCGGGCCCCAGCCTCGATGCTCATGTTGCAGATCGTCATCCGAGCCTCCATCGACAGCGATTCGATGGCGCTGCCGCGATATTCGATGACATGGCCCTGTCCGCCGCCCGTGCCGATCTTGGCGATGACCGCAAGAATGACGTCCTTAGCGGTGACGCCGGCCGGCAGTCGGCCGTCGATGTTGACGGCCATGGTCTTGAACGGCCGCAGTGGAAGCGTCTGCGTGGCGAGCACGTGCTCGACCTCTGAAGTCCCGATGCCCATCGCCAATGCGCCGAACGCGCCGTGCGTCGAGGTGTGACTGTCGCCGCACACAACCGTCATTCCCGGTTGAGTCAGACCCAGCTGAGGACCGACCACATGCACGATGCCCTGCTCGATATCGCCCATCGGATAAAGGCGGACACCGAATTCGGCACAGTTGCTCCGCAGAGTCTCGACCTGTTTGCGTGACACCGGATCAGCGATCGGCTTGTCGATGTCGATGGTCGGCACGTTGTGATCTTCGGTGGCGATGGTCAGGTCCGGGCGGCGCACCGGTCGACCGGCCAGGCGCAGACCGTCGAAGGCCTGCGGGCTGGTGACCTCGTGCACCAAATGCAGATCGATGTAGATCAGGTCAGGTTCGGTGCCGCCGCCCGAGGTCACCACGTGGTCGTCCCACACCTTCTCCGCCAGCGTGCGCGGACGCCCGGCTTCCTTGTCTGCTGAAGTTTCTGTCACGAGGTCATCCCAATTCGTCGATCTCACCATGCGAGACGCTAATATCTCTCTGTGAGACAGGATAGCGGCATCGGCGTGCTCGACAAAGCCGTGGGGGTACTGCACACGATCGCGGAATCACCGTGCGGATTGGCCGAATTGTGCGATCGCACTGGCCTGCCCAGAGCCACCGCGCATCGCCTGGCGGCCGGCTTGGAAGTCCATCGGCTGCTGGCCCGCGACGGCGAGGGCCGCTGGCATCTGGGCCCGGCGGTCAGCGAACTGGCCGCACAAGTGAACGACCCGTTACTGGCGGCCAGCGCCAATGTTCTGCCGCGACTGCGCGAGATCACCGGGGAGAGCGTGCAGCTGTACCGGCGGGAAGGCAGTTCCCGGATTTGCATCGCCGCGTTGGAACCGCCTGCGGGCCTTCGTGATACCGTCCCGGTGGGCACCCGTTTGCCGATGACGGCCGGTTCTGGCGCGAAGGTCCTACTGGCCTACAGCGACGACGCCACCCGGGCAGCGGTGCTGGCCGCCGCGAAGTTCAGCGACCGCACACTGACCGAGGTGCGCCGCCGCGGCTGGGCGCAGAGCGCCGCCGAGCGCGAGCCGGGAGTGGCCAGCGTATCGGCGCCGGTGCGCGACTCCAATGGTGCGGTGATCGCCGCGATCTCGGTCTCGGGCCCGATCGACCGGATGGGCCGCCGTCCGGGTGAACGCTGGGCGGCCGATCTGCTCGCCGCCGCGGACGCACTCACTCGCCGGATGTGATTCGCACCGCATCGCCCAGCGCCGCAACGTGACCTGACACACTGTCGCCATGGGAACGAACCAGCGTGCGCAGATCGTCATGTCCGAGGCGGAGATCGCCGATTTCGTCAACAGCAGCCGTACCGGCACGCTGGCCACCATCGGGCCCGACGGACAGCCGCATTTGACCGCGATGTGGTACGGCGTGGTCGACGGCGAGATCTGGCTGGAGACCAAAGCCAAGTCACAGAAGGCGGTCAACCTCAGGCGCGACCCGCGAGTCAGCTTCCTGCTCGAAGACGGCCCGACCTACGACACGCTGCGTGGTGTGTCGTTCGAAGGCCTCGCGGAGATCGTCGAGGACCCGGACGCGATCTTCCGCGTCGGCGTGAGCGTGTGGGAGCGCTACACCGGTCCGTACACCGACGAGATGAAGCCGGCCGTCGACATGATGATGAACAAGCGGGTGGCGGTCCGAATCGTCAGCAATCGCACTCGTTCGTGGGATCACCGCAAGCTGGGAATGCCGCATATGCCGGTCGGCGGTACAACCGCGCCTGCCGCCGGCTGAAGTGCGGTGGTGTGACGCCTGAAGGATGAGTAGCCCCGATGGGATTCGAACCCACGCTACCGCCGTGAGAGGGCGGCGTCCTAGGCCGCTAGACGACGGGGCCGGAACCGATCCGAGGAGCCAGCATAGCTCACTGTCTCCACGCCCACCTAATCGCTTGGGGTGGGCGAACTTTGCTGGGGTACCAGGACTCGAACCTAGAATGGCTGAACCAGAATCAGCTGTGTTGCCAATTACACCATACCCCATTGGCTGCCTAAAACTGCTGGTCAGAACGCTTTCCGCGAGTTGTGCACGGTCATGCGGCACTGCTGCCAGTCGTTATGGGCCGACGAGCAGACTACCAAACAAACGGGTCGCGTCTCACGTGCGCCCGACCGCTTAGAGCGCCGGTGCCCGCGTGATCGATGGCGGCCGACCGCTCAAGTGTGAGTCCTATTTCCGGACAACAGGATTTGACAACGTTCCGATGCCGGAGATGGTGATGTTGACAACGTCGCCGTCCTCGATCGGTCCCACGCCTGCGGGCGTCCCGGTCAAGATGAGGTCGCCGGGCAGCAGTGTCATCACCGCGGAGATCCACTCCACGATCGCGCCGACGTCATGGATCATCAGCGAAGTGCGGCTGTCCTGTTTGACCTCGCCGTTGACCTCGGTGCGCAGTTCCAGGTCGGCCGGGTCGACATCGGTGGAGATCCACGGGCCGACGGGGCAGAACGTGTCGTGGCCCTTCGCCCGCGTCCACTGGCCGTCGGCCTTTTGTTGATCGCGGGCCGACACGTCGTTGGCGATGGTGTAGCCGAGGATGCTTTCGGCCGCTCGATCAGCCGTGACGTCCTTGCAGGGCCGGCCGATGACCACAGCAAGCTCACCCTCGAAGTGCACCGGCGATGCGTTGGCCGGCAAGCGAATCGGCACGTTCGGACCGGTGATCGCGGTGTTGGGTTTGAGGAAGATCACCGGATCCGCCGGCGCGGGACCCGTCGTGCCACCCATCTCGGCGATGTGGTCGGCGTAGTTCTTGCCGACGCACACCACCTTGCTGGCCAGGATCGGCGACAACAGGCGCACGTCGGCCAGTGGCCAGGAGCGACCGGTGTATGTCGGGGTGCCGAACGGATGTTCGGCGATTTCGCGGACGATCAGCTCATCGGGGTCGCCGTCGATGGTGACAAACGCGACCCCGTCGGGACTGGCAATTCGGCCAAGGCGCATTCGCCTGAGCCTACTAAGTGTCGGCCTAAATCCGCACAGCCGGGCCAGCGGTCGCTTTGGTCACAGCGCTCACATCGCTGTGCGAGCATGGTTCGATGCCGACGGATTCGACCGGCACGGTCGGGCCCAGCACAGTCCGACGCTGGTCGATCGTCGTCGTCTCCTTGCTCGTGACGGCGAGCGCATTCGTCTTCATCAACGGCGTCGCGTTTCTGATCCCTGCCCTCGAGGACGATCAGGGCACGCCGCTGGCCGAAGCCGGTTTGCTGTCGTCGATGCCGAGCTTCGGAATGGTGGCGACGCTGATTCTGTGGGGTTGGCTGCTCGACCGGGTGGGCGAACGCATCGTATTGACGGTCGGCAGCATGCTGACCGCGGGGGCCGCCTACGCGGCGACGACCGTGCACTCGATGGTCGCCTTCGCGGCATGGCTGTTCCTCGGCGGCATGGCCGCTGCCAGTTGCAACTCGGCGGGTGGCAGGCTGGTCGCCGGATGGTTCCCGCCCGAACAACGCGGGCTGGCCATGGGCGTCCGCCAGACCGCCCAGCCACTCGGAATTGCGTTGGGCGCGTTGGTTATTCCGCTGATCGCCGACCATGCCCGGTCGGCGACATGGGGCTTGATCTTCCCGGCCGTGCTGTGCGCGGCCTCGGCGGTGCTCAGCGTCGTAGCGATCAAAGACCCCCGCGCAAGGAACGGGCCGACGGCCACCGAACAAGAGTTGGCCAACCCTTACCGCGGATCGATGGTGCTACGCCGAATCCACGCCGTCTCAGCACTGTTGATGGTGCCGCAGACGCTCACCGTGACGTTCATGCTGATCTGGCTGATCGCGAACTACCGGTACTCGATCATCGCCGCGGGATGCGTTGTGACGGTGTCGCAGGTGCTCGGCGCGGTCGGCCGGATCATGGTCGGCAGGTGGTCGGACCGGATCGGCTCGAGATTGCGTCCGGTCCGTGTCATGGCGATCGCGGGTGTCCTGATCATGGCCGGATTGGCGTTCGCCGATCATCTCCGCTTGTTCATTGCCGTTCCGTTGATGGTCGCGGTGGCGGTCGTCTCGGTGCTCGACAACGGCCTGGAATCCACCGCGATCACCGAGTACGCCGGACCCTTCTGGAGCGGGCGGTCGCTGGGCCTGCAGAACACCTACCAACGACTGATGGCAGCCGGAGCACCGCCGGTGCTCGGCGAACTGATCGCCGGATCGGGATATCCCTTGGCATTCGCGATCTGTGGGCTCTTCCCGCTGCTGGCTGCGCCGCTCGTACCGACCAAGATACTGCCGCCCGGTCTGGAGACTAGAGCCCGGACGCAATCCTTTCGCCGACTTCGGCGGTGGATAGCTTTGCGGTCGGGCGACTGGCCAGATGGGACGCCACGGCCCGGTCCACTCGCGCGGCGGCAGCGTCTTCGCCGACGTGGGAAAGCAGCAGCGCCACCGACATAACCGCGGCGGTCGGATCGGCGATGCCCTGCCCGGCGATATCGGGTGCGCTGCCGTGCACCGGTTCGAACATCGACGGGTTGGTGCGAGTGGCGTCGATATTTCCACTGGCCGCCAACCCGATACCGCCGCAGACGGCAGCGGCCAGGTCGGTGATGATGTCGCCGAACAGGTTGTCGGTGACGATCACGTCGAAGCGGCCCGGATCGGTCACCAAGTGGATCGTCGCGGCGTCGACGTGCTGATAGGCGACCTCGACATCGGGATATTTCTCACCGACCTCCTGCACGGTTCGCGACCACAGTGATCCGGCGAACGTCAGCACATTGGTCTTGTGCACCAGAGTCAGATGCTTGCGACGGTGCTGAGCGCGCTCGAAAGCGTCTGCGACGACACGTCGAACGCCGAATGCGGTGTTGATGCTGACCTCGGTGGCCACCTCGTGGGGGGTGCCGACCCGGATCGCGCCGCCGGTCCCTGTGTAGGGGCCCTCGGTGCCTTCGCGGACTACGACGAAGTCGATCTCGGGGTCGCCCGCCAAGGGACTGCGCACACCCGGGTACAGCCGGCCCGGCCGCAGGTTGACGTGGTGGTCCAACTCGAAGCGCAGACGCAGCAGCAGGCCTCGTTCAAGCACCCCGCTGGGCACCGAAGGATCGCCGATGGCGCCCAACAGGATCGCGTCATGGGTCCGCAATTCGGGAACCACCGACTCCGGCAGCACCTCACCGGTGGCGTGAAATCGCCTGGCTCCCAAGTCGTATTCGGTCTTCTCAACCCCGGGCAGCACCGTGTCGAGAACTCTTGACCGCTTCAGCGATGACCTCGGGCCCGATCCCGTCGCCCGGAATGACCGCGAGTTTCACGACAGGTCGACCACTTCGAGCTTGTTGGCCGATACCGCGGACCTGATCTCGTCGCGGACATCGGCGGGGATGTCGCGGTCCACGCGCAGCAGGATCGTCGCACTGGGCCCCTCGGCGTCCTCGGAGAGTTGAGCGGCCTGGATGTTCACCCCGGCGGTGCCGAGCACCGTGCCGATCTTGCCCAGTGCCCCAGGCTGATCGGCGTAATTGATGACGAGGTAGATGCCGTGAGCGCGCAGGTCGAAGTTGCGACCGTTGATTTGGACGATCTTCTCCACCTGCTGCGGACCGGACAGTGCGCCGGCAACGTTGACGACCGAACCGTCGGCGGCGACGGCACGCACGTCGACGACGCTGCGATGGTTGGGGCTTTCGGTGGCGGTGCTGATGTCGGCGGCCACACCGCGTTCTTCGGCGATCGCCGGGGCGTTGACGAACGTCACCTGGTCCTCGATCACTGCCGAGAACAAGCCACGCAATGCCGAAAGCCGCAGTACCTCAACTTCTTCGCCGGCCAGCTCGCCGCGCACCTGCACCGACAGCGACGTCGGCAGCTCGTCGCTGAGCGCGCCGGCCAGCAGACCGAGCTTGCGGACCAGGTCCAGCCACGGCGCGACTTCCTCGTTCACCGTTCCGCCGCCGACGTTGACCGCGTCGGGAACGAATTCACCGGCCAGGGCCAGCTTCACGCTGGCGGCCACGTCGGTGCCTGCGCGGTCCTGGGCCTCGGCGGTCGACGCCCCGAGGTGGGGTGTGACGACCACTTGGGGCAGGTCGAACAACGGGCTGTCGGTGCACGGTTCGCTGCCGAACACGTCGATGCCCGCAGCCCGAACGTGGCCACTGGTGACCGCTTCGGCCAGCGCCGCCTCGTCGACCAGACCGCCGCGCGCGGCGTTGACGATGATCACACCCGGCTTGGTCTTGGCCAGCGCCTCTTTGTCGATCAAGCCCGCGGTCTCGGGCGTCTTGGGCAGGTGCACGGAAATGAAGTCCGCCCGTCCCAGCAGATCGTCGAGGCTCAGCAGCTCAATGCCCAACTGCGCTGCCCGCGCCGCCGATACATAGGGGTCGTAGGCCACGATGTGGGTGCCGAAGGCAGCCAGCCGCTGAGCGACCAGCTGTCCGATGCGCCCCAAGCCGACCACTCCGACGGTCTTGCCGAAGATCTCGGTGCCATTGAACGACGACCGCTTCCAGCTGTGTTCGCGCAGCGAGGCGTCGGCCGCGGTGATCTGGCGGGCCGCCGACAGCAGCAACGCCACAGCGTGCTCGGCGGCGCTGTGGATGTTCGACGTCGGCGCGTTGACGACCAGCACACCGCGTTCGGTGGCAGCGTCCACATCGACGTTGTCCAGTCCGACGCCGGCGCGCGCGACGATCTTGAGCTTGGGTGCGGCGCTTAACACCTCGGCATCGACGGTCGTGGCCGAACGGACCAGGAGCGCGTCGGCCTCGGGCACCGCGGCCAGCAACTTCTCGCGGTCGGGGCCGTCGACCCAGCGGACCTCAACCTGGTCGCCCAGGGCGTCGACGGTTGATTGGGCAAGTTTGTCAGCGATCACAACAACAGGCAGGCTCACCCGGACAGCCTAATGGTCGCGGTTGTGCCGGATCGCAGAGCCTATGAGTGTCGGTACCCGGGTGAATCCTGTCCGCAAGCGCTACGACAGGAGAAATACCCCATGTGCTGGAAATGCGATCACCCGGATTCCACCATGCAGGAGTGGCTGGAGCTCATCTACGCAGCCGTACAAGAAAATGGCTGGATTGTGCAATACGTCACCGAACGCACGCCTTTCGCGTACACAATCGGTTTGCATGAACGAGGCCTGCCCGAACTGTTGGTGACAGGGATGCCGCCGCAGCGCGCGAGACTCGTGCTCAACAGCGTCGCCGAATATCTCGTGGGCGGTGGGAGGCCGGTACCAGGCGAGCGGATGTTGATCGGCGGCGAGCTACTGCTCGATTTCGTCCAGGTGCAGCATCCATCCGCGCACCTGAAATTCGCCGCCACGTTCTACGGCGCCGACCTGCGGGCCCTGCAGGTGGTCTGGCCGGACGAGCAGGGGCACCAGCCGTGGTGCGCGGAATTCAGTAACGATGGGGTGCCTCAGCCGGTGCTCGGCGTGCGAGTCGACCCGCCGGACACGCCAAATCGACGCTAGCGCGACGACACGCCGAAACTTGTCGCGCTAGCGTCGATCTCGACGAAGTCTGGAGTCAGGCGGTCTCGGTGATCGGCCGGTCGACCCAGCTCATCAGGTCGCGCAGCTTCTTTCCGGTGACCTCGATCGGGTGCTCGGCGTTCTCCTTGCGCAGCTGCTCGAGCTGCTTGTTGCCGCCTTCGACGTTGGCCACCAGCTTCTTGACGAAGTCGCCGTTCTGGATGTCGCGCAGGATCCCGCGCATCCGCTCCTTGGTGTCGGCGTCTATGACGCGCGGACCCGACAGGTAACCGCCGAACTCTGCGGTGTCGGACACCGAGTAGTTCATCCGCGCGATGCCGCCCTCGTACATCAGGTCGACGATCAGCTTGAGCTCGTGCAACACCTCGAAGTAGGCCATCTCCGGCGGGTAGCCCGCCTCGACCATCACGTCGAAACCGGTCTTTACCAATTCCTCTGTGCCACCACACAACACAGCCTGCTCGCCGAACAGGTCGGTCTCGGTCTCGTCCTTGAAGGTGGTCTTGATGACGCCGGCGCGGGTGCCGCCGATGGCCTTCGCGTACGACAGGGCGAGCGCCTCACCCGTACCGGTCGGGTCCTGGTCGACGGCGATCAGCGCCGGGACGCCCTTGCCGTCGACGAACTGACGGCGCACCAGGTGGCCGGGCCCCTTCGGGGCGACCATGGCGATGGTGACATTGCCGGGCGGCTTGATCAGGTCGAAATGAATGTTGAGGCCGTGGCCGAAAAACAGCGCGTCGCCGTCCTTCAGGTTGGGCTCGATGTCGTTCTTGAAGATGTCGGCCTGCGCGGTGTCGGGCGCCAGCAGCATGATCACGTCGGCCCACTTGGCGACCTCGGCCGGAGTGTCGACCGCCAGGCCCTGCTCCTCGACTTTGGCCCGCGACTTCGAGCCCTCCTTCAGCCCGACGCGGACCTCAACTCCGGAGTCGCGCAGGCTCAGTGAGTGCGCGTGCCCCTGGCTGCCGTATCCGATGACGCCGACCTTGCGGCCCTGGATGATCGACAGGTCGGCATCATCGTCGTAAAACATCTCCAAAGCCACGTGAATCTCTCCTTCTTTCTTGGCTTTTCGAACTAGGTTAATTATTTGGCGGTACCGATCCCGCGCGGGCCGCGGGACAGCGAGACGATGCCCGACTGCACGATCTCGCGGATACCGAACGGCTCGAGCACTCGCAGCAAGGCCTCGAGCTTGCCGCGATCGCCGGTGACCTCGATGGTCAACGACTCCGGTGACACGTCGATCACCTTGCCGCGGAATAGGTTCACCGCTTCGATGACCTGGCTTCGGGTACCGGCATCGGCACGGACTTTGATCAGCGCCAGTTCACGAGCGACCGAGTTGTTGTCGTCCTGCTCGATGATCTTGATGACGTTGATGAGCTTGTTGAGCTGCTTGGTGATCTGCTCGAGCGGCGTGCTCTCGGCGGACACCACGATGGTCATCCGCGACATGTCCTTCTGCTCGGTGGCGCCCACCGCCAGCGACTCGATGTTGAACCCGCGCCGGGAGAACAGCGCGGCGACGCGGGCCAAGACACCGGGCTTGTCTTCGACCAGCACCGACAACGTGTGCGTCCTGGTCGTCGATCCGCTCATATGCGCCGCTCCTCCTGGCCATTTTCGATCGCACTGCCCTGTTGATCGTCGCCGGCGCGCATCAGGCGTGCCCTTCGGTTTCGTCGTCGAACAGCGGACGAATGCCGCGGGCGGCCTGAATCTCGTCGTTCGAGGTCCCGGCGGCCACCATCGGCCACACCTGCGCGTCGGCGCCGACAATGAAGTCGATCACCACCGGACGGTCGTTGATCGCCCTTGCCTGGTTGATAACGTCCTCGACGTCTTCCTCACGCTCGCAACGCAATCCGACGCAACCCAGCGCCTCGGCGAGCTTGACGAAATCCGGGATGCGACGCGAGTGCGTGGCCAGATCGGTCTGCGAGTACCGCTCCTCGTAGAACAGCGTCTGCCACTGCCGCACCATGCCCAGGTTGCCGTTGTTGATCAACGCGACCTTGATCGGGGCGCCTTCGATCGCGCAGGTGGCCAACTCCTGGTTGGTCATCTGGAAGCAGCCGTCACCGTCGATCGCCCACACCTCGGCCTCCGGCCGTGCGAATTTCGCGCCCATGGCCGCGGGGATGGCGAAGCCCATGGTGCCCAGATCCGCCAGAGTTGAGCCACGTTCGGGGCTTCTCGTAGGACACGAACTGCGCGGCCCACATCTGGTGCTGGCCGACGCCGGCGACGTACACCGCGTCCGGCCCGGCGATCTCGCCCAGCTTCTCGATGACGTACTCCGGGCTCAGGCTGCCGTCACTCTGCGGCCCGTAGCTCAGCGGAAAGGTCGCCTTCACATCGTCGAGATACGTCCACCAGTCCGCGGTGTCGAGCTTGCCCGGCGTCCCGTCGTCCTGCAGCGCGGCGATCAGCGCGGTGATGACGGCCTTGACGTCACCGACGATCGGCACGTCGGCGTGCCGGTTCTTGCCGATCTCGGCGGGGTCGATGTCGGCGTGGATGACCTTGGCCTCGGGAGCGAAGGAGTCCAGCTGCCCGGTGACGCGGTCGTCGAAGCGGGTGCCCAGCGCGATCAACAGGTCGCTGCGCTGCAGCCCGGCCACCGCGGCCACCGTGCCGTGCATGCCCGGCATGCCCAAGTGCTGACGGTGGCTGTCCGGGAACGCGCCGCGGGCCATCAACGTGGTGACGACCGGGATCCCGGTCAACTCAGCCAATTCCCGCAGCTGCTCGGTGGCCTCGCCGCGGATGACGCCGCCGCCGACGTACAGCACCGGCTTGTGCGCCGCGGCGATCAGCTTGGCGGCCTCGTGGATCTGACGGTTGTGCGGCTTGGTGTTCGGCTTGTAGCCGGGCAGGTCCATCCGCGGCGGCCAACTGAACGTGCACTGCGCTTGCAGCACGTCTTTGGGAATGTCGACGAGCACTGCGCCCGGCCGTCCGCTGGCCGCGATGTGGAACGCCTCGGCGAGAACCCGCGGGATCTCGTCGCCGTCGCGAACGAGGAAGTTGTGCTTGGTGATCGGCATCGTGATGCCGGAGATGTCCGCCTCCTGGAAGGCGTCCGTCCCGATCAGCGAGCGACCGACCTGCCCGGTGACCGCGACCACCGGGATGGAGTCCATTTGCGCGTCGGCCAGCGGCGTCACCAGGTTGGTGGCACCCGGGCCCGAGGTCGCCATCATCACGCCGACCTTGCCGGTGGCGTGGGCGTAGCCGCTTGCCGCGTGGCCGGCGCCCTGCTCGTGGCGAACCAGGACATGGCGGAGCTTCTGCGAGTCGAACAGCGGGTCGTAGACGGGCAGCACGGCCCCGCCGGGGATTCCGAAGATGACCTCGACGTCGAGCTCCTCCAGCGACCGGATTACCGACTGCGCTCCGGTAAGTTGCTCAGGCGCAACATGTTTCGGCCGCACGGTTGGCGGCTTGTCGGCGGGCTTCGCCGCATCCGAGGCGATGCGGGCCACCTCCTGCGACGCAGGCTTGGAAGCCGGTGCCTGCGGATCGGAGTGCGGTCTGGTGGGTGCGCTCACGGTGTCCTCTTGTCCTCTTGGTCCCTTGTTCATTCTGGAGTGTCGGTGGCAACAAAAAACCCCCGTCAGCTCAGCTGCTGTACGAGGGTTGCGCGTTGGTGTGCTTGATCAGTCAGGCACCAACGCGCCGACCTACTACGAGCATTCCAGGAGTGATCACGGTTCCCGAGGGTAGGCCCCGTACTGGTCAAACGTCAAATCCCGGTGCTGCCGGACTCTCGCGGACAACCAGGTCAGACCTCGATGCCATGATGCATGCATGGCAGGCGATTCACCGCAGGAAACGGCACCCGCGCCGCCGGTGGTGCTCAACATTTCACCGATGGCGCATTTCGCGGTGGGCTTCTTCGCCCTCGGCCTGCTCATCCCGGTCCTGACCTGGCCGCCGACCGCTCCTCTGCTGATCATCCCGGTGTTGTTGTCGGCGTTGATCTTTCGGCTGCGCACGCTGGCCGACCACGACGGCGTGACGGCGCGCACGCTGCTCGGTAGCCAGTCGGTGCGCTGGGAAGACATCGAGGGGCTGCGTTTCCGCCGAGGCTCCTGGGCGCGCGCACAGCTCAAAGACGGCCGCGACCTGCGATTACCCGCGGTGACTTTCGCCACGCTGCCGCAGCTGACCCGGGCCAGCGACGGCCGGGTGCCCAACCCGTATGCGGGTTAGCGCACCGGGTTGCTGCCGTTGAGCAGCATCCACAGCGCGACGCCGGCGCCGATCCCAACCACCAGGGCGGCAAACGACCCGATGAACGGGCGCCGTGCCCAGCCCCGACCGGCGTCGAAGCCGTAGCGTCCGGGGCCGACCAGGATGACGGCGGCCGCCATCACGATCAGCGTGATCTCGTATTCGTGCCCGTCCGGCAGGAAGAACGGGAACGATTTGGTGTTGTGCTGGGCCGACATGCCGGCGAGCACACCGTTGATCAGGTAGGCCAGCGCCCCCGCAGCGGCTATCGGGGTGAACAACCCCAGCACCAACAGCACTCCCGCGGCGATCTCGCCGCCGGCTGCGCAGTAGGTGAGGATGTCGGCGTGCTGGTAGCCGATGCCGGACAGCGAATTCTTGAAGCCCGTCAGGCCTTGGCCGCCCCACCAGCCGAACAGTTTCTGCAGCCCGTGCGCGACGAGCACCCCACCCAGGCCGACCCTCAGGATCAGCAGACCCAGATGCTGGGTGCCGCGACGGTTGGCGGCGCGCACCCGCTCGTCGTCGACATGATGCTCGTGTTCATCGACGTCCCCGCCCGCGAACACCGAATGCCTGCCGGTGGATTGGGGCTGGTAGGGCAACGGTTCCTGCCCGCCCATCACGCCGTATCCCGAGCTCGACGAGCGGACGCTGCCGGAGTGGGTGGAGTCGTAGTGCGGGATCAGGGTGGTCTCGAAATCGCCTGCATACGTGTCCGACGGCAGATCGTCCTCGGGGTCGACCAAGTTCGCTGAGGTTGGTCGCTCCGCCGTAGGCACCGCGGATTGGTCCGGTCGCTGCCAAGGTGCGTCATGCGATTGACTGCTCACTCGTGCCAGGGTAAGGGCAAATTCCTGCGAATCGGGGATTTGAGCGGCCCTTTCGCTGTTCTGATTCGCGCGCCGGCCGGCGTGGGCGACTGTTTGCGGGCACGTAAGAAAGGCGCGCGGCACCCGTCACGGGCACCGCGGCCGACATATCCGTAATCTGGCAGCTATGCGGTTGAGGTGGTCGGGGCGGCGCAAGGCTGCTGTGCTCTGCTCGGCGATGTTCGTTGTGGCTGGTTGCGCACACTTCAACGACGCCGCGTCGCAGCCGTTCACCACCGAGCCCGAGCGGCACGCCCCGCCGAGTTCCACGCCTCCCCCGCCGCCACCCCTGCCTGACAAGCCGTTTCCGAAGGAATGCCCGGCGCCCGGAGTGATGCAGGGTTGCCTGGAGAGCACCAGCGGCTTGCTGATGCAACCGGACAGCAAGTCGGCGCTTGTCGCCGAGCGGACGACCGGCGCCGTCAAAGAGGTGGCGGTCAGCGCCGAGCCGAAAGTCAGGACCGTCATTCCGGTCGACCCAGCCGGCGACGGGGGGCTGATGGACATCGTGCTCTCCCCGACCTACTCGCAGGACCGGCTGATGTACGCCTACATCAGCACCCCCTCCGACAATCGGGTGATTCGTGTCGCTGACGGCGATCTCCCCAAGGACATCTTGACGGGAATCCCCAAGGGCGCCGTCGGAAACAGGGGCGCGCTGCAGTTCACCAGCCCCACCACGCTGGTCGTTCTCACCGGCGACGCGGGCAACCCGGCGATGGCCAACGATCCGGCATCGCTGGCCGGCAAGGTCATCCGCCTCGAGCAGCCGACCACGCTGCATCCGGCACCGCCGACCACGGCATTGAGCGGTATCGGCTCCGGCGGTGGCCTGTGCACCGACCCTGTGGACGGCTCACTTTATGTTCTCGACCGTTCTCCGACCGCCGACCGGTTGCAGCGCATCACCAAAGACTCGAAGGTTTCCACGGTGTGGACGTGGCCCGACCGGCCCGGGGTGGGGGGCTGCTCAGCGTTGGACGGCACCGTGCTGGTCAACCTCGTCAACACCAAACAGACCGTTGCCGTGCATCTGGCGCAGGGCACCGGCGCGGTCACCGGCCAGCCCGACGTGGTTCGTCAGGACACGCACGGACACGCGTGGGCGTTGCGGATGTCGCCGGACGGCAACGTGTGGGGCGCGACGGTCAACAAGACCGACGGTGACGCCATGAGACTCGACGACGTGGTGTTCCCGTTGTTCCCGCAGGGCGGCGGTTTCCCGCGGGCCAACGAGGACAAGACCTAGCTCGCCGACGATGCGCGCCGCGTAGCGGCGTGAGGAGGAGGCGAGCAATCAGACCTAGCTCGCCGACGATGCGCGCCGCGTAGCGGCGTGAGGAGGAGGCGAGCAATCAGACCTAGCTCGCCGACCATGCGCGCCGCGAAGCTCGCAAGCACGATTACGATGCGGTAGAGCCACTTTCGCGTTCGCCTTCGGCGAGAAACTCCTCGACGAGGCTGCTGACCAGAGCAGGGTCCTCCAGACCGGCGAGGTGGGCCACTCCGTCGAGCACCCGCACCGACGAGCCGGGTATGGCATCGGCCATCGCGACCGCATCCCGCGGCGGGAACGTCACGTCTTCGGCGCCACCAACGACGAGCACCGGTGTCCGTATGTGCGACAACAACTCTCGTTGGTCAGGCCGGCGCGGAACCACGCTTTTCACCGCCCAGGAGGCGGAGGCGATGTTGACGTCGTGCACCGTGGAACGCACGTGGGCTACCACGTCGGGACGTTCCCGCAACGTGGTCGGCCCGAGGAACGCCTTCAGCACCGGCCGGATCAGCGACGGCCCTATCCGGCCTTGCCAATGCGCCATCTGGAGCAGGATTGCGAACTCGATCTTTTGTCGCGGACTGGCTTTGCCGGCTGTGCAGTTCATCAGGACTGCACGACCGATCCGGTCCGGATAGGTCGCGGCGAAAGTGCCGCCGATCATGCCGCCCCACGAATTGCCGACGAAGTGGGCCCGTTCGATGCCGAGGCCGTCGAGGATGTCGACCACACTGCGGGCGCAGTCACCGAAGCTGAACAGGTTCATCAGCGGCTGACTGCCGCCTTGACCCGGCGGGTCGATCAGCACCACTTGGTGGCGGTCGATGAGATCAGCGGCCACCCCGTGCCACATGTCCCCGGTCATCAACAGGCTGGGCCAGAACAGGATCGGTGATCCAGATCCCCCGACCTGCAACCGGATTCTGCCGAGCGCGGTGTCCGCCGTGCGCTCGTGCAGCTGATCGCTGATGCCGGTCATCGCACATCACAATACGGTCAGGCTCCCGGATTGGACTTCATGGTTTCGCCAGGCATTGACTGTCGGTTTCGCAGTCCTGCTTGGTCAACGACTCGTCAGATGTTCCTGCACATGAAGGCAAGCAGCTCAGCGGTGTAGCCCCAGACGACCGTCGCGTCATCGAGCACCACGCTGGGCCCGCTCCACCCAGGGACCGTCAGGGTGCTCCACCGGTCAGGCTGAGCAATGTCACGCAAATCAACGGTCAGTACGCGACCCGTCTCGGCTGGGTCGGCCGGGCCGATGGGACTGGGCTCGCGCCAATAACCGACTACGGCGGTGACGTCGAACCCCGAGGCGCGAATCACCAGACGAGGCAACACGATCAAGGGGTCTATCCCGTCGGGATCCACTCCGATCTCTTCGCGTGCCTCCCGCAGAGCGGTCGCCACCGGGCTTGCGTCGAGAGGTTCCCATCCACCACCTGGGAACCCGATTTCTCCACCGTGGTCCCGCAATCCGCGCGCACGCTCCAGAAGCACCACCGTCGGCCCTTCCTCGGCTGATCCGCCAAGAAGGATCAAGACCGCCGCCTGGCGAGAGCCCATGCCCACGGCTGCAGGATCGTTCGTGCTCAGGTCAGCGGGGGCCGCGTCGGCCAATGCGGCCACCATGATTTCCAGCCAGTGCGGTGTCGCATCTGGGCAGGTCATGCTTTGACTCCGGTCAATCCACTCCCGCAATCGTGCTGCGGCACTCGGGCGATCTGAAGGCTGTTGCACTACATCTCCCTTCGCGCGAGCACATCTGCTTTCCTCTGACAAGCAGCACGAGTTCATTTATCGGAAGACAGATTAGGGCTCAACGTGCCTACACGCGCGATCCTCAGCGAGATCTCAGGTAGCCTCGGACTGCCGTGGCGTCCATACGGCCACACGACCGAGGAGACGCCTGTGGAACTCACCGCTCGCCCTTGGATCACCGCAGGATTCGCGGCCGTCACCGTGGTGAGTGCCAGCGCGATCGTCACTCCGATGACAGCGCGTCCAACCGCCCTCCCCGACGTGCAAACCCGCGCCGTGCGGCTTGTCGACGTCTCCTGGGACCAGGCCTTACAGACCGCACTTGCCAACGCCACCGATATCTACGACCACCTCTCCCCTGCCGCGTTCGCGGACGTGCAACAGTTCGTCGCCAACGTGCCCGACTACCTCGACGGCACAAGGAACTTCGGCAGCGACCTGACGACCGCGTTCAACGCGGCGACGAACCCGTTCACACCCGTCGACCCCGAGCCGTACATCTACTCCTCGCTCGATACGACGCCGAGCACGATCAGCATCGACAGCCTGGCGGGCCCTCTCCCCGGCATCGACCTCGCCGGCAAAGCGGACCTTCTCGACATCCTGGCCAACGGGCTGAACGTCGGCGGCGGGAACATACCTGTTCTTCCGGCCCTTCTCGGCGACACGCTGGCGTCCGAAGTCGCGCCGTACCTTGACTTCTCGGGATCGCCGCTGAGCGGCATCCTGTGGGGCGGGATCGGCACCACGCTGAGCCCGTTCCTGCAGTTCGACGACGACATCAGCGGCATCACGGCTGCCCTCGACGGTGCAAACCCCGACTACACGACCGCATTCGACAATCTGCTCAACATGCCCGCCAATCTCACGAATGCCTTCCTCAACGGCTACGGAGAAGTCAACCTCGACACAGTGCTGACCGATCTGGGCATTGCTCCGCCGACGACCGAGGCGGTTTTCACGGCTGACCTCGGTGGCCTGCTCAGCCCGGCCGGCTCGCTCATCGACGGCATCGGCTTCACCGACACGGTCGGCGACTGTGGCGTCGTCTGCGCATCATTCGATGTTCCGACCACCGCGGTCGGACCGATCGCGTCGTTGTTCGAGCAGGACCAAGCGATCGCCGAGTCAATCGGGTGGGACGGCGTGGGACAGCCGCTCGCCCACTTGTTCAGCGAATTGACGAGCTTGTTCTAACTGCAGGCCGCCAGTACCAGCTCGCGCACCCGGGCCGCGTCGGCCTGCCCCTTGGTCGCCTTCATCACGGCGCCGACGATCGCGCCGGCGGCCTGCACCTTGCCGCCGCGAATCTTTTCTGCCACATCGGGATTGGCGGCCAACGCCTCGTCGACCGCGGCCTGGATCAGCGAATCGTCACGCACCACGGCCAGTCCGCGTGCGGTCATCACCTGGTCCGGCTCGCCCTCTCCGGCCAGCACGCCCTCCACGACTTGGCGGGCCATCTTGGTGGTGAGCTTGCCGCCGTCCACCAGCGCCACCACCGCGGCGACTTGGGCTGGGCTGATGGGTAATTCGTCGAGCTCAACGCCGGCCTCGTTGGCCTTCTGCACCAGGAAGTTGCCCCACCACGCCCGCGCTTGTTCGCTGGGGGCGCCCTGCTCGACGGTCGCGGTAACCAGGTCGACGGCACCGGCGTTGACCAGGTCGCGCATCACCTCGTCGGAGATACCCCAGTCCTGCTGAATCCGCTTGCGGCGCAGCCACGGTAGTTCAGGGATCGTTTGCCTCAACCGATCCACCAGGTCGCGGCTGGGCGCGACCGGTTCCAGATCGGGCTCGGGAAAGTAGCGGTAATCTTCCGCGGTCTCCTTGGTGCGACCCGCACTCGTATATCCGTCTTCGTGAAAGTGCCTGGTCTCCTGGGCCACTCGACCACCGGACTCCAAAACGGCACCCTGCCGGCGCATCTCGTAGCGAACGGCGACCTCGACGCTCTTGAGCGAGTTGACGTTCTTGGTCTCGGTGCGGATGCCGAATTCGGCGGCGCCCTTGGGTTTCAACGACACATTGGCGTCGCAACGCATCGAGCCTTGGTCCATCCGCACATCGGAGACGTCGCAGCGCGCGAAGCAGATCACGCAGCGCCGTGACATAGGCGCGAGCGATCTCCGGCGCCCGGTCGCCGGTGCCCTCGACGGGCTTGGTGACGATCTCGATGAGCGGCACGCCGGCGCGGTTGTAGTCGGCCAGCGAGGTGGTCGCCCCCGCGATCCGGCCGGTGTCACTACCCAGATGAGTCAGCTTGCCGGTGTCTTCCTCCATATGCGCGCGCTCGATCGCTACGCGCCACGTGCTGCCGTCATCCAGTGGGACGTCGAGATAGCCGTTGACCGCGATCGGCTCGTCGTACTGAGAGATCTGGTAGTTCTTCGGCTGGTCGGGGTAGAAGTAGTTCTTGCGCGCAAACCGGCCCCACGGGGCGATCTCACAGTTGAGAGCCAGGCCGATGCGGATCGCCGACTCGACGGCGGCCTCGTTGAGCACCGGCAGCGAGCCGGGCAGGCCGAGGCAGACCGGGCACACCTGGGTGTTGGGCTCGGCGCCGAACTCGTTGGCGCAGCCGCAGAACATCTTGGTGGCGGTGGACAGCTCGACGTGCACTTCCAAGCCGAGTACCGGATCGTAGCGCGCGATCACGTCGTCGTAGTCGAGCAGCTCCGCCCCGGACGCCTTCATCGCGCTCGCAGCAGAAGTCATGCGGTCGATCCTAATTGGCGGTCGAAGGCATCGCCTCGTCGCCACCGGCCCGAACGGTCAGCAGCACGTTGTCGAACGGCGACCGAGCGGTGATGGCTTGGTCGCGGACGTCACGGAACTCATCGACGAGCTGCTGGGCGAGCTGGCGCAGCTTGATGTTGCTCTTTTGCGATCGCCATTTCAGCAGGTCAAAGGCGGCACCGGCGTCGAGACCGTAGATCAGCATCAGCATGCCCTTGGCTTGTTCGATCACGGCGCGATGCTCGGTGATCTCGGCGACCTTGGCGGTGATCAGTTCATCATCGGAGCACATCGCCCGGACTTCCGCCGGATCGGCCTAGGGGGGTCAGCCGAGGCCGGGACGCAGCGGCGCTCGAGCGGGTCAGCAAACGGAAGGCCTTCAGTTGCTGATGGGACGCGAAACTGTCGTGGAGCAGGTTCGCCGAGGCCCGCCGTAATTCGCGCGATCGACGCTGCTGGTCACGCGCACGCTCGATCGTGCGGGCGGTATCGGGTTTGACCACCATGTGCCGTGACATCGGCCCAGGCTGCCGGCCTAGACCGGCGATTCGCTCCGCCATGCGTGCTCGGTGCGCTTTCTGCCGACAGGCCGACGAGCAGTACAGCGCATCAGACCCCGCGTAAAAGCTAGAGCCACACACTTCGCAGCTCAACGACATAGCCCGTAACGTTACAGCTAATCGTTACGTGACTGCAGCCCGAGGAACGCTCTGCTGGCCGATCAACCGAAAAAGGCGGCGGCGTCGTCGTAACGGCTCTGCGGGACCAGCTTCAGCTGGCGCACCGCGTCGGCCAGCGGTACGCGGCCGATGTCCTGGCCGCGCAGCGACACCATCTGTCCGTATTCGCCGGCGTGCGCGGCGTCGGCCGCGTTGACGCCGAATCGCGTGGCCAGCACCCGATCGTAGGCGGTCGGCGTACCGCCGCGCTGGACGTGACCGAGCACCGTCACCCGGACTTCTTTGTTGATGCGCTTCTCCACCTCGTAGGCCAGCTGGGCCGCCACCCCGGTGAAGCGCTCGTGACCGAACTCGTCGAGGCCGCCTTGCAGTAGCTCCATCGAGCCTGCGGTCGGCTTGGCGCCCTCGGCGACCACGCAGATGAAGTGCGAATCACCGCGTTGGAAGCGCTGTTTGACCAGACGGCACACCTCGTCGATGTCGAAGGGCTGCTCGGGGATCAGCGTCATATGCGCGCCGGACGCCAGCCCGGAGTTCAGCGCGATCCAGCCCGCGTGCCGTCCCATCACTTCGACGAGCATCACCCGCTGATGAGATTCAGCGGTGCTGTGCAGCCGGTCGATGGCGTCGGTGGCCACCTTCAACGCCGTGTCGTGGCCGAATGTCACATCGGTGCAATCGATGTCGTTGTCGATGGTCTTGGGTACGCCGACGACGGGGACGTTCTCTTCGGACAGCCAGTGCGCGGCGGTCAGGGTGCCCTCGCCGCCGATCGGGATGAGCACGTCGATGCCGTTGTCGTCCAGCGTCTGCTTGATCTGGTCAAGACCGGCCTTGAGCTTGTCCGGGTGCACCCGGGCGGTGCCCAGCATCGTTCCGCCCTTGGCCAGCAGGCGGTCATTGCGGTCGTCGTTGGCCAGTTGCATGCGCCGGTTCTCCAGCAACCCGCGCCAGCCGTCCTGGAAACCCACCACCGAGGACCCGTAGCGCGCGTCGCACGTCCGTACCACGGCCCGGATGACGGCATTCAGGCCTGGACAGTCACCGCCCCCGGTGAGAATTCCGATCCGCATGCCATCATCTTGCCCCGTGACCGCCCGCGCGGCAGCCGATCCGCCCTGCGACGACCCGGGGGCGGAAACCCCTGCGGAGAAGCCGAGCAATCAGCCCTACAGCGCCGACGGCAGCGGTCCGCGCGCGGCTTCGTAGGCGGCCGCCACCCGGTAGAGCCTGTCGTCGGCCAGTGCCGGTGCCATGATCTGCAACCCGACCGGCAGGTTGTCGTCAGGCGACAAGCCGGAGGGCACCGACATGCCGCAGTGGCCGGCCAGGTTCAGCGGCAGCGTGCAGAGGTCGAACAGATACATCGCCAGCGGGTCGTCGACCTTCTCCCCCAACGGAAACGCGGTCGTCGGGGTCGTGGGCGAGATCAGCACGTCCACGGATTGATACGCCGCATCCAGGTCACGCGCGATCAGCGTGCGCACCTTCTGTGCCTGGTTGTAGTAGGCATCGTAGTAGCCGGCCGACAGCGCATAAGTGCCGATCATGATGCGCCGCTTGACTTCCGGACCGAAACCGGCGGCACGAGTCAGCGCCATCACTTCTTCGGCGCTGTGCGTGCCGTCATCGCCGACCCGCAGCCCGTAACGCATCGCGTCGAAGCGCGCGAGGTTGCTCGACACCTCTGACGGCAGGATCAGGTAGTAGGCGGGCAGCGCGTGATCGAAATGGGGACAGTCGACTTCGGAGACTTCGGCACCGATCGCGGTCAACTGCTCGACGGCGTTGTTGAACGACGCCAGCACGCCGGGCTGATAGCCCTCGCCGCGCAGTTGCTTGACCACGCCGATGCGCACTCCCTTGAGATCGCCTGCGGCACCGGCCTTCGCGGCACCGACGACATCCGGCACAGCTGCGTCGATGGAGGTGGAGTCTCGTGGATCGTGTCCGGCGATCACCTGGTGCAGCAGCGCGGTGTCGACGACGTTACGCGCGCACGGTCCGCCCTGGTCCAGCGATGACGCGCAGGCCACCAGTCCGTAGCGGGACACCGTGCCGTAGGTGGGTTTGACCCCGACCGTCGCGGTCAGCGCGGCCGGCTGGCGGATCGAGCCGCCGGTGTCGGTCCCGATGGCCAGCGGCGCCTGGAACGCCGCGAGCGCGGCGGCACTCCCACCGCCGGAGCCGCCCGGCACCCGATCGGTATTCCACGGGTTGCGGGTCGGGCCGTAGGCGGAGTTCTCGGTCGACGAGCCCATCGCGAACTCGTCCATGTTGGTCTTGCCCAGGATCGGGATGCCGGCTGCGCGCAGCCGCGCGGTCACCGTGGCGTCATACGGCGAACGCCAGCCCTGCAGGATCTTCGACCCGCACGTCGTGGGCATGTCGACGCTGGTGAAGACATCCTTGAGCGCCAGCGGGACTCCGGCCAACGGCGACGACGGCCGCTCGCCGGCGGCCAGCGACGCGTCGACAGCGGCCGCGGCGGACAGTGCCGCGTCGGCGGCGACGTGCAGGAACGCACCGTATTGCTGATCGGTCGCCGCGATCTGGTCCAGATACGCCTGGGTGACCTCAGTCGACGACAACTCCTTGGCAGCGATCTTTGCGGCCAGCGTTGCGGCGTCCAGTCGGATGATGTCGGTCATTCCGGTTCCCCGAGGATCTGCGGGACCGCGAAGCGCCCGTCGATGGCTTCGGGCGCCTCGGCGAGTGCTTCCTGCTGGGTGAGGCACGGTGCGATCTGGTCCGGGCGGGTGACGTTGACGTCCTTGAGCGGGTTGTCGGTCGGTTCGACGCCCGCAACATCGACCGCCTGGATCTGGCTGACGTGGGTGAGGATGGCGTCGAGTTGGCCGGCGTAGCTGTTCAGCTCGTCGTCGGTCAACGCCAGCCGGGCCAGCTTGGCCAGATGGGCTACCTCGTCGCGGGAGATCTGGGACACGACCGAAAAGCCTAGCCGGGTGACGATGCGCGCCCGTCGCGAGCGTCACGCCAGAGTGGTGTTCGGCGTGCAGAGTCACGCCAGCGTGACGCTCGGCTGCCTGTCGAAATGCCGAGGGCGCGCCGCTGTGAAACAGTGTCCGCGTGTCCTCCTATCTGCTGCGAGTTCAGCTGGCTGACCGACCGGGCAGCCTCGGCTCGCTGGCGGTGGCCCTCGGCTCGGTGGGGGCGGACATCTTGTCGCTGGACGTCGTCGAGCGCGGACCCGACTACGCGATCGACGACCTGGTTGTCGAACTGCCGCCGCGGGCGATGCCGGACACGCTGATCACCGCGGCCGAAGCCCTCAACGGTGTGCGGGTCGACAGCTTGCGGCCGCACACCGGGCTGCTGGACACCCACCGGGAGCTGGCGTTGATCGACCATGTCGCGGCGGCAGGCGATGTCGCGGCCAAGCTGAAGGTCCTGGTCGACGAGGCACCTCAGGTGCTGCGGGTGAGCTGGTGCCTGGTGCTGCGTGACTCCGGCGATGGGATTCAGCCCGTCGCGGGCAGTCCCGGCGCGCCGGAAACCGCGCTGAGCGACGTGCCGTGGATGCCGATCGGGCACGCGGCTGCGCTGGACGCCGCAAGCGACTGGGTGCCGCAGGTGTGGCGCGAACTGGACACCACGCTGGTCGCCGCCCCGCTCGGCGGTTCGGACACCGCGATCATGCTCGGCCGGCCGGGCGGCCCCGCGTTCCGGCCCTCGGAGGTGGCCCGGCTGGGCTACCTGTCCGGGATTGTGGCGACCCTGCTGCACTGAGCGCGGCGCCAAACGGGGTATTCATCAGGGGTGAACCTGCTCACCGACGCCCAGATCGCCGCCATGTCACCTGCCGAGCGGCGAAAGCTCATCAAACGCCTTGAGCGCCCGTTGTCCGAACTCGTGCCGCTCGCCGAGGTTCACCGAATCCGCTGGAGCTGGCTCGGAATCATGACCGGCGGAACGCTGGTGCTGATCCCGTGGATCGTCTACCTCGCGTTCGCATTGCCCGACGACTATCTGGTTCACGACTGGACGGCGACCTGGGTCGGTTTCGACCTGCTGCTGCTCGGCCTGATGGCGGCGACCGTCGTGTTCGGCATGCTGCGCCGGCAGGTGATGCTGCTGACCGCGTTCGCGACCGGCGTGCTGTTGATCTGCGATGCATGGTTCGACCTGATGACGGCCGGCGCCAACGACTTTCGGATCGCGATCCTGACCGCCGCGATAGGTGATCTTCCGCTGGCGGCCATCCTCATCACCGGCGCGCTGCGACTGATCCGGTTCACCGTGGTCCGGATGTGGCTGCTGGAGCCGAAAACGCCGCTGTGGCGGTTGCCGTTGCTGCCGTGAACCGGAAACCACCCGGAAGCTATCCGTTGGATCCTGTCAGCTGGGCTTCAGCTGGTTTGTGGGCGGCGCGAGCCGCGGGCGACTGCTCCAGATAGTCCATCGCGATTTGCGTGGACACCTCCGCGCTGGGGTGGTAGCTGGGCCGAACGTAGCGGGTCGGCACCGTCACCGCGACTAGCCATGGTCCGGGCACCCGGTACTGCCGGGCCGCGCGCAACCAGTCTCGCCAGTGCGGCTTGGTGCTGATCGTCGGGTCCTCCGCCATCAGGAACCGCAGTCCCGCGATCCACCAGACCGCGAAGGTCGCCGCGGTGGACAGCATCGTCAAAGCTCTGAGGGGATAGTTGCCGCACACGTTCTGGTAGACGTCGAACACCAGCGAGCGGTGCTCGATCTCCTCGGCCCCATGCCAGCGCAGCAGGTCGAGCATGGTCTGGTCGGCTCCGGCGTAATCGAGACCCCGGTTCTGGATCAACCACTCACCCAACGCGGCGTTGAAGGGTTCCAACGCCGCGACAATCGCGAGGCGCCGGTAGAGCGACAACCGCTGCAATAATCGCGGCCATCCCGGATGCTGCTTACCAAGCTTGGACAGCCACTTTTGCAGCTTGTCGGTGTATGGCGTGGTGTCTATGCCCTGCTCCGCCAGATGCCGCAGGACCATCTGGTGCGCCCAGGCATGCCAGGCCTCCTGTTGGACAAAGGCCTTTATCGCCACTTCCAATTCGGCCCCGTCGACCAGCGGTGCCGCCTCGGTGATGACCTGGATGAACCAACGCTCGCTCACCGGTAGCAACAGATGAAACACATTCAACATGTGGGACGAAAACGGGTCGCCCGGAACCCAGTGCAACGGTGTGCTCGACCAGTCGAAGCGAGCCTTCCGACGGTGTGTCGGATAGCCGTCCTGGTGGACATCGAGATCAGTCATCCGCACCTCCCTAAAACAAGCTGCCCGGATCCGTTTCCCGTTGGAGTACCCCTTGGGACGTTACTCTTCACCTGAACTGCGGGAATGCCCCTCGGCTAACAATCTTCGGAATCCGTCTTCATCGAGAATCGATAAGCCGAGTTCGACGGCCTTGTCGTATTTCGATCCTGGCGAATCGCCGGCGACGACGTAGTCGGTCTTCTTCGACACCGAACCCGCGGCTTTGCCCCCTCGCGTCAGGATGGCCTCTTTTGCCTCGTCGCGAGAGAAGCCGGGCAGCGAACCGGTGACAACGACCGTCAGGCCCTCCAGCGTGCGGGGCACGCTGGCGTCGCGTTCGTCGGCCATCCGCACCCCGGCCGATCGCCACTTCTCGACGATTTCGCGATGCCAGTCGACGGTGAACCACTCGGTCACCGCGGCGGCGATGGTCGGCCCGACGCCCTCGACCGCGGCCAGTTGCTCGGTCGACGCCGAGGTGATGGCCTCCAGGCTGCCGAATTCGGTGGCCAGTGCACGTGCCGCCGTCGGGCCGACGTGCCGGATCGACAACGCCACCAACACCCGCCACAGCGGCTGCTTTTTGGCCTTGTCCAGGTTGGCCAGCAGGCGTTTGCCGTTGGCCGACAAGGTGCCGCCCTTGGTGGTGAACAGGTCGGTGCGCAGCAAGTCGTCTTCGGTGAGCTTGAACAGGTCCCCCTCGTCGTCGATCACCTGAGCTTTCAACAGCGCGATCGCCGCCTCGTAACCGAGTCCCTCGATGTCGAACGCGCCGCGGCCGGCGACGTGAAACACCCTCTCCCGCAACTGCGCCGGGCAGAACCGCGAATTGGGACAGCGGATGTCGGCGTCGCCCTCCTTCGCCGGAGCCAGCGTCGTCCCACACTCGGGACACGTTGTGGGCATGACGAATTCATGCTCGGAGCCGTCGCGCAGATCGACGACGGGACCCAACACTTCGGGGATCACGTCACCGGCTTTGCGGATCACCACCGTGTCGCCGATCAGCACGCCTTTGCGCTTGACTTCGGCGGCGTTGTGCAGGGTGGCCAGCCCGACCGTCGACCCGGAAACGGTGACCGGCGTCATGAACGCAAACGGCGTCACCCGTCCGGTCCGACCGACGTTGACCCGGATGTCGAGCAGCTTGGTCTGCACTTCCTGAGGCGGATACTTGTAGGCGATCGCCCAGCGGGGCGCCCGCGACGTCGAGCCGAGCCGGCGCTGCAGCGCGACATCGTCGACTTTGACTACGACGCCGTCGATTTCGTGGTCGACATCGTGCCGGTGCTCGCCCCAGTAGGCGATCCGCTCGACCGCGCCGGCGGCGTCGTCCACCCGGGTGGTGTGTTCGGAAACCGGCAAGCCCCAGGCAGCCAGCGCCAGATACCCGTCGTGCAGAGTGGCCGGTCGATAGCCTTCGATACGCCCCAGCCCGTGGCAGATCATCCGCAGCTTGCGGCGGGCGGTGACGGCCGGGTCCTTCTGCCGCAACGACCCCGCGGCGCTGTTGCGCGGGTTGGCGAACGGCGGCTTGCCGTCCTCGACGAGCGCGGCGTTCAGCGCCTCGAAATCAGCGAGCCGGAAGAACACCTCGCCGCGCACCTCGAGAACGTCGGGAATCGGATGCTCGTCGTTGGGCGTCAACCGCTCGGGCACGTCGTCGATGGTGCGGGCATTGTTCGTGACGTCCTCACCGGTGCGACCGTCGCCGCGGGTGGCCGCCCGGACCAGTCGGCCGTCGCGGTAGACCAGCGCCAACGCGACGCCGTCGATTTTCAGCTCGCACAAGAACGGCAGCTCGGCGCCGACTTCAGCGTGGACGCGGCCGGCCCACATGTCGAATTCCTCGGTGCTGAACACGTTGTCCAACGACAGCATCCGCTCGAGATGTTCGGCGGAGGTGAAGTCGGTGGCGAAGCCGGCGCCACCGACCAGCTGAGTCGGCGAGTCCGGGGTGCGCAACTCCGGATGCTCGTCCTCGAGCGTGGCGAGCCGGCGCAGCAGCGTGTCGAAGTCCTCATCGGAGATGATCGGCGCGTCACGCACGTAGTAGCGGAACTGGTGTTCCCGCACTTCGTCGGCCAGTTCACGCCAACTGCGGTGCACCTCGGGCCCAATGAGATCAACCTCAGGGGGATCAGCCTCTGGCGAACTCACCTTGGCAGGCTATCGGAGGGCGCCGACAGCTCCGCTAATCGCGGTACAGCTCCGGAAACGTCGACTTGAGCGCGTTCAGCTTGGGCAGGTCGTTCTGGACGATGTACGGGTTGTTCGGATGCAAGCTGAGGTAGTCCTGGTGGTAGGCCTCCGCCGGGAAGAACTGGGCTCCCGGCGACACCGTGGTGACGATCGGCGCGGGGAAGGCGCCCGCCGCGTTCAGCTGGGCGATGTAGGCGTTCGCGATGTTCTTTTGCGTGTCGTCCTGAGCGAAGATCACCGAGCGGTACTGGGGACCCACGTCGGGCCCCTGATAGTTCAGTTCGGTCGGATCCTGCACCACGGCGAAGAAGACCCGCAGCAGCTGGCCGTAGCTGACCTGAGTCGGGTCGTAGGTGACGCGTACCGACTCGGCGTGGCCGGTGGTCCCGGTGCCGACAGTGTCGTAGTCAGCGGTCTTCGCGTCGCCGCCGGCGTAGCCGGATTGAGCCGCGGTGACCCCTTTGACGTGCTGGTACACGCCTTGTACACCCCAGAAGCAGCCACCGGCGAGCACCGCGGTCTCGGTTTTGGGCCGTCCAGTCGCCGGTTCGTCGACCGTCGGTGCCGGAATGGTGCCCGTCGTCGTCCCGCTCGCGGACGGCATCACCGGAGTGCGGACCAGGAACACCGTCGCGGCAACTCCCAGTGCTGTCAGTCCAGCCGCCAGGACCGCCCGGCGGCGACTCGTCGCTGCGTTCACTTCAACCCCCACATTCGATCGTCTTCTCCCCCGGACGCCCAGCGTACGGGAACTGCAGGAACGACGGCGGGGCCACACTTTTGGGCCCAATCGAAATTCGTTGCGAGACAACGCCGGCTCAGATGGCGTCGGGGTCCTCGGCGAACAGCTCGGCCGCTTTCCTGGCCAGTTCGATGGCGGTACGCGCCCACTGCGGGGTCGCGGCGGCCAGCCCGCAGGCCGGCGTGACCCCGATGCGATCGGTCAGTGCTGCCCGCGGGAAGCCAAGCCGGTCGGTGATCGCCACGACCGCGCCGGCGATCTCTTCGACCGCCGGCCACCGCGTCGGCGTGCTGGACGAGACGACGCCGAGCGCGACCGCGCGCCCAGAGTCGATGAATTCCGCGATCGCCTCCAGATCAGCGGCCTGCAACGTCCCGGCATCCACCGACAGTGCGTGAATAGTGCTCTGCTGCAAAACTTTCCATGGCAAGCCAGCGCCGCAGCAGTGCACCGACACCTCGGCGCCCGCTGCGGCCGCGCAGGTGTCGAGCATCGCGGTGGCCACCGTCTCGTCGATCGCGGCCACCGGACTGAACGCCGTCACCCCGGCGAGATGGCCGGCCACCGCGGCGGGCAGCAGTGGCTCGTCGAACTGAACCACCACCGGTGTGTCGAGTCGACGTGACACCGAAGCACGGTGCGCGGCGACTCCTTCGGCCAGCGACGCGGAGATGTCTTTGACTGCACCGGAGTCGGTGATCGCGCGGTGCCCATTGGGCAGCTCCAACTCGGCGGCCAGCGTGATGGGCCCCGGCGCCTGAACCTTGACCGGCCGCCCGCTGCCCCGCAAACCCGCGATCTCCCAAGCCTCTTCGAGCGCATCGATGTCCTCGTCGAGCAGGCTGGTCGCCCGTCGCGTCACCGCGCCGGGCCGCGAGGCCACTCGGTAACCCCGCGGCACCGTGTCGATGGCGACGTCGATCAGCAACGCCCCGGCCCGCCCGACGATGTCGGCGCCCACTCCCCTGGCCGGCAGCTCGACCAGGTGAGCCAGCGCGGCGCCGAGCTCGCCGACGACCACCTCGGCGGCTTGTCGGGCGGCGGTGCCCGGCCATGACCCGGTCCCGCTGGCGGTTGCGAAAACACTCACCAGCCAACCGTATTCGATGGGGGTTCGCATGAGCCCTGCCAGGGCAGGTCAGCGCGATTACGCTCAGGTCAAGATGATCGCGCGTCGAGTGATGCTGTGTGCTGCGGCACTCCTGGCCGCGGCATGCGCCCGCACGGTGGACGGCCTGGCCCTACCGGCGCCGGGCGGCGGGCCGAACACGTCCGGTGTCAACGTCGACCGGGTGCTGCTCGATCAATCCCGGATGCAAGCGATCGCGGGCGCCGACGAGCATCTCACCATCATCCCGTCGATGGACGGCACGTCGCCGGTGGACATCGACACGCTCGCCAAGGTCGCGCCCCCGGAATGCCGGTTCATCTACGCCGACACCGCCACCTTCGGTCCCGACATCGAGGCGTTTCACAAAACGACGTTCCAGTACCCGCCCCGCGGCGGGCTGATCTCGGAGGGCGCCGCCGCATACCGGGACGCCGGCACCGCGCATCACGCGTTCGACGCGCTGGTGGCCACGGTCCGCAGCTGCGCGGACAGCTCCGACGGGCAGGGTTACGTCGGCTCCTGGAATGCTGACGAGCGGTCGCTGGAGACCCGGCCTGGCGACTGCGGACGCAACTACCTGCTCAAGGCCGCGGTCTTGGTGGAGGTCACGTTCTGCGGATTCCCGGAATCGGTGCCCGCGATGGTGATCACGAACATCGCCGCCAACGTGCCGGGTTAACCGTCGGGCGCCGAGCGTGCACTGACCGCTTGACATCACCCGGCCTAATTATCGCCGTGGTTGCACGTTCGGCGAGGGGTCACGCCGCGGTGGCAATGGTGGCGCTGCCGAGCACCTCGTCGCCGGCCGGGTCAGGCCGGTACAGCACCAGCGTCTGCCCCGGCGCCACGCCCCGCAGCGGGGTGCGCAGCCGCACCGCAAGCTCGTCGCCCGTCAACTCCGCGACCGCGTCGACGGCTTCGCCGTGCGCCCGCACCTGTACGGCGCACTCGACGGGCCCCGCCGGTGCGATGCCTGCGGTGAACACCGGCCGTTGGCCGGTCAGTTGCCGTATCTCCAGGTCAGCGGCCGAGCCGACCCGAACGGTGCCGGTGTCGGCGTCGATCGCGGTGACGTAGCGTGGCTGGCCGTCCGGGCCGGGACCTGCGATGCCCAGTCCCTTGCGCTGACCGATGGTGAATCCGTGCACGCCGTCGTGGCTGGCCAGCACGGCGCCGCCCTGATCGACGACCGGGCCGCGGCGCACCCCGATGCGAGCGCCCAGGAAGGCCCGGGTGTCGCCGGACGGGATGAAGCAGATGTCGTGGCTGTCCGGCTTGTCGGCGACCGCCAGCCCGCGCTGGGCGGCTTCGGCGCGGATCTGCGACTTCGGGGTGTCGCCGATCGGAAACGCGGCGTGGTGCAGTTGGCCGGCGGTCAACACGGCCAGCACGTAGGACTGATCCTTGTCCTCGTCGACGGCGCGGCGCAGCCGTCCGTCGGACAACCGGGCGTAGTGGCCCGTGGCGACGGCGTCGAAGCCCAGCGCCAGAGCCCGTGCCGCCAGCGCGGAGAACTTGATGCGCTCGTTGCACCGCACACACGGGTTCGGGGTTTCGCCGCGGGCGTAGGACGACACGAAGTCGTCGATCACGTCTTCTTTGAACCTGTCCGCGAAATCCCAGACATAGAACGGGATTCCGAGCACATCAGCGACACGGCGAGCGTCGCCGGCGTCTTCCTTGGAGCAGCACCCCCGCGAGCCGGTACGCAGTGTGCCGGGAGTCTGCGAGAGTGCCAGGTGCACGCCGACCACGTCGTGTCCGGCGTCGACCATCCGGGCGGCGGCGACCGACGAGTCGACACCACCGCTCATCGCGGCGAGGACCTTCATCGGGACACTGCGGCGGTGGCGAGTGCGGCCTGTCGCGCGCGAGCGACCGCACCGGGCAGCACCTGCAACGCCGCGTCGACGTCCGCCTCGACACTGGTGTGCCCCAACGACAATCGCAGTGACCCACGGGCGCTGACGGCGTCGGCGCCCATCGCCAGCAGGACATGCGACGGCTGTGCGACCCCGGCAGTGCAGGCCGATCCGGTCGAGCATTCGATTCCGTTGGCGTCCAACAACATCAGCAGCGCATCGCCTTCGCAGCCATCGAAGGTGAAGTGCGCGTTGCCCGGCAACCGTCGGGCGCCGGTCGCGCCGTTGAGGCAGGTGTCCTCGACGCTGGACAGCACGCCGTCGATCAGACGGTCGCGCAGTCGGCGCAGCCGCGTGCTGTTCGCCTCCAGACCGTCCACGGCGAACCGCACCGCCGCGGCCATACCGACCGCGCCCGCGACATCGGGTGTGCCGGAACGGATGTCACGCTCCTGTCCGCCACCGTGCGACAGCGGCATGCAGGCGACGTCGCGGCGAAGCAGCAGGGCTCCGGCGCCGGGCGGTCCGCCGAACTTGTGGGCTGCCACGCTCATCGCGGAAAGCTGGCTGGCCGCGAACGCGACCGGCAACTGCCCCACTGCCTGCACGGCGTCGCTGTGCATCGGCACCTCGAATTCGGCGGCGATGGCGGCGAGTTCGTCGATCGGCATGATGGTGCCGACCTCGTTGTTGGCAAACATCACCGAGACCAGTGCTACGTCGTCGTGGCTCTGCAGCGCATCGCGCAGCGCGGCGACGGACACCGAGCCGTCGGCGGCGGTGGGCAACCGGGTCACCTCGGCGCCTTCGTGTTCGGCCAGCCAGTTCACCGCGTCGAGCACGGCGTGGTGTTCGACCTCGGTGGTGATGATGCGGCGGTGGCGCGGATCGGCGTCGCGGCGTGCCCAGTAGATGCCCTTGACGGCGAGGTTGTCGCTCTCGGTGCCGCCGGCGGTGAAGATCACCTCGGACGGGCGCGCGCCGAGCTTGGCGGCGATGAGCTCGCGGGATTCCTCCATGCGACGCCGGGCGGCCCGACCGGTGGTGTGCA
Source organism: uncultured Actinomycetota bacterium (assembly GCA_963741555.1). Taxonomy (GTDB): domain Bacteria; phylum Actinomycetota; class Actinomycetes; order Mycobacteriales; family Mycobacteriaceae; genus Mycobacterium. Next base: position 12,483 of record CAVUIH010000014.1, on the reverse strand, counting down.
GCGACGAGGCGTTGCCGACGGTGCTCAGCACAGCCGTCATCGCCTCGACGGCAGCGGGGTGCATCGGGGAGGTGGCGGCGTGATCCAGGTAGACCATGACCTGCCCAGGATACCGACGCCCGCCCTGCGACCTTGCAGGCCGGGACGGCCTGGCGATTGAGCGGTCCCGCTGGGGGTCAGGACGCCAGCACGGACGACCGCTGCCCGTGGCCTGGGTGCGGCGCCGCGGTGGCGCGTATCGCCGCCTGGCAGCGACGGGCCAGCTCCCGGCGGTCCTCGCCCGGCAGCTGCAGGGATTCGACGTAGATCCGGGCCACCGTGTGGCGCGCGACCATCAGCCGGCCGATCGAGCGCAACAACGTGTCGTCGCCGATGAAAGCCGGGACAGTCGACACCCGGCCGTCCCGGTGGTGATAGCGCAGCCGCAGCGGCTGGACCGGCCGGCCGGTGTCGACGGCCGCCTGGAACATCGCCGGATAGAACGGCCCCGAGCCTTGATGCGACCGGCCCGCTCGCCCGCACCAGGTCGTTCCCTCTGGGAACGCCACTACGGTGTGACCCGCATAGAGGCGGGCCGCGACGGTGGCGACCACCTCGGGCAGCTGCCGCAGGCTGGCCCGCTCGATGGGGATCGCCCGCACGATGCGCGCCATCATTCGGACGGCGACGTTGCCCGCCACGTCGGCGCGGGCGACGAACGACACCGGCGATGCCCGCCATCGGGACGACGGAAGCATCGCGCCGATCGTCAGCACGTCCAGCCAGGACATGTGATCGCTGACCACCAGTACGCCAGGCAGATTCCGAATCGGCCCGCCGGACAACGTGATCCGGACCCCAAGGCACCACAGCAACAGTCGGCAGTAGAGTTGCCTGGCTTTGGACCAGCCCGGCAGCACCACGGCGAGCAGTGGCAGCGCCGGCGCGAACAGCAGCAGCATCCCGATACGCCGCGTGACCCGCAGCGCCACGATCACCCGTCGAGACGTCGCGGAGCCATCGGCGCGCAGGCATTGAGCGTCACAGCTCGCCCGCGGCAGCCAGGCGTGGGCGCGCAACCCCGAGCTGTTCATCACGCGACCTCGCTCGCTGCCTCGGTGGCCGCCGACATCGACCGGAGTCGTCGCAGGTAGCGGGTGTCGGCCTGGCGCTTGTCCAGCAACGCGGGAAAATCACCCACCCCGAAAACGGCGTCGTAGGCCGGCTCGCCGCATATCCGTGCGCCCAGCCGCAGGTAACCGCGCATCAGCGGCGGTATCACCGGCCGTGCCGGCGGCGGGATCTCGTCGAGTGGGCGCCCGTCGATGATCACCGGCCGGTGCGGGTGCACCCGGTAATCGGCCGGCGCCAGGTGGCGCCGCAACACGAAGTCGCGAACACCGCGGATCTGGGTGCCCGGCGGTTCGCCTTCCCCTGCGACGGGCACCGACACGCAGCCGGTGACGTAGTCGAAGCGGCAGCGGTCGAGGTAGGCCAGGATGCCGGCCCACATCAGCAGGACGACGGCGCCGCTGCGGTGATCCTTGTGCACCACCGCCCGTCCCATCTCCACCAGCGACGGCCGCAGTGCATCCAGAGCTGTGATGTCGAATTCCGTTGCGGTGTAAAGGCCGCCGGCCGCAGCGGCACCGGCCGGCGACAGCATTCGGTAGCAACCCACCAGCTCGCCGGAGTTGTCCTCGCGAACAAGCAGGTGGTCGCAGTACTCGTCGAAACGGTCGATGTCGAGGCCGGCGTCCTGCCCGGTCAGCGCGAATCCGGGCTCGCTGCTGAACACGTCGTAACGAAGCCGCTGAGCCGCCTCGACATGGACGGGGTCGGTGGACAGCAACAGCGAATAACGCGGCTCGGCGGACGAACGGGTGCCCGGGGCCGGCTTCTCAGCGGGTATGAGGACGGACTGAATGCTCATGCCAACACAGTTGCGTTGTTGATCAGCCAAATGGCATCGGAGCAGTAACGTGTCCGTGCACGCTAGATGACGATGTCGCAGCGGCAATTCGAACAATTCGCGGCATTTCGGCGTTGCCTGGGTGACAAAATTGGTTCACTATTCAGCCGTGACGTCTAGTAGCAGCGCAGGACCGTTCGACCCCGGCGCGCTGCGCGCCAAATATGCCGAAGAACGCCGGCGTCGACTGCGCTCCGACGGCATCTCCCAATACGTGGAAATCTCCGGCGCATTCAGCCGATTCGGTGACGACCCGTGGGCGGATCCGGACTTCACGCGCGAGCCCATCGCCGACTCCGTCGACGTCGCGGTGGTCGGCGCGGGCTTCGGCGGGCTGCTGATCGGTGCCCACTGCAAGCAGCTTGGCGTCGACAACGTGCGGCTGATCGACAAGGCCGCCGACGTCGGCGGAACCTGGTACTGGAACCGCTATCCCGGAATCGCCTGCGACGTCGAGTCTTACGTCTACATGCCGCTGTTGGAGGAACTCGGCTACATCCCGACCGAGAAGTATGCCAAGGGCCCCGAGATTTTTACTCATTGCCGCCGCATCGCCGAACACTATGACTTGTACCGGAATGCGTGCCTGCAGACCGAGGTACAGGAGATATGTTGGGAGGCAGACACTTCTCGATGGGTCATCACCACCGACCGGGGTGACGAGATTCGCGCCCGGTTCGTCGCGATGGCAAATGGCTATCTGCAGAAGCCCAAACTGCCGGGTATCAATGGTATTACGAATTTCAGCGGTCACGCGTTTCATACCAGCCGATGGGACTACAACTACACCGGGACGGATCTGAGCGCGCTGTCGGACAAGCGGGTCGGGATCATCGGGACCGGCGCGACGGCTATTCAGTGTGTGCCGCGACTGGCCGAAGCGGTGCAGCAGTTGTTCGTCTTTCAGCGCACCCCGTCGACGGTCGACGTGCGGGCTAATCGACCTACCGAGCCGGAATGGGCCGCGTCGCTGGAACCAGGCTGGCAGCAGCGACGGATGGAGAACTTCCAGATCCTCACTGCCGGAGGGACATCCGACGAAGACCTGGTCGACGACGCGTGGACCAGCCTGACCAAGAAGATGCCGATCGTCAACGAGGGTGGGCCGAACGCAGCCGAGATGGCCGACTTCGCCAAGATGGAAGAGATCCGGGCGCGTGTCCAGGCTGTCGTCACCGACGCGGCCACCGCCGAGGCGCTCAAGCCGTGGTACGGCTACTACTGCAAGCGACCGTGCTTCCACGACGAATACCTGCAGGCGTTCAACCGCGACAACGTCGGTCTGGTCGACACTCATGGCCGCGGGGTCGAGCAGATCACCGCGAACGGTGTCGTCGTGGATGGTGTCGAATATCCCTTGGACTGTTTGATTTTCGCCACCGGGTTTGAAGTCGGCACCAGTTACTCGCAACGCACCGGCTTCGAGATCATCGGCCGCGACGGGCTGACCCTCACCGACAAGTGGGCCGACGGCGTGCGCTCATTGCATGGCGTGCACGTCAACGGCTTTCCGAACTGCTTCATCGAAAGCATCGCCCAGTCCGGTTTCACCGTGAACTTCCCGTACCTCATCGACACCCAGTCCCGTCACATCGCCTGGGTGATCGCCTGGGCGTTGCGGCACGGCGCAGCGGAATTGGAAGCCACCGCCGACGCCGAAGCCGCCTGGGTCGATACCGTCGTGCAACGCTCGAGCGTGATCGCCGGCCGGCGCGAATCCTGCACCCCGGGCTACTACAACCGCGAAGGCCGCGCCGACGCACGACTCAACCAGGACAGTTTCTTCTTCGGCAGCCCAACCGAATACGCCGACATCCTGGAGGGCTGGCGGTCCGCGGGCACCTTCGAGGGACTCGACATTCGGGAGTCGACGCCGAGCGTCGGGGTCAGCTAGACAGCGCGATCCGCAGAATCACGCGTGGTTTCCGGCCACGCGCCAGCAGGCGCTCGAGGAACGTCACGACGACGAACTCGAAGCCGTATTTGCGGCGGATCACGCCGGCCAGCCACGCAACCGTGGCCGGCTCGCTGATCACCTCGGCGACCCCGTCGACCGGATCGGCGCCGTCGCGAACCTTCCCACCGCGGCTGCATGGCGCCAGCACGACCCGGGGATTGTTCTTGGCCCGCTTGGCCTTCCAGCTGTCGGCCGGCGTCCAGACGAACAGATGATCGCCGTCGCGCCCGATCCACATCGGCGTTGCCACCGCGCCGCCATCCTTCTTGAAGGTCGTCAGCGATACGCATTTCTCAGCACCCAGCGCTGATAAAGCGTCTGCCATCACGCTCCTTGATTCAGATTCTGCGTGTAAGGGTATGGCAGGCGGATGAGTCGTTGTCACCCGGCGCTGGTGTTTCGCCGACCAGCTCGGGCCGCATTTCCTGGATCAACCCGACCAGCCGGTGCTGCTGGTCGAGTCGCAGGCGGCGTTCACCCGCCGCCGCTTTCACCGCCGCAAGGCGCACCTGGTGCTGTCGGCATTGCGCCACCGCGCGGCCGAACTCGGCGACCAGGCCACGTTCCTGCAGACCCGCACCTACCGCGAGGCGCTGGACCAGGTCGACGAACCGATCAGCGTGTGCCAACCCACATCGTGGGCCGCCGACCGATTCGTGCGATCGATGCGGAACTCCCAAAGATCGACGTGTTGCCCGCCCGCGGATTCTGCACCGACCGGGAAGCGTTCGGAGAATGGGCGAAGGGGCATCAGACGCTGAAACTGGAGAACTTCTACCGCGACGCGCGCCGACGGTTCGACCTGCTGATGGACGGCAACCGCCCGGCGGAGGGGCGGTGGAACTTCGACGCCGACAACCGTGAGCCCGCACCGGCGAAAGCCGACGCCTTGGGTGTCAAGCCGCCGTGGCGACCCGACGAAGACGAGATCGACGAGCAGGTTCGCGAGGATTTGGACCGCTGGGAACGCGACGGCGAGGTCGCCTTCGTCGGCCGCGACGGCCCGCGGGAATTCGCCGCCACCGCTGCCGAAGCGCAGGCTGCGCTGAAAGTGTTCATCCGAGATCGGTTGCCGCACTTCGGCCCTCACGAAGACGCCATGCTCAGCGGCGACCGCTTCATGGCGCACAGTCTGCTGTCGGCGCCGATGAACCTTGGTCTGCTCGATCCGTTGGACTGCGCGTATGCCGCCGAGGACGCCTACCGATCGGGTAAGGCGCCGATCGGCAGCGTGGAAGGCTATGTCCGGCAGCTGATCGGCTGGCGCGACTACATCTGGCATGTGTATTGGCATTTCGGCAAGGGTTACCGCCGCCGCAACGCGCTGGACGCCCACGCCCGCGTCCCGAAATGGTTCGCCGAATTGGACGCCGACGCCGTCGACGCGCACTGCCTGAAGGACGTACTGGCGCAGGTCCGCGATCACGGTTGGGTGCACCACATTCCGCGGCTGATGGTGTTGTCCAACTACGCGCTGCAGCGCGGCTGGAATCCCGCGGCCGTCACTGACTGGTTCCACCGCTGCTTCGTCGACGGCTACGAATGGGTGATGGTCGCCAACGTGGTGGGCATGTCCCAGCACGCCGACGGCGGGCTGATGGCGACCAAGCCCTACACCTCCGGTGGCGCCTACATCAATCGGATGAGCGACTACTGCGGCCAATGCCGGTACCGACCTACCGAACGGGTGGGCGACCACGCGTGCCCGTTCACGGGCGGGTACTGGTGGTTCTTGGACCGCAACGCCAAACATCTTGGGAACAACCAGCGAATGAACCAGCCGCTGGACGGAATGCGGCGGCTCAAGGATCTCGCCGACGTCGTCGAACAACAACGTCGCCTCGGAGGTCACGCGCCCTGATGCTCGCCGTCGACAGACTGATCGCGGCGCCGTCCGCAGCGGTGTGGGATGTTCTGGTGGACCTCGATGCGTGGCCCACATGGGGGCCGACGGTTCGCGGCGCCCGGCTTGATCCCCCGTACAGCGAGTTGGCGTTGCACGCCACCGGCACCGTGCACACGGCGTTGGGTTTCAGCGTGCCGTTCGTCGTCACCGACTTCGAGCCGGGTCGGCACTGGGCGTGGCAGGTGGCCGGCATCCCGGCAACCCACCACCGGGTCGAAGCAGTCGGCGACAGCGCGCGGGTGAGCATGGCCGTCCCATGGTGGGCCGGCCCCTATCTGACGGTGTGCACGATCGCGTTGCGTCGCATCGACGCGATGCTGACCGCCACGTCGTAACGCTCACCAGCCCATCGAACCGGGAATTCCCTTGAACGGCCCGACAATCCAACTGTTGATCCAGCCGCCGTAGAAACCTCCGGGCTGCGGGGTGACCTGTTCGCCGTTGACGGTGCACCGGTCCACAGCGGCGGCCATCACGGCAATAGCTCCGGTGAGAGCTTCGAAACCGGGCGTGGGCCGAGGGTAGGTCCACGCCGCTTGCGACGCCACGCGCCGTTCGCTGACCAGGTCGTAATACGTTGCCTGGCCTTTCCATTCGCACCACGAGCTGCCTTCGGCGCGGCGTAGCACCCCGTCGGCGAACGCCGCGGACGGCAGGTAGTAGGTCGGCGGGTGACTGGTCTCCAGCACCCGCCAGCCGTGCGACGTCGATGCGATCGTGCGGCCACCCAACTCGACCGTGATCGAGCCAGTGAATTCCTCCAGCCGCGGCGGGCGCGGATAGTCCCACACCGACTCCTGTCCAGGACCGGCAACGTCAGGCTTCGGCCAGCGATTCACCATGTCATTGTGCCCCGGTTCACACAATGTGTGACTCGCCGCCTGGCGGGTAATCTCCAGCGTCGGGTCGCGGCTTCGCGGCCCTCTGAGGAATGAGGGCGCTGTGACGGAAACCGCGGAATCGACCCGATCGGTGCGCATTGAGCAGTGGCCCGGGAAGGCCTACCCGCTTGGCGCCACCTATGACGGGTCGGGCACCAACTTCGCGGTGTTCAGCGAGGTCGCCGAGAAGGTGGAGCTCTGCCTCTTCGACGCCGACGGCACCGAATCCAGGGTGACGCTCAACGAGGTGGACGGCTTCGTCTGGCACGGCTTCCTGCCCGCCGTCGAACCGGGCCAGCGCTACGGCTATCGGGTGCACGGGCCCTACGACCCGGCCGCCGGACAGCGATGCAACCCGAACAAACTGCTGATCGACCCCTATGCGAAAGCGATCGACGGCAACTTCGAGTGGCACCAGGCGCTGTTCAGCTACAACTTCGGCGACCCCGACAGCCGCAACGACGACGACTCCGCGCCCCGCATGCCGAAGTCGGTGGTGATCAACCCGTACTTCGACTGGGGCAACGACCGCCCGCCCGGACCGAGTACGCCGATACCGTCATCTACGAGACGCACGTCAAGGGCCTGACCCAGCTGCACCCCGACATTCCCGAGCGAATGCGCGGCACCTACGCCGGTATCGCGCACCCGGTCATCATCGAGCACCTGAAAAGCCTGGGCGTCACCGCGATCGAGCTGATGCCGGTGCACCACTTCGCCAACGACTCCACGCTGGTGGACAAGGGGCTGTCAAACTACTGGGGCTACAACACCATCGGCTTCCTGGCACCCGACTCCAAATACGCGTCCAGCAGCACGCCCGGTGGTCAGGTGCAGGAGTTCAAGACCATGGTCCGCGCCCTGCACGACGAGGGCATCGAAGTCATCCTCGACGTGGTCTACAACCACACCGCCGAGGGCAACCACCTGGGCCCCACGCTGTCGATGCGCGGCGTCGACAACGCGGCGTACTACCGCCTGGTCGACGACGATCGCCAGTACTACATCGAACTTGCAGTGCGACGCTTGCTGAGATCATTCCACCGTCGCCTGGCGGCCGAGAAATCCTCATCCCTGCGGAGCTCGGCTAGCTGTGCGGCTACCTGCCGTTCGGCCTCTTCGTCTTGCCCTCGCACTGCCGCGGGCAGGTCGCCATCGTGAGTCGCTTCAGTGCCCTGGCGGAGCCCGCCTAGCTGCGCGGCTATCTGCAGTTCAGCCTCTTCATCTTGCCGTCGCACTTCCGCGGGAAGGTCGTCCTCGTGACTCATGGCATATCCCTTTCACCCTGGCCAGCCACGCTGGCCGTCCCGGCCAGGTACACACAGTAAACGGCCCCAGCTATCCTCGGCCTACGCGCCTCTGGTCCCGTCGCTGATGACCTTAGCGCTGGCATGCGCGCGGTCATAGAGGCAGGCCCTCCGACAGCCAGGCACGGCTATATCCATGTCGCTGGCGGCTGCCGCTGTTGCCGTTACGGTTGCCACCGTAGATACCGTTGAGGAGCTACGCCGCTGAGGCTGCCGTCTGCCGTGGCGCGGACAGCAGGTGGCGTAGCATCTGGCGGCACCGTCCGTCTGGCTGATGGGAGGTTGTGATGGCCGACCGCAAGCGCACCGCGCTGGCACGACGATCACGTCCGGCACAGAAGGTTGTGTCGCAGCGGAACAAGGTAAACGTTGCCCTTCCCCTGTCGATGATCCGGGCTGAGCAGCCGACGACCATGAGGGTGGGCGACTGGATCGGCCTGGCTGGATTGGTGGTCTCGGTCATCGGGTTCAGCGTGGCGATCAGGGAGCTCGTCCGCATCGCACATGCGTCCGAAGCGGACCAGGCGAGCCGTCGAGCCAGCCAGCCCGCGTGACCGGGGCGTCATCACGGCCGAGGAGTTCCGACCGTGAGAAGGCCAAGATCCTGGCCTGAGCAAGCCCGCAAAACGGCTCGTCCAGCAGCGCGAGTCGCGCAGAGGCGGCTGACCGATCGCTGCCTCTCCTTTTTCAGGAGGATTTCCGGGTCCACATGAGTCCACGGCAGTCCGCCTGAGCAGACCAGACGACGTGTCAGGGTACCGTGGCGCCCGCGGTCGTCACCATGTATCCACAGCTGTTGTTAGCAAGGCGCGAGCAAGATCTGGCCGGTCGCCAAGCCTGGGAAGCGTGTAAGCGGCGAGTCGGCCTCACGGGCAGGCAGACTTGGATCCCAGGTCAATGCGGTATCCTCGCGGGACCGCGTGCAACGTCGCTGAGGTGCTCCGCTACCCGCTAGCCCGGGCTGTAGCCTAGGTGCTGGATGATGGGGAAGCAGAGAGGCAGCTCGTGTTCACCGCGGCCAGGAGATTCTGCCCCGCCGTGTTGAGCTCGCCGAGGGCGGCCACAACGCCTGACACCGTGCTGGCACCGGGATGCGCAGCCAGGTCGCTGACCGACCTCTTGAGGTTGGAGAGTGCCGAACTCAGCGAACTGGTCTGGGATTGGTATTGGCCGTGCGCATCGTTCACGAAGGTCGTCAGGGCTGTCTTGACGTCGTTGAGGTCAGAGGTGATCTCATTCACCATGCCTGTCCCCACGTTGACGTGCCTGAGCTTGTCCAGCGAGGCGCGCAAGGCGGCGGCGTCAGTGCACAGAACCGAATTCGACGCTGAGGCCTCCGGGGGCGCTGTCGTGGACGAGGTTGCGCTGGAGGACGTGCTGCCTGAGGAGGTGCCGCTGCCGGATCCGCATCCGGCAGCCAGCAACGCGAGGCCGCACACCACCATGACGAGCTTCCACCGGGCGGGCCCGGTTACGATGCCTGGCTTCATATCCCCGCCAGGCTGCCGTGCGGCAAGGCACCTGCGCCTCACCCTCAGGGGACTATTTCCGGCGCCCGGACTGACTGGCGGCGCCGTCGGCCTCGCCAATGCTCAGAAAGTCTCACTCTCGGAGCGCTCACCTGGACTCCCCAGTTGCTCAGCTGAGGTCCAGCAACGAGGTCCCCGCCTGCCAGCGGGTGGGCGGCCTATCAATCAGCAGGCGCGCGATCTGGCTCTCAAACCGATGCGACGTCAATGACCGTTACCTACACTTCGCCAGGTATCGTCTGATCCGTAGAACTGTGTCGCGCATGCTGCCGACCTGCGTATACGTGTTCTGGCATGGCATGACGATGCTCACTGGTGCGCATCGTTGGCCTGTGTTTCGCGGTGTTATACGGCCAAATTCAGGCCAAGATCATCGGCTCGCTCCCTCGATGGGAACCACCTCGGACACGCTCGGGATGGTCATCTGCCGGTGTCGGGGCGAAGCGGCGTCGACCCTCGCGGAGGCTCTGGGGCTTGCGCAGACGAACAGTCACGAGACCCCTGCGGCACGTCCTGGACGCGATCGGCGTTCCGGTCAGCGCAAGGGGCGATGGCGCCCCCCTGCATCCACAGGGCCCAGGGCCAGCGTGAGAGCATGCTCCTATCACGCCAGCCCCGGGGCCTGCCAGGCTAACGTCCTGTGCATAAGCCTGTGGATGATTTCGGTAAACATGCTGGTCAACCACCGGGTAGCTGTGGATGGACGCGGCTGTGGAAAAGTGGATAACCGCCCAGATATCATGCCTCAACAGGTCGCAGGCCTTCGGCTGTCCACAGGCGGAGCGGAGTACCCACAGGCGAGCTGTGCGTCCTGTTCTTCCAAGTGCCGCGACCGGCAACGTTTGCCCGGCTTTCCCTGAGGCCCGTGCGACTGCGGGCGGCAGCCGACCGCGTTGCAACCAGGGAGGTCACAGACTTTCAGCGGGCTTGGCAACCCAGCCGACGGCAGTTACGGCTGGAGAAGCGCTGGGCTGGCCGTATTGGTAAGGTGGCGGCGGTATGGCGCAGCCTATGGCCCTGATACCGCCTGCCCGGGAGCGGCCGAAACTGCTAAGCGACGAGCCCGGGGTGGTGCGGGTGGTGATCGTCGTGGCGCTGCTGGCCGGGACGTTCGTGCTCGGGCACATCGTCCGCTATGACTACGCTGCGATCTACTACAACCTGCTGGAAATCTGGCGCCCCATCACGGCGGGTTATCATCACCTGATCCCCAATGCCACCTGGCGGCACGAGGGCCGCTACGCGATTGAGGGCCTTTACACCGGCGCCTCGGTCCAGATTGTGTTCTACAACTTCGCTAGGCCGAGCTTGCCGTAACTGTCTGTACATCTAGCAGGCTTGACCTGCGGGAACCGGGCCCGATGCATGACTGATTGTAGCCACTAAATATAGTGGACATCGGTACGCTGACCTGCGATGATTAGCGTATGGCGAGTACACGGCATTCGGGGATGTACGTCGAGAGCCCGTCGCGGACCTACCGGGCCAAGGACGGCAGCACGCGGACCTACCGCACCCATTTGCTGCGCCGCTCGTTCCGCGAGGGCGGGAAAGTGAAGAAAGAAACGCTGGCGAATCTGTCCGCGCTTCCCGACAGCGCGATCGCGGCGCTGAAGGCGTCGCTGTCCGGCTCGATACTGGCGGACGCGGGCGATATGTTCGAAATCGAGCGGTCATTGCCGCACGGGCATGTCGCTGCGGCGCACGTGATGGCATCACGGCTGGGGCTGAAAAACCTGCTCGGCCCCGATTGTTTTGAGCGGGACCTGGCGTACGGGCTGATAATCGCCCGGGCGGTCGCGCCGGCCTCCAAGCTGGCCACCACCCGCTGGTGGGCGGACACTACGCTGGGCGTGGACCTGGGTGTGGAGAATGCCGGCACCGACGAGGTGTATGCGGCTATGGACTGGCTGCTATCCCGCCAGGACGCGATCGAAAAGAAACTGGCGGCCCGGCACCTGGAGCCCAGCGGGCTGGCATTGTTCGATTTGTCGTCGGCGTGGCTGGAAGGGCATAGCTGCCCGCTGGGGGCTTTCGGGCATTCCCGCGACGGCAAGAAGAACCGGGAGCAGATCGAGTTCGGCATGGTGACCAGCCGGGCCGGGATCCCGGTCGCGGTCCGGGTATTCGCCGGGAACACCTCCGATTCGGTGGCGTTCGGGGAAATCATCCCGGTCGTGCGCGACAAATTCGGGCTCGGTGAGGTCATCTTGGTCGGCGACCGCGGCTCGGTCACCCAGGTGCGGATCCGCCAGCTGAAGGCGCTGCCCGGCGCGGGCTGGATCACGGCCCTGCGCGCCCCCTCCATCGCGGCCCTGGCCCGCGACGACGGGCCGCTGCAGATGTCGCTGTTCGATGACCAGAACTTCGCCGAGATCACCGACTCCAGATATCCCAGGAACACCGTCAGCTTCAACGGGCGGCGCCTGGAAAAACTCTCCACACCGACCCCGGAACAGCGCCGCGTATTCGAGCTGCTCGGCAAGCCGATCCCGCTCCGCCTCGACGCAGCGTAACCAGCGTAGCCACGAACGGAGGTCCCCGCCAGGCCCAACCAGACGGCAAAACCCCAGGTCAGCACCCACAATTCCCAAGTAGAAGATCACGTAAGGACGGGCTAGGCACTGGCCGCCGAAGCAGGCGGGCTGGTTCGCCCGGTGGGTATGCCGCCCGCTGCTGATCCCCAATCAACGGCTACCTGGGCAGACGCTGTGGTGCCTGGCACTGTCGTGGTTCTGGATGATCGTCTTCGCCGCTCCCGTGTTCCTGCTGGGCATCTGGCTGCTGACGATCAGCCACGCCAACTCCAACCAGATCGGCCACGCGATCACGCTGCCGTTGTGGCTGCGCGGCGACCAGGACCTGCTCACCAAATGGCAGCAGCCAGTGCTTGGCTTCGTGTGCTCGTTCATCGGCGCCCGCACGGTGGTCAAGGGCACCGCATTCCACTTC
>CAVUIH010000013.1:0-44998 GCA_963741555.1 uncultured Actinomycetota bacterium | reverse complement strand
GGCTTCGGGGATATCGCGATCGCCATCGGCAACCACAGCGACGCCGTCGCCGAAGGTGGCTACGGCGATATCGCCATCGCCGACGGGAATGGCACAAGTGATCTCACCGGCAGCCAAGCAATCGCCGGCGACAACACAGTCGGCGCAACCGGCAACAACTTCGACTTGGCCACCGCGATCGGCAACCAAAGCTCGGCCGAAGCCGCCGGCGGCAGCTTCGACTCCTCTAGCGCCAACGGCTTTGCCACCTTCGCCTTTACCGGGGGCGGCGACAGCAACTTTGACATGGCCAGTGTCAACGGTACCCACAGCGTCGCGGAGGCCGGCCACGGTAGCAACGACTCCACCACCGTCATCGGCGACTTCAGCCGCGCCGACTCCGGGTTCGGCGGCAGCTTCGACTCCGCCACCCTCCTCGGCAGCAACAGCACAGCCAATGCGGAAAACGGCTTCGGCGACCGAGCCTTCATCATCGACTTCGCTGGTCGTGGCAGCCTCGGCAGCGACGCCTTTGCCGGCGGCGCGGAGACCCCCGGCAATTTCGACCTCGCCGGCATCTTCGGCGACGGCCTCATCGCACATTCGATCGGCGACTACATCGCGCATATCGCGCCGTACTTCTGACGGCTGGGGTGACGCGCTCGGGTTTACCGCAGCGATGCGGTTTTGCGGGTCAGCGCGTAGGCGGCGGCCTGGGTGCGGTTGTGAACGTTGAGTTTGGCCATGATCGCGCAGACATGGGTGTTGACCGTTTTGGGGCTGATGAACAGGGCGGTAGCGATTTCAGGGTCGCTGTGGCCGGCGGCGAGCAGGTCGAGGACGTCGCGTTGGCGCTTTGTCAGCCCGTGCGGGTCGGCGCTGGTGTCTTTGCGGCGTAGGTCCGGATTACGTCCGCGCAGTTGGGCCAGGCGTTGCTGGGCGCGACGGGCCGCGGCTCGGGCGCCCAGCTGGCGGAACGTGCCGATTGCGGCTTGAACGGCGTCGACGTCGCCGCCGAGTTGAGCGATAGCGGCGTCGTAAGGACACCCGAGCGGTCCATGCCTCGACTGCGGCCCGCCATTCACCGCGGACCTCGAGGTGGTACGGGGTCACCGGATCGGCTGCGGTGGGAAGTGTTAGGGCACCTGCGAGATGGGCCCAGCGCTGCAGGTGGCCGACCAGCCACGGATCGGTCTCCGCCGTCGCGACGGCTAGCCCGGCGTCGGCCTCGGCGCGGGCGGCGTCGTCGTCGCCAGCGAGCCAGGCGGATTCGGCGCGGGCAGCCCACACCGGCCCCCGCAAACAAGTGCCCGCAGCGACCGCGGCCTCATCGAACAGCTGTCCAAACGGGTTGCTCGCCGCGACGGGCGTGGATTAAGGCGACGGTGATCAACGGCGTGATCCGGTGGTAGGGGTCAGCGTCGTGCCGGGTCGTTACTCGTTCGGCGTACGCGAGTCCGCGCCCAATCGCCGCGAGTCAACGCGGCCAGCGCCGGAGCCGGCGCAAGAGTGCCAGGAACATGTCGAGGTCATGGGCCGCGAGGAAGGCCGAGTTTCGGCGATGTAACCTCGGCGCGTTCGATATTGCGCGCGGAGGACAGTAACCAGCCGATGAGGACATATGGCCCGGCCTGTTCGGCTTCAGCCCGGGGGTTTCATCGCCTCTCGCCACACCGACTCGACTGTTCCAGCCGGTCTCGTTGGAGATACGTCGGCAGCGCCACGTAGCCGCGCGCGCGGAAGACCACGGCAGGCCTCACCGAGTCGGCGCCGAAGGTAATGCGCGCGCCGCGTACCGGGGCAGTGGGGTCCATGGAAAGCCAGCGTGCGCATGTCGAGCCATGTTGAGCAGTGACCATGCCAGCTGTGGCGACGGGCCGAGATCTTCGAGCAGTCGCAACGATCGCGCGCCGTCTCCATGGCTTGGGTCGTGCGGCCGTTGCGGCCAGGATGTGGGATAGCCAGCGTAGGTTGTCGCCCTCTCCGTGGCGATCATCGAGTTTGTGGCGCAGCGCGATAGCGTCGCGGCATGACGCGACGGCGGTCTCCGTCAGCCCCTTAGATAGCTGCTGAATGCGTGTTGCTCGAGCCATCTGACCTTCTGCTCGTCGGGGACGGCGTCGGCGTGGCCGAGTACCAGTGCGTACAGCTTGGCTGCCTCCCGGTTGGCGCCAAGCGCCGCGGCTCGCTGCGCGGCCGCTGGGGCGAAGCGGATGACTGCGTCGGTGTCGTCGGCCCGTGCGGCGTGAAATGCCAACGCCGCTAACGTGTTCGGGTCGATCGGCGGTTCGGTCAGCACCGTCAATGCCCGTTTGTGCAACAGGCGGCGCTGATAGTCGGGGATCTGCTCGGCGGTCGCGCGGCGGGCCAGCTCGTGCCGAAAACCCACCGTGTCGGCGTCGGCGAGTAGCACCCCGGCGTCGAGGCATTCGCGAAGCGCCGCTTCGGGGCACACCGCTTCCAGCAGCGCCGGGCTGGCGCGTGGCCCGCAGACCGCAGCGGCCTGCGCGGTTTCGCGTCCGGCCGCCGACAGCCGCGCGAGCCGGCCGGCGACTGCCTCGGAAATACTGCGCGGCAGGGCGCCATCGTTCAGCGCATGCGGGCCGGCGGCCAAGATTTCGGTGACGAAGAATGGGTTGCCGCCGGTGATGCGATACAACGCATCGGCGTTGATCCCACTGCCGGCGGCCAGTTGTGCCACCGTGTCGTGGCTGAGCGGGGCGAGCGCGATGCGTGTCACCGCCGCACTGGTCGCCACATCACCCAGCAGCACCGCCAATGGGTGAGTCGGGCCGATCTCGTCATCGCGGTAGGACACGACCAGCAGCACCGGCAGCGCGTCGATGCGCCGGGCCAGATAGCGCAGCAGATCCAGGGTGGCGCCATCGGCCCAATGCGCGTCTTCGATCACGCACACCCACGCGGTTCCGTCGCCGAAAACGCCGACCAGCGCGGCATAGACCGCCTCGATGTCACCGGCGGCGATAGCTGCGCGCACCCCCGCTGCCTGCTCAAGCCGGAAGATTCGGGCCACATATCGACGAGCGGGCCCAACGGCCGCGGCGTCGCTCAGCGCATCGCACCATCCCCGCGCCGTCCGCGTGCCGTGGACCGAGCCCGGCGAGGAACCGTGCGATCACTGTGGTTTTGCCGACGCCGGCCTCCCCGCGCAGCAGCACCACCCGCCCGCTGCGTGTGGCCGTGCGCCGGCAACGATCCAGCTCGGCCAGCACCGTGTCGCGCTCGAGGAGCCGCTCCATCCGGGCTACCACCTCTCGCCTGACCGCCAATATCAGGTAATCACCCGATGTGCCCGGCCGGTCGAGGGCAGCAGACTACGCACTAAGCGTGGGCGGGCGGCTTCCACGGCGACCAGCACACCGTCATCGGATCAGGATGCGGCCTAAGCGTAGCCCGGTAACCCCCGCCCACGTGGAGCAAACAACTGCGAAATAAGTGAATGGAGTGGCCAGTGGCGTGGTCCGGCGTTCCAGTTCGTAGGGGGCGGCCTCGTCGGCACCTACCCAGCTCGGCCAGCACCTCATCGCGCTCCAGCAACCGGTCCACCGCGGCCACCTCGGGGCAAATATCAGGTAATCACCCGATGCGCCGAGACCGGCCGGCCAGCAGACTATTAAGTGAGTGTGGCGGGCGCGCCTGCCACGGGCATCAGCACAGACCCTCATCGGATCAGGAAGTGGCGCATACGCCTAACCCGCTAGACCGCTCACCCCGCTAACAGCGTTCTAGATGATGAGGTGGGTTTCGATGACTAGCTTGCTTGATGCAAAGTACGAGGTGGCACTCGGGGCGCTCGACGCTTCCGTCACCGAGTTGGCGAAGCAATTGATGACGACCGTCGTCGCCGTCGAAGGACCTTCGGCAAGCGGTTCTCATGACTGGGCAGGGGCCGTGCTCGGCCCGGTAGCCCGATACCTGTGCGATCCGATGTACCAGGCGGGGAACCAACCGGCGTACGTCGAACTTCGTGTTCAGACTGCAGATGCGCAGCCGCAGCCGCGCGGTTACATCCTGATTTCCCTGACGCAGGAGGATCGGCCGATTCCGGAATTCGCCACCGCTGGTGTTCCCAAGACTGATCGGGTGCTGGCACGGATCGCTGGCGGGCAGGTCGCGAGGTTCTTACGGTACGTCCCGGCGTATCTGGCCGCAGAAGATGCCGCTGGAAACTTGCTGGGGTATTGGGGGACAACACCATTCGCGAGCCCGGACGCAGCATCGTCGGCCGCGAGTACGGCTTCCACGGGCCTGGCGGGCACCGTGTCCGTACGCGGCGCTGACGCGGTGCCGAGCCCTCGGGTCGGGCCGAGTCCTGCGACGATCGCAGCCGCCTACGCGACTATGAAGGAGGGATTCGTCGCCGACCCCGACCGGCTCAAGATGCGCCCCCAGCGCGTCGCGGAGGCGGCGGCCGCGTGGCGCCTCGCGCGCGGTATCGACACCGCAGCGGCCGTCAGGGTGCAGGTAGGTCAGACGCTGGTCGCGTTCGGTGACCGGAAATTCGCTGCAGCGAGCACGCTTACCGCGTGGCCTGCTGAGTTGTTCCGGCTGACGCCGCTGCCGACGGGGGAGTCCAGATTACGGGTGTCGCAACGGGTTTGGAGATCGTACGCCTCCAGGACGTGAACGGCGCCGTCGACTTCCAGCCGATTGCGGTCGTTGCTGCGCCCGGGACACTCACGACCTACGACGCGCCGGTCACGCGGCTGTGCTGGTTCGCCGGCACGGGTTGGGATGGCGATCAACGGCAATACGATCAGCTCAAGGCGACAAGTGGTGTCCCGCAGTCGGGTGTGGGCCGACAGCGTTGGCGATGTTGTTGGGCTGGTGGGATGCCAACGGGTACCGGCCGCGTTTTATCGCCTCGATGAAGGTCAAGGCAATGCGACGTCGTTCCGGTTCAACTACTCGAGCCTCCGCGACTCCGACGCGCCCAAGTCCACCGGAGATTGGAAGTACAAACCCGCCGACGCGGTAACCGACGCCACCTACGTCGATCCGGTCTACAGCGACCTGCACGACTTGTGCAACACATCCTGCTGGGTCAACGGGGAGGGCAGTACCATGCCTGATCAGCTCGCCAGCCGCGTTCCAGCAATACGTCGCGCGCATACAGAACCCGCAACCGGCACCGCAGAACGAGTACGGTGATCAGTTCGTCGACGTCGTCGTGCAGGAAGACTTCCATCTCGCCTGGCGTGTTCAGCGACTGGGAGGGTGGCGGCAAGATGGTCGCCCACGGAATCGAGGCCGGGCAGCCCGGAATCATCGGCAGCTACGTCGGGTCACACGTCGTAGAGCAACGCCCACTACCCACTGGCCTACGCCTACATCATCGCGGAGACCCAGTCCGGCAACACCACGACAGTGTTGGGGCAGTACTTCAAGTGCAACATGGGCTGGGGGCCCGGCGCGCATCCTGAGTACTACCCGTGCGAGGAGGTGTGGGGAGGACTCACCGCGAAGTTCACCCAGAAGTCCTTGCCGATGTCAGCTAACGATGGCATCGCCGCCACGTACGGCAAGAGCGGATTCGCCGGAAGTGTAATCTCCGTCTCCGTCTTCATTCGCACAACGGACCAACGATTCCAGGCCTCAACGGCTATCGAGCCCGAGCAACTCGGTTGGCCGACGGGCTACACCACACTGCCGGACGGGACGTTCCTGTCCGGACCGGCGGCCTGCCTGGCCGGGGACGGCCAACGCCTTCATGTCGTCGGCAAGGGAACCGACGGCCGGTTTTGGCACGGCGACTCCTCCGATGGCGGGGCGACCTGGGATGCGGCATCGACCTGGCTGCCGATCGGCGAAGGCGTGTTCGCATCGATGCCCGCCATCGCAGTCAGCGCGGATGGCAACAACGTCCATGTGTTCGGCCGCGGCAACGACAACCGCATGTGGCGGGCCCACTCCTCCACCGGTGGCGCGGGTTGGGACTATGCCTGGGGTCAACTGGACACGGATGGCGTTTTCACCTCCGCACCCGCCGCCGCCATATCCTCCGACGGCAGCGTCGTTCACGTGATCGGTCGTGGAACGGACAACCGCTACTACCGCGCGTACTCGTCCACGGCCGCATCGACCTGGGAGCTGTGGAATCCCATCGGCGAGGGCCTCTTCAGCTCGAACCCCGCCGCTGCGGTTAGCGCAGACGGCAGCAGCCTGCACATCTTCGGACGTGGCCTCGACGGCCGGATGTACCACGCTCACTCCCCAGACGCCGGCGCGAACTGGGATGCCCTATGGGGACCTGGACCGATCGGCGACGGCATCTACGTCTCCAGCCCTGCCGTGGCAATGTCAGGGGACGCGACCGTCGTCCATGTCTTCGGGGTGGGCACAGATCGACATGTGTATCGGTCGACATCAACCGACGGCGGACAGACCTGGTCTAGCCCAACGATCCAAAGCGCTGGAGCCGGAGACCCCCTGGTGTTCTGACCCCCCAAGGCGTGGCGTGGCCGTCAGGCAGCCTCCCGCCTCGGACTCAGCGCCGCGTCCGCAGCGGGTCGCCCACGCCGGCTTAGCTACCGGATCCTCGAATCCGCGGCACCAATGCCGACGGCTTGAAATCAACGCCGGGGCATCCCGGGAACAAACCCACGGGTCCGCTCGTTGACCCCTCTGACAACCTTGAGTGAGCTAGACTCAACCTTGGCTTGACAACGGCCCTCGGCCGAAGGCAGTCTTGAGCGCGGTTCACTCAGCAGCGTAGTGCTTACGAAGCTCGATTATCAGGAGGATCCACTATGGCTCGTGCGGTCGGTATCGACCTCGGGACCACCAACTCCGTCGTCGCCGTACTCGAGGGTGGCGACCCCGTCGTCGTCGCGAACTCAGAAGGTGCAAGGACGACTCCATCCGTCGTCGCGTTTGCGCGCAATGGCGAAGTGCTGGTCGGCCAGCCCGCCAAGAACCAGGCGGTGACCAACGTCGACCGGACCATTCGTTCGGTGAAGCGGCACATGGGCACCGACTGGTCCGTGGACATCGACGGCAAGAACTACACGGCGCAGGAGATCAGCGCCCGCATTCTGCAGAAGCTGAAGCGCGACGCGGAAAGCTACCTCGGTGAGGACATCACCGACGCCGTCATCACGGTGCCCGCGTACTTCAATGACGCCCAGCGTCAGGCGACCAAGGAAGCCGGCCAGATCGCCGGCCTGAACGTCCTGCGGATCGTCAACGAACCCACGGCGGCTGCACTGGCCTACGGCCTTGACAAGGGCGAGAAGGAACAGACCATCCTGGTCTTCGACCTCGGTGGCGGCACGTTCGACGTGTCCCTGCTCGAGATCGGTGACGGCGTCGTGGAGGTCCGTGCGACCTCGGGTGACAACCACCTCGGTGGCGACGACTGGGATCAGCGCGTCGTCGACTGGCTGGTGGAGAAGTTCAAGGGCACCAGCGGCATCGACCTGACCAAAGACAAGATGGCGATGCAGCGGCTGCGCGAAGCGGCCGAGAAGGCGAAGATCGAGCTGTCAAGCTCGCAGAGCACCTCGATCAACTTGCCGTATATCACCGTTGACGCGGACAAGAACCCGCTGTTCCTCGACGAGCAGCTGACCCGCGCGGAGTTCCAGAAGATCACCCAGGATCTGCTCGACCGCACGCGTCAGCCCTTCCAGTCGGTCATCAAGGACGCCGGTATCGCGGTGTCGGAGATCGACCACGTGGTGCTGGTGGGTGGTTCCACCCGGATGCCTGCGGTGTCGGATCTGGTCAAAGAGATGACCGGCGGCCAGGAGCCCAACAAGGGCGTCAACCCCGACGAGGTCGTCGCGGTCGGTGCCGCGTTGCAGGCCGGTGTGCTCAAGGGCGAGGTGAAAGACGTTCTGCTGCTTGACGTCACACCGCTGAGCCTTGGCATCGAGACCAAGGGTGGCGTGATGACCAAGCTGATCGAGCGCAACACCACGATCCCGACCAAGCGGTCGGAGACCTTCACCACCGCCGACGACAACCAGCCGTCGGTGCAGATCCAGGTCTTCCAGGGTGAGCGCGAAATCGCTTCGCACAACAAGCTGCTCGGCTCCTTCGAGCTGACCGGTATCCCGCCGGCCCCGCGCGGCGTCCCGCAGATCGAGGTCACCTTCGACATCGACGCCAACGGCATCGTGCACGTCACCGCCAAGGACAAGGGCACCGGCAAGGAGAACACGATCAAGATCCAGGAAGGCTCCGGCCTGTCCAAGGAAGAGATCGACCGGATGATCAAGGACGCCGAGGCGCACGCCGATGAAGATCGTCAGCGTCGCGAGGAAGCCGACGTCCGCAACCAGGCCGAGACGCTGGTCTACCAGACGGAGAAGTTCGTCGCTGAACAAAGGGGTGCAGCGTCCGAGTCCGGCGGTTCGAAGGTTCCCGAGGACACGCTGAACAAGGTGGACGCCGCGGTGGCCGAAGCCAAGACGGCGTTGGGCGGCACCGACATCGGCGCCATCAAGTCCGCGATGGAGAAGCTGGGCGAGGAGTCGCAGGCTCTCGGTCAGGCCATCTACGAGGCCACCCAGTCCGAGCAGGCTGCCGGCGGCGCCGGTGAGTCCGGCCAGGCCGGAGCCGACGATGTGGTCGACGCGGAGGTGGTCGATGACGACCGTGAGGGCCAGTGACCGAAGGCAACCCGCGCGAACAGATAACCGTCACCGATAAGCGAAGGATCGATCCCGAGACCGGCGAGGTACGCCACGTTGCTGCCGGTGCCGCCCCTGCGGGGGCGGCACCCGGGGCATTCGCAGGCGAAACTCCGGAGGAGGCCGATAAGGCGGCCGAACTGCTCGGCGATCTGCAACGGGTGCAGGCCGACTTCGCCAATTACCGCAAGCGGGCGTTGCGCGACCAGGAGGCCACCGCCGAGCGGGCAAAGGCCGCGGTGGTCAGCCAATTGCTGGGCGTGCTCGACGATCTCGAGCGCGCACGCAGTCACGGCGACCTGGATGCGAGTCCGTTGAAGTCGGTCGCCGACAAGTTGGTCGGCGTGCTGACCGGGCTCGGGTTGACGGCTTTCGCCGTCGAGGGCGACGACTTCGACCCGGCGCTGCACGAGGCCGTGCAACACGAAGGCGACGGTGGCGAAGGCTCCAGGCCGGTGATCGGCAACGTCATGCGGCAGGGCTACAAACTCGGCGAGCAGGTGCTGCGGCACGCGATGGTCGGGGTGGTCGACACGGTGGCGGACGAGTCCGTGGCGACCGACACGGCCGATAACCACGCGAACGAGGGTGAGCAGAACGCAGAATCAGAACCGTCGGAGAAATAACGGCGGCAGGACAGGAAGGCGGAAGGGGGTGACGCGGTATGGCCCAACGAGAATGGGTCGAAAAGGACTTCTACAAGGAGCTGGGCGTCTCCTCTGACGCCAGCCAGGACGAGATCAAGCGGGTGGCCCGCAAGCTGCTCGCCGAGAACCACCCGGACCGCAACCCGGACAACAAGGCGGCCGAGGAGCGCTACAAGGCCGTGTCCGAGGCCAAGGAAGTGCTTACCGATCCGGCCAAGCGCAAGGAGTACGACGAGACCCGTCGGCTCTTCGCGGGAGGCGGGTTCGGTGGACGCCGATTCAACGGCGGTGACTTCGCCGGTGGCTTCGGCGGGGGCGGCGACGGGGCCGAGTTCAACCTCAACGATCTATTCGACGCCGCCGGCCGCACCGGCGGCACCAATATCGGTGACCTGTTCGGTGGTCTGTTCGGCGGGCGTGGCGCTTCACCGCGTCCCAGCCGCCCGCGTCGCGGTAACGACCTGGAGACCGAAGCCGAGCTGAGTTTCATGGAGGCCACCAAGGGCGTGGCCATGCCGCTGCGGCTGACCAGTCCGGCGCCGTGCACCAATTGCCACGGCAGCGGAGCCCGGCCGGGCACCAGCCCGAAGGTCTGCCCGACGTGTAACGGCGCGGGCGTAATCAACCGCAACCAAGGCGCGTTCGGCTTCTCTGAGCCGTGCGCCGAATGCCGGGGGAGTGGCTCGATCATCGAGCACCCGTGCGACGAGTGCAAAGGCACCGGGGTCACCACCCGCAGCCGCACCATCAACGTGCGGATTCCACCGGGTGTCGAAGACGGCCAACGAATCCGGCTGGCCGGCCAGGGCGAAGCCGGATTGCGGGGCGCGCCGTCGGGTGACCTGTATGTCACCGTGCACGTGCGGCCGGACAAGGTGTTCAGCCGCGACGGCGACGACCTCACCGTCACCGTCCCGGTCAGCTTCACCGAATTAGCTTTGGGCACAACCCTTTCGGTTCCGACGCTGGACGGCAAAGTCGGTGTGCGGGTACCCAAGGGCACGACCGACGGCCGGATCCTGCGGGTGCGTGGCCGCGGAGTCCCCAAGCGCTCCGGCGGTCAGGGCGATCTGCTGGTCACCGTCAAAGTCGCGGTCCCGCCGAGCCTGGAAGGTGCCGCCAAAGAGGCGCTGGAAGCTTATGCGGTCGCCGAGCGGTCCAGCGGCTTCGATCCACGGGCCGGATGGGCGGGTAATCGCTGATGGCCAAGAGTCCCAAAGAATCGGACGCCAGGACCTTTCTGATCTCGGTGGCCGCCGAGTTGGCCGGGATGCACGCCCAGACACTGCGTACCTATGACCGGCTCGGGCTGGTCAGTCCCACCCGCAGTTCCGGTGGTGGACGCCGTTATTCGCAGCATGACGTGGATCTGCTCCGCGAAGTGCAACGGCTGTCGCAGGACGAGGGCGTCAATCTGGCTGGCATCAAACGGATTATCGAGTTGACCAACCAGGTCGAGGCGTTGCAGTCCCGGCTCAAGGAGATGGCCGCCGAGATCGAGTCGCTGCGGGCCAACCAGCGCCGCGACATCGCCGTGATGCCCAAGAGCACCGCCGTGGTGGTCTGGAAGCCGCGGCGGCGCTGACCCTTCGCCGCGAAACGGAAGCCAAGGCTGTGATCTTCGCCGATTCACGACCTTGGTTGCTGTCTGGCGGTTGAGGTGCCCGCGTCACCGCTTCGTCATGCCAGGATCTCGACCATGACCGTCGTACTGGTGCACGGTAATCCGGAGACTGACGCAATCTGGGCGCCGCTCGTCGATGCCCTCGGGCGCGACGACGTGGTGCCGCTGTCACCGCCGGGATTCGGCGCTCCGCTGCCCGACGACTTCTCGGCGACCTACCTCGCCTACCGTGACTGGCTCGAAGGCGAGCTGGAGGGCTTCGACGAACCGGTCGACCTGGTCGGCCACGACTGGGGTGGCGGGCACGTGGTGAACGTGATGATGCATCGACCAGAACTGGTGCGCAGCTGGGCCAGCGACGTCGTCGGGTTGTTCGACCCCGATTATGTGTGGCACGACCTGGCCCAGGTCTGGCAGACGCCCGGCGATGGCGAGAAGCTAGTCGAAGCCATGTTCGGCGGTACCCTCCAAGACCGGACTGATCAGCTTGTTGCCCGGGGGATTACCCGGAACATTGCAGAGTCGATCGCCGCAGGTCAGGGCACAGAGATGGGTCAGGCAATCCTGCTGCTGTACCGCTCTGCGCGCCAACCCGTAATGGCCGAAGCAGGTCGGTCGTTGGCGAACGCCCGAGTCCGGCCGGGACTTTCACTTCTCGCCACCGAGGACACGTTTGTCGGCTCCGACGAGATCCGCCACCGAGCCGCAGAGCGGGCCGGTGCTCGCACGGAGGTGCTCGACGGGCTCGGACACTGGTGGATGGTCCAAGATCCGGCTCGTGGCGCGGCGGCGCTCACCCGCTTCTGGGAGACACTCGGTTAGGCCGCGAAGATCCTGGTCAGCGCCTACAGACGGATTCACCGTTAGTCATAAATTAAGTATCAACGCTACGTCAATAGTGTCTTTTGCTCCTGGTAAACCCCTATCGTTGGCGCATGACGGCCACGTCGACGTGCATCACGTGCGGGGCAGAACTGCAGTCGAGCGCGAAGTTCTGCAGCGAGTGCGGCACTGCCGTGTCCGCTGCCTCGAAACCGGCTGAGTACAAGCAGGTGACGGTGCTGTTTGCCGATGTCGTGCATTCGATGGACATCGCGACTTCGGTGGGCACCGAGCGGTTGCGGGAGATCATGACCGAACTGGTCGAGCGCTGCGCCGCGGTGGTGCGGCGCTATGGCGGCACGGTGGACAAGTTCACCGGTGACGGCATCATGGCGGTCTTCGGAGCGCCGGTCGCGTTGGAGGACCACGCGCTGCGCGCCTGTCTGGCGGCGCTGAGCATTCATCAAGAGGTCACGTTGCTGGCGGCCGACGTCGAGCGCCGTGACGCGGTCGAGCTGCGCTTGCGGATCGGGATCAACTCCGGTCAGGTCATTGCCGGTGAAATGGGTTCGGGCGCTTTGGGTTACACCGCCATTGGTGAACAAGTCGGCATGGCCCAACGGATGGAATCGGTCGCGCCGCCGGGTGGGGTGATGCTCGGCGGCTCTACTGCGCGGCTGGTCGAGGGTGCGGCAGTGCTCGGGGATATCCGAGCTTGTCCGTATCAAAGGTGTCGATCAACCGGTGCGGGCCAGGCAGCTATTGAGTGTGTCGGAGGGGCAGCGCCCGCTCGGACGTGCCGAGTCGAATCTCGTCGGTCGGCGCTGGGAAACCGCCGCCGTCGGGAGCCTGCTGGAACGCGCGATCGACGGCCACGGCGCGGTAGTCAGCGTGGCGGGTACACCGGGCATCGGCAAGAGCCGTCTGGTGCGCGTGGTCGCAGCGATGGCAGCTGCCCGGGGCGTCGAGGTGTTCTCGGCCTATTGCGAATCGCACGCCAGCGACATCCCCTTTCACGCGGTAGCGCATTTGCTGCGGGCGGTCACCGGCGTGCGGGATTTGGACGACGCGGCGGCCCGCGCCAAAGTACGGGCTCAAGCCCCCGACGCCGAGCCCGAGGACTTGCTGCTCCTCGACGATCTGCTGGGCATCGCCGATCCAGATGTTGCCCTGCCGGCAATCGGTCCGGATGCGAGGAGGCGACGGCTTACCGCGCTGGTCAACACCGCTCAGCTGGCTCGCACCCGACCGGCGGTGTTCATCGTGGAGGACATGCACTGGACCGATGCGGTTAGCGAGTCGATGCTGGCCGAGTTCGTTGCAGTGGTTCCGCAGACGCCGTCGCTGGTTCTGCTCACCTACCGGCCCGAGTACCGGGGCGTGTTGAGTCAGGTGGGCGGTGCTCAGACGATAGCCCTTGCGCCGCTGAATGATTCAGAGACCACAGCACTGGTCTCACAGCTGCTCGGACCGGACCCGTCAGTAGGTGCGCTCGCTGATCTCATCGCAGGTCGGGCTGCCGGGAATCCTTTTTTTGTCGAGGAGATGGTGCGTGACCTGGCCGAACGGGGTGTATTGCGCGGTGCCCTCGGTGCCTATGTGTCGACGGCAGAGGTCGCCGAGGTCAGCGTGCCGGCTACGTTGCAGGCCACCATCGCCGCGCGCATCGACCGTCTCGCCGCGAGTGCCAAACGCACGCTGTGCGCAGCGGCGGTGATCGGCTCGCGCTTCAGCCCGGACCTGTTGCAGACGGTAGGGATTGACCCAATCCTGGAGGACTTGATAGCAGCCGAGCTCATCGATCAGACACGATTCGCCGGCGAGCCAGAATATGTATTCCATCATCCGCTGATCCGCACAGTGGCCTACGAATCCCAACTGAAATCTGATCGTGCCGAGCTGCACCGGCGGGTGGCCTCCGCCATCGAATCGCGTGACCCGGGGGCGGCCGATGAACACGCCGCCTTGATAGCCGAACATTTGGAGGCCGCGGGGGACCTCCAGGCGACCTACGGCTGGCATATGCGGGCCGCAACGTGGGCGACCCACCGCGACATCACCGCGGCGCGCCTGAGTTGGGAGCGCGCCACCCAGATCGCCGACGCCCTGCCGGGCGGGGATCCGAATCGGGCAGCCATGTGCATCGCCCCGCGCACCATGCTGTGTGGAATTGCCTGGCGAGCCAGTGTCGACGATGCCGGCGACCGCTTCGACGAACTGCGTGAGCTGTGTGCCGCCGCCGGTGACAAGGCGTCACTGGCCATTGCCATGGCAGGGCTTGGCGATCGACCATATGTTTCGGGATCGGATGCGTGAGGGGTCTCAGCTGGCATCTGAAGCGATGGCCCTGATCGAATCTATCGGTGATCCGACCTTGACCGTTGGGCTGTCACCGCTGGCCATCTACGTCAAGGGTGAAGGTGGCGATTGGGCCGACGTGCTGCGATGGTCGCAGGTCGTCATTGACCTGGCTGACGGTGATCCGTCCAAAGGCAACTTCATCATCGGGTCCCCGTTGGCCGCCGTCATTTATGCGCGGGGTAATGCGCGGTATTCCGTGGGTGATACCGGATGGCGCGATGACCTGAGTCGCGGCTTGGCCATGGCCCGCGGTGCCGATCCGACGGCCTACGCCAGAGCCATCTTCTACGTCTACACTCCCGGAATTTTGAATGGCGTATTGCGGCCCGATGATCGCGCGATGCGGGAGATCGAGGATGCCTTGCGGAAAGCTGAAAGATCCGGTGATGACCTCGCGTTGGCGCAGGCCCGGATGGCGTTGGGTGTTGCGTTGGTGCATCGTCATACGCCCGCGGAGCGAGACCGTGGACGCGAGATCCTGACCGAGGTCAGCGATGTGTTCCAACGCCGGAAACACAACCTATGCGACTTGCCGCTCATGACAGTGTGTTTGGCGCGTGAGGTGGCTCGACGTGGCGATCACGGTGAGGCCATTACGCGTATGCGCGGCGCCGTCGACCACCTCTTCCGCGACGGACGGCCACTCATATATAGCGTTGCCACCACGGGTGTTTTGGTGCAGACACTGCTGGACCGTGGGACCAACGATGATGTGGACGAAGCAAAGGCCGCAATCGACCGCCTGGCACGCACACCAACGGAAGGCGTTGTGGTGCGCGACATCTGGCTCCTACAGATGCATGCTCTGCTGGCACGGGCGCGCGGCGACACCGCCGCCTATACGGAGTTCCGGGATCGCTACCGCGACATGGCGAAAACGCTTGAGTTCGAGGGTCATATCGACTGGGCCGAAGCGATGCCATGACAGCTACGGGATTGGTCTGTGGGTCGTGTGGCATCGAGCTCCCCGAAAATGCGAAGTTTTGTTTAGAGTGCGGTACGTCGGTGTCGATGGCAACGAAAACTGCGGAGTTCAAGCAGGTTACGGTGCTGTTCGCCGACGTGGTGCATTCGATGGATATCGCGGCGGCCGTCGGTGCGGAGCGGTTGCGGGAGATCATGACCGAGCTGGTCGAGTGTTCAGCGGCGGTGGTGCGGCGTTATGGCGGCACGGTGGACAAGTTCACCGGCGACGGTGTCATGGCGGTCTTCGGGGCGCCGGTTGCGTTGGAAGACCATGCTGTTCGTGCCTGCTTGGCGGCACTGGACATCCAGGCAGAGACGTTTGAGCTGGCCGAAAACGTCCAATTGCGCGACGGCGTCGTCCTACAGCTGCGGGTAGGACTGAACTCCGGCGAGGTGATCGCCGGTGAGATCGGTTCGGGTGCTTTGGGTTACACCGCGGTGGGTGAGCAGGTTGGGATGGCCCAGCGGATGGAGTCGGTGGCGCCGCCGGGCGGAGTGATGCTCAGTGCCTCGACAGCGCGACTTGTCGAGGACGTCGCGACTCTCGGTGAATCCGAGCTGGTTCATATCAAGGGTGCCGATGAACCGGTGTGCGCCAGGCGATTATTGAGCGTGTCCGAGGGCCAGCGCCCGCTCGGGCGTGCCGAGTCGAATCTGATTGGGCGGCACTGGGAGCTATCGGCCGTCGAGAGCTTGTTGGATCGCGCAGTCGGTGGGCACGGTGCGGTGGTCGGCGTGGTGGGACCACCTGGTATCGGCAAGAGCCGTCTGGTGCGGGAGGTCGCGGCGCTCGCTGCTCCTCGTGGCGTGGAGGTGTTCACCACCTATTGCGAATCACACACCACCGACATTCCCTTTCACGTCGTGGCGCGGCTGCTGCGTGCGGCCACCGGCGTGAGCGATCTCGACGGCCCGCCCGCCCGTGATCGGGTGCGCGAGCGCGTTCCCGACGCAGACCCCGAGGACCTGCTGCTGCTTGACGACCTACTGGGCATCGCAGACGCGAATGCGGCGTTACCCGCAATCGATCCCGATGCCCGTCGGCGACGGCTGACTGCACTGCTGAATGCTGCCTCGTTGGCCCGGGAAACACCCGCGGTCTTCGTCGTGGAGGACGCCCACTGGATTGATGAGGTCAGCGAGTCGCTGATTGCCGATTTTCTCACCGTGATCCCGCAGACGCCCTCGCTGGTGCTCGCCACCTACCGACCGGAGTACGAGGGGGCGTTGGCTCAGGTGCACGGCGCCCAGACCATCGCCCTTGCGCCGCTGAATGATTCAGAAACCGCGACACTGGTCTCGGATCTACTCGGCCCGGACGCCTCGAATGACGCTCTGGGACAGACGATTGCAGCGCGCGCCGACGGTAATCCGTTTTTCGCCGAGGAGATTGTGCGCGAACTGGCCGAGCGCGGCGTGCTGCAGGGACACACCGGCGCCTACGTGTCGACGGCAGATGTTGGTGAGGTCAAGGTGCCGGCCACCTTGGTGGCGACCATCGCCGCGCGTATCGACCGACTCGATCCGAGAGCGAAACGGACGCTGAACGCCGCCGCGGTGGTCGGTTCCCGGTTTGGTCTCGACCTGCTGTCCGCGCTGGGGGTTGAAGCTGCAGTTGATAATCTGCTGGCCGCGCAGCTCATCGATCAGGTCCGGTTCACAAGTCAACCGGAGTTCGTGTTTCATCACCCGCTCATTCGCGCGGTGGCCTACGAGGCACAGCTGAAATCGGATCGCGCCGAACTGCATCGTCGCGTCGCGACCGCGATCGAATCACGTGACCCGGCGGCGGCCGAGGAAAATGCCGCGTTGATCGCCGAACATCTCGAGGCCGCCGGGGATCTGCACGCCGCCTACGGCTGGCACATGCGCGCGGCGACATGGGCGACCAACCGCGACATCGCCGCGGCACGGCTGAGTTGGGAGCGTTCGGTGAAGATCGCCGACGCCCTACCCGCCGATGAACCGGGTCAGGCAGCCCTGCGCATCGCCCCGCGCACCATGTTGTGCGGGACCGCCTGGCGAGTCCATGAACATGTGGTCGGTGCCCGCTTCGATGAATTGCGCGAGCTGTGCACCGCCGCCGGGGACAAAGCGTCACTGGCCATCGCGATGGTCGGGCTGGTGATGGATCATTTGTGGCAGGACCGGATGCGTGAGGCGTCGCGGCTGGCCTCGGAAGCATGGGGATCTCATCGAGTCGCTCGGCGATCCGACCTTGACGGTGGGGTTGGCCAATCCGCTGGTTATGCCAAGAGTGATAGCGCCGAGTGGTCTGACATGCTGCGGTGGTCGCAGACAGTCATCGACCTGGCCGACGGTGATCCGTCGAAAGGCAATTTCCTTTTCGGGTCGCCGCTAGCCCTCGCCTTTACGACGCGGGCTGTGGCTCGTTATTGCCTGGGTCGTGACGGATGGCGCGACGACATGCAGCACGGCCTAGCCATTGCGCGCAGCGCCGACCCCATGTCCTACGCCTTCGCCGTCGCCTTCGCCTACTTCCCGACAGTATCGAATGGCGTGCTGCAGCCCGACGATTCCGCAGTGCACGAGATCGAGGATGCCCTACGGATTGCCGAGCGATCCAGTGATGATCTCGCGGTGACCTTCGTACGGACGACTTTGGCCGTTGCGCTGGTGCACCGCCAAGCGGCTGCCGATCGTGACCGCGGACAGCGGCTTCTGGCAGAGGCCAGCGACGTGTTCCTACGTCAGGGATACCTGTTGTCCGAGTTACCGCTCGTCAATGTGTACTTGGCGCGTGAGCCGGCTCGGCGTGGCGATCGCGATGGGGCGATAACGCTCATGCGCACCGCCGCTCGACCATCTTTTCCGCGAGGGACGGCTGCTGGCATGGGGCATCCCGACGACGGGTGTTCTGGTGGAGACACTGCTCGATCGCGGGGCCGACGGCGACCTAGTCGAAGCCGAGGCTGCGATCGAGCGGTTAGCGGCCGCGCCAGCCGAAGAGGGTTTGGTGATACGTGACATCTGGCTGCTGCGACTACACGCACTCTCTGGCGCGGGCTCGCGGCGACATGCCGTGGCCTACGCGGATCTCCGGGATCGCTACCGCGCATGGCGAATTCGCTTGGTTTCGAGGGTCATATCGACTGGGCCGAAGCCATGCCATGACAGCGATACTTCAGAACGTGTTGACCAGCCTGTGCTGTTCAGCCATCTGCCGGGACATCGTGTAGTGGTGGTAGTGCATCGCGCACTTGATCACGCAGATGAACAAGAGGCTTGGGTCGGGCCGTAGACGGGCCATGGTGGCCATCCGGCGGCGATAGATCCGGCGCAGTTTCGGGTCGGGAACGTTCTTCATCAGCCGAAGGAACAACCCGGTCGCCAGCGCGGCCTCGACCGATTGCGACTTCAGCTTCCGCCACGGGTGTTTGCGCCAGTAGGCACTGCGAGCGCGGGACCAATCGAATTTCCTTGTGAGGAATAGGTTTTCGAGCCGCTCGAAGTAGAAGTCGGGATCGTACAGTTCCTGCATCAGATCGACGTACCCGTCGCGCAACTCTTCGCGGGTCATGCCGAGCGGAATGACGTTGGTGCCGAATGGTTGTTCGTCGTCGAGATCGAGGCGGCCTTCGTTCTTCAAGCGGGCGTGCAGCGGCGTCTTGGGGATCGCCGAGAGCATGCCGACCATGGCGTGCATGATGTCGGTCTGGCGGAGGAACTCGTGCTGGGCCTTGAAGATCCGGGTGTCGTCGTGGTCGAAGCCGACGATCATGCCGCACCAGACTTCGATGCCGGAGTCTTGCACTTTGCGGACGCGGTCGACGATCGACTCGGTTTTTTTGACGTTCTGGTACTTCTTCGTCTCGCGCAGCGATTCTTCATTGGGGCTCTCGATGCCGATGAAGACGGTCACGATGTTGGCCGCGTCCATCAGCTGGATCAGCTCTTCGTCTTCGGCGAGGTTGAGCGACGCCTCGGTGAAGAACGTGAAGGGGTAGCCCTCGGCGGTTTGCCACGCGACGAGGTCGCGCAGCAGCTCCTTCACCGCCATCTTGTTGCCGATCAGGTTGTCGTCGACGATGAAGGCCATTTTCAGGTGCTGCTTGCGCATCGCTTCCAGCTCGGCGATCACCTGCGCGCTCGTCTTCAGCCTCGGCCTGCGACCGAACGTGACGATGATGTCGCAGAACTCGCACTGGAACGGACAGCCGCGGCTGAATTGGACACTGCCGAACAAGTAGTCCTTGGTCTTCAGTAAGTCGTAGCGCGGCACCGGCACCTGAGTCATGTCGGTTCGCTCGGCCTGCTCGTAGCGGTACTGATGCCGCCCCGCGGCCCAATCTTCGAGGAACTGTGGCCAGGTCGTTTCCGCTTCGCCGATGAAGATCGCGTCGGCCAGGCCCTCGAAGTAATCTTCCTGCACACTCACCCACGGACCCCCCGACGACCGTGACGACATCGCGGGCTTTCAATTCGTGCAGAATCTCGAGCATTCGAGCGCGCTGGACGGTCATGCCGGTGAGCCCTACGATGTCGGCCTTCGCCAAACGGTCGTAGTCGATCGGCTCGACGTTCTCATCGACGAGCGAGACGGAATGGCCGGCCGGCGTCAGCGCCGCGAGCAGTGGCAGGCACGCGCTCGGTATGTTGCACTTCTTGCCGAGCAGCGGAAGGGCGTGTTCGAGGCCCCAGTAGGACACCTCGAACCGAGGGTTGACGAGGACGATGTCAGCCAAATTCGCCTGCTTCGACCAGAGTGTTAAGTGACGGCGCTAACGCGCTTACTGGCGTGAGTCTAACAGCTGAAGCGGGCTTTGAAGAGGGCCGGATCAGCCGACCCGGATCGAGAATACGGCGACTCCCCAATCGCCAGGCTGGGCCGACCGGTAGCCACCGCGGCGCAGCGCATCGGTGGGCGCGGCCATCGGCTCGAAGCACACCACGTCCTCGCCAGACGGCGCGAAGATCTGCGCCGCGGGGTAGCCCTGCTCGAAGTCGACCTCGATGCGGCGGCCACCACCGGACACCGCGAACACCGCGCCGTCGGCAACCTCATCATATCCGTCGTCAAAAGCCTTGTCGCCCAATGGTTCAGACGCCGCCGGTTGCGGTGTCGTCGCTCCGGTGGGCAGGCCCCGCTCGTCAAGCGTGAGATGCCGCAGCGGCGGCGTCTCGATGATCCACTGTGCGCGCGGGACGCCTGGCAGCTGAAGGTACGGGTGAAAGCCGAAACACAGCGGGACCGGGCGTTCACTGGTCGGGGCGACTGAGCTACGTATCCGCAACGTCCGCTCGAACAGCGAGACGGTCACCGCCAGCCGATGCGGAAACGGAAAGCTGGCCAGCAAATCCTCGTCGCCGAAGTTCACCTCGGCGGTCAGCTCGTTGTCCGATTCATGTGTCACTCGCCAGTTCGGATAGGCGGCCAGCACGCCGTGGATCGGCAGCCCGTTGGGATCGGCCCGAACCCCATGCTGGCCGGCCGTCAGCGTGACCGTCGCGTCCTCTGCGGTATATGTGTTGGCGCCCAATCGATTTGCCCACGGATACAAGAGCGGGATACCCATCGTCTTGCCGTTGGCGACGTAGGCGTCCAGGCCGCGGCGCTGGCCGAGCAGTTCGGTGCCCGAGTCGGTCAGCGAGATGCCGATCATGCCGGCGTCCGGCACGAACCGGGCTTCCAGATCTGACGACGGGTCTCGCAAAGTGACAACGTGCACCTGATAAAACTAGCTCAGGTTAGCGGTACAGCGGGTCGTGCTGAATACGCTCCGGCGGAGCCCCTTTGGCGATCAGCGCCGCCTCGGTGACACGGACCATCTCCGGTCCGCCGCAGACCAGTATCTGCCGGTCGCCCCAGCCGCCGTATCTGGTCACGACGTCCATCAGCTTGCCGGTCTGGCGCAGATGAAGCCCTCGCGGCGGCGTGACATCGGGGTAGTCGGCGGCCCAGGGCGGGTCGCCATTGAGCTCGGAGACCGGCGTCACCGACAGCCAGGGGTTGTTCGCGGCGACCTGCCACAGCGTCGGCAGGTCGTAGAGCTCGCACGGATAGCGGCCGCCGAAGAACAAGTGCACCCGCGGATTCTCGCCCCACCGGGTGAGGTCCATGACGATCGAGCGCAGCGGCGCCAGGCCGGTACTGCCTGCCACCATCAGCACATCGCCTCCGTCGCGGTCGACGTGCAAGCCGCCGTGCGGGTTCGACAACCGCCAGCGATCGCCGGGCTGCGTCTCGTTGACGATCGCATTGCTGACCAGGCCGCCGGACACCGCGCGGACGTGGAACTCGACGGCACCGGTGTCGTCCGGCGGGATGGCCGGCGTCAGATATCGCCATCGCCGCGGGCACTGCGGCACAGCGACATTGACGTACTGGCCGGGGTGGTACGGCATCGCTTGGTCGAGCTGCAACCGGACCACGGCCAAGTCGCGGGATACCCGTAGGTGTTCGACGACCGTGCCGTCCCACCAGGCCGGTCCGTGCTCGGCGTCGGCGGCGCCGCTCATCACCCCGATGATCAGGTTGAGCGACTGCTCGGCGGCGGCCTCCACGGCGTCGGTCCAAGCCTCGGCCAGCTCGTCGCGCAAGGTCGAATACAGCGCCTGCCGCAGGGTGCCGTAGTGCTCGGGAAGCACGCCGTACTTGCGGTGGTCTCGTCCGAGCTGGGCGAGAAATGCGACCGGCTCCTCCGCGCGCTGGGCGACCAGTTCGCCGTACACCCAGGTCAGCGCGCGAGCAAACGTGGCCCGTTGGGCGGCCATGTCGGGCGGAAACAGATCCCGCGGCGACGCCTCGAAGGAGAACCAGCGGGTGTAGAACCGCCCGATCAGCCCGTTGCCGTCATCCGGGTCGATGACGGCGTGCAGTGCCGCCAGCGCATCCCGGTCGTTGAGGCTCACGGCCGCCGATTTTAGGCGCGGTCAGGCCGAACTCGGTTAAAGCGCCTTAAGCCCGTTGTGCAGCACCATCAGGCCGATCAACACCAGGATCGCGGCGAGCAGCGCGGCGTTGTTTTTCTCCATCCATTCTTTGAGACGCGCCATCGGGTCATCGAGGCGGTGACCGGCGGCGGCGTAGGCAAGGACCGGGATCGCGACCGTGGATGCGGCGACGGCGATGAAGATCGCCGCGGTGATCCATTTGGCCGCCATGCCCAGGTCACCACTGCCGATGTCCAAACCGGCCAGGGCGCACATGGTCAGCACCTCGACCCTGACCACCACCAACGCCAGCCCGATGAGCACGGCATGCGAGGGCGTCAGCGTCTCGAAAGACCGCATCCACCGCGGCGACTCGGTGTGTCCATGACGAGTCAGCCATCGGTAGATGCCGAACGCGATGAGGGCCAAGCCGAGAACGACGCGCAGCCAGGACGCCCACGTCGGTGGTGACTTGCGCAGGTCGCCAAGCGCATCGGAGAAGGCGGCGAAGGCCGTGGTCAGCGCAACCAGACCCAGCACCCAGCCGCCGAGGAAGGCCAGGCTGGTCGGCCGCGGCCGTGGTGTCTGTAACACCAGAACCGCCGGGATGACCGAGAACGGCGAGATCGCGATGACGAGCGCCAGCGGAATCAACGTCGCCAGCAGGGAAACCCAACTTCCAGTCACGGCTGCATCTTCGCATGACCGCTAGCGGCCGCTCCGGAGGGTCCAGGCCGGTACCCAGTGCGTAACGGTTTTGCGCTTGGACCCATAGGCGATCGGGTAGGTCACCAGCCCCCACCAGTCGCCCTGCTCGCACATGCCCCAGCAGGTCAGCCGCCCCTCGACGACTTTGTGCAGCTGCAGGCCGTTCGCGTGGAACCGGCCTGAGCGGTGCGGCTCGCGCGGAAACAGCACGGTCAGGTCGATCAGCACGGTGATCGGCGGGCGGACCACCCGGAACGGGTTGCGGGCTGGTTGCCCGTTGTATCCGATCGACGCGAGGTCGCCCACTGATCGATCATACGTTCGAATGCCAACGGGTTTACAAGTCGTCTCGAAATTCCTTAAGGTTGAGCGGAACAGACTCAACCTTGACGGCGTTGAACAACACGACAAGCATTTTTGCCTAACCCCTCTGACCCGAACGGAGTGTCGTGGACTCTTTCAACCCGACAACCAAGACGCAGGCAGTCCTGACGTCGGCCCTGCAGGCGGCGACCGCCGCAGGCAACCCCGAGATCAAGCCGGCTCACCTGCTGTCTGCGCTGCTGACGCAGAACGACGGGATCGCCGCGCCGCTGCTGGAGGCTGTCGGCGTCGAGCCCGCCACCGTCCGCGCCGAAGCCCAGCGCCTCGTCGACCGGTTGCCGCAGATCAGCGGTTCCAGCTCCCAACCGCAACTGTCCCGTGACTCGCTGGCGGCCATCACCACCGCGCAGCAGCTGGCCACCGAGATGGACGACGAATACGTCTCCACCGAGCACCTGATGGTCGGACTGGCCACCGGTGACTCCGACGTCGCCAAACTGCTGACCGGACACGGCGCCTCGCCGCAGGCGCTGCGCGAGGCGTTCGTGAAAGTTCGCGGCAGCGCCCGCGTCACCAGCCCCGACCCCGAGGCGACCTATCAGGCGCTGGAGAAGTACTCCACCGACCTGACCGAGCGCGCCCGTGAAGGCAAGCTCGACCCAGTCATCGGACGGGACAACGAGATTCGTCGTGTCGTGCAGGTGCTGAGCCGTCGCACCAAGAACAACCCGGTGCTGATCGGCGAGCCCGGTGTCGGTAAGACCGCCATCGTGGAAGGTCTGGCCCAGCGCATCATCGACGGCGACGTCCCCGAAAGCCTGCGCGACAAGACCGTCGTCAGCCTGGACATGGGTTCGATGGTGGCCGGCGCCAAATACCGCGGAGAATTCGAGGAGCGGCTCAAGGCCGTGCTCGACGACATCAAGAACTCCGCTGGGCAGATCATCACCTTCATCGACGAGCTGCACACCATCGTCGGGGCCGGCGCGACCGGCGAGTCGGCGATGGATGCCGGCAACATGATCAAGCCGATGCTGGCCCGCGGCGAGCTCCGCCTGGTCGGCGCAACCACGCTCGACGAATACCGCAAGTACATCGAAAAAGACGCCGCACTGGAGCGCCGCTTTCAGCAGGTGTTCGTCGGCGAGCCGTCGGTGGAGGACACCGTCGGCATCCTGCGTGGGCTGAAAGACCGCTACGA
The DNA here is from genome assembly GCA_963741555.1 of uncultured Actinomycetota bacterium. Lineage (GTDB taxonomy): Bacteria > Actinomycetota > Actinomycetes > Mycobacteriales > Mycobacteriaceae > Mycobacterium. The sequence continues at coordinate 20,815 of CAVUIH010000013.1, read as the reverse complement.
GGTGCACCACGGCGTGCGCATCACCGACTCCGCGCTGGTGGCCGCGGCCACGCTGTCCGACCGCTACATCACGGCGAGGTTCTTGCCGGACAAGGCCATCGACCTGGTCGACGAGTCGGCCAGCCGGCTGCGGATGGAGATCGACTCGCGGCCTGTCGAGGTCGACGAGGTCGAACGGCTGGTACGCCGGCTCGAGATCGAAGAGATGGCGCTGGCCAAAGAAGAAGACGCGGCGTCCAAGGAGCGCTTGGAGAAGTTGCGCGCCGAACTGGCCGACCAGAAGGAAAAGCTGGCCGAGCTGACCACCAGGTGGCAGAACGAGAAGAACGCCATCGACATCGTCCGCGAGCTGAAGGAACAGCTGGACACGTTGCGCGGAGAGTCCGAGCGCGCCGAGCGCGACGGCGACCTGGCCAAGGCCGCCGAGCTGCGTTACGGGCGCATCCCCGAGGTCGAGAAGAAGCTCGACGCCGCTCTGCCGCACGCCGAGGCCCGCACGGGCGTCATGCTCAAGGAAGAGGTCGGCCCCGACGACATCGCCGACGTGGTGTCGGCGTGGACGGGTATCCCGGCCGGTCGGCTGCTGGAAGGCGAGACCGCCAAGCTGCTGCGGATGGAAGACGAGCTCGGCAAGCGCGTCGTCGGACAGCGAAAGGCCGTGCAGGCCGTGTCCGATGCGGTGCGTCGCACCCGGGCCGGGGTCGCCGACCCCAACCGGCCGACGGGATCGTTTTTGTTCCTCGGCCCCACCGGTGTCGGCAAGACCGAGCTGGCCAAGGCGCTGGCCGACTTCCTGTTCGACGACGAACGGGCGATGGTCCGCATCGACATGAGCGAGTACGGCGAGAAGCACTCGGTGGCCCGCCTGGTCGGTGCCCCGCCCGGCTACATCGGCTACGACCAGGGCGGTCAGCTGACCGAGTCGGTCCGTCGCCGGCCTTACACCGTCGTGCTGTTCGACGAGGTCGAAAAGGCCCACCCGGACGTGTTCGACGTGCTGCTGCAGGTCCTCGACGAGGGCCGGCTCACCGACGGGCAGGGCCGCACGGTCGACTTCCGCAACACGATCCTGATCCTGACGTCCAACCTCGGGTCGGGCGGCACCGAGGAGCAGGTGATGGCGGCGGTGCGCGCGGCGTTCAAGCCGGAGTTCATCAACCGGCTCGACGACGTGCTGATCTTCGACGGGCTCAACCCCGACGAGCTGGTGCGGATCGTCGACATCCAGCTCGACCAGCTGGACAAGCGGCTCGCGCAGCGGCGGCTGCAGCTCGAGGTGTCGGCGCCCGCCAAGGAGTGGCTGGCGCACCGCGGATTCGACCCGGTGTACGGCGCCCGGCCGTTGCGGCGTCTGGTGCAGCACGCCATCGGCGACCAGCTGGCCAAGATGTTGCTGGCCGGTGACGTCCACGACGGCGACATCGTGCCGGTCAACGTCAGCGCCGACGGCGACTCGCTGGTGCTGGGTTGATGCCGGTGCGCGGCTGAAGCTGGCTATCGCTTCGGCGTCGACGCCGGCGCCGAAGCGGTAGCAAACTTTAATTCGGTTGTGACCTGCTCGCATTCCCGATTGAGGGCTGACAGCGGTTAGGCTACGTGGCGATGGTTCCCCTTTGGTTCACGCTCTCCGCGCTGTGCTTCGTCGGCGCGGCAGTATTGCTGTACGTCGACATCGACCGCCGCCGTGGACGAGGGCGGCGCCGTAAGTCGTGGGCTCGGTCGCACGGATTCGACTACGAGCAGGAATCCACCGAGATCCTCAAGCGCTGGAAGCGCGGCGTGATGTCGACCGTGGGCAGCAACATCCCGGCGCGCAATGTCGTGCTCGGCCAGATCCGCGGCGAGGCGGTGTTCATCTTCGACCTCGAAGAAGTCGCCACCGTGATCGCCCTGCACCGCAAGGTGGGCACCAACGTCGTCGTCGACGTGCGGCTCAAAGGTCTGAAAGAGCCTCGGGAGAACGACATTTGGCTGCTCGGCGCGATCGGGCCGCGGATGGTCTACTCCACCAATCTGGACGCCGCCCGTCGCGCCTGCGATCGCCGCATGGTCACCTTCGCCCACACCGCACCCGACTGCGCCGAGATCATGTGGAACGAACAGAACTGGACGCTGGTCAGCATGCCGATCGGCAGCACTCGCGCCCAGTGGGACGAGGGTCTGCGCACCGTGCGCCAGTTCAACGACCTGCTGCGGGTACTCCCGCCGGTGCCGCAGACAACGCCAACAGCCGGGGCGCCGCAAGCGTCTGCACGCCGCAAGTCGGCCCCCAGCCGTCCGCTGGCTCCCGCCGGCCGCGCCGAAGTGCCGCAGCGGCACGCGGAGTCTCCTACCCGTGAAAGCGGTTCCACGTCGCATGCCGCCGTGACTCCGCCGACTGCGCGTCAAGAGCCCATCCGCCGCCCGCCGACGAGCCGAAACGGCCACCAGGCGTCGCATCACCAGCGCTGAGTCTGCATACCAACAGCGTCAGTCTCTCGCGCCAGCGATAACCGATGTGCCCACCTCTTAGCGATTAGTTTCGCTAATCGCTCGAAGGCGGGCACATTGTGTGTCCCCTCTCCCCGAAGGTGGCACCGGACTCGCCTCGTACACTGACGCCGTGCCTCGTCGCGTCGCCCTGATCACCGGGCCCACTTCCGGAATCGGCGAGGGTTTCGCCCGCCGTTACGCCGCCGACGGCTACGACATTGTGCTGGTGTCCCGTGATGCGGACCGGCTCAACCAGCTGGCCGCCGAGCTGACCAACGAGGGCGGCAGCGGCGTCGAAGTGCTGCCGGCCGATCTCGCTGAATCCGCCGGCCGGGCCAAGGTCGCCGAACGGCTCGCGGCCGGCGTCGACGTGCTGGTGAACAACGCCGGCTTCGGCACCGTCCGGCGACTTCTGGACCGCCGACCCTGCGGTGCTGCAATCCCAGCTCGATGTCAACGTCACCGCGGTGATGCAACTGACTCGCGCCGCGTTGCCGGCGATGATCGACAACGGCGCCGGCACGGTCATCAACGTCGCCAGCGTCGCGGGTCTGCTCTCCGGCCGCGGCTCGACCTACTCGGCGTCCAAGGCTTACGTCGTGTCGTTCACCGAAGGCCTCGCAGTCGGGCTGCGCGGCACCGGCGTCGGGATACACGTGGTGTGCCCGGGATACGTGCATACCGAATTCCACGACCGGGCCGGCATCGACATGACGTCGCTGCCGTCGTTCATGTGGCTCGAGGTCGACGATGTGGTCCGCGAAGACGCTCTCCGATGTCGCCCGCGGCAACGTGGTCATCATTCCCGGGCTGCAGTACAAAGCGATCACCACCGCCAGCCGGATGGTGCCGCGAACGTTGGCGCGTGCCGCCACAAGCGTGTTCGGCCGGGGCCGTGGCCGCACCTGAACTCAGCGAATTAGCCGACCTGGTGCGCCAATTGGCGGTGGTGCACGGCCGCGTCACGTTGTCGTCCGGCAAGGAAGCCGACTATTACGTCGACCTGCGCCGGGCCACCCTGCATCACCGCGCCGCACCGCTGATCGGCCGGCTGATCCGCGACCTCACCGACGACTGGGACTACGCGGCGGTCGGCGGACTTACCCTGGGCGCCGACCCCGTTGCCACCGCCGTCATGCATGCACCCGGCCGGCCGATCGACGCGTTCGTCGTGCGGAAGTCGACGAAAACCCATGGCATGCAACGTCTTATCGAAGGCCCCGATATTGCCGGTCGACCGGTTCTGGTGGTCGAGGACACCAGCACCACCGGCGCGTCGGCGCTGACCGCCGTGCGCGCCGCGCAGGACGCCGGGGCCCAGGTGGTCGGCGTGGCGACCGTGGTCGACCGCGCTACGGGGGCCGCCGAAGCCATCGAAGCCCAGGGCGTTCCGTACCGCAGCGTGCTGGGGTTGGCGGACCTCGGGCTGAGTTAGCCGCCGTGCGAACCCTTATCGCGATGGTGGCGACGTTCGCGCTCTGCGCGGCGTGCTCTGGCGGCGGTCACCGCGACCGGGTGTACGGCGCGAGCACCGCTCGACTGGGCGAGTCGCTGGCGGTGCTGGGCTGGAACGCATCGGTATCGAATCTGCGCTGGCAGGACGACCATGTGCTGGTCGACGTCGACGGGGCTCCCGAGCGACCCGGCCAAGCCCCATGCCGATCCCCGCGATATCCGCTTCGGCTTGTACGGCGCGCTGGCGCATCCGATGGAGGCTGCTGGCATCGGCAGCTGTGACAACATGAAAAACCTTGTCATCCAATCGCTTTCCTCACGCGGCGGCAAGCGGCTGACCGGCACGGTGTGTCTGGGTCCGCTGCAGGATCGCAGCGCCGCCCGCGGGGTGTACCTCTACTCGCCCCGCGACCGGATCGCCGACACCGCCGCGGCCTACCCGGCGGCGTTCCCGGTCGGGCTACTGCCGACCAAGGAGAACGACACCGGCCTGGTGGTCAAAACCAGCAGCGTCGACGCGTGGCGCGCCGACGGCACCCAATTGACTCAGGCCTCGCTGGGCGACCCGGCGGCCTTCAGCGGCGCCGGCTACATGTTGCTCGGCCTGAACGCCGACACCATTGCGGCCAAGTATCGCGACGACTCCGCGGCCCGGGGCGGCCCGATGATGCTGCTGACTCGCCGACCCCGCCACCGCCCGGGCTGAGCGAGGCCTGCTCGGCCTACGGGTCGTCGGTGCTGATCCTGCCCGAGGCGTCGCTGGACGCCGTCCACGTCAGCGCGTCGCTGTGCACCCAAGGCGACATCAACGAGGCGCTGCTGTACGCCACCGTCTCGGTCGTCGGCACCCACGCCGCAGTCTGGACTATCCGATGACCCAGCCGGGGTCTGATGTGCCTCCCTCCTCCCCGGGCCGTTCCGGCCCGGATCGTCACGAGCCGGGTCCGACCGAATGGGGTGTTCCGGCAAGCGGAGTCGGCCCCTGGACCGGTCCGCTGCCCGACGACCCGAAGTACGACCCGGCGCTGCTGCGCGACGGCGACACCCGCAACGTCGTCGACGCCTACCGGTACTGGACGCGTGAGGCGATCGTCGCCGACATCGACACCCGGCGGCATCCTCTGCATGTGGCCATCGAGAACTTCGGCCACGACGCCAACATCGGCGGGGTGGTGCGCACCGCCAACGCGTTCGCCGTCGACACCGTGCACATCGTCGGCCGTCGCCGCTGGAATCGCCGCGGCGCCATGGTCACCGACCGATATCAACGACTGCGTCATCACGACGACACCGCCGAACTGCTCAGCTTCGCCTCCGACGCCGGCCTGACGGTGGTCGCGGTCGACAATGTGCCTGGTGCGGCACGCATCGAACAGACCACGCTGCCGCGGGACTGCATGCTGTTGTTCGGCCAGGAAGGTCCCGGCATCAGCGACGACGCCCGCGCCGGCGCCCCGCTGACCGTGTCGATAGCCCATTTCGGGTCGACGCGCAGCATCAACGTCTCGGTCGCGGCGGGCATCGCCATGCATACCTGGATCAGCCAACACGGGGACATCGCGCAAGCCTGGTGATCCGCTAATTGGTTGGCGCGACGTCGAATTCGACGGGCAGGATGGCGGGACCAGTCAAGGCGGTCAACGGTTTCCAGGGCGCCGCTCCGGTGCGCCGGGCGTTTGGCATCTTCCGTGTCATGACCCTCAGGGCTTCGGCGAGTTCGAGCCGCGCAAGGTTGGCGCCGAGGCAGTAATGCATGCCGGCGCCGAAAGTCTGCATGGCGGCGCCGTCACGGGTGATGTCGAGTTGGTCGGCGTTGTGGTACACGCTGGGATCCCGGTTGGCCGAGGCGGTGTTGGCGACGACCAGTGTGCCGGCCGGGATCACGACTCCGGCGAGTTCGACATCCTCGAGGGCGACGCGCAGGGTGCCCCAGGCGATAGGGGAGTGTCGCATGGTTTCCTCGACCGCGTTGGCGGCCAGCTCGGGGTGCTGACCCAAGAGTGCCCATTGGTCGGGATGATCACAGAGCACCTGCACAGAGGCCGCGAGCTGGTTTCGAGTGGTGTCCGTGCCGGCTATCAGCAGACCCACGACCAGCATGCGCAACTCGTCGGCGTCGAGCCGATCGCCGTCGTGTTCGGCGCGGATCAGCTCGGAGATCAGGTCGTCGGTCAGCGCGTCGCGTCGGTCAGCGACCATATCGTCGACGTAGTCGTCGACGGCCTCCCATGCCCCAGGATGGAATCCGCCTCGTCGGCGACGTTCCAGCTGAACGCCTTGAAGATGTCGTCGGTCCAATCCGAGAACAACTCCCAGTCCTCGGCTGGTGCGCCGAGTAACGCGCAAATAATCGGGATCGGATATTGACGCGCGATGTCGGTCACCACATCGCAGCGCCCGCGGAGCCGTCTGGTGTTCAACGAGTTCGGTGATGACATCGACGATCGTCGAGCGCAGCCGTGCGGTGGCCCGAGGCGTGAAGGCCTTCGACACCAGACCGACGCAGGCGTTGGTGCTCATCGCCGTCCAGACTGATCAGACTCGCGGTGACACGGTCCCAGACCGCGCCGGACGTGATGCCTTGGCCGGCAAGAAACATCCCTTTCGGCATCGAAATCGTGGGTCGCGCAGCACCGTACGGACCAGTTCGTAGCCCAGGATTTCCGGGCCATGGGTTCCGATGGCGATCGGCGCTCGATCCGCGGGCCGCTGCGATGAGTCGGTGCGCCTGTTCAGGATCGTCCAAATGCTCATAGGCCAAGATCGGCAGCCCCGCGTCGAAGACATTCGGGCAAGCTTCGGGCAGACATCGTGTCGACGGTCATGACGACTCCTCGTCGGAGTCAGTTGTGCGACGCAATCGTTGCTCCGGTCATCGCGAAGACCCGTCAGTAGACCGATACTGATCTTTAGCCTTGGACGCCCGGGCTGCCCCTTTAGGCTGTACGGGTGCGGTTGACGTGGCCGTTGACCGGCCGCTCGAAGGAACAGCGACTCATCGAAGCCGCGATTTTCGACTCGGACTTGGCCGGGGTCGTGGTGTGCGGGCCTGCCGGCGTGGGCAAGAGTCGGATCGCGCGTGAAGCGCTAAGTTCTGCCGGGGCGCAGGGGTGTGAAGTCCGGTGGATAGTGGGCACGTCCTCGGCACGGTCGATTCCGTTGGGAGCGCTCACCTCATGGGCAGAGCATGCTGGTGACGACAACCTTGAATTGATCCGCAGTGCAATCGCCTCGCTGACGTCCTCGTCCCCCGGCATGACAGTCGTGCTGGGTGTCGATGATGTGGCCCTGCTCGATGATCTGTCGACATTCGTTGTGCACCAGATCATTCAGCGCCGCGCTGCCAAGGTCGTGCTCACCATCCGCGAAGGTGAATCGATTCCTGCCGGGGTGCGGGAGTTATGGGACGGCGGGCATCTTGACCGCCTCGACCTACAACCGTTGTCCGAAGCCGAAACAACCGCGCTCACCTCGGCCGCGTTGGGCGGCCCTCTGGATCCGCAAGCCGCTGAGCGATTGTGGACGTTGACCCGCGGCAATCCGTTGTATCTGCGAAACATTGTCGAGCAGGAGGTTGCCGACGAACGGCTTGCAATGCAGGACGACTGCTGGCGCTGGCTGGGTGATCCGGTCTTGCCGCCCAGCCTGATCGAACTGATTGAAGGACGGATCGGAGGCCTGCCCAGTTCGGTCAGCGACGTGATCGACGCCCTCGCCGTCGGCGAACCCATCGAACTCGGCTCGCTCACCCGGATAACCGATCCGGCCGCGGTCGAGCAAGCCGACATCCGCGGTCTCATCGCTCTTGACCAAGTAGGCGATCGGGTAGAGGCAAGGTTGGCGCACCCGCTATACGGGCAGGTCCGGCGAAATCGGGCCGCCGCGACCAGGTTACGACGGCTGCGTGGCCTGGTCGCCGCCGAACTCGCCGCGTCGGTTGATCGTGACGACATGCAGGTCGTGGTCCGCCGCGCCACTCTTAGCCTCGACTCGGATCTCAAGCCCGATTCAGACCTCCTTGTTCGGGCGGCCAGCGGCGCGGTCTGGCTATGGGAGTTCCCCCTTGCGGACCGACTCACAGCAGCGGCAATCCACGCAGGAGGTGCCGCGGACGCGAAACTCATTCGCGCCTACGCGTTGTCGTGTATAGGCCGTGGCCAGGAAGCCGATGATTTGCTCGCCGGCATCCAGGCAGACGAGTTGGCCGACGCCGTGTACGGGCGAATGGCCTTCCTGCGGGCCACCAATCGGCTGTTCACCCTGGCCGACCCGGTCGGGGCAAAGGAACTCATCGACGATGCATCCCGCGCCGCAGGTCCACAGGCTCGCAGCTGTATCGACGCATTTCTGACCGTGTACTGGGCGGCGATGGGCAAGCCGCAATCGGCCATCGAGTCATCCGAGAAATTCACCTGGCAGGAGCTACCCGACCTCGTCGCCCAGCGAGTGACCGCCTGGGCCCTCGCCCTTGCGTTCGGAGAAGCGGGTCGCGCCGGCGAAGCCGCAGCAGCGGCAAAGGCCGGTTACCCAGTTCCGATACGCTCGTTCGTCATCATCACCGACGCCCACATCAGCGCCCTGCTTTTAGCTGGCCGAATCGCCGATGCCGGTCCACCGGCGGAAACCATACGACAACGCCAGATCGAATTCCGAGCATTCCAGTCCTTCCAAGTTGGCTCTGTCGCGGTGGGCAGAGTGGCGCTTGGTTCTGGCCGACTCGACGCCGCGATCTCCCTGCTGACCCAGTCCCTAGAATCCGTAGGGACTTCCAGCGACTCCAACGGTTGGCGTTATCGCTGCCAGATTCCGCTGACGACCGCGCTCGTGATGCGCGGATCGACCGACGAGGCAGCGGCCCGGCTCCGGGCACTCGAACAGGAGCGCCATCCCAGCTGGCAATACCTCGACTACGAGTACGCGATCGCCAAGGCATGGGTGGCCGCCGGACAGGGCGCCATCAGTGAAGCAATCGTGATCTCGCTTGCTGCCGCCGAAACAGCCAGGGGCAATGGGCAGTTCGCTCCTGAAGTGATGTGTTTACAAACCGCTACGCAGTTCGGGGAGCGTTCCTGCGGGCCTCGATTGCGAGAACTTGCAGCGATCGTTGAAGGGCCCCGCGCCGGCGTGGCCGCCCGTTACGCTGAAGCGTTGCATGACGACGATGGTGCCGAATTAACCGCAGTGTCAGCCGAATTTGAGGATATGGGCGATGTGATCGCTGCTGCCGATGCGGCGGCGCACGCAGCCATCGCGTACCGGCACCACGACTTACGCGGGTCGGCGTTGGGATGCTCGGCGAGGGCCGAAGCGTTGGCCGAGCAATGTGGCGGCGCCCGCACGCCAGCCCTCCGCAAAGCTGTCGAACGATTGCCGCTGACCGACCGCGAACGAGAAATCGTGATGCTTATCGGGCAAGGGCTGTCGAACCGGGATATCGCGACACGGCTGACGTTGTCGGTTCGAACCGTCGAAAGCCACATCTATAAAGCGATGGCCAAAACCGGCACGTCCAATCGCGACGAGCTCGCGGCGCTGTTGCCTTCGCGCCGGGAACGACACGGCGACAGCGGGTCGCGTCAGCTCAATTGATCGGCCACCGCCACCGCATCCAGCCAGAAATTGCGCGCCGCGTCCTTACCGCGACTGGGGCTGTTGGGGAATCCGACGACGACTACTTATCTGCCTCTTCGTGGTATCACGCCGCAACGCTGCGAAATATCAGTAGTGCGCCACTGACATCGACCGATCCACCGCGATCGACGATTCCAGAAGCGGATCTCACCGACGGAGGATTGACATGATCACCGAAAACACTGCCGTCATTACCCTTGACGAGTCCCGAGAGCGATTGGTTTCGCCGGCACCGATCTTGATCAGCGAGCACGAGGTTGCGCTTGGCACGGCGCTTGCGCTGCGGGCACGACCGGCGGCCCGGCGCTGGTGGTCCGAGGCGACTCACGTCCTGCTTGCCGCTGTGCAGCGCTCGCTTGCTCCGTCGACGCAAGAAGGTCGTCCAGCTCGCCGCAGCTACCCGAAGCACTACGCCTATCTCGAGAACGCCTGTATGGCGCGCGAGATGGCTCGCCTCTGACAGTCGAGAAAGCGTGAGCGCACCGCTCACGCGATAGGGCGGTTGGCTGGTTCGCAGCCTTAGCGACTCGCACCCTCAGCGGGCATCCTGCCGGGACCAAAAGTTCCCGGCAGGATGCCCGCTTGCTCGCCTGCCTGGTAGGGCAGGATCAGCAGACATGGATCAGGTATGGGTCAACCGTGCGGTCAGCGCGGAAGCCGCCATCACCGGACGGCACCTGAAGCGGCTGTGGGCGCTGCCCTGGACGCAACTCGGCGTGGTGGCCTGGCCGCCGACCCGGCGCGACCGATGGTTCGGCGGCTGGCACTACTGGTGGCAGGCGCATCTGCTGGACTGCCTGATCGACGCGGAGCTGCGCGACCCGCAAGAAGAGCGGCGCATCAAGATCAACCGGCAGATCCGCTCACACCGTTTGCGTAACAACGGATCCTGGGTCAACAACTACTACGACGACATGGCCTGGCTGGCGCTCGCGCTGGAGCGGGGGTCCCGGGTCGCCGGCGTGGACCGCCCGCGTGCGCTGCACAAACTGAACGAACAACTGGTCAACGCGTGGGTGCCCGAGGACGGCGGCGGCATCCCGTGGCGCAAGCAGGACCAGTTCTTCAACGCCCCGGCCAACGGCCCGGCGGGCCTTTTCCTGGCGCGCTACGGCGACCGGCTGCGCCGCGCGCAGCAGATGGCCGACTGGATCGACGAGACGCTGATCGACCCCGAGACGCACCTGGTGTTCGACGGCATCAAGGCGGGCTCGCTGGTCCGCGCGCAGTACACCTACTGCCAGGGCGTGGTTCTCGGCCTGGAGACCGAGCTGGCCGTCCGCACACACGATGACCGGCATGCGCCGCGGGTTCACCGCCTCGTCGCCGCCGTCGACGAACACATGGCGCCGGGCGGGGTGTTGCGCGGCTCCGGCGGCGGCGACGGCGGTCTGTTCTCCGGCATCACCGCCCGCTACCTGGCGCTGGTCGCGACGACGCTGCCGGGGAATTCCGCCGCCGACACCACCGCCCGCGACGCGGCTCGCGAGATCGTGCTGTCCTCGGCGCAAGCGGCCTGGGACAACCGCCAAACAGTGCAGGGGTTGCCGCTGTTCGGGCCGTCCTGGGACGACACCGCCGAGCTACCCACGGCCGGCGGGCAGCAGGCGCAGTTCGTCGCCGGCGCGGTCAACGGCTCGGAGATCCCGGAGCGTGACCTGTCCGTGCAACTGTCCGGTTGGATGTTGATGGAAGCCGCGCACACAGTGACCGCCAGTGAAGGAAAGGAAGGGGCCAGCGAATGAGTAAAGTCCACCCAGACGCCGAGTCGGCACTGGAAGGCCTGCTGAAGGACGGAATGACCATCGCCGCAGGAGGTTTCGGCCTGTGCGGCATTCCGGAGAACCTGATCCAGGCCCTGGTGGACAGTGGCGTCATGAACCTCACCATCGTCGGAAACAACGCCGGTGTCGACGATTTCGGCATGGGGCTGCTGCTCAAAGCGCGCCAGGTGGACAAGGTGATCGCGTCGTATGTCGGCGAGAACAAGGAGTTCGAACGCCAGGTGCTGGCCGGCGAACTCGATCTGGTGCTGACGCCGCAGGGCACCCTGGCCGAGAAGCTACGTGCCGGCGGCGCAGGTATTCCCGGCTTCTACACCCGCACCGCCTTCGGTACCAACCTCGCCGAGGGCAAAGACACCCGGGTCTTCGACGGCACGGAATACGTGCTGGAAGAAGGCATTCGCGCCGACGTAGCGATCGTTAAGGCATGGAAAGGGGATAAGGCAGGCAACCTGGTCTACCGAAAGACCGCGCGCAACTTCAACCCGATGATTGCCACTTGCGGCACGGTGACGGTGGCCGAGGTGGAGGAACTGGTCGAGGTCGGCGAGCTTGACCCCGACCTGGTCCACACCCCCGGCATCTATGTGGACCGCATCGTCGAAGGCGTTAATCACGAGAAGCGCATCGAATTTCGCACCACCAGCGATGGCGCCGCGGTCAAGAGCGACAGCCCGATTCGCGAGCTGATGGCCCGGCGCGCCGCGCGCGAATTGCGCGACGGCTACTACGTGAACCTGGGCATCGGCATTCCGACGTTGGTGGCCAACTACATTCCCGAGGGCATCAAGGTCACGCTGCAGTCCGAGAACGGGTTACTCGGCATCGGGTCCTATCCGGCCGAGGAGGACGTCGACCCCGATCTGATCAACGCGGGCAAGCAGACCGTCACCAGCCTGCCCGGCTCCAGCTTCTTCAGCAGCGCCGACTCTTTCGCGATGATCCGCGGCGGCCACATCGACCTGTCCATCCTGGGCGGCCTCGAGGTCGCCGAGAACGGCGACCTGGCCAACTGGATGGTGCCCGGCAAGATGGTCAAAGGGCCAGGTGGCGCGATGGATTTGGTGTCGGGCGTCAAACGGGTGATCGTCGTGATGGATCACACCGCCAAAGACGGCAGCCCGAAGATCCTCAAACAGTGCTCGCTGCCGATCACCGGCAAGAGCGTGGTCGACATGATCATCACCGATCTGTGTGTCTTCGACGTCGAACCCGAGCACGGCCTCACCCTCACCGAACTGCATCCCGGGGTGACGGTCGCCGACGTACGGGCGAAGACGGGCTGCGACTTCAAAGTCGCCGTCTGACATTTCAGTCGTATGGTGGAAGCCATGACTTCCCGACGCAACGTCCTGCTCGGCGCTGCGTTCGGGGTGCTCGCCGGCGCCGGCGCTTTGACCGCTGTCACCGCAACCGGCGCTCCGAGCGGTCCGGCCAAGACATTTGAGGTCAACCACACCGACGACGAGTGGCGCCAGCTGTTGTCCCCGGCGGCGTACGACGTGCTTCGCCACGCGGGCACCGAGCGGCCCTACAGCAGCCCACTCAACGACGAACACCGGTCCGGAACCTTCACCTGCGCGGGCTGCGGTCAGGACCTGTTCTCGTCGTCGACCAAGTTCGACAGCGGCACCGGCTGGCCGAGTTTCTACCGCGCTCTCGACAACGCGGTCATCGGGCGACCGGACAACAGCGAGGGAATGTCGCGCACCGAGGTGCTCTGCAGCCGCTGCGGCGGACATCTCGGCCACGTCTTCGACGACGGGCCCCAGCCAACGGGCCTGCGCTACTGCATGAACGGCGTGGCGATGGGCTTCAAGCCCGCCTGACACCGTCGCCGACCGAGAGACCGGGTGCGACTTAATTATCGACGACTGATTGTACTCGTGTAGTACTGTCATCCGGGTGCCGTGAAAGGATCCGACATGCGGGCTCTCGGTTTTCTCTCGTGCGTCTTTGCCGCCGTCATAGCCGGCTTGTCACCTTCGACAGCAACGTCAATCCCCACCCGGACGAATGCGGTGCAACTGGCTGACACCAGCGCGGATCTGCCGCTTGGGGACGGCACGGCGTTGTTGATGGGCGGAACCAGTATTCCGCAACCAAGTCAGCTCTACCTCGACGCCGCCGACTCGCTGTATCTGCAGCCGCGCGGCTTCACCGGCACATTGCAGTCGCTATTCACCCCTGAAAACGTAAGTCCAACATCGCAATCGCGGGGCGAGCAGATTCTCGACTCCACTATCCTGCAGGACTACAACAATGGAGACTTGAGCGCGCAAAACCCGGTCGTCGTTTTCGGCTACTCGCAGAGCGCCTCGATCTCGTCCGAGGTGATGCGCGAGCTAGCCGGCCAGGGTGTGCCGAGCGCCGACGTGCACTTCGTACTGATCGGCGATCCGGCCAACCCGAACGGCGGCTCCGAGATCGTGACCAGCAATCTGTACCCGGCGTATCTGCAGGCCAACGTCGCGACCCCGAACGATCTGTACCCGACCGACGTCTACACCGCCGAGTACGACGGTGTCGCCGATTCCCCGAAGTATCCGATCGATCTGCTCTCGGATCTCAACGCGTCGCTGGGGTTCATCTACGAGCACGGCACGTATTTGAGCCTCACCGCGGACCAAATCAGCAACGCCATCCAATTGCCGACCTCAGCGGCCGACACGATGGTCAATTACTACATCATCCCGTCCGAGAGCCTGCCGTTGCTGGATCCCCTGCGGTTGATCCCAATCCTCGGACAGCCCCTGTATGACCTGCTCGAGCCGGATACCCGGATTCTGGTGAACCTCGGTTACGGCAGCATCGACCAGGGATGGGCATCGGGCAACGCGGACGTCGTCAGCACTGCCGGGTTTCTCCCGAACATCAATCTCGGCGAACTCTCCACTGCCCTGGGCGCCGGCCTGCACACCGGAGTCAGCAACTTCTTCGCCGATCTGGCGAACCCCGACACCTACAAAATCATTCCGCTGCTGGAGAACCCGTCGTTGGCTGAAGTCGCCGACGCGGGATACCTCTATGGGTTCCTGCCCACGCCAGACCCGACGCCGTCAGAGGCCTGGCAAGGCATCATCGAACTATTCCAAGCATTCACCGCTATGACATGAGCCGGGCACGACTACCTGCTGCGACTCGGAAAACCCGTCAGTCGGCGACGGTCAACTGCTCTTTGTCGGCCCCGGCTGCGCGCCTGCGCTTCAGGTACGCCCGGCCGGACGCGATGAACGCCGGCAGCATGGAGACGAACAGGATCGCCAGCACGATCTTTTCCAGGTTCTGGTGGATGAACGGGATGTTGCCCAGGAAGTAGCCGGCGACCGTGACACCGCCACCCCAGAGGATGCCGCCGACGATGTCGAACGCCAGATACACCGGGTAACGCATGTAGGAGACTCCGGCGACCACCGGGGTGAAGGTCCGCACGAACGGCATGAACCGGGCCAGGATGATCGCTGCGGGTCCGTATTTCTCGAAGAATGCGTGCGACTCGGTGACGTGGTGCTGCTTGAAGAACCGCGAGTCTTCTTTCTTGAACAGCGCGGGCCCGATCCGGCGGCCGATGAAGTAGCCGGTCTGGTCGCCGAGGATTGCGGTCAGCGCCACGGCTGGGGCCAGCACCCAGATGTCCAGGGTGCCGTGGGCGGCCAGCAAACCACCGGTGAACAGCAGTGACTCACCGGGCAGCAGCGGGAACAGCAGACCCGTCTCGACGTAGACGATGGCCAGGATCGTCGGCAACACCGCCGACGCGAACAGTCCCTGGGGACCGATCCAGTACATCGGGTCGAGGATGTTGGGCATAGCCACCACAGTGGTGATCACGGTGTTCAAGATACCGGCGCTGACGGCCGGCCTTCGCCGGGCGGGCTGCGGACCCGCCGAAGGTATTGCGATACTGATGCAACCCGTCAGGAAGGAAGCCGCATGCCCATCGCAACGCCGGATGTCTACGCGGAGATGCTGCAACGCGCCAAGGAGAACGAATACGCCTTCCCGGCGATCAACTGCGTCGGCTCGGAATCCGTCAATGCCGCCATCAAGGGTTTCGCCGACGCAGGCAGCGACGGCATTATCCAGTTCTCCACCGGCGGCGCCGAATTCGCCTCCGGGCTGGGGATCAAGGACATGGTCACCGGCGCGGTCGCGCTGGCTGAGTTCTCCCACGTCGTCGCGCAGAAATACCCGATCAACGTGGCCCTGCACACCGACCACTGTCCGAAGGACAAGCTGGACACCTACGTGCGTCCGCTGCTGGCGATCTCGGCCGAGCGGGTGGCCGCCGGCCAGAATCCGCTGTTCCAGTCGCACATGTGGGATGGCTCGGCCGTGCCGATCGACGAGAACCTGGAAATCGCGCAGGAGCTGCTGAAGTTGGCCGCCGCCGCCAAGATCGTCCTGGAGGTGGAGATCGGTGTGGTGGGCGGTGAAGAGGACGGCGTCGAGGCCGAGATCAACGACAAGCTCTACACCACCCCGGAGGACTTCGAGAAGACCATCGATGCCCTGGGCCACGGCGAGCACGGTCACTACCTGCTGGCCGCGACGTTCGGCAACGTCCACGGCGTCTACAAGCCGGGCAACGTCAAGCTCCGCCCCGACATCCTCGACCAGGGCCAGAAGGTGGCGTCCGCCAAGCTCGGGCTACCGGACGGCTCCCAGCCGTTCGACTTCGTCTTCCACGGCGGATCGGGTTCGCTGAAGTCGGAGATCGAGGAAGCGCTGCGCTACGGCGTGGTGAAGATGAACGTCGACACCGACACCCAGTACGCGTTCACCCGCCCGCTTGCCGCGCACATGTTCACCAACTACGACGGCGTGCTGAAGGTCGACGGCGAGGTGGGCAACAAAAAGGTCTACGACCCGCGCAGCTACCTGAAGAAGGCCGAAGCGGCGATGACCGAGCGGGTCATCGAGGCCTGCCACGACCTGCACTGCGACGGCAAGTCAGTTTCCAATTAGCCTCAGCCGGTGCTGGATTCGCAGATCTTCCACTGATCGTCGCGGTACTGGAGATCGAAGCTGCGGGTCGAGCGGGTCTGCGGTGCGTACGCCATGAACGCGGTGACGTTGGCCTCGGCGTGGTTACCGTTCACGACAACTTGGTCGATGTTCGCGACGACCGGATATTCCTTAGCCGCCGCGACGCGGTGGTAGGTCTCGCTCCACTCCCGCTGGTCGTAGTTGACGTAGTCGTCGCGCATGTTCCCGCAGGTAAGACTGCGCAGTGCAGTGAGGTCGCCGGTTTGGACCGCGGCGTCGAAGCTCTGGATGGTGCTGCGGACCTGATCTTCCTGTGATGCGCTTGTTTTCCTGCCGTTGCGGGTCAGCAGCACAGTGCCGAGCACGGCGATTGCGGCCAGCGCCAGGATGATCAGGATCAGCGCCAGCACCCAGCCCCAGCTGCGTTGCGTCGACGGGCGCAGCTTGGCGCCGAGCCGCGGCGGAATCAATTGCGGCAGAGCGGTTCTCGGTGGTCCTTCGCCGGATCCCGGCGGGCGGCCCGGTTCGAAGACCTCGGTGGCCGGATCGTTGGCGGCATTGATGATCGCCGTCTCTTTGGCGTCGAAACCCGGGGCGGTGTAGCGCCGTCCGCCGCGCTGAAGCGCCGGGCCGGCGGACTGCTGCTCGGGTGCGGACGGCGAGATCACTTCGGTTGCCGGGTCGGCCGCCTGGTAGCTCTCGGTGACTTCTTCGTCGGCCTCGACGGAAGGTTCGACGGCAGTCTCGGCGTCGGATTCCACCGAGTCGGACGCGGCATCGCGCTCGACGGCGTCCGGGTCTGGCCCTGATGGATTGGGCATTGGCGCTGCCGTCCTCTTCGAAGTCGAAATACGTATTGGAGCTTAGCGACCCGATGCCGGTTGCGACGTGGCGGCGTCGGCCGAACCAACGCAGCACGGCACAATGGCGCCATGACGCCGATGCATGATCTGTTGGGACCCGAACCGATCGCCTTGCCCGGCGACCCCGAGGCCGAGGCCGCGCTGGAGGCCGGTGAAAACCCGACCGACGTCGCCGCCGCACACCCGTCGGCGTCGGTCGCGTGGGCGGCGTTGGCCGAAGGCGCGCTGGTCGACGACAAGGCGGTCACCGCCTACGCCTACGCCCGGACGGGCTATCACCGCGGCCTGGACCAGTTGCGCCGCAACGGCTGGAAAGGCTTTGGTCCGGTGCCGTACTCGCACGCACCCAATCGCGGGTTTTTGCGGTGTGTGGCCGCGCTGGCCCGGGCGGCCGACGCAATCGGTGAAACCGACGAGCAGGCCCGGTGTCTGGACCTGCTCGACGACTGCGACCCGGGTGCCCGCGGGGCGCTCGGCTTGAGCTGAGCCGCGCTCAGAAGCCCGCCGCGCAGTCGCCGACACACTCTGGCGGCTCGGCCTGAATCGTGGCGTGGCCCAGCCCGCGCGCGTTGAGCAGTGTCCGAGCGTCGCGCAGCACGCGCGCGGAGTCGCCGGAGCTCGCCAGATGAGCGGTCACCATGTCCTTGCCGGGCACCAGCGTCCAGACGTGGAGATCGTGCACGTCGGTCACGCCGTCGACAGCTCCCAGCGCAGCGCGCAGTTCCTCGACATCGATGTGACTGGGCGACGATTCGGACAGGATGCGCAATGCGCCCGACGCCAGTGACAACGCCCGCGGCAACACCCACATCGCGACCAGGACGGCGACCACCACGTCGGCGTACGGCCAATGCGTGGTGATCGTGACCACGCCGGCGATGAGCACACCGATGCTGCCGACGGTGTCGGCGATCACCTCCATGTAGGCGCCTTTGACGGCCAGGCTCTGTGTCGAATGCGACCGCAATAGCAGCGCCACGACGCCATTGGTGGCCAGCCCGGCCAGTGCCACCACGATCATCGGGATGCCCGGCACCTCAGGAGCTCGGCCGATACGGCTGATCGCTTCGCGGAAGATGATCGTCGCTACGCCGATCAGCAGCACGGCGTTGGCGACCGCGGTGAACACCTCGGCGCGGTGCCACCCGTAGGTGCGGCCCGGCGATGTACTGCCGCGATTGGCGAGCAGCAACGCGCACAGTCCCATGAAGGTGGCGGCGACGTCGGTGAGAATGTGGCCGGCATCGGCCAGCAGTGCGATGGATCCGGTCAGTAGGGCAGTGGTCAGTTCGACGATGAAGAACGCACCCAGCAACGCTGTGGCGACCGCCATCCTGGGTGCGGGTGTGCCGCTACCCGCGTGATCGTGGCCCGCGCCCATGGCGCCAATATATGCGGTAATACGCATATATTGCAAGCGTGGTCGGCTGCCGCAGCGAGATCGACGTCAGCGCGACTTTTTGCGAGACACCTCCGCGCCAGCGTCGATCTCGGCGAAGGCCCGGTCGGTGACTCAAAAAGCGTGCCAGATCTGGATCAGTTGCATGCCGAGGCTCACCGGCACTATGGGGACGCCGGTGAGCTCGAAGAGCCAATCGATGAACCCGAAGAACGCCTGGTTCACCGGGCGGGCAAAGATCAGGAAGAACAAGATCATGAAGCCGTAGGGCTTGAACTGTTCCAGCGCACGCTGGGTCTCCGGGCTCAGGTGCGGCTCCAGCGCGTTGTAGCCGTCCAGGCCGGGTATCGGCAACAGGTTCAACAACACCGCGGTGACCTGGAGGAAGCCCAGAAACGCCACCCCGGACCAGAACACCAGGTGCTTGAGGTCGAACAACAGCTCGGTCAGCCCGAGCAACACCACCGCGAGTGCCAGGTTCGCCGCCGGCCCGGCCAGGCTGACCAGGGTGCGCTGCTTCGCGGTCATGAACGACGTCTGCACATATACCGCCGCACCGGGCAGTCCGATCCCGCCGAACGCGGTGATGATCACGGGCAGCAGCAGCGACAGCAACGGATGGGTGTAGCGGCGCGGGTCCAGATCCAGATAGCCACGTGCCTCGATGTTCCGGTCGCCGAACCGCCAGGCCGTGAACGCGTGACCGAACTCGTGCAGGCACAGCGACACGACCCAGCCGGCGATCACGAAGACGAACACCGAGACATAGGCCATCGACTTCGAGTCGGCGCCATCCAGATAGGCCAGCACGCCCCCGAACGCCGTCAGGCCGACGATGGCCAGGAATATCGGACTGGGCCGCACCGAGTGGTGCGATTCAAGGGCGCTCACGCGACGAAACTACCCTCACCGGACGAGCAACCAGCCCTCGGTGTTGCGGTAGACCGTCGAGCGCCGCGCCGCCCGGGGTGCCGCGACGCCATCGCGGACCACGGCCACGCCGGTACTGCCGAGCTGCGCAGCGCGCCCGGTCAGCCAGCGGCGCGACCAGCCGCCCGTCACGCGGGCGCGAAGGCCGGGCAACGTCGCGGTCGGCTCGATCAGAACCCCGTCGACGTCGCCGTCAAAGAGCACGGTGTCATCGACGACGGCCTCGCCGTGCAGCCGCCGCGCGTCGACCGTTGGTTGCCACTGGGCCTCGCCGACGATCGCCGAGCCGGTCTCGTCGCGGAGCAGCGGCACCCGCCGAGCCGACCCGCGCCTCGCCGGCCGCGCCGCCCGGCGTCCGGATGGCACGCGGTAAGCCCGGGTGGCGGGGGTACGGCGGCGCGGGACGTAGGCCACCTCGACGTCGAGCCGCTCGGCCCGCAGCAACAGGGTCAGCACCGTGGCGAGGTCGGCGTCGACGCCGACAACCACCAGCCGTCGCGCCCAGGCGAGCGCCGCATCGATGTCGCCGGGTTCGATTACCCTCAGCCCTGTCAACGGACGCGGAAGGCGATGGCCAGCGAACTTCACCACGGCGATGTCAGTGCTCAAACGTCCGCCTCCTCGGAACGAGCTGTTCTGCCCGCGTCGCTACCGCGCGGGCGGTTATGGGCGTCCTCGCAAACAGCTGCGATAGTGTGGGCCACCGGCTGGAACACCATAAGCGGCAGATACAAGTGGGAGAAACGCCATGCCGGCAATCGTCCTGATCGGCGCCCAATGGGGTGACGAGGGCAAGGGCAAAGCCACCGACTTACTCGGCGGTCGCGCCCAGTGGGTAGTGCGTTACCAGGGTGGCAACAACGCCGGGCACACCGTGGTGCTGCCCAACGGCGAGAACTTCGCTCTGCATCTCATCCCGTCTGGCGTGTTGACGCCCGGCGTCACCAATGTGATCGGCAACGGAGTGGTGGTCGATCCCGGTGTGCTGCTCGACGAGCTGAAAGGCCTCGAGGACCGCGGCGTCGATACCTCTGGCCTGTTGATCTCCGCCGACGCGCATCTGCTGATGCCGTATCACGTGGCCATCGACAAGGTGACCGAGCGCTACATGGGCAGCAAGAAGATCGGCACCACCGGCCGCGGCATCGGCCCCTGCTACCAGGACAAGATCGCCCGCATGGGAATCAGGGTCGCCGACGTGCTCGACCCCGAGCTGCTGAGGCACAAGATCGAAGCCGCCCTGGAATTCAAAAATCAGGTGCTGGTCAAGATCTACAACCGCAAAGCATTGG
>CAVUIH010000012.1:0-287260 GCA_963741555.1 uncultured Actinomycetota bacterium | reverse complement strand
GGTGGCAGATCCAGGATTCGAACCTGGGTAGGCATAAGCCAACGGATTTACATTCCGCTCCCATTCGCCGCTCGGGCAATCTGCCGTGGTGCGTGTAGCAGGATACAACGAAGATGTACTCCAATAACAAACGGCCAACATAGATGGAAGGGGACGTATCCAATGGCGGATTCATCGTTCGACGTCGTGAGCAAGCTCGACCGGCAGGAGGTCGACAACGCGCTCAACCAGGCCGCGAAGGAGCTCGGCACTCGGTTCGACTTCCGCGGCACCGACACCAAGATCGCCTGGAAGGGCGACGAGGCGATCGAGCTGACCAGCTCGACCGAGGAGCGGGTCAAGGCCGCCGTCGACGTCTTCAAGGAAAAGCTGATCCGGCGTGACATCAGCCTCAAGGCGTTCGACGCCGGCGAGCCGCAGGCCTCCGGCAAGACGTTCAAAGTCACCGGCACCCTCAAAGAAGGCATCAGCAGCGAAAACGCGAAGAAAATCACCAAGCTGATTCGCGACGAAGGTCCCAAGAGCGTCAAAACCCAGATTCAGGGTGAAGAGGTCCGAGTATCCAGCAAAAAGCGCGACGACCTGCAGGAGGTCCAGGCGTTGCTGAAGAAGTCCGACCTGGACGTCGCGCTGCAGTTCGTGAACTACCGCTAGCAGCGTGCAATTCGTGCACTATGTGGTGATCAGCACCACATTGCCGCCCGAGAAGCGAGGTTCGTGATGAGCACGACCGATGTCGATGTCGTCATCGTCGGAGCAGGTATTTCAGGCCTGGGTGCGGCCTACCGCATCACCGAGCGCAACCCGGGCATCAGCTACGTCATCCTGGAGCGGCGCGCGCAGATCGGCGGCACCTGGGACCTGTTCCGCTACCCGGGCGTGCGCTCCGACAGCAGCATCTTCACGCTGTGCTTCCCGTGGGAGCCGTGGACCGGAGAAGAACGGGTCGCCGACGGGGCGGACATCCGGAAGTACTTGAACGCCACCGCGCGCAAGCACGGCATCGACCGGCACATCGAGTTCAACACCCACGTCCGCTCGGCGGACTGGGACTCCTCGACCGACACCTGGACCGTCACCGCCGAGCAGGGCGGCGCCGAAAAGACCTACCGCGGCCGCTTCGTGTTCTTCGGATCCGGCTACTACAACTACGACGAGGGCTACACCCCGGACTTCCCCGGTATCAACGAGTTTCACGGCACCGTCATTCATCCGCAACACTGGCCCGAGAACCTCGACTACCGCGACAAGAAGGTGGTGGTCATCGGCAGCGGTGCCACGGCGATGTCGCTGATCCCGTCGCTGGCCGAAAAGGCCACCAAGGTCACCATGCTGCAACGTTCACCGACCTACCTGTTCTCGGCCGCCAGAACCAGCGGATCCACGAATGCACTGCGGAAAGTGTTGCCACGCAGAGTCGCTCATTCATTCGCCCGGCAGAGCAACGCGTTGCTGGAAGGCGTGATCTGGTTCTTGGCCCGCAAGACACCGGGCTTCGTGAAGTGGTGGATCCGCCAGATCGCGGTGCACTATCTGCCCAAGGGCTATGACGTCGACACCCATTTCAAGCCGCGCTACAACCCGTGGGACCAGCGGCTGTGCCTGATACCCGACGGCGACTTGTACACCGCGATCGGCGAAGGCCGCGCCGAGGTGGTCACCGACCACATCGACCACTTCGACTCCACCGGAATCGCTTTGAAGTCCGGCGCGCATCTGGACGCCGACGTCGTCGTCACCGCCACCGGTCTGCAATTGCAGGCGCTCGGTGGTGTGACGGTGTCCATCGACGGCGCCGAGATCAAGCCACAGGATCGGTTCGTCTACAAGGCCCACATGCTGGAGGACGTGCCCAACCTGTTCTGGTGCGTCGGCTACACAAATGCGTCGTGGACGCTGCGCGCCGACATGACCGCGCGAGCGACAGCGAAATTGCTGGCGCACATGAACTCTCACGGCTACACGCACGCCTACCCGCACCTGGACGGTGAACCGATGCCAGAGAAGCCGGCGTGGGACATCCAGGCCGGCTATGTGCTGCGCGCGCCGCACGCGCTGCCGAAGTCTGGCATCAAGCGGCCGTGGAACGTGCGACAGAACTACTTCGCCGACGCGATCGACTACCGATTCGACCGAGTCGAAGAGGCCATGGTGTTCGGCCGCGCCGAGGAGAAGTCCGAGCTGGCCGGTTAGCTGTTCCTGTTCTAGAGCAACGCGATTCGGCTGCCGCAGTTCGGGCAGAACCGTTCGTCGTGGTGGTGGGGCACCCCACAATCCGCACAGAAGAACGGCTCGGCCGGCGATGCGGCCGGCAGCGCCGACGGTTGCAGTGAGTCGTCGGGGAGCAGGGTGATGATGTGGCTCGGTTCCCAGTCTTTCAAGTCGATCGCTCCGGCCGGAGTCAGCCGGTGTCGGCGGCGACGCGCGATCAACGATGCACCGCCAAGGCCGAGCAACAACGCGAATCCGCCTATGACGTACCACATCAGCGGCAGCCCGAACGACGTCGAGACGTCACCGTATTGCTGGCGCAGGTTGGCCGCGTCGGTCCTGAACTTGGCAACGCCGGGATAGCCGGGTGACATCAGCAGGGTTTGGTCGAAGTCACCGATGGCGTCGGTGTAATGGCCGGCGTAGTACTCGTCGAGCCCGCGGCGGTAGGCAGTGTCGGCCGGCCCGAGGGTCGCCTTGACGCCCTTGGCGGCCATCAGCACCGCCAACGGATCTGCGGGTGCAACAAAGTTGAACGGCTGAAATTCGAGGGTTGGGCTGAAGCTGACCGATCCGATGACCTTGCCGTCGAGGTTGGCCACCGGGCCACCGCTCATACCGCTGGAGATGGCGGCGTCGATCTCATATTCGGGGACGCCCTTTTTGGTGGCCTTTCTGCTGACCGTTCCGTTCTTGCTCGTCGGGTCCGCCGGGGAATCGATGACCGAGTCGGTGCCGTGGGGGAAACCGACCGCAACGATCGCCTCGCCGACGTCGACCTTGCTGTCGGCGGCCAGTTCAGAAGACGGCAGGTGCTGCTTGTCCATCTTGAGCAACGCGACGTCGCCCTTGGCGAGCGGCCGGAAGTCCACCAGGCTGGCTGACGCTGTGGTGATGTCTTTTCCGCTGCCATACGTCACCGTGTACGTGACTTGGGGCCCCACCTGGTCGGGTGCCGCACCCTCGATCCGGGCGTTGTCGCGCAGCCATTGCCCGGTGGGCAGCGGCCCCTGGGCATCGGGCGAATACAACGCCCGGCTCACGTAGACCGTCGTGGCGGCACTGATGATGTCGGGCCGGGCCGTGTCGGGATCGGCGCAGTGCCCCGCCGTGGCCACCCATCCGTCCGGGTTGACGACGAAACCGGAGCAGTGCCAGGTCACTTCGAAGGGGCCGGCCGGTCCGTCCAGAAGGTCACCGTTGGGCAGCCTGACGCGCCCCGCGGCGCGGACTTCCAGCTCGACCACGGCGGGCCGGATCAGGGCCGCCGCCTTCTCGGTCGGGCTTACCTGCGGGCGGCCGTCGTCGGCGCGCGCAATACCCGGTGACTCGAACAGCAGCACGATCGCACATGCGGACAGCAGTGCCGGCCACCGACGCATGGTTTCCTCCTGGCATATCAAGCTGCCCTCGACGATTCGGCACTGTGGTCTGCAGACGTAGAGGACGAAGTCCCCACCTCGTGGGTCATTGGCCAACTCGCAGTTGGCCAACCGCCGGTAAAGAACGGGCGGCGGCAATACTGTGGTCGCCATGGCTGCTATGCGCGAACCGAAGGTCGTCGTCTTGGGCGGCGGCTCCTGGGGTACCACCGTCGCGTCCATCTGTGCGCGCCGCGGACCGACGCTGCAATGGGTGCGCTCGGAAGAGACCGCCAAGGAGATCAACGAGAAGCACCGCAACACCAAATACTTGGCCAAGGACGTCGAGCTGTCCGAGAGCCTGCGCGCCACGACGGACTTCGCCGAGGCCGCACATGCGGCCGACGTCGTCGTGATGGGAGTGCCGTCGCACGGGTTCCGCGATGTGCTCACCGAGTTGGCGTCCGAGTTGCGACCGTGGGTGCCGGTGGTCTCGCTGGTCAAGGGTCTCGAACAGGGCACCAACATGCGGATGTCGCAGATCGTCGACGAGGTGCTGCCCGGTCACCCCGCCGGCATCCTGGCCGGGCCCAACATCGCCCGCGAGGTCGCCGAAGGCTACGCGGCCGCCGCCGTGCTGGCGATGCCCGACCAGCACCTTGCCGCGCAGACTCGCGCAGCTGTTCCGCACCCAGCGGTTCCGGGTTTACACCATCGACGACGTGCTCGGCGTCGAGATTGCCGGGGCGCTGAAGAACGTCTACGCGATCGCCGTCGGGATGGGCTATTCGCTGGGTATCGGCGAGAACACCAGAGCGATGGTGATCGCGCGCTCGGTGCGCGAGATGTCGAAGCTCGGCGAAGCGATGGGCGGGCAGCGCGACACCTTCGCCGGCCTGGCCGGCATGGGCGATCTGATCGTCACCTGCACCAGCCAGCGCAGCCGCAACCGGCACGTCGGCGAGCAGCTCGGGGCGGGCAAACCCATCGACGAGATCATCTCGTCGATGAACCAGGTCGCCGAGGGCGTGAAGGCCGCCAGCGTGATCATGGAGTTCGCCGACAAGTACGGCCTGAATATGCCGATCGCGCGGGAAGTCGACGGCGTGATCAACCACGGGTGCACCGTCGAGGACGCCTACCGGGGCTTGGCGGCCGAGACGCCGGGCCATGAGGTGTACGGCGCCGGCTTCTGAGCCCCGGCAATCACAGCAGCCCCAACTGCACCAAAGAGTCTGGGGCACACCTGTTTTGAAAACAGGGCCATATGCGATATCAGAGGTCGTACAGACCGATCGGCGGGCGATCCGAAAGCTTTTGCACCACCCATTGATTCAATGACACGTTCTGTTCGGCGGCCTCGACGGTCAGCTTCGCGTGCAGTGCGTGCGACGTCCTGACCAGGAACTTGCCGCTGAATTTCCGCACGGTGAGCGGCGGCGGTGCGTCTCGCTCCTCGGCTTCGCATTCGGCCAGGTATTCGTCGACCGCTTTCTCGACGGCGGCGATCGCTTGCTGCATCGTCGGCGCCCACTGAGACAGCCACGGCAACTCGATGCAGCGGCCGACCTATTCGCGGTGTTCAGACGACCATTCGGCGCGGTACGTGTAGCGATTCATGGTCCGGTGATATCGCATGCGCCGCCGAATCGAAAAGTCACCACATGGTCGCTTGTGGAGACTGCTGAGGCTGATGTGACTTACCGTCCGGCCATCTCTTCCAAGCGGCGGATGCGGTCGGCGATCGGCGGGTGCGTGGCGAACAGCGACCCGATCTTCTCACCGGCGCGGAACGGGCTGGCGATCATCAGGTGCGCCTGGGCGGCCAGCTGCGGCTCCGGCGGCAGCGGCGCGGCCTGCACGCCACCGGAGATCTTGCGCAGCGCGGACGCCAGGGCCAGCGGATCACCGGTCAGCATCGCACCCGACTCGTCGGCCTGATACTCCCGCGAACGGGACACGGCCAGCTTCACCACCGTCGCCGCAATCGGGCCCAACATCGAAACCAGCAGCAGCGCAAAGGGATTGCCGCCTTCGCGGTTGTTGCCGAACGCACCGGCGAACATCGCGATGTTGGCCAACGCGGTGATCACCGACGCCAACGCGCCGGCCACACACGAGATCAGGATGTCGCGGTTGTAGACGTGCGACAGTTCGTGCCCGAGCACCGCACGCAGCTCGCGCTCGTCGAGAATGTTGAGGATCCCCGATGTACAGCACACGGCGGCGTTACGCGGATTACGGCCGGTGGCAAACGCGTTGGGCGCCGCGGTGTCGCTGATGAACAGCCGGGGCATCGGCTGGTGGGCGGCGGTGGCCAGCTCACGCACGATCCGGTACATCGCCGGCGCCTGCAGCTCCGACACCGGCTGCGCGTGCATCGCCCGCAGCGCCAGCTTGTCGCTGTTGAAGTAGGTGTAGACGTTCATGCCGATGGCGAACAGCACCGCGAGGAACATCACGCTTCGGCCGAACAGGCTGCCGACGAACACGATCAACGTCGACATGCCAACCAGCAACACGAACGTCTTGAACGTGTTGTGATGCGGATGCCAGGTCATCAAATTCCTCCTACGACCAGCCGGGTGCTTCTGATTAAACGCCGAGAAGGCCCCGCCGAGTTCCTCAGAAGCTAGCCGTGTCGGTGGATTGTGTAGTCGACCAGCGTGACCAGTGCTTGCCGTCCCGGACCGTCGGGCAACGAGGCCAGCTCCTCGCGCGCCTCGGCGGCGAACCGCGCGACGGTGGCCTTGGCCTCGGCCATGCCGTCCGAGGCCCGCAGCAGCGTCAGCGCCTCGGCGAGCGCCTCGTCGTCCTCGACGGGCCCGGCCAGCAGCTCGCGCAGCCGGTCTGTGTCGGCGCCGCTGTCATGCAACGCGTAGAGAACCGGCAGCGTGTGGACGCCTTCGCGCAGGTCGGTGCCGGGCAGCTTGCCGGACTCGTCGGGATCGCTGTCGATGTCGATGATGTCGTCGGAGATCTGAAACGCCGTACCGACGATGTCGCCGAGACGGCTGAGCCGGACGATCTGGTCTTCGTCGGCGCCGGAGAACATCGCGCCGAACCGGCCGGCGGCCCCGATCAGGCAGGCCGTCTTCTCGTGCACGACTCTCAGGTAGTGCGCAATCGGGTCCGCCGCGTGAGCCGCGCCCTGAGTTTCGCGCATCTGCCCGGTAACCAGCTGGGCGAACGTCTCGGCGATGATCCGCACCGCGTCCGGACCCAGCCGCGACACCAGCCGGGAGGCCGTCGCGAACAAGTAGTCGCCCGCCAGGATCGCGACGTTGTTGCCCCACCGCAGGTTGGCACTGGGCGCACCGCGGCGCACCTGGGCCTCGTCCATCACGTCGTCGTGGTACAGCGTGGCCAGGTGCACCAGCTCGATGACCGCGCCGGCGATGGTCACCGCGTCGGCGTCCGGCTGCGGCCCCAGCTGAGCGGACAGCACCGTGAACAGCGGCCGGAATCGTTTGCCGCCGGCTTTGAAGAGGTGCAGGACGGCCTCGGTCATCAGCTCGTCCGAGCCGCGCAGCTCGGCTTCCATCAGCTGCTCGATGCGGGCCACCCCGTCGCGCACATTGGTGGCGAATGCGGCGTCGCCGAAGTCCACACCTGCTACCACCGTCGCCGGAGTCCTCACCCAACCAACATACTGGTGAACATGGACTCCCATGCCGACGTGGTGGTCGTGGGCGCCGGACCTGCCGGGTCGGCGGCGGCCGCCTGGGCCGCCCGGGCGGGCCTCGACGTGCTCGTCATCGACGCGGCGAACTTCCCCCGCGACAAGGCTTGCGGTGACGGGCTGACGCCGCGCGCGGTCGCCGAGTTGGAACGACTGGGGCTGGGCGAATGGCTGGACGCCCGGATCCGGCACCGCGGCTTGCGGATGAGCGGGTTCGGCGGCGAGGTAGAAGTCGACTGGCCCGGCCCGTCGTTCCCGTCCACCGGCAGCGCGGTGGCCCGCGTCGAACTGGACGACCGGATCCGCAAAGTCGCCGAGGAATCCGGCGCGCGTATGCGACTCGGCGTCAAAGCGGTGGGCGTTCATCATGATTCGTCGGCACGGGTGACGGCGGTGACGCTGGCCGACGGGTCGCAGGTCGGCTGCCGCGAGCTGATCGTCGCCGACGGAGCCCGTTCGACGCTGGGTCGGGTGCTGGGCCGGCGGTGGCATCAGGAGACCGTGTACGGCATCGCCGCCCGCGGATACCTGGCCACGTCGCGCAGCGAAGACCCTTGGCTGACTTCGCATTTGGAGTTGCGCTCGCCCGACGGCGCGGTACTGCCCGGCTACGGCTGGATCTTCCCGCTGGGCAACGGCGAAGTGAACATCGGCGTGGGCGCGCTGTCGACCGCCAAACGCCCCGCGGACCTGGCGCTGCGACCGCTGATGTCGTACTACACCGACTTGCGGCGCGACGAGTGGGGCTTCGAGGGCCAACCCCGTGCGATGTCCTCGGCGCTGCTGCCGATGGGCGGCGCGGTGTCGGGGGTGGCCGGCCGGAACTGGATGCTGATCGGCGACGCCGCCGCGTGCGTCAACCCACTCAACGGCGAAGGCATCGACTACGGGCTGGAGAC
This sequence comes from uncultured Actinomycetota bacterium, assembly GCA_963741555.1. Lineage (GTDB taxonomy): Bacteria > Actinomycetota > Actinomycetes > Mycobacteriales > Mycobacteriaceae > Mycobacterium. The sequence continues at coordinate 279,107 of CAVUIH010000012.1, read as the reverse complement.
CGGACGGCTCGCGGTCGACATGCTGGGCACCGGCGACTTATCGCGTGCATGGCCCAGCCTGCTCCAATCCCATTACGGGCGAGGGTTTTCGGTGGCGCGCCGGCTCGGATTGCTGTTGACGTTCCCGCGGTTCCTGCCCGCGACGGGCCCGATCGGGATGCGCTCGACGCGGCTGATGGGCATCGCGGTGCGGGTGATGGGAAACCTGGTCACCGATGAGGACGCCGACTGGGTCGCGCGGGTGTGGCGCGGCAGCGGGCGGGTGTCGCGGCTGTTGGATCGTCGAAAGCCGTTCAGCTGAACCGGGCCAGACCGCAAATCAACGCGAATGAAAGTCAGCGCGGCGCCTTGTACGCGGCGTGCAGCGCGACGATGCCGCCGGTCAGGTTGCGCCACCGCACCGCCGACCATCCGGCGCGCGACATCTGATGGGCCAGGTCGGCCTGGTCGGGCCATGCCCGAATCGACTCGGCCAGATAGACATACGCGTCGGGATTACTCGACACCGCCCGTGCCACCCGCGGCAGCGCCTGCATCAAGTACTCCTTGTACGCGGTGGCGAAAAGTCGATTGGTGGGCGTGGAGAATTCGCACACCACCAACCGTCCACCGGGCCGAGTGACCCGGGCCATCTCGCGCAAGGCCTCGTCGCGGTCGGCGATATTGCGCAGCCCGAAGCTGATGGTGACCGCGTCAAAGACGTTGTCGTCGAACGGCAATCGGGTGCCATCCGCAGCGACCTTGGGCACCTTGCGGGCCTGCCCGGCCGCCAGCATCCCGACCGAGAAGTCCGCGGCCACACACCACGCCCCGGAGGTGGCCAGCTCGACCGTCGACACCGCGGTGCCGGCGGCCAGATCCAGCACCTTCTCCCCCGCAGCGATGCCCAGCGCCAGCCGGGTCGCGCGACGCCAGTAGCGGTCCTGACCCATCGACAGCACGGTGTTGGTCAGGTCGTAGCGGCGGGCCACGCCGTCGAACATCGACGCGACCTCACGGGGGTCTTTGTCCAGCGTCGCGCGGTTCATAACGCTGAACCTACCTTTAGTCGGGAATGAGCGGCCGACGTGTGCGTTGCACACCGGCATGGCTGAAAAAGTTTGGTTTATCACCGGTACCGCGCGTGGCTTCGGACGGGAATGGGCGATCGCCGCCCTGGACCGCGGCACAAGGTCGCCGCCACGGCCCGCAACACCGCGTCATTGGACGACCTGGTGGACAAGTTCGGCGATGCGATTCTGCCGATCCAGTTGGACGTCACCGATCGCGCCGCGGACTTCGCCGCGGTCAAACAGGCTCACGAACATTTCGGACGCCTCGACGTCGTCGTCAACAACGCCGGCTACGGCCAGTTCGGCTTCATCGAGGAATTGTCCGAGCAGGACGCCCGCGACCAGATCGAGACGAACGTGTTCGGGGCGCTGTGGGTCACCCAGGCCGCTTTGCCGTACCTGCGCGAGCAGCGCAGCGGCCACATCATTCAGGTGTCGTCGATCGGTGGCATCGTCGCGTTCCCGAACGTCGGCATCTATCACGCCTCGAAGTGGGCGCTGGAGGGCTTCTCGCAGGCGCTGGCCCAGGAGATCGCGCCGTTCGGCGTGCACGTCACGCTGATCGAGCCGGCGGGTTACGACACCGACTGGTCGGGATCGTCGTCGCGGCGGGCCGAACCGTTGCCGGACTACGCCGACCTGCATGCCGAAAACGAGAAGGTGCGCAAGACGCGTTGGGCCGCGCCGGGCGATCCGAAAGCCTCGGCGGCGGCGGTGCTCAAGGTGGTCGACGCGGACCAGCCGCCGCTACGGGTGTTCTTCGGGGAAGCGCCGCTGGGATTGGCGAAGGCCGACTACGAGGAGCGGCTGCGGGTCTGGGAGCAGTGGCAGCCGGTCGCGGAGCTGGCGCAGGGGTAGCTATTCGCCTTGCGCGTGTCGCCTGCGCGCCATGCGCGCCCGGGCGATCGGCGACAGTACCGCCTCATAGTGGCCGAGTAGCTCGTCGCAGATCGCGGGCCAGCTGCGTTGCAGGATGCTCCGGCGGGCGGCCAGGGCGTAACGCTGCCGGTCTTCCAGCAGGTGCGCGACCGCGCCGGGCAGCTGTGCCTCGAATTCCTTGACGGGCAATAGCAATCCGGTGCGCCACGGCGTCACCAGGTCGCGTGGCCCACCGGCGTCGGGGGCGATCACCGGCAGCCCCGACGCCAAGGCTTCCTGCACGACTTGGCAGAACGTCTCGTGCTCACCGGCGTGGACGAAGACATCCATGCTGGCATATGCCGCGGCGAGTTCTTCGCCGTACAGCGCTCCGGTGAAAACCGCTGTCGGCATTGCCGATTGCAGCTTGGCTCGGTCGACTCCGTCGCCGACGATGACCACCTGCACGTCACCGGCGGCGGCCAGCGAGACCAGCCGTTCGACGTGCTTCTCCGGCGCGAGCCGACCGACAAACCCGACGATCGGTTTGCCGTCCGGCGACCAGTGCCGGCGGAGTTCGTCATCGCGGGCCGACGGCGCATAGCCGATCATGTCGACCCCGCGCGCCCACTGATGCACCCGCGGAATGCCGTGATTCACAAGGGATTCCATCGTCGCCGTGGACGGCGCCAGGGTGCGGTCGGCAAGGCGGTGCAGATGACGGAACCATGCCCACGCGGCCCGCTCGGTGATGCCGATCCCATAACTCGCCGCGAAACCTGGTACGTCGGTCTGGTAGACCGCGACGGTCGGCACTCCGAGACGACGGGCCGCCTTCACCCCGCCCCAGCCGAGCAGCGCCGGCGACGCCAGATGTATGACGTCAGGGTCGAATCCGCGCAGCACGCTCACCAGCCGCGGCGTGGGGATCCCGAGCGGCAGCGTGGTCACCTTCGGGAACATTCGCGACGGCACGCGGTGCACGCGGATACCGTCATGGATGCGGTCCGCGGGCGGCTCACCGGACGGGGTGTCGGGTGCGATCACGAGAGCTTCGTGACCGGTTCGACGCAGATGCTCCAGCACCCGGACCACCGAGTTGCTGACGCCGTTGACGTGCGGGAGAAAGGACTCGGCGACAATCGCTACGCGCACACCATCACGGTGGCAGCGCCGCCTGTCGATATGGTTACCGACTGGCATACGCGACACGAACTCTGACGCAAAGAGGGTGTGACAATGCGGTCCTACCTGGGCATATCAGCGGCGGCGCTGTGGATGGTGATGTTCAGCACCACTACCGCACATGGCGACGTACCGCGCACCCTCGACGGTAACGGTGTGTTACTCGGATCGCCATTAGCCCCAGTGCAGTTGGAGATCTTCTGCGATCCGCAATGCCCCTACTGCGCGGAGTTGGAGTCGGCCGACGGCGACCGGTTGGCCGCCGCACTGGCCGGCGGCCGCATCGCGATCACCTATCGGTGGCTGACATTCCTCGACGGCAGGCATCACAACGACGTGTCCGCCCGCGTCACCAATGCCCTGTTCAACGCCGCCGACCCGGCTACGCCGCCGACGGCGTATCAGGCCTTCGTGCAAGACCTCTACCACCATCAGAGTGCCGACGGTCCGAGCAACAGCGACGTCGCCGCGATGGCCCGCGAATCCGGTGTGCCCGACTGGGTGGCCGACCGAATAGGGTCCGGCGACAGCGTGGTCGACGCCACCGCGATCAACGACGCCAACAAGGCGCGTCTGAAAGACGAGAACCCGGACAACCCCGGCACGCCGACGGTCTTCAACCTCAACACCAAAAACGTTGTCGACACTCAGGATTCGGGCTGGCTCGACGCACTGGCCAGCTGACGGTCCAATCGCTTGTCGAGCACGGCCAGACCGGTCAGCGCGGCCGCGGCGACCAGAAAGCCGACCACCGCGATCGAGCCGGCCGGGATGATCGCCAGCTTGGCGGTACGGTGCTGCACCCGGACCAGGTTGGGATTGCGTTTGTCGTATTCCACGTAAATCCGCATCCCCGTTGCCAATTCGGACGGGTACAGCACGCCGAGCTCCGGCCGGTAGGTGATCCGGGCCGGCGTGACGAACTCGATCGTCGAGCGCCGCGGACCCGCGTCGAGCACCTCGGCTTCGGCCACGCCCATGTCGCGGGAGATGGCAAGGTCGTCGCGCATCGCCCCGGCCACCAGGAGCAGCGACTGCAGCATGACCAGTCCGCCCACGATCAAGACCGCGATCCGCGCGTAGCGCACGCCGCGATGCCCGCGGGTATTCGGAAACTCGCCGCTGCGACCGTGAATGAGGATGCGGGCCCACGCTTTCAGCACCGCGACAGCATTGGCGAGTCGATTCACAGAGCGGCCTTGATGGCGGCGTGCAATTGCCTTAGCGAGGACCGGTCGGCCTTCACCTCGAGCACCCGCACTCCGTCGGCAGGCTCGTCGAGCGCGGCGCCGAGTTGGTCGACCTCGATCTGGCGGCTGTCGATGTGATAGGCGCGGCACAACGCGCCGACGTCGACGTCGTGCGGGGTGCCGAACACCCGGGCGGACACATCGGAGAACCGCGGATCGCCCTGCTCGAGCAGTTCGAAGATGCCGCCGCCGTTGTCGTTGGACACCACGATGGTCAGGTTCTCCGGGACCGGCTCGGTCGGCCCGATCAACAGCCCGGAGCTGTCGTGCACGAAGGTCAGATCGCCGATCAGCGCGACGGTCCGACCGCCGGTCCGGTCATGGGCCAAAGCCGCCCCGATCGCGGTGGACACCGTTCCGTCGATCCCCGCGACGCCGCGATTGGAGCGGACTTTGATGCCGTGTGAATCCAGGCCGACCAGCGCCGCGTCGCGAACCGGGTTGGAGGCGCCGAGCACCAGCTGGTCGCCGGGGCGCAGCGCGTCGGCGACGGCAGCGGCGACATGCAGGCCGGTGGTGAGCGGGTGGTCGTCGAGCTGGCCGCGCACCGCAGCGTTCGCGTGTTCGTTGAGCTCAGCGCAGCGGCGCAGCCAGGCCGGGTTGGGCTCGCCGGTGATGACCGCGCGGGTGCCGGTGGCCTGCGAGTTCCCCGACACGTCAGGCCAGCGTGGTCCGGTGGTCAGCGCGTAGACCGGCACCGCCGGGTCGGCCAGCAGTGTCGACACCGGTCGGTGCAGGGTGGGGCGGCCCAGCATGATGACCTGCTGCGGCCGCAGCAGCGGCAGCGCCAGCGGATGCAGGGGGTTGGCGGCGGGCGGCGCGGTCGGCTCGGCGACGGTCGGCAGTGCGGCCAGGTTGGGTTGCTCGCCGGCGCCGTGACCGGCGATGACGACGGTGTCCGGGGTCAGGTCGATGTCCACCGGCTGGTCGAAGGTGACCGCCGGGGTGTAGGTCCACGGCTTGCCGCCCGGCCGCCCGGGCGGGGTGGGGCCGGGATCGCGGTCGGGCACCAGCGGCTCGCGCAGGGGGATGTCGAATTGCACCGGCCCTGCGTTGGCGGTGCGAGAACCGGTGGCGGCGGCCAGCACCCGACAGGTCGCCGACCGCCACGTCGCGTTGATTGCGTCGATCCGCTCCGGCGCGTTCTCGGCCAGGCCGAGGCTGATCATGGCGCGCACCTGGGTGCCGAAATAACCCAGCTGCTCCATGGTCTGGTTGGCGCCGGTGCCGAGCAGTTCGTAGGGCCGGTTGGCCGACAGCACGATCAGCGGCACCCGCGCGTAGTTGGCCTCCACGACGGCCGGGCCCAGGTTGGCCACCGCGGTACCGGACGTCATCGCGACACACACCGGCGTTCCCGCGGCGATCGCCAGCCCGATCGCCAGAAAGCCCGCGGTCCGCTCGTCGATGCGGACGTGCAGCCGAACCCGCCCGGCCCGGTCGGCGTCCTGCAGCGCGAACGCCAGCGGGGCGTTGCGCGAGCCGGGGCACAGCACCACGTCGCGGACGCCGCCGCGGATCAGTTCGTCGACGACGACGCGGGCCTGAGCCGTCGAGGGATTCACCAGACCAGCCTACGGTGGGCGACGATGCCGACCCTCAGGCGTTAGGGCCGCGGCTGCTTGAAGAAGTTGAGGATCGTGTTGTTGACCAACTCGGGCCGCTCGAGGAACCCGAGATGCCCGGTGTCGGCGATCTTCAGGTAGGTGGCGTTGGGCATGGCGTCGGCGACTTCTTTGCCCAGATGCGGCGGCGTCACGACGTCGTCCGCGAAGCCCAGGACCAGAGTCGGGGTCTGAATGCCCTGATATGCGGGCACCCGGTTGCTTTGCGGTGACGCCCGGCCTTGACACACCAATCCCGGGGTGAGCTTGATCGGCCAGATGTTGAACATGCCGATCCATTCGGAGACGACCTCGTCGTTGCTCAACGTCTTGGGGGAAAAGCTCTCCAGCAACCGGAATTTCGCATCGTAGGACGTCGGGATCTGGACGCCGGCCGCGGCGAACTCGTCCTCGGCGGTCCGGAAGAACTCGCGGGCCCGGTCCAGCCGGCCGCGGGTGGCCATCAACACCGCCTGGCTCACCAGATCGGGCCGTACCAGCAACAGCTCCTGGGTGATGAAGGAACCCATCGACACCGCCACGATGCGCACCGGGCCGACGCCCAGGGATTCGATCAGCGCGACCGTGTCACCGACCATGGTCTCGGTGGTGAATCCGTCGGCATTGGCCGTCGCGCCGACCCCGCGGTTGTCGAAGGTGATGACGCTGTAGCCGGCCGCCTGGAAAGCCGGGACCTGATGCAGGTGCCAGGTGCGCCCCAGACCACCGCGTCCGGCGATGAAGAGGACAGGCTGACCGGTCCCGGTGACGTCGTAAGCCAGGTTGATCACGACGACGAAACTACGCGATGCCGGGCGTTGGCAGTATTTGGCAGCCCGCCGTGGCGACGTGGCAGCGGATGCCGGCCTTGACTATCGGTGAGCGAAATCGAGGAGTTCAAGGAGGAACAACCCGCATGGCACAGCTCACACTCAAGCAGGCCACCATCGAATACCAGCAATTCGGGCCGCAGGATTCTGCATATCCGACGGTGTTCTTCGTGCACGGCATCCTGGTCGACGGGAACCTGTGGCGAGATGTCGCCGAAGATTTGGGCCGTCGCGGTTACCGCTGTGTCGTGCCGACCCTGCCGTTGGGCTCACACCGAATCCCGGTCAACGAGCGCGGCTCGTTGTCGCTGCCCGGGGTCGCGCAGATCGTCAAAGACGCGATCGTGGCCCTCGACCTGTCCGACGTGACGCTGGTCGGCAGCGACACCGGCGGCGGAATCTGCCAACTGGTGGTCGACGCCCACCCGGAACGGATCGGCCGGCTGGTGCTGACCAACTGCGACGCCTTCGACAAGTGCCCGCCGTTCCCGTTCGACAAAGTGTTCGGCTTGCTGCGCGGACCGTTGTCGATCAGAGCGATGTTCAGGCCCATGCGGCTGAGCGCGCTGCGGCGCTCCGCCCTCGGCTTCGGCCTGCTGATCAGCCAACCCGATTCGCGCCTCACCGCCGACTGGATTGAACCGTGCCTGATCGACACCCGGATCTGCCGTGATCTGGCGGCACTGCTGCGTCAGGTGGCCCCGGCCGATCTCACCGATGTGGCGGCCCGCCTGACCCGGTTCGACAAGCCGGTGACGCTGGTCTGGGGCCAGGGCGATCGCGTGTTCACGCCGAGCCTGGGCCGCCGCCTGGCCGAGGTGTTCAGCAACGGCACGCTCGTCGAGGTGCCCGGCTCGAAAACCTTTGTTTCACTGGACAATCCGGAAGCGGTGATCGAGGCGATCGCGGCCTGATTCAGCGACGGGCAACCTTGGCCCGCGCCGCCGCCAGAGCGTGGTTCCACAGCAGCTGCGTGCCGGCTTTCAGCTGGGCCGGCTTGGCGACATCGCGGGCGGTCAGCGCAGCGGCGGCGGCCTTCGTCTTCGCCGATGCCTTGGACATGTGGCCGGAGTCGAACGGCGGCTGCGGGTCGTATTCGATCGACAACTGGATTGCCTTCGCGCGGTCCTCACCGCCGATCTGTCCCGCCAGCCACAGTGCCAGGTCGATCCCCGCCGACACTCCGGCGCTGGTGACAATTGAACCTTCATGGACGACACGCTCGTCGCCAACCGGTATGGCGCCCAACGTTTTCAGCATGGGTAGCGCGGCCCAGTGCGATGCGGCACGCTTGCCGTTGAGCAGCCCGGCGGCAGCCAGGATGATCGAGCCCGAGCAGACCGACGTCGTCCAGGTCGCGGTGCGGTGCGCCTGACGGGCCCAGTCGAGCAGCGCCTCATCTCGGGCGTGTTCGATGCTGGTCACCCCGCCGGGCACCAAAATGACGTCCGGCGAACGCGTTTCGCTGAAGGAATGGGTGGCTCCGATAACGAGTACGGCCGAGTCGGCGGTGACCGGGCCCGGCTCGTGCCACACGAACCGGACCTCGGCGTCGGGTAGCCTGTGCAGCACTTCGTAGGGGCCGATGAAGTCCAGTGCGGTGAAGCCCGGGTACAACACGATCGCGATCTGAGTCATGCGAATGTCTTTCTGTATTGGTCGGGTGAGATACCGATGCGTCGAATGAAGTTGCGGCGCATGGTTTCCGCGGTGCCGAAACCGCAACGGGTCGCGATGGCCACCACGGTGTCGTCGGTCTGCTCGAGTTGGCGGCGGGCCGCCTCGGTGCGGACGCGTTCGACGTATGAGCCGGGCGCCTCGCCGACCTCGTCGGTGAACACCCGGGTGAAATGCCGCGGGCTCATCGCGGCCAGGCGGGCCAGGTCGTTGATGCTGTGCGGGCCGCCGGGTTCGGACTCGACGGCGTCCTGCACGGCGCGGATCGGTTCGCGTTTGGCGCGGGCAACCCACACCGGCGCGGCGAATTGTGTTTGCCCGCCGGGACGCCGGAGGTAGAGCACCAGCCAGCGGGCCACGGTCTGGGCGATGTCGGTGCCGTAATCCTCCTCGACCAGTGCCAGGGCCAGGTCGATGCCCGCGCTGACGCCGGCCGCCGTCCACACCTTCGGCGAGCTGCGCAGGAAGATCGGATCCGGGTCGACGTCGACCGCCGGAAATTCGCGTGCCAACTGGTTCGCGTAGGCCCAGTGCGTGGTCGCCCGGCAGCCGTCCAGCAGGCCGGCCTGCGCGGCCAGGAACGCACCGGTGCACACCGTGACGACGCGGCGGGCGTGCGGCGCCGCAGCGACGATCCAGTCGATCAGGCGCGGGTCACGTCGGTCGGTGCGCGCTCCGCGACCGCCCGGCAGAACCAGGGTGTCGACGGGCTCACTGGGGTCGGGCAGGTCGACGGCGCCGAAACTCAGCCCGGTCTCGGTGGTCACCGGCTGCCCGTCGAGCGACACCACCACCGGCTGGTAGGCCGGCTCGCTGCCGCGCACGGCCAGCGACGCCGAGGTGAACACCTCGAACGGGCCGACCAGGTCCAGCCCCTGAACGCCGGGAAAGCCGACGATCAGCACTTTTCGCGTCATGGGATCAGTGTCGGCGACCAGCCCCCATGTCGTCTACGCCATGCATCCCACAAATCAGGACATAAGCGGGTAGCAGGCCCTGACCCGGTCGATCCACCACTGTCGCCGCGGCGGCAACGCGGCCAGCGCCTGCAATCGCGCCGGGTCGGGTGTCACCGGCCCGACCGGCAGGTAGCCGTCGACGGACTCGACGGGGTCGGCGATGTCCTCGACGAACAGTCGCCCGGTGCCCAGCCCGCAGGCGTGACGCAGCTCTGGCAGAGCCGAAGCGGCGGACAGGCCGACGGCGATGCCCACCGCCGAATCGAGCGCGCTGGACACCACAACCGGGATGTCGATCTGCTGGGCGATGGTCAACAGCGCTGAAATACCGCCCAGCGGAGCGACTTTCAGCACCGCGATGTCAGCGGCGCCGGCACGCACGACGGCCAGCGGGTCGCCGGCCTTGCGGATGCTCTCGTCGGCGGCCACCGGCACGTCGACACGGCGGCGCACCTCGGCGAGTTCGTCGACCGTGGCGCACGGCTGCTCGAGGTATTCCAGCGGACCGCTCGCGGTCAGCGCTTCGGCGGCCTCGACGGCCTGCAGAGGCGTCCAGGCGCCGTTGGCATCCACCCGCACGATCGGCACCAGGGCGCGCACCGCGTCCACCCGGGCGACGTCGTCGGCGAGGGTCTGGCCGGGTTCGGCGACCTTCACCTTGGCGGTGCGGGCGCCGGGGAAGCGGGCCAGGATCTCAGGCACCTGCGCGGCGGGCACCGCGGGCACCGTCGCGTTGACGTCGATACGCGTCCGCAGCGGCGGCGGCGGCATCCGGTAGGCCGAGTCGAGCGCGGCGGCCAGCCAGTGCGCGGCTTCGGCGTCGCCGTATTCCAGGAAGGCGCCGAATTCACCCCAGCCGGCCGGGCCGTCGATCAGCGCCACCTCGCGGGTGGTGATGCCGCGGAAGCGCACCCGCATCGGCAGCGACACCACGTGCAGGCGATCCAGCACGTCGTCCAGTGCGACGCTCATTGCGAGTAGACCTGGCGGCCCGCCAGATACGTTGCCCGCACGTCCAAGTCGGCGATGCGCTCCGGCGGCACGGCGCGCGGATCGGCCGACAGCACAACCAAATCGGCGTACTTGCCGACTTCCAGTGAGCCGACGATGTCGTCGGCGAACAGCTGCCAGGCCGCGTCGATGGTCTGCGCCCGGATCGCCTGCTCGACGGTGAGCCGCTCTTCGGGGCCGAGCACCCGGCCGCTCGGCGCTGTGCGCGTCACGGCGACGCTGATGTTGCGCAGCGGCTCCTCGGGCGTCACCGGCGGATCGTTGTGCAGCGAGATCCGCATGCCGGTAGCCACTGCGGATCCTGCCGGCATCCAACGGGATCCACGTTCGGCGCCGAACAAGCCGTCGACGATGACGTCGCCCCAGTAGTGAATCTGGTCGACGAAGATGCTGCAGGTGACGCCGAGGTCCGCGGCGCGCTGCAGTTGCTCGGGCCGGATCGCGCCGACATGCTCCAGCCGTAAGCGATGGTCAGCGCGTGGATTGCGTTGCAGCGCTTGCTCATACACGTCGAGGATGGTGTCCACCCCGGCGTCGCCCTGGACGTGGCAGGCCATCTGCCAACCCAACGGGTAGTAGGCGCCGACGATCTCGGTGAGCTGTTCGGCGGTGTAGTTGGCGCAGCCGCAGGAGCCCGGCGTCACGCCGATGGCCCGGGTCGCGGCGGTATCCAGATACGGGAACGACAGCGCGATGTTGCCCACCCACGGCGAGCCGTCGACCCAACACTTGATGCCGACCTGACGCAGCATGTCGTCACCGTCGCCCGGCGCGGCGGTGGTCGACAGCTGGGCGTTGGAGACCTCGTAGGTGCGCAGCCGGACTGACAACTGGCCGCGCAGGTGCTCGACCAGCGGACGGAAATTCGGGTCGAACGCCATCTCCGAACACATGGTCAGGCCCGCGCGGTTGAGCCGGGCGCATTCGGCCAGCAGCATCGCCGGGAAGTCGTTCGGCGCGATCGCGCCGCCCAGCAGTGGGAAGACTGCGCCGATCTCTTCGGCGGTGCCGTCGAGTTCGCCGTTCGCGTCGCGGCCGTATTTGGCGCCCTTGGGGTCGGGGGTGTCGCGGTTCAGGCCGTTGAGTTCGGCGGCGTGCGAATTGAAGTAGGCCTTGTGCCCGGAGTTGTGGATGATGACCAGCGGTCCGTCCGGTGCGACGTCGTCGAGCCAGGTCGGCGTCGGGGCCGGTAGGCCGGGCTGGAGCAGCGGGTCCCAGCCGTTGAGGTAGGCGCCGGCGGACCCGCGGCTGGCGACTTCGCGGCGGACCGCGTCGACGACGTCGTCGGCGCTGCGCATCGTGACCGGCCGGATGTCGACGATGCGGTCCGACAGCGCGATCGCCTCCATCAGCGGATGGCCGTGTGCCTCGATGAAACCAGGCATGACGCAGCCTTCGCCGAGGTCGATCGTCTCAGTATCGGGACCGACGAACGCTTCGACGTCGGACCGGTCGCCGACGGCGACGATCCGGCCGTCGGCGACCGCCAGCGCCTCAGCCGTGGGCTGGGCGTCGTCGACGGTCAACACGGTTCCGTACATGACGACATCTGCGGCGGCCATGGGCAGAAATACTAGTGATGACAGGGTGCGCCAGACAGAAATTGCAACACGTTCTAGTCTGGCCTCCATGAGTGACAGTCTGTTGCGCAATCCGACCCACAACGGCCACCTTCTGGTGGGGGCGCTCAAGCGCCACAAGAACCGCCCGGTGCTGTTCCTCGGGGACACCACCCTGACCGGCGATCAGTTGGCCGAGCGGATCAGCCAGTACACCCAGGCTTTCGAGGCGCTCGGCGCCGGCACCGGCGTCACGGTCGGGCTGTTGTCGCTGAACCGTCCCGAGGTGCTGATGATTCTCGGCGCCAGCCAGACCCAGGGATACCGGCGCACCGCATTGCACCCGCTCGGCTCACTCGACGACCACGCCTATGTGCTCTCCGACGCCGGGGTCAGTTCGCTGATCATCGACCCCAACCCGATGTTCGTCGAGCGGGCACTGGGGCTGCTGGACAAGGTCGACTCGCTCAAGCAGATCCTGACCATCGGGCCGGTCCCGAAAGAGCTCAAAGACGTGGCCGTTGACCTCTCGGCCGAGGCGGCGAAATACGACCCCAAGCCACTGGTGGTCGCCGACCTTCTGCCGGACAACATCGGCGGCCTGACCTACACCGGCGGAACGACCGGCAAGCCCAAGGGCGTGATCGGCACCACCGGCAACATCGCCACGATGACGGCAATCCAGCTCGCCGAGTGGGAGTGGCCGGAAAGCCCGCGCTTCCTGATGTGCACGCCGCTGTCGCACGCCGGTGCCGCGTTCTTCACCCCGACGGTGGTCAAGGGCGGCGAGATGGTGGTGCTGGGCAAGTTCGACCCGGCCGAGGTGCTCAAAGTCATTGAAGAGCAGAAGATTACGGCGACCATGCTGGTGCCGTCGATGCTGTACGCGTTGATGGACCACCCGGATTCACACACCCGCGACCTGTCGTCGCTGGAAACCGTCTACTACGGCGCTTCGGCGATGAACCCGGTGCGGCTGGCCGAGGCGATCCGGCGGTTCGGGCCGATCTTCGCCCAGTACTACGGGCAGTCCGAGGCGCCCATGGTGATCACGTATCTGGCCAAGGCCGATCACGACGAGAAGCGGCTGACGTCCTGCGGGCGCCCGACGTTGTTCGCCCGGGTGGCGCTGCTGGGCGAGGACGGCAAGCCGGTCCCAGAGGGTGAGCCGGGTGAAATCTGTGTCAGCGGACCACTTTTGGCGGGCGGCTACTGGAATCTGCCCGAGGCGACGGCGGACACCTTCAAGGACGGCTGGCTGCACACCGGCGACATGGCCCGCGAGGACGAAGACGGCTTCTACTTCATCGTCGACCGGGTCAAGGACATGATCGTCACCGGCGGCTTCAACGTGTTCCCCCGCGAGGTGGAAGACGTTGTTGCCGAACACCCTTCGATCGCCCAGGTGTGCGTGGTCGGAACTCCGGACGACAAGTGGGGCGAGGCCGTCACGGCCGTGGTGGTGCTGCGCTCCGACGCCCCGACCGACGACGCCGCGATCGAGACCATGACCGCCGAGATCCAGGCCGCGGTCAAAGAACGTAAGGGCTCGGTCCAGTCACCCAAGCGGGTGGAGATCGTCGACGCGCTACCGCTGACCGGGTTGGGCAAGCCGGACAAAAAGGCTGTGCGAGCGCGGTTCTGGGAAGGTGCCGGCCGAGCCGTCGGCTAGGCGCGCCCAGTGTGCGGCTGGACGCACACTCGAGCTCCAGTGTGCGGCTGGACGCACACTCGGGGCTACATCAGGCCTAGAGCCCGACACCACCGACTTTGTCGATGCGGATGTGTGTCACGAATCCGGGCGGCGCATCCTTCGGCGGAAACACGTTGGGGTCCAACAGCGCCGCCGAGAGAGTTTTCAGCAGCTCCGGCGCGCCGCCCTCCTCGATCCACGCGGTCCCGTCGATCGAGAGATACGGTCGCAGGGTTTTGTCCAGGTCGCCGGGATACACGATCGTCACCGCGACGCGTGGGTCGCGGCGAACGTTGCGGACCTTCTTGTGCTCGGCGAGATGGGCGGTCACCAGCTCGTCGCCGTCCGGCGTGGACCGCAAGGCCACCCAGACCAAACTCACCTGGGGGCTGCCATCGGGGTTGATCGTCACCAGGGTCGCGTCGGCGCCGTCACCGATGAGTTCGCGCGCCGCATCGTTGAGTCTCATGCCTGCTTCCAACACGCCGTGCGTCGATTGATTCCCTCAGCGCCGGCTCACTCCGGCGACCAGGAGGTCGAGTAGCCGACCGGTCTGCTCGGGCGAGCCACTCGCCAGGAAGATGCCGATCAGGCTGGACACCACGTCGTCGGCGTGCACGTCGGAGCGGACGCTGCCGTCGTCGACGCCGGCTCGCAACAGCAGGTCCACGGCGGCGACGATGCTGTCGCGCGTCGCGCTCGGCTCCATGGCGCCCGAATCGAACATCGCGTGTAGCGATTCGGCCATCCCACGCTTGGCGGCCACGAAGCTCGCGTAGCGGTCCATCCAGCGACGCAGCGCCGTCGTGGGCGGATTCCGGGTGAGCAGCTGCTCGGCGGCGGCGGCCACGTCGGCGAGCTCGGTCCGGTAGATCGCCTCGACGAGAGCTTGTCGGCTGGGGAAATGGCGGTAGAGCGTGCCTATGCCGACGCCGGCGTCCCGCGCGATCGACTCCAGCGACACCGGCTTGCCGTCCGCGGCGGCGAACGCCGCGGTCGCCACCTCGAGCAACTTCTCCCGATTGCGGCGTGCATCGGACCGAACACCGCCAGCCAAAGCGGAGCCTCCTCCGGTTATGCTATGTTGATAAGCGGAGGAACCTCCGCATCGTTTCAGTGTCTCACGAACCAGGGAGCACCATGTCAGACAAGCCCGGCGCCGTCGCCGATATCGGCACCCACAGCGTTGCGCGAGTGGGCTTCGGCGCCATGCAACTCTTCGAAACGTCGCCCGCCGAGGCTGCCGCGGTGTTGCGCCGCGCCATTGAACTCGGGGTCAATCACATCGACACCGCGTCGTTCTACGGCCCCGGCGAGGTGAATCGCCGCATCCACGCGGCGCTGGCGCCGTACCGCGACGACCTCGTCCTGGTCAGCAAGGTCGGCGCCCGATACACCGGCGACGAACCGGTGCCGCTGGCCGCGGCGCAGCGGCCCGCCGAACTGCGCGCGGCCGTGGAAGACGACCTGAGTCAGCTCGGCCTTGACCAGATACCCGTGGTGAACCTGCGCCGCATGGACCTGGGGCCGGGCGTGGCCGCCGAGGGCGACCAGATCGTCGACGTAGACGACCAACTGGCCGAGATGATCGCGCTGCGCGACGAAGGCAAGATCGGCGGGATCGGGATCAGCAGCGTGCCGCTGGAGATCCTGCAGCGCGCGTTGCCCGCGGGCATTGTCTGCGTGCAGAACGCCTACAGCCTGCTCGACCGTTCACACGAGGCGATGCTCGACCTCTGCAAGGCTCAGGGCGGGGAAGGAGTGGCCTGGGTGCCCTTCTTCCCGCTCGGGTCGGCGTTCCCCGGCTTTCCGAAGGTGGCCGACAACGACGTGGTGCGAGCGATCGCCGGCGAATTGAACGCCACCCCGGCCCAGATCGGACTGGCCTGGCTGCTGGCGCACGCGCCGAACACGCTGCTGATCGCCGGCACCAAGTCGATCAACCACCTCGAGGAGAACATCGGCGCAGGCGCCGTCGAACTGAGCGCAGACCAGGTGGCACGCCTAGACGACGTCAGCCAGCCGAACACCAGTCCGCCCAGTCACGGCATGGAGGAGTTCACTGGACGCCGCTGAGGCCGACGAGATGTCCTATCGCATAGGTCACCGCGAGAGCCAGGCCGCCACCGACGAAATTGCGAAGTGCCGCACGGCTTTTCGGAGCCCGACCGAGGCGGGCCGATACCAGCCCGGTGAACAGCAGGGCCAGTAGCACCGACACCACGGTGACCGGAATCCGCAACGCGACCGGGGCGGTGAGAATGGCGATCAGCGGTAGCAACGCGCCGACACTGAACGACGAGGCCGACGACAGCGCGGCCTGCCACGGACTGGTCAGGTCGTCGGGATCGACGCCGAGTTCCACGTCGGCGTGCGCGGCCATCGGGTCGTGATCGGTGAGCTCCTCGGCGGCGGTGCGTGCGGTCGCCGCGGACAAACCCTTGGCCTCGAGCAAGGCTGCGAGTTCGTCCAACTCGGCGGCGGGGTCCGCGCTGAGCTCTCCGCGTTCAATTGCCAGCAACGCCTGCTCGGTGTCGCGCTGCGCGCTGACCGATACGTATTCGCCCAAGGCCATCGACACCGCGCCGGCCGCCAGCCCGGCGACACCCGCGGTGACGATCGGGCCGCGGGCCACGGTCGCCGCGGCGACACCGACGACAATGCCCGCCGTGGAGACGATTCCGTCGTTGGCGCCCAGGACACCGGCCCGAAGCCAATTCAGCCGTGCGGAGAACGAACCCTGATGCGGCTCATGCGGATGGATCTCGCTGGACACGGAGCAACACATTAGGCACCCACGGCCCTGATTGCCAGGAAACACAGCCTTGCCAAAGCGCCGCCGGGCCGACGAGTACCGTCGCCCTATGGGCAGCAAGTCGGTTCGGCCGCCGTGGTGGCTCAAACCGGCGAACAAGCTCTTCATCCAGATGTCGCGGCTCGGCCTGAGTTTCGGCGGTGAAAGCCCGGTCGTGCTGACGGTGCCCGGACGCAAGTCGGGACGCGAGCGGTCGACCCCCGTCACGCCGATGACGGTCGGCGGCCAGGAATACGTCGTCGCGGGATTTCCCGGCGCCGACTGGGTGGCCAACGTCCGTGCCGCCGGTGAGGCCACGGTGGCCCGCGGCCGCAGTGTTCGGCGCGTGAAGATGGTCGAGTTGTCCGCCGAGGATGCCCGACCGCTGCTGCGGGTGTTCCCCGAAGAAGTTCCCACCGGGGTGGGCTTCATGAAACGGGCCGGCCTGGTCGACGAGGGCCGGCCGGAGGAATTCGAAGCGTTGGCAGGCCGCTGCGCGGTATTTCGACTGGATGGAATTCAATAGCCTTGAGCGACAATCCTTTTCACGCCGACTCCTGGAAGCCGGTCGACGGGTTCGGCGATCTGACCGACATCACCTACCACCGTCACGTTGCCGACGCCACCGTGCGGGTGGCGTTCAACCGGCCCGAGGTGCGCAACGCGTTTCGCCCGCACACGGTCGACGAGCTCTACCGCGTGCTCGATCACGCCCGGATGTCGCCTGACGTCGGCGTCGTCCTGCTGACCGGAAACGGGCCCTCGCCCAAGGACGGGGTGTGGGCGTTCTGCTCCGGCGGCGATCAGCGCATCCGCGGGCGTAGCGGCTATCAGTATGCGGAGGGCGACACCGCCGACACCGTCGATGCTGCGCGCGCCGGACGGCTGCACATCCTGGAAGTCCAGCGGCTGATCCGCTTCATGCCCAAGGTGGTGATCTGCCTGGTCAACGGCTGGGCAGCCGGCGGCGGGCACAGCCTGCACGTGACCTGCGACCTGACCCTGGCCAGCCGCGAGCACGCCCGGTTCAAGCAGACCGACGCCGACGTCGGCAGCTTCGACGGTGGTTACGGCAGCGCATATCTCGCCCGGCAGGTGGGCCAGAAGTTCGCCCGCGAGATCTTCTTCCTCGGCCGGCCGTACACCGCCGAGCAGATGCACGCGATGGGTGCGGTCAACGCCGTCATCGACCACGTCGATCTGGAAACCGAGGCCATCCAGTGGGCGTCTGAGATCAACGCGAAATCGCCTCAGGCACAACGGATGCTGAAGTACGCGTTCAACCTGCTCGACGACGGGCTGGTCGGCCAGCAACTGTTCGCCGGCGAGGCCACCCGGCTGGCCTACATGACCGATGAAGCCGTCGAGGGCCGCGACGCGTTCCTGGAGAAGCGGCCCCCCGACTGGAGTGCGTTCCCGCGGTATTTCTAGCGACCCTCATCGAGATCGACATCAGCGCGCAGAAGTGTAAGAGCGCATCGCGCTAGCGTCGATCTCGGTGCCGTCAAGCCGCCACCTACACTCCTGACCTGTGAGTAAGAATCCACTGCGCCGACTGGCCGAGCAGATCACGCTGAACTCGATGCGGCCGCCGATCACCGATTCGCTGAAGCGGTACCGGCCGGCGGCCAAGGCGGTCGAGCTGGACGGCAAGCGAATCCTGCTGACCGGGGCTTCCTCCGGGATCGGCGAGAGCGCCGCGGAGCAGTTCGCCCGTCGCGGTGCCACCGTGATCGCCGTCGCTCGCCGCAAGGATCTGCTGGACGAGGTGGTGGGTCGCATCACCGCAGACGGCGGCAACGCCGTCGCGATCCCCTGCGATCTGTCCGACCTGGACGCCGTCGACGCATTGGTCGCCGACGTCGATCAGCGTTTCGGCGGCGTCGACATCTTGATCAACAACGCCGGGCGGTCGATCCGACGGCCGCTGGCCGAGTCGCTGGAACGCTGGCACGACGTCGAGCGGACGATGGTGCTCAACTACTACTCGCCGCTGCGGCTGATGCGCGGCATCGCGCCGGCGATGCTGCAGCGCGGCGACGGGCACATCATCAACGTGGCGACCTGGGGCGTGTTCAGCGAGGCGTCGCCGTTGTTCGGCGTCTACAACGCGTCCAAGGCCGCGTTGTCGGCAGTGAGCAGAGTGGCCGAAACCGAGTGGGCCAGAAAGGGTGTGAGCTCGACCACGCTGTACTACCCGCTGGTGGCCACCCCGATGATCGCGCCGACCAAGGAGTACCAAGGGTTGCCGGCCCTGTCCACACACGAGGCCGCGGGCTGGATGATCACCGCCGCCCGCCACCGGCCGGTCCGTATCGCGCCGCGGATGGCGATCGTCTCCCAGGCGCTGGACACCTTCGGCCCCGGACTGGCGACCAACTTGATCAGACGCCAGCGGCTTCAGCCCTGATAGCCGCGAAAGCCGTGATAGACACGAGGGCATGGAGATCCTGGCGAGCCGGATGCTGTTGCGGCCCGCGGACTACGAGCGGTCGCTGACCTTCTACCGAGACGAGCTCGGTCTTGCGATCTTCCGCGACTACGGCGCGGGCACAGTGTTTTACGCCGGCCAATCGCTGATCGAGCTGGCCGCCCACGGCGCGCCTGAGCATCCCGCCGGAGCGTTCCCGGGTGCGTTGTGGCTGCAGGTGCGTGACGTCCGCGCGACGCAAGCCGAGCTGGAAGGCCGAGGCGTGCCGATCGCCCGCGAAGCCCGCCAAGAATCGTGGGGTCTACACGAGATGCACGTGACCGATCCCGACGGGGTCACGCTGATTTTCGTCGAGATCCCGGCGGATCATCCTCTGCGTCGCGATACGCGCAGTGACCGGGCCAAGCGCGCAGGTTAACCCCAGACGAACATCTGACGACGACTGCAAAATACCTTGGTTTCCCGACCTCGATCTTTCGACAACTGCGTCCCCATACCCCCAGAATTAGCCACGTGAACCTTCAGCTGTTCCTGTTGATCATCGTCGTGATCACTGCCCTCGCATTCGATTTCACGAACGGCTTCCACGACACCGGCAATGCGATGGCGACGTCCATCGCCAGTGGCGCACTCAAGCCGAAGCAGGCAGTGACGCTATCGGCAGTGCTGAATCTCGCAGGAGCGTTCCTGTCCACTGCCGTCGCCGGGACGATCGCCAAGGACCTGGTGAACGGTCACCTGGTGACGCTGCAGCTGGTGTTCGCCGGCCTGGTCGGTGGGATCGTCTGGAACCTGCTCACCTGGCTGCTGGGTATCCCCTCGAGCTCGTCGCACGCCCTGGTGGGTGGCATCGTCGGCGCCATGATCGCCGCGGCCGGCGCACACGGGGTGATCTGGACCGGCGTGGTGTCCCGCGTGCTGATTCCGGCGCTGGTGTCGGTGCTGTTGGCCGGGATCGTCGGAGCGGTGGGCACCTGGCTGGTCTACCGGATCAATCGCGGTGTCCCGGAGGAACGCAGCGAAACCGCATTCCGCCGCGGCCAGATCTTCTCGGCCTCCCTCGTGTCGCTGGCACACGGCACCAACGACGCGCAGAAGACGATGGGCGTGATCTTCCTGGCGTTGATCTCCTACGGCGCGGTCAGCCGGACCGACGCCCTGCCGCCGTTCTGGGTGATCTTGGCCTGCGCGTGCGCGATGGCGCTGGGCACCTACACCGGCGGCTGGCGGATCATCCGCACCATGGGCAAGGGCCTCGTCGAGATCAAGTCGCCGCAAGGCATGGCGGCCGAGTCGTCGTCGGCCGTCATCATTCTGCTGTCGGCTCAGTTCGGATACGCGTTGTCCACCACTCAGGTGGTGACCGGATCCGTACTCGGTAGCGGTGTCGGCAAACCCGGCGCAGAGGTTCGCTGGGGCGTCGCCGGCCGGATGGCGACCGCATGGCTGATCACGCTGCCCGCGGCCGGCCTGGTCGGCGCCCTCACGTACTGGATGACCCACGGGATCGGCGGCTATGCCGGTGCGACCGTCGGCTTCGGCTTGCTGGCAGCGGCGGCGTCGGCCATCTACCTGCAATCGCGCAAGACGAAGGTCGACCACAAGAACGTCAACGCCGAATGGAAGGGCGACCTGACAGCCGGGCTCGACGAGCACGGCAAGCCGGGCATCGCCGGCTCTCCCTTCACCGACGGCGAGGCCACTCCGCACGCCGCCGAGGCAAAGAAAGCAGGCACGCTATGAGCCACCTGAACCACTGGTTCAACTACCAGGCGTCGCTCAAGATCCTGATCTTCGGTTTGATCCTCGGTAGCGGAATGCCGGCCCTGTTCGCGCTCGCCGTGCGGGCAGGCGCCGCAGGCGATGGTGTCATCGGTTCCGACGGCGCGGCCGTCAAGCACAAAAACCCGGCGCTGACGGCGATCTCCTACGCGATCTACGCGTTGGCCCTGGTCGCCGTGATCATCGGCGTGTTGTACATCGCCCGGGACTTCATCGGGGCGCGTACCGGCCTGTACATTCTCGGAGCCAAGCCCGCGTAGCATCGGGAAATTATTCTGTTTCGAGGCTTACCGACGGCCCAGCGGGGGAAGTTGACACACTGTGAACCGATTCCTGACCTCGGTAGTCGCCTGGCTGCGCGCGGGATATCCAGAAGGCATACCGCCGACTGACTATTTCCCGGTGCTCGCCCTGCTCTCCCGCCGGATGAGCAACGACGAGGTCCAGCTGGTGGCCCATGAGCTCATGCAGCGAGGCGACTTCGATCATGTCGACATCGGTGTGCTGATCACGCAGCTCACCGACGAATTGCCGTCGCCGGCGGACATCGAACGGGTGCGGGAGCGGCTGGCCGCCAAGGGCTGGCCGTTGGACGACGTCCGCGACGGCGAGGGAACCGGATAGCCGTCCTGCGGGCATTCGCCGTGGCGCCGGGCTCCTCGGCACGGCCGCTGATGGCGGCCCTGGAACAGGTCCTGATCGGCCACGCGCCCGCGCTGCTGCCACTCCCCGCCGAAGGTGACCACGGGTCTGCCCTGTCGTCGCTGCGGGTGGGCGAGGTCATCGAGGACGACGTCGCCGTCGTGGTGACGACCTCGGGAACCACCGGTGCGCCGAAAGGCGCGCTGCTCACCGCCGCCGCGCTGACCGCCAGCGCCGCGGCCACCCACGACCGGCTGGGCGGGCCCGGCCGGTGGCTGCTGGCCCTGCCGCCGTACCACATCGCCGGCGTCCAGGTGCTGGTGCGAAGTCTGCTGGCCGATTCCACCCCGGTCGAACTCGACGTCTCGAACGGCTTCGACATCGGCCAATTACCTTCTGCCATAAACGAACTCGGCTCGGGCCGACGCTACACCTCGCTGGTCGCCACGCAGTTGGCCAAGGCGTTGACCGATCCGGCTGCCAGCGCTGCGCTGGCCGGCCTGGATGCCGTGCTGATCGGCGGCGGACCGGCCCCGCAACCGGTTCTGGAGGCCGCTGCCGCGGCCGGCATCCGCGTGGTGCGCACCTACGGCATGAGCGAGACCGCGGGCGGCTGTGTCTACGACGGCATCCCACTCGACGGGGTCGAGGTGCGGATCGACGACGACGGCCGGATCACGATCGGCGGCGCGACGCTGGCCAAGGGCTATCGCAATCCGCCCGACCCCGACCCGTTCGCCGAGCCGGGGTGGTTTCACACCGACGATGTTGGCGCAGTTGACGATTCGGGTGCACTCAGCGTGCTGGGCCGAATCGACGACGCGATCAGCACCGGCGGCCTGACGGTACTGCCGCAGCCGGTCGAGGCGGCGTTGCGGACTCATCCCGCGGTGGCCGACTGTGCTGTCTTCGGACTTGCCGACGAGCGGCTGGGCCAGCGGGTGGTCGCCGCGGTCGTGGTCGCAGACGGTTGCCCCCACCCGAACTCGACACGCTGCGGGCGCACGTGATGCGGACATTGGCCCACACCGCCGCGCCGCGCGAGCTGCACATCGTCGACGCCTTGCCGATGCGCGGCATCGGCAAGGTCGACCGGCCGGCGCTGATACGGCTGGCCGAGTCAACCCGGATGACATAATGCCCTGGTGGACCGGCCCGTAGTCGTGGACTGAGCATGCACCGCCACATCATTGTCAGCGGTGACGATGCGCTTGCCACGACGATCGCCGACGAGCTGAAAAATGCCGGCGCGACCGTCGTGCGGCTGCTCGACGCGGAGACGTCCGAGGCCGGCGTCGCCGGTGAACTCACGCTCAACGACGTGTCACACGCGCTTGCCGTCGTCTGCGCCGGAGACGACGACGCGAGAAACCTCGAAATCGCTTTGCTGACAAGGAAAACCAACCCCGAAGTGCGCGTGGTGGCCAGGGTGGCCAACCACGTGCTGCGCGAAGCGGTGGCCGACGACAACGGGGCCGGCGCGATCCTGGACGTCGCCGATCTCGCCGCGCCGTCAGTCGTGGAAGCCTGCCTGGCGCAGAACACCCACCGGTTCGAGGCCGCCGGCATCGAATTCGTCGTCTCGGACACCACGGCGTCTCGTGACGCGACGCTCCGCGAACTCTACGGCGACCTCGCCCCGGTGGCGGTGATTCACGGCGAGGACGCACCCGATCCCGGCGAGATGGATGTGTGTCCCGGCCGCGATCAACGGGTGCACCGGGGCGACACGGCGATCATGATCGGCACTGCCGACGAAATCGCCGCCCGGGGCATCAGGATTCCGGGCGCGACGCGCACCCGCACCGGCCGGCCGTGGCCGCGACGAGTGGTCGACGGCGTCCGGGGTGTGCTGAGCGACTTCAACCCGACGTTTTATCCGGTCGTGGCGGCCACGCTGCTGTTGTTGATCACCTCGACGATCGTGCTGCGGTTCGGCTACCAGGCGCCGCCCACCATGGGCTGGATCGACGCGTTCTACTTCACCATCGAGACGATGACCACGACCGGATACGGCGACTTCAGCTTCGTCAACCAGCCCACCTGGCTGCGCACGTTCTCGACGATGTTGATGTTCAGTGGTGTGACCACCACCGCGCTGCTGGTGTCGTTCGTCGCCGACGTACTGCTGTCACGCCGGTTCGCCTTCGCCTCGTCGCGCCCCCGGGTGCGGCATTTGCGCAACCACATCGTCGTCGTCGGGTTGAGCGCCCTGGGCATGCGTGTCGTGAGCGACCTGGCCGCCGCCGGATACGAAGTCGCGGTGATCGAACTCAACGAGGAGAACCGATTCCTGTCGGCAGTGCGCGACCTCGACGTTCCGGTGATCTTCGGTGACGCCACGTTGCGCCAGACATTGAAGGCGGCGCGGGTGGATCGCGCCCGCGCGGTGGCAGTGCTGACGCGCGACGACATGATCAACATCGAGACCGGCATCGTGTTGACCGAGATGCTGGGCACGAAAACCGCCACCCGGGAGCACTGGACCGAAATTCCTTTGGTGTTGCGGGTTTACGACCGCACGCTGGGCTTCGCGGTCGCGCAGCGGTTCGGCTTCGAGAACGTGCGCTCCACCGTCGAGCTGGCCGTGCCCTGGTTCATCGGCGGGGCGATCGGCCTGCAGGTTCTGGGCACCTTCTCGGTGGGTCAACGCTCGTTCGTGGTCGGCGGTATGCAGGTGGCCGCCGGCAGCGAGCTCGACGGGCTGCGCATGTACGAGTTGTCCACCCACACCCGGGTCATCGCCATCACGACGTCGAATGGGCTGCTCAAGCTGCACCCGCGACGCGACGCCCGGCTGCACGGCGACGACACCGTCTACCTGGTCGGGCCCTATCGCGACCTGATCGAAACGCTGCGTCGAGGGCGCCCGCCGCGGCCACCGGGCGCCGACGAGCAACGGCAAGAAGCGAAGGCCGGCTGAGCCGTCACGCCTCGTCGAACGGAAGCGGAACTCCCGTGTGTGACAGGCACTCCGTGCAAGTGTGGTCGGCGCCGACCTGGCCGATCGCCTCGCGCACCAGTTTCTTGAACGGGCCGATGTTCTTCTCGAATTCGCTGACCACCTCGTCGAGCTTGACGCCAGCACCCTCGTCGATGCCGGCGTCCAGGTCGGTCACCAAAGCTATTGGCGCATAACATATTTCGAGTTCGCGGGCGAGCACTGCCTCCGGATAGCCGGTCATGTTGACCAGCGTGAAGCCTGCTGCGGCGAACCACCGGCTTTCTGCGCGGGTGGAGAACCGCGGGCCCTCGATGACGACCATGGTGCCGCCGTCGACGACTCCGGGCAGGCCGCTGACCGCCGCGCGCAGCGTCGGGCAGTACGGGTCGGCGAAGGAGACATGCGCCGCGCCGGAGTCGAAATAGGTGTCGGCGCGGTGGCGGGTGCGGTCCACCAACTGATCGGGCGCCACGATGCTGCCGGGTCCGTGGTCGAGCGTCAGGCTGCCGACCGCGCACGGGGCGAAGACCTGCCGCACTCCCAGCGCCCGCAGCGCCCACATGTTCGCCCGATACGGCACCTTGTGCGCCGGGAAGCGGTGCTCGGCGCCGTGACGGGGAAGGAACGCCACCTCGTGCTCCCCCACCATGCCGACCGTGACCGGGCCGCTGGGCTGACCGTATGGGGTGTCCAGGCTGACGCTGCGCGCGGCCGAGTCGAAGAACGTGTAGAAGCCGCTGCCGCCGATCACTCCGATCATTTATCGCCGCTCCTCTCCCCCGCAAGCGGGAGGTACCCCCACATCGCTTCCTTGCTCTGCATCGTCGCCGGCGAGCACCAGAGCATTGTCGTGCACGGGCATGGAACGATCACAGGGTGGCCAGCCTTGCGCAGTGGATCGCCGGCGCGCGACCGCGAACCCTTCCCAATGCCATCGCCCCGGTGATCGCCGGCACCGGCGGCGCGGCCTGGTTGCTCGGCGCCGTCTGGTGGAAGGCGCTGCTCGCCCTGGCCGTCGCGGTCGCCCTGGTCATCGGGGTCAACTTCGCCAACGACTACTCCGACGGCATCCGCGGCACCGACGACGACCGGGCGGGCCCGGTGCGCCTGGTGGGGTCGCGGCTGGCGACCCCGCACGCGGTGCGGGCGGTGGCCGTCGCGAGCTTGAGCATCGGCGCGGTGGCCGGGTTGGCGCTCGCGCTGACCAGCGCGCCGTGGCTGATCGCGGTCGGCGCGTTGTGCATCGCCGGCGCCTGGCTCTACACCGGCGGCTCGAGGCCCTACGGCTACGCGGGTTTCGGCGAGGTCGCGGTGTTCGTGTTCTTCGGCCTGGTCGCGGTGCTCGGCACGCAGTACACCCAGGCGTTGCGGGTGAACTGGGTCGGCGCGGTGCTGGCGGTGGCGACCGGGGCATTGTCGTCAGCAGTGTTGGTGGCCAACAACTTACGAGACATCCCGACCGACGCGCAGTCCGGGAAGATCACCCTGGCGGTACGCCTCGGCGACCGGGGGACGCGGATCTTCTACCAGTCGCTGCTTGCCACGGCCGCGGTGTTGACGCTGGCGTTGACGGCGGCCACCCCGTGGTGCGCGGTAGGCCTGGTGGCCACGCCGTTGGCGCTGCGGGCCGCGGCGCCGGTGCGATCCGGGCGGATCGGCCGCGAGCTGATCCCGGTGTTGCGCGACACCGGGATCACGATGCTGGTCTGGTCGATCGCGGTGGCCGCCGCATTGACTTTGGCCGCACGCTGACGGCAATCAGTCCGACGTGTCGGGAGCGTCCTCGGGCGGCGCCTCACCGCGCAGCCTGGCCCGCAACTGCTCGCGGTCGCGGCGCCGGCGTGCGGTGGCCGCGTCGATACCCGCGGTGGCCCGCCGTCGCAGCGGACCGAAAAGCCAGAAGCCCAGCGGCATCGCGATGACGAGAGCGAACAGCGCGGCGACGACGATCGGGAACTCCCGCACGCCGAGAACACGGCCGGTCCAGTAGATGACCGCGGCGAGCACCACCACCAACGCGACCCGGGCGGCGGCGTAGAGCAGGACGCTGACGACTGCGCGGCCGGCGCGGCTCGTTCCGTTTGACACAGTGCGAGCCTAGGTCGCCGCGTATATTCGGACCAAGGAGGTGTTTGCGTGCTCTACCTGCTCCTGGTCCTGGCTCTCGGGACTCTGGTCTACGTCGGCTGGCGGGCGGCCCGTTCACAGGTCACCCGCCCGAAGAGTCGCGTGATCGGACCCGACGACGATCCGGACTTCCTGTGGCGGTTGAGCCACGGCGACAACAATCCGCGTTCCTAGATTGATCGCCCGGCTCCTCTCCGGGCCGGTTCGGCCCGGATCGTCGCAGGGCGTGCTAGATGAAGTGCTCGTTGGAGCGGCGCTGATCGCTCGGAAAACCATCGGCGACAACCGCTGCCAGCTCGATGAGCGCTTCCCGGGTTTCCCGCTTCAACCGGTTCAGGTCGATCTCGGCGCCTTCCTCGAGGTGCGGGTCGAACGGCACCAAACGCACTGCGCGGCAACGTCGCGAGAAGTGGTCCACCACTTTCTGCATGTCGACCTTGCCTGATCGCGGTCGCACCGCGTTGATCACCGCGATCGAATTGCTGACCAGATCCTCATGGCCGTGGGCGTCGAGCCAGTCCAGCGTGGCCGACGCGCTGCGCGCGCCATCGATCGAACCCGAGCTGACCACGACCAGTGCGTCGGCCTTCTCCAGCACCGACGTCATCGCGGAATGCAGCAGCCCCGTGCCACAGTCGGTGAGCACCAGACCGTAGAACCGCTCGAGGATCTCCAGGGTCCGCGCATAGTCTTCGGCGCTGAACGCCTCCGACATCGCCGGATCACTTTCCGACGCAAGGACTTCCAGTCGGCTGGGGCCCTGCGAGGTGTAGCCGCGGACATCGCTGTAGCGGTCGATGCCTTCGGCGTCGCGCAGCAGGTGCCGGACCGTGGCCGGAGTCTCCAGCGGCACCTTCTGGCTCAGCGTGCCGCGGTCGGGATTGGCGTCGACCGCCACCACCCGGTCGCCGCGAATCGACGCGAACGTCGAACCCAGCGTGGCGGTGATGGTGGTTTTTCCGACGCCGCCCTTCAGCGAGAGCATCGCGATCCGGTAGCAACCCCGCAGCGGTTTGTTGACCTGCACGGTGAGGTCGTTGTACCGCATGGTCCGCTGGCTTTCGCCGACGTTGATCAGCTGCCCGGACAGGCGGAACAGCCACCGGCGCCAGCCCTCCGTCGGCGCCGGCTTGACGTGGCGCAGCAACGTGCTGGTGGACAACTCGGGATAGCGCGGAGGCGGCATGGGCGCCTGCGACGCGCCGGCGTCCGCCGGGGCCGGCGGTCCCCCGTAGTTGCCGTACACCCGTCGGGGCGCGTCGCCGGATTCGACGACGCGCGGCATTCCCTGGTACGGCGTGGCCGCCCAGGCCCGGGGTTCCTCGTGGGTTGCGGGCAGCGGCGCGTTCTGCGTCTCGTTGTCGCTGAAGCGGCGTTCGGTGCGGAACCCGGCGAACGCCCGGGTCTCCGGTTCCGCGGCCGGCGGTGGCGCCGGCGGATGCGGCGGCAATTCGGTCGTCGGATGTTCTTCACGACCGCGCGACGCTCCCGCATTCGCGCCGTGCGTCGGATGGTCAGACACGTGGAATTTCCCCTTGTCGCGACCCTGGGGTCGCGTCGTTAACGAACAGCCCTGCTGACCCGAACATATCGCAGCGTTGCTGAGAGCCTGCTGATCGTGATCTAGCCCACCCCGGCGTAGGAGTGCAGGCCGACGGTCACCAGGTTGACGAAGAACAGGTTGAACACCATGGCCACGAAGCCGACGACGTTGATCCAGGCCGCTTTCCTGTCCCGCCAACCCGCCGTCGACCTGGCATGCAGGTAGGCCGCGTACACCACCCAGGCGATGAACGCCACGGTCTCCTTGGGATCCCAGCCCCAGTACCGGCCCCAAGCCTCCTCGGCCCAGATGGCACCGAAGATCACCCCGAAGCCGAAGACCGGGAACCCGAAGATCGTGGTCCGGTATGCGATCCGGTCCAGCGTCTGCGCGTCGGGCAGCCGGTGCACCACCTGAGCCAAGCCGCCCTGAGCGTCGGGCTCACCGAGCCGCGAGGTTCGCAGCAGAAACAGGATGCTGGCCACCCCGGCGACCAGGAACACCCCGGAGCCCAGGCTGACCACCGAGACGTGGATGGGCAGCCAGTATGACTGCAGCGCGGGCATCACCGGGGCGGCGTTGGTGTACAGCCAGCGTCCGGACACCGTCAGCAAGATCAGCACCGGCAGCAGCAGGAACACCCACAGCGGGCGGTACTGCGGACGGCGCAGCACGATCGCGCCGGCGGTCAGCCCGCAGAAGCAGGTCAGGTTGATGAACTCGTACATGTTGCCCCACGGCACCCGGGTGGTGGCCAGACCGCGCAGCACGATGCACGCGAACAGCAGCCCGATGCCGGCGTAGACCAGAACGAGGCCGGCCCTACCGACGCGTTCGTCGAACGGCCGCCGCGGGGCCTCGGTCACGACGTCGGCGGTGGCGCTGTCCACACCGACCGACCCGGCGTTGACGAGTTCACGGTCGGTCTGTCGGCTGCGGGTGTAGGCGAGTTCGACGGCCAGCAGCAGCAGGGCGACCACCAGGATCACCACCGACGACGTGAACGCCCAGTCGGAGTTGCGCGCCAAACCGATGTCGATATGGGTGCGATTCACGGTGTGCTCCTTCCGGTCGCGACCGGTTCGGCCGGCGACGCTGGTAGCCCGTCCTGCAGCTTGCCGACGAGTCGCTCGAATTCATCGCCCCAGCCGGCGTTGTCGGTCCGCGCCAAACCGCCTACCTGGACATTCACCGTACCGGGCGACACTGTCAGCAGCCGAATCCAAATCCGCCGCCGGCGCACCAGCAGCGAGACCACCAGCCCGGCCATCATCGCGATCGCTGACACCAACACCCAGATCTGCCCGGGGTCGTGCGAGACCTGCAGGTTGACGAACGGCACGGCCCCGTCGAACCGCACAATGGTGCCCGCCGCCGGACCCTGCTCGACGCGGACTTGCTGGCCGATCCGCAGGTTCACCCGTTTGACCCGGGTGAGCCGGTGCTGGTCGATCAGGTGCGGGTCCAGCGTGTACAACGACTGCGGCCGGCCGCTGTCCAGGCCGGTGTCGCCGGAGTAGATGTCGACCGCCACCGCCGGCGCGATCAGCGCGGGGAAACTCGACGACAGCAGGGTGCCTTGGAGTTGCTCGGTCGGCGCGAGCAGACCCTGGATGGCGATCTGATGTTGGCGACGTTCGGCGGCGTCGGGATACGTCCCGGCGGGCGGGTCGATGCGCGCGACGCCCGAGGACAGCAACGTCTTCGGATTGTCCGGTCGCCACTGCACGGTGGAGGTGCGGCTCTGGCCGTCGGGGAAGGTCACCGTGAACGTCGGCGCGTAGCCGTGGCCCTGCAGATAGACGCGGTCGCCACTGACCCGCAGCGGGTGGTTGACCTCCAGCCGGTAGGGCCGCCAGCGTCCGCCGGTGAGGTCGCGGCCGGCCTGGTAGTCGATATCCGCGGCGAACGACGTGGCCTGTCCGGATGGCAGGTAACGCGCCTGAAAGTCGTTGACGCGCAGGCAGATCGGATGCAGTGACGTGCCGTCGACGGTGTTGCCCGCCCGGAACGAGTCGAACGCCGCGGGTGATGCCGAGCAGAAGCCGGGGCCGCCGTCGGCGATGACGACGACGTTGCCCTCGTACCCGAACAGCTTGCCGACGGCGACAGCGACCAGCAGGCCGAGCAGCGAGAAGTGGAAGACCAGGTTGCCGAATTCGCGCAGATAGCCTTTCTCGGCGGAGATTTCGATGGCGTCGCCGTGACGAACGACAGTGCGCCAGCCCCGAAGGCGGGCCGTCAGCGTCGTCGCCAACTCGTCGGGCTCACCGGCGATCGTGGCGTCGGCATGCTTGGGCAGCCGGGCCAGGTTGCGCGGGGCGGGCACTGGGTTTGCCCGCATGGCGCGGGCATGCTCGATCATCCGCGGTGTCAGGCAGCCGAGCAGCGACACGAACAGCAGCGTGTAGATGGCGGTGAACCAGAAGCTGCCGAACACGTTGAACGCTTGCAGGCGATCCAGCCACGGCCCGATCTTCGGGTGCGCGACCAGATAGTCGGCGACCTTGCCGGCGTTGAGGCTGCGCTGCGGCAGCAGCGCGCCGGGCATCGCGCCCAGCGCCAGCAGGAACAGCAGCACCAGCGCGGTGCCCATCGAGGTCAGTGCCCGCCAGGTGTTGCGGGACCATGCGACTATCCGGTTCAAATCGGCAACCTCACATCGGACACCAGCCCGTCGCGCAGCCAGGACACGAAGTCGTTCCACCCGCCGCTGACCAATGCGATGCCCACCGCGATCAGCAGCACGCCGCCGAAGATCTGCAGCGCCCTGGTGTTCCGCCGCAGCCAGTCCAGCCCGGCAACCGCCGTCGCCGACCCGAAAGCCAACAGCACGAACGGGATTCCCAGGCCCAGGCAGTAGGCGATCACCAGCACGATTCCGCGGGCCACGCTCGCGCCGTCGGTCGCCGACGCGACGGTCACCACACCGGCCAGCGTCGGACCCAGGCACGGCGTCCAGCCCAGCGCGAACACCGCGCCCAGCAACGGCGCCCCGGCCAGCGTCGACAACTGCTGCGGCGCGAACCGGAACTGACGCTGCAGCGCCGGGACGTAGCCGACGAACACCAGGCCCATCAGGATGGTCAGCACACCGCCGACCCGTTGCAGCACAAGCTGATTGGCGATCAACGTGGTGGTCATGCCCAGCACTGCGACGGTGCCCAGCAGGAACACCACGGTGAATCCGGCGACGAACAACGCGGCCGACCCGGCGACCCGCCACCGCGCATTCGGCGGCGCATCACCGGCCTCGTCGACGCCGACCACGGCCGCCAGATACGACAGGTAGCCCGGCACCAGCGGGACCACACACGGCGATCCGAACGAGACCAGTCCGGCTAGCACGGACACCGCCAAAGCCAGCAAAAGTGGCCCGGCGGCAGCAGTTTCGGTGAAGCCGCTCACTGGGACCCCGGTTCAGCGGCGACGCGTTGCACCACCGACTGCAGATCCCCGGCGAGCAATTCGCGCAGGAACACCGCGGCCACCCGATGCCGGCGGTCGAGCACCAGCGTGGACGGGATGACCGAGGTCGGGAATTTGCCGCCGAAGGCGATCATGGTGCGCATCGCGGGGTCGTAAATCGACGGATACGTCACCTTGTGGTCGCTGACGAAGTCCTGGGCGGCCTCGCGGTTGTTGTCACGAACGTCGATGCCCAGCAACGCAACCCCGTCGGCGCGGGTGGCGTCGTACACCTGTTGCAGCGCAGTGGCTTCGGCGCGGCACGGCCCACACCACTGCCCCCAGACGTTGATGACGACGACCTTGCCGGCGAAGTCGTCCACCGAGACGGAGCGGGCCGGGTCCGTCAGCTCGGGGCCGGCTATCGGCCCTGGCCTGCCGCGCTTGTCGGGCGGGTCGTAGTAGATGTCGGTTTTGCCACCGGGAGAGACGAATTCGAAGGTCCCGCCCTGGGCGACCGCATCGTCACCGTGGGAGCAGCCGGTCAAAAGCCCCGCCACTGTCACGACGACGAACGTCAGCCGCCGCACGGTCAACTGCCCGCCGGCTCGCTGTACAACACGTCGACCAGTCGGTCGCCGTCGAACACGAACGTCGTCACCGAGCCCACCGCGCAATCGCGACGCCGCGGATCGTGCCAGAGGCGCCTGCCGGTCAGCGACAGCCGCGTCGTCCACACCGGCAGTTGATGGCTGACGCACACCGCTTCGCCGCCGGCGGCCCGCGCGCGGGCCTTGCAGACGGCCGTCGTCATCCTCGTCGCGATCTGCTTGTAGGGCTCACCCCACGACGGGGTGAACGGGTTGCGCAGCTGCCACCAGAACCGCGGGTCCTTCCAGGCGCCGTCGCCAGGTCCCAGGCGCTTGCCTTCGAAGAAGTTGGCCGATTCGATCAGGTCGGCGTCGGTGTCCACCGTCAGGCCATGGCGGGCGGCGATCGGTGCGGCCGTTTCCTGCGCGCGCTGTAGCGGCGAGGCGATCACCGCGACGACATCGCGGCCGGAAAGCGCCTCGGCCACGGCTTGGGCTTGTTGGTTTCCCTTGTCGGACAAGCGGAATCCAGGCAACCGGCCGTAAAGCACCCCATCGGGGTTGTACACCTCGCCGTGGCGCACCAAGTGGATGCGGGTCTGCTCGGCCATCAGGGCTTGCTCTCCTTGGCTGCGGCGGCGGCATTGGCGGCCGCGGGTAGCGCATCGGCGATCCGGCCGAACGCGGCGTCGTCGAGTGCGGCCGAGACGAACCACGCTTCGAAGGCGCTGCAGGGCGGGTAGACGCCGCCGTCGAGCAGCGCGTGGAAGAACGGCGCAAAACGCCACGTCTGGCTGGCTCGCGCCGAGGCGAAATCGGTCACCTGCGTCTCACTGAAGAAGACGCTGAGCATGTTTCCGGCCTGCGGGACCTGGTGTGGCACATCGGCGTTCGTCAAGGCTCCCGATATCAGGTCGGCCAGCCGGTTTGCGTTGTCGTCGAGTTTCTCGTACACCGTGTCGTCGGCGGCGCGCAGTGTGGCCAGCCCGGCTGCGACCGCCACCGGGTTACCCGACAGCGTGCCCGCCTGATACACCGGCCCCAACGGCGCGAGCCGTTCCATCACTTCGGCGCGCCCGCCGAACGCCGCGGCCGGCAAGCCGCCGCTCATCACCTTTCCGAAGGTGAACAGGTCGGCGTCCACCGGATCGATTCCGTACCAACCGCTTCGGCTGACCCGGAAGCCGGTCATCACCTCGTCGACGATCAGCAGTGCGCCGTGCCCGGCGGTGACCGCGCGAAGTTGCGCGTTGTAGCCCGGTATGGGTGGGACGACACCCATGTTGCCGGGGCTGGCCTCGGTGATCACGGCGGCGATCTGGTCACCGAACTTCTCGAAGGTCTGAGTGACCGCATCAATGTCGTTGTACGGCAACACAATCGTGTCGGCCGCCGTGGCGCCGGTGACACCGGGTGAGGACGGCAGGCCCAGCGTCGCGACCCCGGAGCCGGCATCGGCGAGCAGCGCGTCGACGTGGCCGTGGTAGCAGCCGGAGAACTTGACGATCTTGGCCCGACCGGTGAATCCGCGGGCCAGTCGCACCGCGCTCATGGTGGCCTCGGTACCGGAGTTCACCAGCCGGATGCGCTCTACCGGTGGCACCCGGTCGATGATCTCGCGGGCAAGTTCGCTTTCGCCCGGCGTGGGCGCTCCGAACGACAGCCCGTCGGCGGCGGCCTTGATGACGGCGTCCACCACCGACGGATGCGCGTGACCCAGAATCATCGGACCCCACGAGCAGACCAGGTCGACGTAGCGGTTGCCGTCGGCGTCGGTGAGCCAGTAGCCGTCGGCGGCGGTGATGAAACGCGGGATGCCGCCGACCGCGGTGAACGCCCGCACCGGTGAGTTCACCCCACCCGGAATGACAGCGCAGGCGTCGCGAAACAGCTTCGCCGAGGCGTCGGTGCGCGGCGACGATGCGGGCCGCGCAGCGGCCTGAGGAGGAGCCGCGCAATCGGAGGGAGGCGGCGACGATGCGGGCCGCGCAGCGGCCTGAGGAGGAGCCGCGCAATCGGAGGGAGGCGGCGACGATGCGGGCCGGTCAGGAGCCGGGCGGTCGGATCGAGGCACGTCCACCAGTGTCCCAGCAGCGGCGCGCGGCTTCACTACAGGGTGTAGTTGATCGTTGAGCGGACTCGCCTCAGGCGGCAGGTGAAGGCCCGTGCGCCACTTCCGCTACCCGGGCGATCCGACGTTCCTCGTCGACGATGACGGCGGCCTTGGCGTCGATCGCAGCCTGGGTATATGTGCGCAGATACAACTCGGCGATGACCAGCCGACCCATTCTGGTGCACCAGTCAACGAAATCGTGGTCGCCGCCGGCGCGTGCGCCAGCTGTCAAGACCTGCCGCAGCTGGGCGATCTCTAGGGTGCTCAGCCGGGCCAGTGACGCGCTGGACACTGAGGGTTCCTGCGACAACGCCCTGCAAACACCGAGCAGCGTCACCGTGGCTTCGTCGGGCAGATCGCCGACGTGGAGATCGGTCATCGCATTCCTCCTCAAATCCTTTACAGGTATTCGGCGCGGACCTCGCCTTGGATTTGAGTCGGTAGAAATGACGCCCCCCCAAAACACAACACCAGCACGTCAGTGTTGTGGCCCATGTCACAGCGGGTAGACCCATCAGGGTGTAGCTAAACTTCGGGTTCACTGAGAATTTGAATCGCTTAGCCCACGAGCCCCACGAGCCCCACGAGCCCCGACGGCACGCAGTGACCCGTGTGAACTCGAACTCGCAGCTGATATCAGCGCGGACCCCTTGAGGTGGACCAAGCGGAGGGAGTTGGATGGCGGTATGCAACTACCGCAACGCCTCGCCCGGTTCAACCGGCACGTCACCAACCCGATTCAGCGGATGTGGGCCGGCTGGGCCCCGTCGTTCGGCATCCTCGAGCACGTCGGCCGGCGCTCCGGCAAGGCCTACCGCACCCCGTTGACGGTGTTCAACGCCGACGTCGACGGCAAGCCCGGCGTGGCGATCCTGCTGAGCTACGGCCCGGACCGCGACTGGCTGAAGAACCTGAACGCCGCCGGCGGTGGGCGCATGCGACGCCACGGCAAAACCTTCGGTGTCCGCAACCCGCAAACCGTGACCAAGGAACAGGCGGCGCCGCACGTCACCGGTGCGGGCCGGCGAGTCTTTCCAAGGATCCCGTTCGAGGAGGCGGTTCTGCTCACCAAGACCGACTAATCGGCCCGCGCAGCAACACGTTTGGTCACGAAGTACACCGCGACCACCACGGCCCACGACAGCAGGCTGAGCCAGAACTGGGTGCGGGCAGAGTGGTCGAAGGCCATCTGCACCAGCACCGCGACGATCCCGGCCACCGTCAGGATCGACAACGCGGGGAAGCACCACATCTTGACCCGCAACTTGTCCGGCGGCGTCGTGCGGCGTAAGACGATCTGCGACAACGCAATCAACAAGTAGACGAACATCACGATTGCACCCGACGAGTTCAGCAGGAACGAGAACACCGTGTTCGGAGCGACCCCGGCCATGATGACGCACAGGAATCCCACCACCGACGAGCACACGATCGCGATGTAGGGCACCCCGCGTTCGCTGATCTTGAGCATCTGCGCCGGCGCCTCGTGCTGGGCGGCGAGTACGAACAACACCCGCGACGCGCTGTAGAGCCCGGAGTTCAAGCAGGACAACACCGCGGTGAGGACCACCGCGTTCATCACGTGGTCGGCACCGGGGATGCCGATCTGCTTCAGCGCGGCGACAAACGGCGACGACCCGGCCTGCACCGAGTTCCACGGCAGGATGACCGTCAGCAAAAAGACCGATCCCACAAAGAAAATCGCGATGCGCGCGGCCACCGCGTTGGTGGCCCGCTGGACCGCACGCTCGGGATCCGGTGTTTCCGCGGCAGCGATCGTGGCGACCTCGGCGCCGACCATCGAGAAGATCACCACCACGACGGCGGCGAAGGCGCCGTGCACACCGTTCGGGAAGAAACCGCCGTGAGCGTGCAGGTTGGAGAAATTCGCGTGATGGTGCGGCCACAGCCCCACCGCGTACATCGTGCCGAGCAGCAGAAAGATCAGGATGGTCGCGACTTTGATTCCGGCGAACCAGAATTCGAACTCGCCATAGGACGAGACCGAGAACAGATTGGTCGACGTCATCAACACCATCAGGATCAGCGACAGCAGCCACAGCGGCGCGTGGAACCAGTAGGTGATGACCTTGGCGCCGGCCACCGCCTCGAAACCGACGACGATCACCCAGTAGTACCAATACAGCCAGCCCACCGAGAAGCCCGCCCAACCTCCCAACGCCTGCCGGGCGTATTCGGAGAATGAGCCGGTCGACGGGTTCGCCGTGGCCATCTCCCCCAGCATCCGCATCACCAGGATGATCAGCAGGCCGCACAGCGCATAGGTGAGAAACGCGGCGGGGCCGGCTTTGCCGATGACGACACCGGACCCGACGAAGAATCCGGCGCCGATGATTCCGCCGATGGCGATC
Source organism: uncultured Actinomycetota bacterium (assembly GCA_963741555.1). Classification (GTDB taxonomy): domain Bacteria; phylum Actinomycetota; class Actinomycetes; order Mycobacteriales; family Mycobacteriaceae; genus Mycobacterium. The sequence continues at coordinate 242,683 of CAVUIH010000012.1, read as the reverse complement.
ATCATCAGCTGTCGCTGCGACAACCCTTGGCGTAGTTGCGGTCCGGAGTCCATCAGTCGACGGTCAGGTCTGCGCCGTGACGGGAACCGCGCGCTGGCCGTTGCGAGAGCCCGCGGCGCAGCGGTGACGCGCCGTCCGTGCGGGTCTCGTGGGTCGGCAGCATCACCGGACGCTAACACCCGGCGATGTCGGCGCGCTCGATTCAGACCGGCACGGCGCGCAGTGCAGCGGGCAGGCAGGGCAGGAAGTGTGTGGTGGCGAATGCGCGGATGTCGTCGGCGTCGAGCAGCGGTTCGCGGGCCGGCAGCAGCAGCACCATCACCGCGTAGCGCAGGATGGTGTCGGCCAGCTCGTCGACTGTGTCAGCGCCGATTTGCTCGGCGAAGCCGGCAGGGAAGATCACCCGCAGCGCGGAAGCCATTCGCTCGACGGCCGGCTGCCAGTGTTGGTGCGCCAATTCCAGCATCAGGCCGGGCTCGTCGGCGAGCATCCGGGTGAGAACCCGGTGTTGGCGGAACCGCACGATCGACAGCGTGAATGCCTCGACGTAGTAATTCGACTGCGGTCTACGGCTTTTCAGCTCGTCGGCGATGTTGGCGAACAGCACCGCGTTCTCCCGGTCGATGACGGCGGCGACCAACTCGTCGCGTCCGGTGAAGCGTCGGTAGATGGTGGTGCGGCTGACTCCGGCGCGGCGGGCCACGTCGTCGAGCGCGACCCGCCGGAAGCCATGCTGCTGAAACTCGACGACGGCGGCGTCGAGGATGGCGTTGCTGGCCGAATCAGCCGCGAGCATAGCCGGCTTGGGCAAACCCGTTGTAGCGCAATCTCATTGGCAGATGGTCCCACACCCAGTTCACCGGCCGTGACCGCCACACCGCGGCGAACCGCTGGTAGCGGCGCTCCTGCCGATCGGTCCACGGCAGACCGAGCAGAACGCGGGCCCGCGGCGGCAGGCCTCCGGTGGTGAGAAACGCTGCGACCGGGTTGAAGACGGGCGCGATCACGCGCCACGCCAGCGGCGAGACGCCTTTCGGCCGCGGGAAGCCCTTGGTCACATATCCGACACCGTATTTCGCGGTCGGGTGGGCGATCATCACGCGTTCCATCATGTGATCCCAGTACCGCTCGAACTCGTCGTAGTCGGCGGGCATCGGGCGTTCGCTGACGCCGTAGCGGCGATACCAGGTCTTCGACTCGAGGTAGATCTGCTGCTTCTCCTCGTCGGTCAGCCGCTTGACGAAGGTGTCGGCGAAATACAGCACCTGTTCGACGAAGGTGGCGTGCGCCCAGAAATACGTGTCCGGGTCCAGCGCGTGATACCGCTCCCCGCTGGGCATGTCGCCTTTTATCTGGTGGTGGAAGTCGCGCACCTGCTGGCCGGTGTTGTCGTCGTCGGAGCCGTAGACCGTTTTGAAGATCGGCGGCAGTGAACGCTTGACCCGCGCCGCGGTGTCGCTGAAGAACACCGAGTGGTCCAGGACGCCCTGGCCGAGCTCGGCGAGCATGTTCTGCAGCACAGCGGGCCGCGGGCCGATCAAGAACATCCTGTTGTCGCCGAAGTATCGCCACACCAACGACTGCGGTCCCAGCGGCAGGGTGTCGGCGGTGGTCTGGGCGGCAGACGGCTCACTCAGCTCGGTCATGTGGGACAGTGTTACATATTTCGCACTTTGTACCAAGGGCTCAGCCGACGTCCAGGAAATCGTGATCGCCATGTTGCTTTTGGGCACGGCGTGTTTTGGCAGCCGTCGCTTTTCGGATCGGCAGTATGTCGCTCATGCCCGACCTTTCGCGCCGTGCTGCGCTGCGCCTTGGGGTCGGCACCGTTGCGGGCGCCGCGGGCGTGTGGGCGTTGAGCGCCCTGGTGGATCCGATCGCGGTCCCGGCCATGCCCAGTCCACTCGATCCGGACCAGCCGGCGGCGCCGCCTGAGCCACCGGTCGCCGCGCCACTGCCGACCCGAGAGTCGGGCTCGTTCATCTCCGCGGCCCGCGGCGGTGTCCTGACGAACTGGATCGTCGCCCGGCCGCCCGGGCAGATCGGGCCGTTGCGTCCGGTGATCGCGCTGCACGGGGTGCGCGGAAGTGCCAAGCAGGTCATGAGTTTCGGCGTCGAACAGGGGCTGGCCGAGCTGGTCAGAGCGGGTCGGCCGCCGTTCGCCGTGGTCGCGGTCGACGGCGGCGACACCTACTGGCATCGGCGCGCCGGCGGCGAGGACGCCGGATCGATGGTGCTCAACGAACTGATCCCGATGCTGCCGGCGATGGGTCTGGACGTCTCACGGATCGGCTTCCTCGGCTGGTCGATGGGCGCGTACGGCGCGCTGTTGCTGGGCGCACGGCTGGGTCCGGCGCGCACCGCCGGGATCTGCGCCGTCAGCCCCGCGCTGTACCAGTCGTACACCGCGAGCACGATCGGGGCGTTCGACAGCTACGACGACTGGACCAAGAACACCGTCTTCGGATTGCCGGCGCTGTCCCAAATCCCGCTGCGGATCGACTGCGGCAACGACGACCGGTTCTCCCCGGCCACCCACCAATTCATCGCCGAGCTGCACAAGCCGCCTGCCGGTGGGTTCACGCCCGGTGGACACGACGAGGCCTACTGGCGTCAGCAGCTGCCCGGCGAGCTCTCCTGGCTGGCATCCTGACGCGGTGTGTCTTCAAACTGCTTGAGCCGCAAGCTGTTTGTCACGACCAGCAGTGACGAACACGCCATCGCCGCACCGGAGATCATCGGGTTGAGCAGGCCCGCTGCCGCCAGCGGGATGGCCGCCGCGTTGTAGGCGAACGCCCAGAACAGGTTCATCCGGATGGTGCGCAGCGTGCGCGACGACAACCGCAGCGCGGTCGGCACGGTGCGCGCGTCAGCGCGCATCAACGTCAGATCGCCGGCGTCGATGGCGACGTCGGCGCCGCTGCCCATCGCCATGCCGATGTCGGCGACGGCCAGTGCCACCGAGTCGTTGACGCCGTCGCCGACCATGGCCACCGTGCGCCCCTGCGCCTGCAGGCGTTTGACGACGTCGGCCTTGCCGGTCGGTAGTACACCGGCAATCACGCCGGCCGGTTCGATGCCGACGGCGGCCGCGACCTGCTCGGCCACCACGGGGCTGTCGCCGGTGAGCAGCATCGGGGTGATTCCCATCGCCGTGAGTTCGGCGATCGCCGCGGCGCTGCCGGGCTTGACCTGATCGGCCAGCGTGATGACGCCGCGTACCTGCCCGCCCCATGTCACCTGCACCGCCGTGTGACGTGCCGGCGGCGCCAGCAGGTCGACACCGGCCAGCGGTCCGGCTCTCGACACCGCGATCTCGACGCCGTCGACCACCCCGGCGACCCCGGTGCCCGGATGGTTGACGAATCGGTCGGGGCCGCTGCTCGGCCGCAGGCCCCGGTCGCGGGCGGCCGCCACGATCGCCGCCGCCACCGGATGCTCGGAGGCCGACTCGATCGCCGCGGCGCGGGCCAGCACGACGTCGGCGTCCTCGCCGGCCTGCGCTCGAACTTCATGCACCGTCATCGCGCCGGTGGTCAGGGTCCCGGTCTTGTCGAAGACGACGGTGTCGACGCCGTCGATGGTCTCCAGCAGGCGTGGGTCCTTGATCAGGATGCCCAGCTGCGCGCCCCGCCCGGTGCCGACCAGGATGGCCGTCGGCGTGGCCAGCCCGAGGGCGCACGGGCAGGCGATGATCAGCACCGCGACGGCCGCGGTGAACCCCGACGACGCGGGTTGCCCGGCCATCAGCCAACCGGCCATCGTCAACGCGGCGATCACCAGCACGGCCGGCACGAAGACGGCGGCGACCCGGTCGGCCGTTCGCTGGATGGGCGCCTTGCCGTTCTGGGCGTCGCTGACCAGCTTGGCCATCCGGGCCAACTGAGTGTCGGCACCGACCTTGACGGCGCGCACCAGCAGCCGGCCGTAGGTGTTCAGCGAGCCACCGGTCACCTTGTCGCCGGCGGCGACGTCGACGGGCATCGGCTCACCGGTCATCGCCGAGGTGTCCAAAGCCGTTGCGCCGTCGACGATGACGCCGTCGGTGGCGACCCGCTCCCCCGGTCGCACCACGACGACGTCGTCCACCTGCAGTTGGGCCAGCGGCACGCGGACCTCGTCGCCGTCGCGCAGTACCACAGCGTCCTTGGCGCCCAGGCTCAGCAGCGACCGCAACGCCGCACCGGACGCGCGTTTGGCCCGCGCCTCCGCGTAACGACCGGCCAGCTGGAACACCGTGACGACGGCCGCGACCTCGAAGTACACCGGGCCTTTGAAAGGCACAATGGCGCACGCCGTCGCCGACCACAGGTAGGCGGCCAGCGTGCCCAGCGACACCAGGGTGTCCATCGTCGACGCGCCATGCCGGGCGCCGCGCGCCGCCGCGAAGTGGAAGGGGTAGCCGCCCCACGCCACTATCGGCGTGGTCAGCGCGAACGCCAGCCATTGCCAGCCGGCGAACTGCCACTGCCCCACCATCGACACGGCAACCACCGGAATCGCCAGCAGCACCGAGCCGAACAGCCGCGCGCGCAACTGTGTTGGCGGCTGGTCCTCGGCGAGTTCGGGGCGTTCCGGGGCCACCGACGCCTGATAGCCCGTCGACTCCACCACGCGGATCAGGTCACCGGCCGACACCGCCGACCCGTGCTGGATGTGGGCGCGCTCGAGCGCGAAGTTCACCGCGGCGCGTACGCCGTCGAGCCTGTTGAGCGCGCCCTCGACACGGGCCGCGCAGGACGCACAGCTCATACCCCGCAGGTCGAGGTCGGTGGTGGTCATGACGCTCAGCGCCTGGCAGCTCGACGCAGCCGAGCGACGCCGACGACCGCCAGCATCCCCGCGGCCGCGGCGAGCAGCAGGGTCAGCAACAGCAGCGACGGGTCATAGACAACCGAGGTGGTTGCCGGCTGACCTTTGGCGACGGGTGCGACGGCCACCGTGGACCGCACCGCCGACCAGGTGATCGCGCAGCCCGCGACCGCGCCGCTGGCCAGCAGTAGCTCGACGACGGCCCGAAAACGGGTCTTTACCACTGTGATCCGTCGTCGCGGTCGTCGTCTTGGGCGAGCTCGGCGGGGCTGACGCGCTCCTCGACCAGCGGGGTGAGCGCGTTGCGCAGGTGGCGGTGCCGACGCGCCCAGGCCTGGGCGGTGCGGCCACCGGAGAGCCGCAGCCCGATGCCGGTGCGGCCCTTCGGCACCCCGACCAGTTCGCCGAGGGCACGGGCGGACTGCCAGCGCTCCAGATCCTTCGGTGAGCCCAGCGGATGGTCGGGTTCGGGGTAGACCTTGACGATTTCGGAGACCCGGATCGTCTCGGTGCCCTGACGCAGGGTCTGCGACGTCAGCTCGACCGACGTGTGGATGCGCGCCGCCTTGACTTGCAGCGCGACGAAACTGGTCACCACCACCAGGAAGAACGCCGGCACGGTGATCTGCCAGCCGTTGCCGTTGGACCTTTCGATCCACAGCATGATCCCCGCCGAGATCGGGCCGGCCAGCAGCCACAACCAGCTGGCCCCGACCTCGCGGAAGAGCGGGGTGGTGTCGGTATCGGTGCCTGCTGTCACGTCGACCATCATCCCCTGCGGGCGTTCACGGCGTCGGCGGGGTGTTCCACGGTCCAGGGCCCGGCGCCACGTGATGACAGCCCGTCGCGCCCGACACCACCATGTCGGGCGGATTCGAGCCGTACGGCGCTCTGAATGGTGAATTCGACTGTGCCGTGCTCGCGGGGCAACGCGCCGCGCACCGACTGCCCCGGCTTCAGATCGAGGTTGGCGGCACCGTGCGCCCTGAGCACGTCCGCTGCGGCTGCGACCACGGCCTGGGCGTCGGCGGGCGACGTCGGCGCGGACGCTTGCCAGTTGGGGAGTTCGTAGATCGAGCCCGACAGAAAAACGAACGGCGGCTCGCAGCCGGCCTGACCACCGGCCGATGTCGTCGTCCACGTTGCCGCGGGATAGATCCGCGCCACGGCGTCCCGGATGGCCGCGGCGACGGCGATCACGTCGTTGGCGGCGTCTTGCAACGAATCCCGTTGGCTCAGTTGATTTTCCAGCGCGGTCGCCGATGGCTGACCCGGCCGCGGCCAAGGATAGGGGTCGTCGTGGTGACACGCGGCCGCCAGCATCGCTAACACCAGGACCCACCAGCGGCTCATGTCAGCGTCCCTCCTTCGTCGCGCCGGCCACTCCCGACAGCACGGCCGCCAGGTTGTATCCCGACATCCGCAGCTGTTGTCTGCCCGTGCCGTCGTCACGCGGATACTCCGAGTGTCCACTGGACCCGAGCCGGTCGATGTTCATCGGGTCGGTTCCCGGCGACGTGGACAGCTGGGTGATGCCGGACATCTCGTCGGGCGTCGCATCGAACGGCATGTCGGTAGGAAACCCACCGGTCGCCAGCCAGTCCAGTGCCGGCCCGACGTAGGGGATCAGGCTCAGCGGGTGCTGGACGCCGCGAATCGGGTCGTCAGGCGTCTGCTCGTAATAGGCGTGGCCGCCCGGCGCCAGATGCAGGTCGCTGGCGTGCGGGAGTTCCAGGCCGGGCGAGCCGTAGAACACGACGTCCTTGACCGGGGTGCCGCCTTGCAGCGCCAAGCTGGTGACCAGTGATCCGTACGAGTGCCCGAACGCGGTGATCTGCTGGTTCGGGTTCTCGGTCGTGGCCCCGAGCCCGTTGAAGAAGCTGGTGAGGTGCGGGGCGGCCGCCTTGGCGAGTGCGTCGTTGGTCACCCTGAGATCCTCCATGCCCGCGGGCGGCTCGTAGCCCACCCACGCCACGGTGGCCACCGACTCCGGATTGGGGTCGTGCGCCCAGGTCAGGACGTCACGGGTGGTGTGCCTGAGGTTGGTGGCCTCGTCAGCCATCCCGGGCAGGCTGGACGCGTTGGTGCCGACGCCGCCGGTCGTGACGCCCACGTGGGTGGCGTTGTCGACATCGCCGATCCCGATCGCGCCGAAGACGTGACGGGGGTTCGACGTGGTGTCGAGCAGGATCAGGCTGCGACGATCCTTCGGGTTGGTCGCCCGGGGTGAGCCATCCGAATTCGTCGGGTAGAGCGCGCTTTTGATACCGATCAGGTCGTCGTACCTGGCCTGCGCGCGAGCCAGGTCACCCGGCGGGTCACCGAGCTTGTCGACGTCCCCCGGGTGCAGATTGACCTGCTCCCAGTAGTTCGACTCCCTGCCCTTGGCGTCTCGCAGCGTCGACTCGGCGGCCGCGAGCTCGTGGGGCAGCCGGATCCGGTTGCCCGCGTCGCGGATGTCGAGCGGGATGCCGTCGCGGTCGATCGCCGCCGGGTCGTGCCCGATGTAGTCGGTCTGCTGCTGCGGGGTCAGGCTGTCCCACCACTTCTTGAGCTCGTCCGGTTTGGCTTCTGCCGGTGGGGGTTTGGGCAGATTTGGCGCCGGGCCGGCGCTGGGTGTCGGCCCGGGCGATGCTCCGTCGGCGGTCTGAATGGCGGCGGCCAGATCGCGGTCGACGCCGTCGGCGTCGGCGACGAGCTGCCGGATGCGGTTCTCGACGTCGGCTTTCACCGCGTCCTGCTGCTTTTTCATTTCGACGGTGAGGACGGTGACGTTGGACGTGACGGCACCGGTCTGCTCGTTGATGTTCAGCTGCGCCTGCCTTGCCTCGGCCTTGATCGACGACAACCGGTATTTCAGGTCGGCGACCTCCGCCGACGCCTTCTGCGCCGCAGCCGCAACCCGCTTGCACTCCTCGGCGTGGTTGGACAGCGTGAGCTTGATGCGGGTGGCCGAGTCGCGCGCCGCATCGGCCGTCGCGCCGTGCCAGGTGACGAACGTCAGCAGGTCGCCGACGGTGTCGCCGGTGGTCTGCGCGCCTTCGGCCCGGAACGTCGCGGCGGAGAACACCTGCTCGATCGCGGCCTCATCCCACGTCTCGATGTCTGCCAGCGACAACGTCATCGAAGGTGCTGCACCCGCTCGGCGGCGTTGTCGTCCATCTCGGCGAAGGTCACCGCAGCGGTGTCCATACCTTCGTGGTGGTGATTGATCATCTGGTGGTGGTCGACGGCGTGGGACTGCCAGCGGTCCAGCAGCCCGGACAGCGCCGCACCCGAGGTGCCGACCCAACCGGACTCCGCGTCCCACCCTTGCGACTGCGTGGACGCGTAGGTGCTGGCCAGTTCTTCGTGCTGGTTACGTCCGAGTGCCGCCGCGTGAAAAACCTCTTCGGGCTTGATCTCGAGGTTGTCCACAGCCACTCCCCCTACCGATTCGACCGATTGGCCGAAATGCTATATGGCCAGCGCCAGGCCCACACTTCACCTTTTCGCGGGCTCACCTGGTGAGGTACTCGTGGACGTCGAGGCGGTGCAGCAAGAACATGCCCGCCGGCGATCAGCACCGATCCGGTGATCCCGGTGACGCCGCAGAGCACGGCGTACATCGGCGGCCAGGTCACGGTGAAGAGCCGGATGCCGACGTAGACGACGGTGGCGATGGCGCCGCCGGTCAACACGGTTCGGGCCCACCGGTAACCGGCCCGCATCAGGATCAGGAAAGTGATGACGATCGCGCACAGCACCCCGGTGAACAGCGCTGCCGCGACGTAGAGCGGGGTCGATCCGCGACCGTTCGACGAGCCGACCACGTCGGCGCCGTAGCCGACCACCATTAGCGGCAATGCCACCAGCCACAACCAGAAGCCGGTGTCGACATCGAGCGGGCGGGCAGGCGGCTCAGGCCCACTCGGAGGCTCCTGCCCCCAACCCGGTGCGACGGGACCCGTCACGACAACCAGTTGGCCGCGCCGGCGGCCCAGTAGGTCAGCACGATGTCGGCGCCGGCGCGCCGGATGCTGGTCAACGACTCCAGGGCCGCGGCGCGCTCGTCGATCCACCCGTTGGCGGCGGCGGCGCAGATCATCGCGTATTCCCCCGACACCTGATAGGCCGCGACCGGCACCGGTGAGATCTGTGCGGTGGCCGCGAGGACGTCCAGGTAGCTCATCGCGGGTTTGACCATGACGATGTCGGCGCCCTCGTCGAGGTCCAGTTGCACTTCGCGCAACGCTTCGCGGGCGTTACCCGGCTCCTGTTGATAGGTGTGCCGGTCGCCGGACAGGCTGGAGCTCACCGCTTCCCGGAACGGGCCGTAGAACGCCGACGCGAACTTGGCGGCGTAGGCCAGGATCACCACGTCGCCGTGGCCGGCGGCGTCCAGGCCGTCGCGGATCGCGCCGACCTGGCCGTCCATCATGCCGCTCGGACCCACCACGTGGGCACCCGAATCCGCTTGCGCCACAGCCAGTTCGACATACCGCTTCAGACTCGCGTCGTTGTCCACCCGGCCGCGCTCGTCGACCACCCCGCAGTGGCCGTGGTCGGTGAATTCGTCCAGGCAGGTGTCGGCCATCAGCACGGTGGCATCGCCGAGATCCTTGGCCAGATCACGCAACGCGACATTGAGGATGCCGTCAGGGTCGGAGCCGGCCGAGCCGGCCGCGTCCTTGTCCTGCTCGCGGGGCACGCCGAAGAGCATCAGTCCACCCACCCCGGCGCTCACCGCGTCGGTCGCGGCGGACCGCAACGAGTCGCGGGTATGTTGCACCACACCCGGCATCGAGGCGATCGGCGCCGGCTCGTCGATGCCGTCGGCCACGAACATCGGCAGCACCAAATGCCTTGGCTCCAGCGATGTTTGCGCGACCAACCGGCGAAGCGCCGGCGTCGAGCGAAGTCGACGCGGACGCTGCCGCGGGTAGGCCACCGGGCTACCGCCTGCGGCTCTTCTTACGCGGCGGCGGCAGCGCGCCCTCGGCACGCAACCGGGCGGCGTGCTCGGCCAGCGCTTCGATCAGCGGACCCACTGCGGCGGTCTCGGGTTGCACGTCGACACGCAAACCGAATTCGGCTGCCGTCTCAGCGGTCTTGGGTCCGATGCAGGCGACGATCGTGCGCGCGTGCGGCTTGCCGGCGATACCGACCAGGTTGCGCACCGTCGAGCTCGACGTGAAGCACACCGCGTCGAAACCACCGGTCTTGATCATCTCGCGGGTGGCCGCCGGCGGCGGGGCAGCCCGCACGGTCCGGTAGGCGGTGACGTCCTCGATCTCCCAACCACGTTCACGCAGACCCTCGGCCAGCGTCTCGGTGGCGATGTCGGCCCGCGGCAACAGCACCCGGTTCACCGGGTCGAAAATGCTGTCGTAGTCCGGGAATTCGTCGAGCAGACCCAGCGACGACTGCTCACCCGAGGGCACCAGCTCGGGGCTGATCCCGAAGGCGCGCACCCGGTCGGCGGTCGATTCGCCGACGCAGGCGATCTTCACACCGGAGAATGCGCGGGCGTCGAGCCCGAACTCGCCGAACTTCTCCCACACCGCACGCACCGCGTTGGTCGAGGTGAACACCACCCACTGGTAGCGGCCGTCGACCAGACCCTTGACCGCCCGCTCCATCTGCGCGGGGCTGCGCGGCGGCTCGACGGCGATGGTCGGCACCTCGATCGGCAGTGCGCCGTGCGCGGTCAGCCGCTCGCTCATCTCGCCGGCCTGGTCCTTGGTCCGCGGCACCAGCACGGTCCAGCCGTACAGCGCGCGGCTCTCCCACCAGTTCAGCTTGGCCCGGTTGGCCACCGTCTTGCCGATGGTGACGACCACTGGCGACGGGGCGGCACCGTCGGCGCCGATCAGCAGGTTGGCATCGGTCAGCCCACCCAGTGTCGACTCCAGAGAGCGCTGCGCACAGGTAGTTCCGGACGACGTCACCACACACGGGGTCGTGTCGGCCAGCCCGTACTCGATCAGGGTGCGCGCCGCGTCGGCCACATGCGAGGACGTGGCTTGCAGGATCAGTGGGCCCGGGCCCCCGGCCAGAGCACCCCAGTCGACATTCGGGTCGCGCACGTCGGCAACGGTGTGCGACGAGCCGAGCGGCAGCCCGGCGTAAGTCGGCACCGCGTCGCTGGCCGCCAGCCCCGGCACGATCTCGAAGTGCAGGTGTGAGCGGGCCACGGAATTCACCTCGGTGATCACCGAGTCCACCGACAGCGGGTCGCCGGACACCAGGCGCACCACATCCACTCCGGTGCGGGCCTCGGCGACCAGCGTCTTGGCCACCTCGGCGGGATCGCCCAGTGCGGGCCGGATGTCGGGCCCCACCGACACCACGGTGGGTTGTTCTTCGGTTGCGGACCCCTCGCTGGTTCCGTTGTCCGACGGCGCAGCCGGCTCGGCCGGCGCAGGCCCGGACACTGGCGGCAGATCTTTGCCGATCAACGCCAGCACAGGCTCGGGCACGTCGGGGTCAATGAACACCAGGGGGGCATTGGCCAGTACCGCAGCGGCCCGCGTCGTCAGCAGCGCGGGATCCCCAGGACCCGCCCCCACGAACATGATGCGGCCGGGCCTCGGCTTGCGCCCTCGCGTCGTCATCGTCGCTCCTACCTCGTTTTCGCGCACGGCCTCACTGCCGTGCACTCGACATGAGTTCCCGTGCCCCCAATTCGAACAGCTCGGCGGCCACCGAGAGCCCGAGCTCTCGTGCCCGATCCGGACTGCCGATACCGGACGCGCGGATCACGTCGGATCCGTCGAGTGCCGCTACGCAGCTGCGCAGCGACAGCTCCTCGAAGACGTTGCCGTCCTCGTCGATGGACTCGACCACCTCAGCGATCGCCCCCACCGGCGCGGAGCAACCCGCCTCCAGTTCGGCGAGCAGGGCACGCTCGGCGGTGACGGCCGCGCGGGTGTCGGCGTCGTCCAGCTCGGCCAGCAGTGCCGCCAGCCGGGTGTCCCCGGCGCGACACTCGACAGCGAGCGCACCTTGAGCCGGCGCCGGCAACATCTGTACCGGCTCCAGCGTCTCGGTGACGTCGTCGAGACGTCCCAGCCGGGTCAGACCCGCCCGGGCAACCACGATTGCGTCCAAATCACCACTGCTTACCCTGTTCAACCTGGTGTCTAGGTTGCCTCGTAGGGGGCGAATTTCCAAACCGAGACCCAGTGCTCTAAGCTGCGCGGCCCGCCGGGGCGACGAAGTGCCCACGATTGCGCCCGTCGGCAGCTCTCCCAGCACCAACCCGTCGCGGGCCACCAGCGCATCGCGGGCGTCCTCCCGCGGCGGGACCGCGGCGATCACGAACCGCGGATCCTCGGCGGTGGGTAAATCCTTGTACGAGTGCACCGCCATGTCGACCTGGCCGGCGTGGATGGCTTCCCTTAGCGCCGCGGTGAAGACGCCGACTCCGATGTCGGCGATCGGCTCGGACGACCGGTCACCGTCGGTGCTGATGATCACCAATTCGGCCTGATGACCGTTGGCGTGCAGGGCATCTCGGATACCACCGGCTTGGGTGGTGGCCAGCAGGCTGCCCCGGGTACCGATCCGGATCACGTCGGTCAAGCGGCTACTCAGTGGAATCGGTTGGCAATGAAGGTAATTCGCCCGCGGTGGCGACTGCGTCGACGGCGGTCTGGTTGAGCTCGAACAGCTCGCGCAGCGCCTCTGCGTAGCTGTCGCCGCCGGGCGCGCTGGCCAGCTGCTTGATGCGGACTGTCGGTGCGTGCAACAGCTTGTCGACCACTCGACGCACGGTGCGGGCCACCTCGTCGCGCTGGGCGGCTTCGAGTCCGGGCAGGCGGTTGTCCAGGCGCAGCAGTTCGGCCTCGACGACGTCGGCGGCACGCTGGCGCAGCGCGGTGACGGTCGGGGTGACTTCGGCCATCCGCTGTCCGGCCAGGTAGGTGGCAACCTCGGCGGCGACCAGGTGCCGGGCGGCGTCGGCGTCGGCCGCTGCAGCTCGCGCCGATGGCTCGCGCTGCACGCGGTCCATGTCGACCACCCAGACGCCCGGCAATCCGGACACCGCCGGGTCGACGTCGCGTGGCATGCCCAGGTCGCACATCACCAGCGGCTGACCAGTTTCGCGACTGGCCGCGGCCAGAGCGTTGTGCACGTCGGCCAGCGACACCACCGGGCGCACCGCCCCGGTGCAGCTGACCACGACGTCGGCGTCGGCCAGCGCGGAGGCCAGGTCGTCGAGGCTGAAAGCTTCGGCGCTTGCGCCTGATTCGCGGATCTTGCGGGCCAGCCGCTGCGCGCGTGGCAGCGAGCGGTTGACGACGTAGACGTTGCCGACGCCGGCCCGGGTGAGGTGGGCCGCCGACAGCGCGCCCATTGCTCCAGCGCCGACGACGACGGCGGTCTTGCCTTGTAAGCCACCGACTTTCGCGTCGGCCATGCCAAGTGCGACGGAGACCACCGATGCGCCCGCGGCGTCGATGCCGGTTTCGGAGTGCACCCGCTTGCCGACTGCCAGCGCACGCTGGGCCAGCTCGTGCAGAGTCCGGCCGACGGTGCGGTTTTCCTCGGCGGCGGCGTAGGCGCGACGCACCTGGCCGAGCACCTGCTGCTCGCCGACCACCGCGGAATCCAGGCCGCCGGCCACGGCGAACAGATGCTCGACGGCGGCCTCGCTGTAGCGGACGTAGGCGTATTTGGTCAGGTCGCCCAGCGACATCCCGGAATGCTCGGAGAGCACCTGGCCGATGGCCGACAGGCCGCCGTGGAAGGCGTCGACGACGGCGTAGACCTCGACGCGGTTACAGGTGGAGAGCATCATCGCCTCGGTCACCAGCGGTGACTGCATCACCCGGTCGACGATCTTGACTTGCTCGGATTCGTCGGTGCTGAGTTGCTCCAAAACGGAGACCGGCGCGCTGCGGTGCGAGACACCGAAGAGCAGAACGCTCACGGCTTGATCACCTGGCCTGCTCCCTTGCTAACACCGGTGAATTGACTGGTGTCCACCGTAGACGGTTACCTGATGGGCCACCAAATTTGTGTGGCTTTTACCTTCCGGCTAGATCCCGGCGCAGCCGGGGCTCGTCGACCTCCCAGTAGCTGTGCTCACGGCCGTCGAGCAGGACGACCGGCAGCCGGTCGCCGAACTCTGCTCTCAGGGCGCTGTCGCCTTCTTGCGCGGCCTTGTCGACGTCGGTGGTCGACAGGTCGAAGTCGAGTTCTTCGGCCAGCTGCTTGAGTTGCGCGTGGACCGCCTCGCAGATCGTGCAGCCGGCGCGGGTCAGCAGCTGGACTTGGGGACGGCTCATGGGTCCAGTTTGGCAGTCGGGTTCATTTGCGGAGATTTGGATGAATGACGCAGCCTCATTGGGCGGCGCGCTCACCCTGACGCCGAGACAGACGCTACCGCCGATCACCGTTGACGGCCTTCGCTTAAGCGAAGCGAAATGTCTTCATCGCGCGGGTGACGAACTGGCTCAAACCGAACAGATCGCCTGGTGGTGTTGCGGTAACGGATTGCGATGGTGAATACCGAGTTCGGTGATCGGCGATACCATCGCAGCATGTCGGACCATCCTCCGAGTGGGCCCACTTCCGCGCACGGTGCGAGCGGGTATCCAGGCCCCCCTGCTGGGTTTCCTGGCGCACCGGCCGGAACGCCTCCGTGGTCGCCTCCGCCGCCCCGCGGGCCGTCACGCTGGCTCACGTTCCTCGCGCTCGCGATTGCAGTTATTGCCACCGGGCTTGCAATCGTTGGATGGTTTCGCCCTTCCCTACCCCCGCCCGCCGCCGCTCCGACATACACCGAGCAGCAGATTTCGGACGCAAAGGCACGCGCCTGTGCAGCATTCGATGTCGTCAAGAAAGGGCACTACGCATTCAAACCAATCCGTCGCCGAGCGACGACCCTGCGATGGCTAATGCACAAGCCGCGCATGCGCAGCTTTCGCTCGTGGCTGGGGGGTTGTATCTGTCAGGGATCACCTAGACCCAGCGACACCGCCACCATTGGCTCGCTGACGGTCCATAAGCTCGCCAGCACACTTGTCGATATCGGCGTTAAGCCCTGCTGGCGCCAAAAACGCCGACCCCCGCAGGCTGCCCTGCATGAGCGAGGCAAAGTGGCCATTGCGAGCGAGTGGCGGAACTCTGCAAATGAGCAGCGTAAGCAATAGTGCCGACCCATGGTTTCAACCCATGGTGGGTCAATGGTGGACACCCTCAGCCGGATTGGGCATCGTCGGCGCTGCAGCGACTAAGCGGCGGACTACCTCAACTACGTGGCAACACTTCTCGGACCAACTGCGACAGCAACTTTCAGGGTCGCTAAGTCCAGAGCTTCAGAAGGGAATGTCCGCAGACTCGATCCGCGAGGCCTTCACTTGGGGTGCTGATCAGGCCGGCGAAGTCGCGAAAACCAATGGCGTTATCAGTGATGCCCACGGCTCTGCCCATCAATATGTCATGAGCTGAATTCTCGCCTCGAAACTATTGCCCATGATGGGAAAACGGAGATAAACCAAATTCAGCAATCCAAAGAACTGCCGCCTATTAAATTGGGCAAAATTGTCGAAGTGGTCATGCGCTGTCAACAAGATGCAAATACCGCTGCGGCGCCAACAAGTCAGAACGTTTTTGAGGCGATGCAATCAATCCTCGACCAGCGAGGCATCAATATGAGCGCTCGCCAATTTGCCCAACAGCACGGCATTGACACTACCCGAATGCTCGGCTCGCCGAATAAGGAGACAGTGACACAGCAGGTAAGAGGCCTTTTGGGTGAGGGCGGCGCTCCAAAGGCTCCAGCGCCCACGCACCCGGAGTCACATATCGGGGGTGGCGCCGAAAACGCGCCAACCGCAGTTCCGACAAATCCTCCTGGAGAACCTTCTCCAAGCTCCGATCCACTCCAGACGATCGGAGGAGGGGGGCCCGGCACGTCGCCGAATGTTGCGCCACAGCCGTTGAACGGCGGCCGCCTCCCTCGACCTTTGGACCAGGTATTGAGGGGTCCCAGACAGTACCCGCACCCGCGGGAAATGGGCCCGGCCTTCCACAATCGATAGCGCCTAGCAGTCTGCCGACCGCCAACGCCCCCCTGCCCGCCAACGCATTGACGTCGGGCGCGCCAGCTAACGCATTTGCCCCTCCCGCGATGTCAACCGGCGCACCACCCAACGCGCTCATGCATGGCTTGGACTCCGGCGCACCCACATCCGCCATGCCGAACAACTTAACGCCGCCAGTGACAAGTCCAGTCCAGCCACAAGTGCCGACCCAACAGGCAATTTCGAACGCGGGCACCACCGTCCCAGCGACTGCGCACGCCCCTGTTGTCGATGCCCCACAGGCGACACCCGCTGCGCCCATCAGCACGCATAACTCCGTAACCGACTCGGGCGCAACATATTTGGCGGGACCAGCGGCCGCAGCTCCCTCGGCCGCGGGAGCACCTGCGGGCCCACTGCCAACCTACGGCTCCGACATTCGACCGCCGACGCCTACGATTTCGGCACCGACCCTGCCATCCGCTCCAGCAGGATCTCCCGCAACCCCGTCTGCCGCGTCTCCGGCGTCTGCGCCCGTCAGCCCGTCATCCGGAGCCGGCGGCATAGCACAGCCAGTAGTCCGCCAACCGGGTGCCGCGTCACTCGCCCACCCGGCACCGGCCGGCGTCGGCGAGCAGGCTGTCGCAGCAGCCGCGGGTGGAGCCGCTGCCGGGGCCGCCTCCGCGCAAGCCACGGCAAAAGCCCGGCTGCAGCGGCTGGTCGATTGCGTTGCCCGCCAAGAGCCACGGTTGCGTTGGGCCGCAGGCGATCTCGCAGACGGCACGACATTGCTTGTCACAGATCTTGCAAGCGGTTGGATTCCCCCAGGCATTGCCATCCCGTCTGTCGTGACTCTGCTCGAACCAGGCGAACGCCGTGGAGACATCGAGTCCGTGCTTGGCCAGGTGAGCGTTGCCGCCAGCTACACACCCCTGCACTACCTCCCCGAGGCCGCCGACACCACTGACCCCATTCCCACGTCGCCTCGTCCGCGGCAGGTGACCGCGGTCGAGGAACTTGGATGGGAACTCGGTCAAGCCACCAATTGGCGAGACGGGCTGCCGCAGATGGCGCACACTCTCGCCAAGGCCGCATCAGCCGGTACCGGCGTAGTCGACAATGAAGTCGAATTCCTCCACCAGCATCTCGACACGCTTCGTGAGCGCGTGCTGGACGCTTACCCCGATGAAGTCGACGCCGCCGCGGTGGCGAATTGGCAGTTGCTTGCTTCAATCGAGGCTTTGGTGGCGACGGACACCATCGGTGCCAACTATCACTTCGCCTGGTTCCAGGCACTGAGTCGCGTGCCGTAGGGAGGGATCGTGACGGACCCGCAACAGCTTCAGATCGTGCTCGGCCAGATGGCGCAGGCATTTGGAATGCCACCGCCACCGCCCCTGACACCCGACCAGATCGCGTCGGGAAGCTCGCTTATGAGCCAACTGCTCGCCACGCTCGGCCTTGCCGGAAACGCCGGCGACCCGACCGACATGGCCGACGCTCAAGCCGGTCACGCCAAGCGCGGCGAGAAGACTGGCGACGCGATGACTAAGTTCCCTGCTCAAGACCAGGAAGCAAGCAAGCAACTCGAGCAGCTGATGGGCACCCTCCAGCAGATGCCTCAACAGGCCGTTCAAACCTTCAGCGGCCTCTTTCAAGGGTTGTCTCAACCCCTCAATCAGGCCATGCAACAGGTCTCGCAGATCAGCTCCCAGCTGACCAGCACCCTCGGCAAAGCCGGGCAAGGCGCTGGCGTTGGCGCTTCTTTGCCCGCCGATGCTCTTGGCGACGCGATGGGCGCGGGCGGGGCAGCGTTGGGCGCCGGTGGAGGGGCCGGTGCGGACCTAGCAGGCGCCACAACCCCGGCCGGAAACCTTGGGCCGCCGCCGACTCCGTCAGCCAGCACATACCCGGCGTCGTCGCCGACGCCGCAGGCACCGGCACCCGCCCCACCTGATTCAGGTGCCGGATCTCGCGGTCCGATGGGTGGAATGCCGATGATGCCCCCTGGCGCTGCCGGCGCAGGAGCCGGTGGCAGCGACAGCAAGGCCGAGACCAAGCGCGTCGTGCCACCTTCGGTGAAGAACGGCGCGCCCGTGCAGGGGCGGATCACCGCACCGCAGACCGCACCCGAGGTCGTGAAACGTGTTGCAGGCAAACCGATAGCGAGCCGGCGCATCCTCGCCCCCGACAACAAGCCCGAAGACAACGACGACGAGACCGATCGCAACCGCTGACCGCGACCGGCCCAATGTTGTTGGGCCACAGCTGTAGTCCGTTGTAAGGCGCTGTCGGTTCCCACCCCGCCAGGGTGAATTGTGCGGAATGCGCGACGCCGTTAGCTTGATCGTTATGGCGGAGCGTGGAATGTTGAGGGTCCAGCCCGAGGTGATGCATGATGCGTCACTGGCATTGTCGGCTGCAGCTAAAGACTTGCGCACCAGGCTCGTCGAGCTCGATGGTCAAGTCCGTGAGCTACTGGCCGGGTGGCGCGGTGGATCGGGTGACGCGTATGGCCAGGCGTGGGATCTGTGGCATCGTGGGACCGGCGAGGTCCAGCTGGGGCTATCGATATTGGCCAAGGCCGTTGGCGTCGCCGGTGTCGAATTCCAAGCCCACGACCGCACGGCAAGTCAGACGGTGGACGGCATCTACCGTGGCTGATGCATTCAGCGTAGAACCTGACGCCTTGGCCGACGCAGTTCAGCAGATGAGCGAATTCGTTTGGCATACCGAGAGCCTCGTTGCTGAAATCGACTCGCTAGTAACGCACCTGCACCACACCTGGTCAGGCAAGCAGCAGCTGCGCATGCCGAGGCGCATCGCCATTGGTCGCGCGGAGAGGCGACCATGCGAGAAGCGTTGAACGCGTTGAAGTCCGCCGGCAACACGGCACATCACAACTACACCAACGCAATGGCGACGAATACGAGCATGTGGTCTTGAGTTAATGGCACCGCTCGCGGTAGACCCCGAGGTACTCGATGGTGCCGGTGCCGCCGTGGTTTCCGCTGGCGACGGGTTGGAGCCGGTCATCTCGACATTGACGACGGCCCTCTCCGGATGCAACGGGATGGCCGGTGACGATCCGGCTGGCGCAGCATTT
Organism: uncultured Actinomycetota bacterium; assembly: GCA_963741555.1. Lineage (GTDB taxonomy): Bacteria > Actinomycetota > Actinomycetes > Mycobacteriales > Mycobacteriaceae > Mycobacterium. The sequence continues at coordinate 223,750 of CAVUIH010000012.1, read as the reverse complement.
GGCCGCACTTACGACGCGTCGGCGTCGAAGCTGCTGGAAGCGATGGCCACCACCCGTAATGGGTTGTGCCGCTTGGGCGACGGGGTGCGGGTTTCGGCGCACAACTATTCGATGGCCGAGGCGATGTCGAACATCTCAGGACACGGCCATCCCCTTCCCGCCCCGCTCCAGACCGCATCTATCTCGGCCGGCTCGACACCGTCGGCAGTCGGTGGTGGCGTCGCCGCGCCAGCGGGCTGGGGCTGGGTGTCGAAATACATCGGGATGATCTGGCCGAATGGCGACTCGGCCAAACTGCGCAGTGCTGCAGCCGCATGGACAAGCGCTGGAACGCAATTCGAAGTCAGCGAGATAGTCGGAGCCGTCGGCCCGATGGGCAGCCTCGGCGCTCAGCAGATTCCCGAAGGCCCTGCGATTGCCCTGGCATTATCTGCCGCCAACCGCAGCACGGCCGGAATCTTGCAGCAGTCCGCCATAATCGCCACTCAGCTCACGTCGCTGGCCACGAACATCGACACAGTCCACGCCGCAATCCTGGATCTGTTGTCGCGCATCTGCAATCCGCTGACCGGGCTGAAGGAGGTCTGGGAATTCCTGACCGATGACGACGAAGACGAAATCCGCAAGATTGCCAACGACATTCGCATCGTCGTCAACCAGTTCACCGCGGAAGTCGATGCGCTGCGTCAAGAGATCGCGAAGGCGCTCTCGGAAGCGGCCACGATCCTGTCCACGATGGCCCGCTACGCCGAAAAGGAGTGGGACCATTTCCTGCACGACACCGATATCGGCCGGGCGTTGGATCACGCCGGCCAGATCTGCAAGGGCGTGTTCACCGAAGCCGAGGGCTTGGTCAAAAGCGTGTGGAACTGCAACCCGGCGCGAGTCATCGTCGACCCGGACGGCTTCTGGCACTCTGTTTCTGGTGCGGTCGACAAACTGGAGTCACTGGCCGGATTCGAGGGCGAGCAAAAGCTCAAGGAGTCGTGGAAGGAGCTAGGCAAGGACACCGTCCATTGGGACGAATGGAGCAGTAACCCATTCCAAGCGGCGGGCGAATCGGTTTTCGATATCGCGACGCTATTGCTCCCAGGCGGTGTCTTATCCAAACTGCCCAAAGTCGGTCGCCTGGCGGCGGACGCTGCCGAGAAGTCCGAGGTGTTTCACCCACCCGCGCCCATCCGCGAACCGGCACCGCCCCACGACAACCCTGCGCCACGGAACGAACCGCCGAGAGGCGGACGGCCGGCGCCTGCACCCCAGCCCAAGCAGCCGATGCCACCGTACGGTCTCACCGAGTCGAAGAATCCGGTCGGTCAGAAGCCGCCAACAGGCACAGCTTCCAAGTCCGTCGAGTCGGAACATCCCGGTGCTCCGATATCGGCGCCACGCGGAGGAACGATCGAACCGCCGTCGTCCCAGACCGCACACGCTGGAGTCACCGCCACCCCGCCAGCGACTCCTCCCGCCGGGCGTCTGTCCGAGACGCCATCACGCCACGGCGACAGCAACATCCAGGGACACGCAAACGGTGACGGCCACGGTCAGAGCGGCGACCCATCTTCACCAGGCCTGACCGATGAGAAGCGCGACGAGATTCTCGCGATGCCGAAGGGCAGTCGTCCCGATCCGTCCGAATACCTATCACCCGAGTACATCGAGCACCATCTCGACCATTTCCATGCCAGGGCGGAACTCGATTCATGCTCGAGGAACAACCTGGCGATAGCTATGGACTCGCCCAGCGGACGGGACTTCGTTCGTGATGCCGAGGAGCGAAGCAGACGCCGCTGATCAGTGCGACCAACGGAGATTTCGCGTGCCATGGAAGAAGCATTGGGCTTGACGGAAGGGTTTCTCGACTCGAACTACATCGTGATCCGAATCGATATCGACTCATCCAGATCAATTACAATCTGCGAATGCCATCGGGCAACGAAGCAGGCGCGAACGAATATTGGATCCCCGGAGGCCATTGCCCAGAGGGTATCGGAAGCAGTCATCGACGGATGCAAAATTCGCAAGAAGCCGGACTATCATCGCTAACTCGAGGATTCCGAGTAGAGGAAGTCAGATGAAATACGAGGATCACGCTATTTCTCGCGGGAACACGACTACTGGCTTGGGACGGATCGACTCTGGCCGGCACTCGCTGCGAATTCCAGTTTCGAACCCGATAGTTGACTACATGAGTCCTACTGGATAGCTGACGACCAATATCCGCGAAATTTCTCGACGACGGATCTTCAGCAACCGATTTCGCCGATGCTTGCCGGAGGCACGAACACGATGACCTCCTCACTCATCAGCCAGGCCGCAATCGCGGCACACCCAGGTCTGAGACTCCCGCGACACCACCTGCTCCGCCGCCCACCCGAACCTGCCGCGGCCGGATAATGTTGACGCGTGATCTCCCCCGACGGCCCGGATGCCGTCGAACCCGGCCCCAGCGCAGCATCCGACCCGGCTGACCTGCAGTTCGAGACGTTGGCCGCCAACGCCAGCGCCGAACGCGCGCTGGCCGACGCCCACAACGAGCCCGGACCCGAGCAGCCGCCAGTCGACCTGACCGCGGCGGCGTTCTTCGACGTCGACAACACCTTGGTGCAGGGCTCGTCGCTGGTGCACTTCGGCCGCGGCCTGGCCGCCCGGAAGTACTTCACCTATCGCGACGTGCTCGGGTTCGTCTACGCGCAGGCCAAATTCCAGGTGCTCGGCAAGGAGAACAGCAACGACGTCGCCGCGGGCCGCCGCAAAGCGCTGGCTTTCATCGAAGGCCGGTCCACCGACGAGCTGATGAGGTTGGGCGAAGAGGTCTACGACGAGATCATCGCCGAGAAGATCTGGGAGGGCACCCGCGATCTGGCGCAGATGCACCTCGACGCCGGCCAACAGGTCTGGCTGGTCACCGCCACGCCCTACGAACTCGCGATCACCATCGCCCGCCGGCTCGGACTCACCGGCGCGCTGGGAACCGTCGCCGAATCGGTCGACGGGATATTCACCGGCCGACTGGTCGGCGACATCCTGCACGGCCCCGGCAAAGCCCACGCGGTGCGGTCGCTGGCCATCCGCGAGGGCCTCAACCTGAAGCGCTGCACCGCCTACTCCGACAGCTACAACGACGCGCCGTTGCTGTCCCTGGTCGGCACGGCTGTGGCGATCAACCCAGACGCCGCTTTGCGCGACTACGCCCGCAAACGCGGCTGGGAGATCCGCGATTTTCGGACTGCCCGTAAGGCCGCCCGGATCGGCGTACCGTCGGCCCTGGCGCTCGGCGCTGCCGGGGGGGCACTGGCCGCGGTGGCATCTCGGCGGCAATCCCGCTGATAAGCTGCCCCGCTGAGCACCCATCAGAGCGGAGAGCAGCGCATGCCAGTCCCCGTAGGCGCCGAAGGACTTATCGGAACGCACTACCGATCCCCGGACTACTTCGAAGTTGGCCGCGAAAAGATCCGCGAGTTCGCAGACGCAGTCAAGGACAAACATCCGTCCCACCACTCCGAGGCCGCGGCCCTCGAGGACGGTTACGACAGCACGGTGGCCTCGCTCACCTTTCTGGCGGTTGCCGGCCGGCGTGTCCAGATGGATGTCTTCACCAAGTTCGACATCCCGATCAATCTCGCGCGAGTGTTGCACCGGGACCAGAAGTTCGTGTACCACCGGCCGATCAAAGTCGGCGACAAGCTGTACTTCGACACCTACCTCGACTCGGTCATCGAATCGCACAGCACCGTGATCGCGGAGATCCGCAGCGAAGTCACAGACGACGACGGCAACCCGGTGATTACCAGCATCGTCACCATGCTCGGTGAATCGACAAGTCCCGACGCCAACGCCGAAGCTACTATCGCTGCAATTGCATCCATCCGGGGCGGGGCCTAATGTCAGCCGCGACGAATCAGGGGGATTCCAATCTTATGAGCAGCACCGACCTCACGCCGCACTTTGACGACGTCCAGTCGCATTACGACCTTTCCGACGACTTCTACCGGCTCTTCCTCGACCCCAGCCAGACCTACAGTTGCGCGTACTTCGAGCGCGACGACATGACGCTGGAAGAGGCTCAGCGGGCGAAAGTCGACCTGTCGCTGGGCAAGCTGGGCCTGGAGCCCGGGATGACGCTGCTCGACGTCGGCTGTGGCTGGGGGGCCACACTGCGCCGCGCGATCGAGAAGTACGACGTGAACGTGATCGGCCTGACGCTGAGCAAGAATCAAGCCGAGCATGTGCAGAAGTCGTTCGACGAGCTGGACACCGAACGCTCCCGGCGAGTGCTGCTGAACGGCTGGGAACAGTTCCACGAGCCGGTCGACCGGATCGTCTCGATCGGTGCGTTCGAGCACTTCGGCTTCGAACGCTACGACGACTTCTTCAAGATGGCGTGGGACGCGCTTCCGGCCGGCGGCACGATGATGCTGCACACCATCATCGTCCCGAGCGACCAAGAATTGGAAGACCGCGGCATCAAGATCACCATGACCAGGGCGCGCTTTGCCCTGTTCATGATGCGAGAGATCTTCCCCGGCGGCCGCCTGCCGACGGTCGCCATCGTCGAGGATCACGCGAAGAAGGCCGGCTTCGAGGTCGCCCTCGTCCAGCCTCTTCGCCTGCACTACGCGCGCACCCTGGACTTCTGGGCCGAGGCGCTGGAGGCCCGCAAAGACGAGGCGATCAATATCCAGTCCGAAGACGTCTACGAGCGCTACATGAAATACCTGACGGGGTGCGCCAACCTGTTCCGCGAGGGCGCCTGCGACGTGGCCCAGTTCACCCTGGTCAAGCCTGCGTAAGTCCCGGTCAGCCGAAGAACATGTTTCGGCGCCCGGCCAGCAGCTGATAGAGCGTCTGCTGGATCGTCTCGCGCACCTGATCGGTCAGCTCGAACGTGACCATCGGATCCTCGGCGTCAGCGTGCTCGTAGTGCGACGTCGGGATCGGCTCACCGAATGCGATGTGCCACTTCGACGGCAGCGGCACCAACCCGGCCGGTCCGGCCAGCGGGAACAGCGGCGTGATCGGGAAATACGGCAGACCGAACAGCCGAGCCAGCAACCTGACGTCGGTCAGCATCGGGTAGATCTCCTCGGACCCGACGATCGAGCACGGGATGATCGGAGCCTTGGTGCGCAGCGCCGCCGCGACGAAGCCGCCGCGGCCGAACCGCTGCAGCTTGTAGCGGTCCTTGAAACGCTTACCCAGACCCTTGTAGCCCTCCGGGAACACCGCTGTCAGCTCGCCCGCGGCCAGCAATCGGTGCGCGTCGGCGGTGCAGGCCATGGTGTGGCCGGCCTTGCGGGCCGCCGCCCCGACCATCGGCAGGTCGAACACCATGTCGGCGGCCAGCAGACGTAGGTCCCGGTGCGCGGGGTGTTTGTCGTGCACGGCCACCGAGGCCATCAGCCCGTCGAACGGCAGCACGCCGGCGTGGTTGGCCACCACCAGCGCCGCGCCGGTGTCGGGCAGATGCTCGATGCCGCTGACCTCGACGCGGAACCACGATTTGAAGAAGAACCGCAGCAGCGGACGCACGATTGCTTCGTTGAAATGCGGATCGAACCCGAACTCGTCGACGCGATATTCGCCGGTGAACCGGTGCCGCAGAAATTCGGCGACGGAGCTGACCTTTTGCGCAAGCTCGTTAGGAGTCTGCTCGACTTCGGTGCGGCCGGCCGCGCCGCGACGGTGCAGATCGATCTCGCGGACGACGGCGGCGATCTCATCGGCCGACGCGTGGGTGTCGGGCTCGGACAGCAGGGAGGGATGTTGGCGGGAGGCCTGCGCGCGTCCAGCACGCCGCTGCGCCGCCGCACGACCTGAATTCCCGTGCAGCGGAATGACTTTCGCCTTTGAGTCGCCCGCCACGAAGCTAACCTCGCCTACCCTCGGTTGATTGTGATTCGTCCGCCAAAGCGCTGCGCTGCGGCTACGGCTCGACCTTCAATTGAGCGTACCCATTCTGGATCGATAATGGGAGTCAAACCTCGGCCGCGTACGTAATCGTCAAAAGCCTCCGCAGTTGTCCACTTGGGGTGGTATTCGAGCTCCTGTTGCATGCGGGTGGTGTCCATCACCCGGCCGTAGCTCAAGTAGTCGAGTTGCTCGCGGTTGACCTCGGTGTAGCGGTTGGCTTTTCGCAGTGAATCCAGCGCCCACAGACCCAAACCCGGCACCGGCAGCGACACCCGTCCGGCCCGTCGAATCGCCTGCGACAGCATGATGACCCCGCTACCGCCGATGTTGAAAGTGCCTGCCCTGCCTGCCATCACGGCGCGCTCCAGCGCGCCGAGCGCATCCTGCTCGTGCAGCAGCTGCAGCCGGGCATCACGACCGAGCACCGTCGGCACCAGCGGCCCTGCCAGGTATCGCGACAGCGTGGTTTCCATCGCCGGCCCGATCATGTTGGCCAGCCGAAGAATGGTCACCGCGATGTCGGGCCGACGCCGGCCCAGCCCGCGGGTGTAACCCTCGATGTCAAGGCTGTCCTTGGGAAAGCCCTCACGAAATGGACGACGGCTGCTGCTGTCTTCGGTGAACATCACCGGATCGTGCGGGCTGGACCCGTAGACCTCTGACGTGGACTTCAGCACGACACGTTTGACTGACGGCGCCTTCTGGCAGGCAGCGAACAGTTGCATCGCACCGAGCACGTTGATTTCCTTCAACGCCGCCCCGCCACCGGACCGCGGCGCGAACGACGCCGCCGCAGCGTGCACCACCGTGTCGACGTCGCCGTTTCGAATCACCTTGGCGATGAAGGGGTTGCGGATGTCGGCGCGGACGAACTCGGCGCGGCCCATCCGGCGCAGCATGTCCTTGCTGGGTGCGACGGCGTCCACCGCGATAACCCGGTTGATCATCGGGTTCTGCGCCAGACGCGCCGTGAGATAGCCGCCGAGAAACCGGCACGCGCCGGTGACCAGCACGACTTTCGGATAGTGAACGGTGTCAGATCCGTTGCCTGATTGACCGCCCGACGACTCCACCTGGCTAGCCTAGCGACGGCAGCAGCGGGTTACTTACCGAGTTTTCTGCGCTGCACCCGCGTGCGGCGCAGCAGCTTACGGTGCTTCTTCTTCGACATCCGCTTGCGCCGCTTCTTGATTACTGAACCCATAACTCCGCTATCTGTGTGGCGGCCCGAATCCGCCATGGCCGGGCAACATGCAATAACCCGGACACTCTACCCGGGATGGCGCGTCGAACACCAAAGTGCACCGGCGGGCCGATTGGGCTCACCGGTGCACGCGGCTGGCAGCGACCGTCCAACGTGACGCTGGACACGGCAACGCTAGCCGGCGTCGAAGTAGGAGCTCTCCAACATGTCGTGCACGGCCTTGGCGTGCACACGGAACGACCTGCCGACGCGAACGGCGGGCAGTTCACCGTTGTGCACCAGCCGGTAGACCGTCATCTTGCTGACCCGCATCAGTGCTGCCACTTCAGCGACGGTCAGGAACTGCGTGCGGGGCTGCTGGCCTTCCGCGGAACCTGAATCTCGTCCCGACTTACCGCCAGCTGAGTCCCGTGCCGATGGCCCGTTCATAGACGTCATCGCAACCCAATCAATCAGGCTCCTGCAATCCCAGCGGCTTCCCCTCCGCTGGCACCGACAGGTGCTTACCAAGAAGGAGAATAGCGGGACTAGTGGGGTTACTGCGACGGGTGGGGGTAATTAAATAAAATTCTATAAATTACTCTGATGTAATTCTTAGCTGCTCAGAGCGGGTTTTTGCGGCCCGAACCGCTTCGTCTACAGCGGCCCGCAAACCACGCTTTTCCAATTCCCGCAGAGCAGCCGCAGTAGTTCCGCCGGGCGAGGTAACAACGGCCCGTAGCCGCGCCGCGGTGGTATCCAGCGACAGATCCCGCGTCGTATCGCTGCCCGTTCCGCGATCCTGCTCCATCCGGTCCAGCAACAGCGCCGCCGACCCCGCCATCGTCTGGGAAACCAGCTCGGTGGAGACCGCGCGGCTTAGCCCGGCACCCACACCGGCATCCACCAAAGCCTCGACCATCAGGAAGAAATACGCCGGACCCGAACCCGACACCGCCGTCACCGCGTCCAGGTGCTCCTCGGGCACCGTCAGCACCGCGCCCACCGAGTCGAACAGCGCGGCGACCTCCTTCAGCTGCTCGGGCGTCGCATAACGACCTGGGGCCATGGCGCTGATCCCGGCACCGACCAACGCCGGTGCGTTGGGCATCACCCGAACCACGGGCGTCCCGGCCGGCAGCTTGGATTCCAGGTAGGCCGCCGTCACCCCGGCGGCGACGGTGATGACCACCTGATCCGGGCTGTCGTGGGCGGCATCGCCGGTGATCTGGGCGATGTCGGCCACGGTCGACCCGACGTCGGAGGGCTTCACCGCGATGATGACGAATGTCGCGTTGCCCACCGCATCCGGCAGCGACGTCACCAACACCGAATATGTGTCTGCGAGGTAGCGAGCGCGGTCGGGCATCCGCTCGGCCACCACCAGATCCTTGACCTGCCGTCCGGCCCGCAGCAGCCCGGACAGCAGGGCTTCGCCCATGCTGCCGCCGCCGACGATCGCGATTCTGGCCATGCCGACCAGCATGGCAGACGCGTGGGGTTTCGGAGGACTAGTGGGGCTAGCGGGTCGCGCCGAAAGGCTTAGGGCGCGGGCACCATCGCCAGCTGTCGGCTCTGCACCACGATGCGCCCTTCGCAGTCGACCACGGTGTGGTCCTCGTCGAACCAGTCCTGACCGATCTGCACACACGTGCACACCACTCGCAGCCAGCCGTCGGCCGGCAACCCGCGCAGGTAGGCGGTCAGCTGCACGGTCGGCGCCCAGCCGGTGCGGTCGACGGCAAAGCTCACCGGCGCCGAGATGTCGCCGCACATCAACGCGAACAACACATCGGGTGCCGCGTCGCGCGGGCGCACCCAGTTCTGGATCACCGGCGGCCGGCCGTCGGTGGAGATGCCCAGCGTCGAGGTCAGCGTCCGCACGTCGCAGCCCTCGGCCAGATTCACCAGCCCGGCGAGCCGGTGGCCTGGACCGATGGGCAGCACGTCGTCGGGTGGTTCGGGATCCATCAGGCCGACCGCGGGATTGGCCGACAGCAGCGGCGGCACCAGGTGCTCCGGCTCGCCGAGTGTGATCACCGCGTGCACGGCGGCGCGATCACCCTGGATCAGCTCGACATCGACCACGCTGATCCGACGTCCGCGCTTGCGCATCGAGGTGACCAGCCGCATCGGGCCGGGATCCGGTGCAGACAGGAAGCTGGCCGAAACCGCCACCGGCTCAACGGGTCCGCCGTGGGCTGTGCGAGCGGCGTTGGCGCACAACGCAACCATCGCCCCGCCGTGCACCTTGGGGCCGATGGTCCAATGCTTGTTGAGCTCGCCCTCGTAGACGCGGCGCACGCCGTCTTCATGGACCTCGCGAAGTGCCATCGCGGAGGTGAATAACGCGGTCAACGTGTGTCAATGTCCTTGCATATCAACGCAACAGGTGCGTGCGGGCGAATTGCAGCGACTCTGCCAACATGGCCTCGCGCTCGTGGACCGAGCGCGCGCTCGAGGTCGACACCTCCAAGACGACGTGGCCGGCGAAGTCGCCGGCGGCCAGCATCTCGCAGACCTCGACCACCGGCTGGGTGCCACGACCCGGCGTCAGGTGTTCGTCGGCCGGCAGTCCGGTGCCGTCACACAAGTGCAGATGCACCAGACCCGAACCCATCCGCTCGGCCATGTCGACCGCGTCGGTGCCGGCGGTCGCGGTGTGCGACAGGTCCAGCGTGTAGTGCGCGTGGTTACCGTCCAGCGGGTCGTACGACGGCGCGAACGCCGAGATCCCCGGCCCCGGCCCTCCCCCGCGTCTGCGCATCCGCTCCATCGTCTGCCCGGCGCCGAAGAACCGGTCGGTCCGGAACGGGAACATGTTCTCCACGGCCACCAGCACGTCGCCGGAGTCCTCGAGCTCCGCGACCTGCTCGGTGAAGCCGTCGACGTAACGCCGTTGCCAGCGGAACGGCGGATGCACGACGACGGTTTGGGCGCCCAGCTTTTCAGCGGCGCGCACGCTGCGGTCCAGCTTGGCGATCGGGTTGGCCCCCCACACCCGCTGCGAGATCAGCAGACACGGCGCGTGCACCGACAGCACCGGAATCCGGTACCGCCGCGAGAGCTTGGCCACCGCGTCGATGTCTTGGCTGACCGACTCGCCCCACACCATCAGCTCGACACCGTCGTAGCCCAGCTTGGCCGCATATTCGAAAGCGGCCTCGGTCTTCATCGGATAGACCGAGGCCGTCGACAGGCCGACCTTGATGGCTGGGCGCACGCGAATTCTGCTGAGCGCTAACCGGATTGCAGCAACGCCAGCGGACCCAGCGTGACCAGCGCGCCGACCGCCACCGCGATCAGCGTGCTGCCGATGTCCTCGGTTTTGCGCACCACCCGCACGCCCACCACCAGGCCGAGGATGACCAGAACCGAGAGCACCAGCGCGACGATGTTGTTCCACCGCCACAGCTGATCGAACGCGATGAACAGTCCCGCGCCGAACGCGACAGCCAGAATCGATTGCAGCACAACCATTCCGGTGAAGCGCATGGTCTCGGCCCGGGACCAGGTGTGCGACTCGTGGTCCAGGTCGTCGGGGTAGTCCTCTTCCTCTGCGACATCGGCGACGTCGCGATAAGAGCCGTCGGCGTGCGATTCGTCATCGCCCTTGCCGGTCGACGACCGGAGGTAGGAGCGCACGTAGGCAGAGTCTTCGATCGCCGGCTCGGCGTCTCGCACGTCGGTGTCCATCACGTCCACCGACATGCCCGCGTAGTCCTCGATCGGGTCGGGGGCCATGCCCTCGGCGCCGGTCCGTTCGGTCGGCTTGTCGTTGCGGTCCTCGGCGCGATCGGCCTCGGTCCGTCCGTTGGTGCGGACCGGACGCGGATACTCACTGCGTTGCAGACGCGGTGTGCGCGGTTCGGGTCCAGCAACGCGCGGACGAGGCGGCTCGGACTCCGGCCAGCGCGCCTCGGGTTCGGACCAGTACGACGGCTTCTCCGCAGGCTCGTCGGGCACCACGTCGTCGACCGGGCGGGCGCTCGTGTGCTCGGTCGCCTCGGGTTGCATGTCGTCGGTGATGATCGGAATCTCGCCGGTGAGTTCGGCGACGGTGACCGCATCGGAGTTGCCGCGTCGACGGCGACGATGCGCGGGAGCGGGCGCGCCGAGCGTGCCGTTCTTGGCCAGCAACTCGGCAACGGAGATGGGTCGGCTGGTGTCGTTTGGTCCAGTCATTTTTTGCCGCCATTCCGATCGGCTTGCTGTTTACCAGCATCTCGCACCGATGTCTCGACAAGGGCGGTTCCGTCAGCTTCGCTATCGAGTTTGCGCAAAATGAGACCTTCCCGTAGCGCCCACGGGCAAATGTCCACCGTATCTATCGACAGCGCTCGCATACTTGCCTCTGCGACCAGAGCTCCCGCCACGATCTGCGGCGCTCGCTCGGCGCTCACCCCTTCCAATTCGGCACGGTCAGCGGTCGTCATCCTAGAGATGAAAGATATGAGTTGTCTGAGGCCATTGGCCGTCAGCGTCCGCTTCGCACGCGGTCCCGCGGCCGACGGCGCCGCCCCGGTAAGACGCGCCAGCGAACGAAAAGTCTTCGACGTCGCCACCGCGAGGTCGGGATTACCGGCCTCCAGCAACTTGGCACTCGAGTCGGCCAACTCGGCGTCCAGCCAGTCGCGCAGCATCCCCACCCGGCGGCGGCCGGGCGGATCGTCATTGAGCCATTCACGGGTCAGCCGACCGGCACCCAGCGGCAGCGACAACGCGACTTCGGGTTCCTCGTCGACGCCGTTGGACATCTCCAGCGAGCCGCCACCGATGTCGAGGTTGATGATCCGGCCCGCACTCCACCCGTACCAGCGCCGCACCGCCAGGAACGTCAGCCGAGACTCGTCGACGCCGCGCAGCACCTGCAGTTGGACGCCGGTCTCCTTGCGGACCCGGGACAACACGTCGTCGGAGTTCTTGGCGTCGCGGACCGCCGACGTGGCGAACGCCATCAATTCGGTGCATCCGGAGCTGTCCGCGATCTTCTCGAACTCTTCGATCGTCTCGATCAGCTTGTCGGCGCCCTTGCGGGTGATCTTGCCGGAGCCGTCGATCGACTCGGCCAGCCGCAAGGTGGCCTTGGTCGAACTCATCGGCGTCGGGTGTCCGCCGCGGCGGGCATCCACCACGAGCAGGTTGACTGTGTTGCTGCCCACGTCGAGCACACCTAATCGCACGAGACACAACCTTACGCTGCGGCACCGCACCGACGGATTGGTCTACCGTTAAAACCGTGGCAAGTTCGCAGCCGAACCACCCCGGTGAAGTCGAATTGGACTTCGCCCGAGAGTGGGTGGAGTTCTACGACCCCGACAATCCCGAGCATCTGATCGCCGCGGATCTGACCTGGCTGCTGTCCCGTTGGACGTGTGTGTTCGGCACGCCGGCCTGCCAGGGCACCGTCGAAGACCGGCCCGACGACGGATGCTGCTCGCACGGCGCGTTTTTGTCCGACGACGACGACCGGGCCCGCCTCGACGACGCGGTGTCCAAGCTCACCGACGACGACTGGCAGTTTCGCGATAAAGGCTTGGGCCGCAAGGGTTATCTCGAACTCGACGAGCACGAAGGCGAAGAGCAGTTCCGTACCCGCAAGTACAAGGGCGCCTGCATCTTCTTGAATCGCCCGGATTTCTCGGGCGGCCAGGGCTGCGCGCTGCACACCAAGGCGCTCAAGCTCGGCGTGCAACCGCTGACGATGAAGCCCGACGTCTGCTGGCAGTTGCCGGTCCGTCGCAGCCAGGAATGGGTGACCCGTCCCGACGGCACGGAGATTCTCAAGACGACCGTCACCGAGTACGACCGCCGCGGCTGGGGCGCCGGCGGCGCCGACCTGCACTGGTACTGCACCGGCGATCCGGCCGCCCATGTCGGTGCCGAGCAGGTGTGGGTCAGCATGGCCGCCGAACTCACCGAGTTGCTCGGCGAGAAGGCCTATGCCGAGTTGGCGGCAATGTGCAAGCGGCGCAGCGGGTTAGGGCTCGTCGCGGTGCACCCCGCTACCCGGGCCGCCGAATAGCGGGCGTTTACATGCCGTCCATGTTGACCGCATAGGCGTGGGCCAGATCGTCGTCCATACCGCAGAAGATGTGCATTCCTAAGTGCTCTCCGGCCATCCGGCTGTGGTAGTGCCAGCGGGTGATCGGACCGCCCGGAGTCGGCGGCGGGCCAGGATAGGCACCGTCGGCTAGATACATGACTCCGACAAGCTTCCAGACGCCGTTGCCCTCGTAGTCGTACATCAAATTCTCGGGGCGTTGGGGTCCAGCACAGCGTTGCTCTTGTGGACGTTCGCCACATGCAGCATCGCCATCTTGCCCGGCATCGCGTTGGCGATGGCATTCATGGCATTGGGAAGTCCCGGGTATTGCGCGGCGCGCGCCACGGTGCCGATGAGGGTGTAGCTCGCGGCCGCGCTCGGGTCGGCGAAGGCCGCGGTGCCGGCCTCCCGTCCGACGCATCAGGTCGGTCGCGGCGGCACGCTGCTCGGGGGTGGCGGCGGACGCCCCGCCGTCCTGCTTGAGTGGCCACATCTTGGTCATCGCGCGGATCCCGGGATCTCCAGACGGGGCCCTACCCACCGTGCAGCCAACGGCGCCAGCCGCGAACACAGTCAAGGCGATGACGATCGCGATGCACGTGTTGCGCTCTCAGACACTGATCGACGGGGACTTGCGTCGTGCATAGAGCAATTGTGCGCTTGCGGGCCGCCCGCGTCAGCCCTGCAATTTGTCATCCAGACCGCGCACCGTCGCTGGCGGCATCAGCCGTCTGGATCGGCCGCCCTGTACGACTCGACCATGCGTAGCGCGCTGGCCCGTAGGTAGGTCTCAACGGTTGCAGCGGCTGCCGGCGCGTCCCGCGCCGTTACCGCCGCGGTGATCGCCCCCAGCTCGGCCACCACCGCCTCGGCGTCTTGATAGGCGGCGGTCAGCTCATGCTCACGTCCGCCGAACGCGTGCTCGACCCAGCGGTACAGCAGGCCGAGGGCACGGTTGCGGGTGGCATGCACCAGCACGCTGAAAAAGGCAAGGTCGGCCTCCTGGCGCGCTGCGGGCGTGGTGGCCGCGCGCACCGCCGCCCACGCGGCGTGTAGTGCCGCGGCGTCGTCGGGCGCAGCACGCTCGGCGGCAAGCCGGCCGATGAACCCACCGAATGCGACGCGGACCTCCAGCAGCTCGACCAGAAAGTCGGGACCCAGCTTGCGCACCAGCGCCTCGACCACCGCGGGATGGGTGAGGTCCTGGGGATCGCGCACCACGTTGCCGCTGCCATGCCGGGCTTCGATCAGCCCCATGTGCTGTAAACGGGCCAGGCCCTGGCGCAACGACGTGCGGTTGACGCTGAACTGTTCGGCGAGTTCCCGCTCGGGCGGAAGCGCCGACCCGGGCGGAAAGGCCCCGTCGAGGATGGCGTCGGCGATCGACGCGGCGATCTGCTCGTCCAGCCGCCGACGGTCCGGCTGCTGAAAGACACTTGACTGGTTCATTGGTTCAACCAATATAGTGGACGCACCCTACTGAACACGGGAGGTGAAGCCGTAAACGAGGAACTGCAATCGGCTGCCGCACCACGTTGGCGCGGCCAGTCCGGGCGTCTGGAAGTTTGGTACGCGACCTTGTCGGATCCGGTGACGCACGCCGGACTCTGGGTCCACTACGAGATGGTGTCCCCGACGTCGACAAGCGCCCGCGATCCCTATGCGCACGGCTGGGTGAGTTGGTTCCCCACCGACGGCCCACCGCGCACCGAGCGTTTCGGTCCCGACCCCGTCGCGCCGGCCGCTGGGCCGGCCTGGCTCAGGGTTGGCGATGCTCGAATCGCGTTGGGAGAGCTGGCCGGACGAGCCGGATCGCTGACCTGGGACCTGAGCTGGAAGGACACCGGTGCGCCGCTGTGGACCTTCCCGCGACCGGTTTGGGAGCGCGAACTGCTGCCCGGCGCACAGGTGGTGCTTGCCCCGACCGCACAGTTCGCTGGCTCGCTGAGCACCGGCGATACCGCCCACCGGGTCGACGGGTGGCGCGGCGGCGTGGCGCACATCTACGGGCACGGCAACGCCAGCCGCTGGGGCTGGATCCACGCCGACCTCGGCGACGGCGACGTACTGGAGGTGGTCACCGCGGTGTCGCGCAAAGCCGGCCTGCGCAAACTTCCCCCGATGGCGTTCGTCCGGTTCCGCATCGACGGAAAGGATTGGCCTACAGGCGTTTTGCCGTCGGTGCGGATGCGAACCACATTGGGTCTGCGACACTGGCAGCTGAACGGGCGGATTGGCGGTCGTCGGGTGATGATCCGCGTCGACCAGCCCGCGCAGCGATGCGTAAGCCTCGGTTACACCGATCCTGACGGCGCCACGGCGGTGTGCACGAACACTGAACAGGCCGACATCCATCTCGAGATCGACGACCGCCACTGGTCGGTGATCGGCACCGGCCACGCCGAGGTTGGCTTACGCGGCGCTGACGCACCGGTCATCACCGAAAGGACCCCGTCATGAGTTTTCTGCTCGACCCGCCGCTGTTGGTCGCCTCCGGCGTGCTGATCGAACGCGGCTTGCCCCCCGAGCAGCGTGACACCGCCGAGGCCGCCACCTTGGGCGTGTTCTTCGGCGGCTCGTTCGGCTTGTACAACAATGTCCCCGGCCTCGGGCTGCTGTGGCGTCCGTTCCGCGCCCGCAACGGACGCGATTTCATGTGGAACAGTGGGGTTTTCGGCGTCGAGACGGCCCAGCTGAGCTCGCGCATGCACGCCGCGGCGGGCGCCATCTTCGCGACGTACCCGTTCTTCATCAAGCTCGGCCGACGCCTCGGACGGCTGCGATGACGCACCCGGCGACGATACGAGCCGTTTACGGCCCGAGGAGAAGGCGGGCAACATGACTGCAGCCGAGCGGGCCATTGCCTCGTTCGGCACCGCGCTGCTCCCTGAGGAATTCGGCGGCCCGTCACCGGCACAGCTGGTCGACCGCGTCGACCGCTACGTCAAGCGGTTGCCGGCGACATCACGGCTGGCGGTGCGCGGCGGGCTGCTGGCTATGGCGGCCGCGAGCTGGTTGACCACCGGCCGGTCGCTGCCGCGATTGCATCCGGAGGCTCGCGCCGAGGTACTGCACCGGATAGCAGCGCTCGGCCCGGACGCCGGTGCGGCGGTCGAAGCGCTCAAGGCCATCGTGCTGCTGGCCAACGGTGCGGATAGCTACGCCTCGGAGCTGCTCCAGCGCGCGCAGGGCCACGACGTGGCCCGCCCCGACGCTGTGCTGACCGTCAACTCCTCGACCGAGAGCTCATCGGTGATATCCGCCGATGCGGTCGTCGTCGGCTCCGGCGCCGGGGGCGCCATGGTGGCGCGGACGTTGGCGCGGGCCGGTCTGGACACCGTCGTGCTCGAGGAGGGCAGGCGCTGGACCGTCGACGAGTTTCGCAGCATGCACCCGATCGACCGCTATGCCGGGCTGTACCGCGGCGCTGGGGCCACCGTCGCGCTGGGTCGACCGGCGGTGGTATTGCCAATCGGTCGCGCGGTCGGCGGCAGCACGGTGATCAACTCAGGCACCTGCTACCGACCACCGGTGGCGGTGCAACAACGCTGGCGCGACGAGTTCGGGCTTGGCCTCGCCGATCCGACTCGGCTGGCCGAGTATTTGGCCGAGGTCGAGCAGACGTTGCAGGTCGCCCCCGTGCCGTGGGAGATCATGGGCCGAAACGGACGGCTGCTGCTCGACGGCGCCCGGGCGCTGGGCTGGCAGGCGGCACCGATCCCGCGTAACGCGCCGGGCTGCGACGCCTGCTGCCAATGCGCGATCGGTTGCCCGCAAAACGCCAAGTTCGGAGTACACCTCAACGCCCTGCCGCAGGCCTGCGCGCACGGTGCGCGGATCGTGTCGGACGCTCGCGTCGAGCGCGTACTACACCGGGCTGGACGCGCCTGTGGCGTGCGGGCGCGTCGACCGGACGGCACCATGTTCGACGTGCTGGCCGAGACAGTGGTGGTAGCAGCGGGCGCGACGGAGACGCCAGGCTTGTTGCGGCGCAGTGAACTTGGCGCTCATCCGCGGCTGGGCCACAACCTCGCGCTGCATCCCGCTGCACCGATGGCCGGCCGCTTCGACGAGGATGTTGTGGCGTGGCGCGGTGTGCTGCAAAGCGCGGCGGTCGACGAGCTGCACGCATCGCACGGTGTGTTGATCGAGGCGACCTCGACTCCGCCCGGCATGGGATCGATGGTGTATCCCGGCTATGGCGCCGAGCTGCTGAGCTGGCTTGACCGGGCCACCCACGTCGCGACGTTCGGTGCCATGGTTGCCGATCGCGGTGTGGGGCGGGTGTTTTCGGTTCGCGGCGAAACCATAATTGGTTACAAGATCGCCCGGGCCGACGCGGCCAAGCTGATAACAGCCCTGGAAGCAATGGGAAAGCTGCTGTTCGCCGCGGGCGCCGTCGAGGTGCTCACCGGGCTACCCGCGGAACCAGTGGTGAAATCGATGTCCGAGTTGCAGGCCGCATTGCGCAGTGCCAGCCCGAAAAGCTTGCACCTGGCCGCTTTTCACCCGAGCGGCACTGCGGCCGCCGGCGCGGATAAGCAGCACTGCCCGGTCGACGAGACCGGCCGGTTGCGTGGTGTCGACGGCGTGTGGGTCGCCGACGCGTCAATCCTGCCCAGCTGCCCGGAAGTCAACCCACAGGTCTCGATAATGGCGCTGGCGCTGGCGGTCGCGGACGTCATCGTCGCGACTCGCCAATCATCGGTATGAGGGGTCAGCCCTCGAGCTTGTAACCCAAGCCGCGCACCGTCACCAGATGTATCGGGTTGGCCGGGTCGGACTCGATCTTCGACCGCAGACGCTTGACGTGCACGTCGAGCGTCTTGGTGTCGCCGACATAGTCCGCGCCCCACACCCGGTCGATCAACTGTCCGCGGGTCAGCACCCGGCCACTGTTCCGCATCAAGTATTCGAGCAGGTCGAATTCCTTGAGCGGCAACGTGATTGGCTCACCATTGACCGACACGACGTGACGCTCGACGTCCATGCGCACCGGCCCCGATTCCAGCACGCCGTCGGTGATCTCAGAGTCGTCGTCACCGCCACGGCGTAGCACCGCGCGGATCCGGGCGATCAGCTCACGCGCCGAATACGGCTTGGTGACATAGTCATCGGCACCCAGTTCGAGTCCGACGACCTTGTCGATCTCGCTGTCACGCGCGGTCACCATGATGACCGGCACGCTGGAACGCGACCGCAATTGCTTGCATACGTCGGTGCCCGACATGCCCGGCAACATCAGGTCGAGCAACACGATGTCGGCGCCGGCCCGGTCGAACTCGGCCAGCGCGGACTGCCCGTCGGTCACCACGGTGGCCTCGAAGCCTTCCTTGCGGAGCAGAAACGCCAGCGGGTCGGCCAGCGATTCTTCGTCCTCCACGATCAGCACACTGGTCATCAGTGCCGTTCCTCCTCATCGCTACGCTCTACATCGTCAACGGCACGGGTCATCAGTGCCGTTCCTCCACGGTCAGCAGACTGCTCATCGGTGTAGTTCTTCCTCTCGTTGGGGCTTATTGGGCCGCCGGATCTCGCGCTCCGGCGGTTGTTCGGACGTGTCGTGGTCGGAGCCGTAGGCGGGGATGGACAGGGTGAAGGTCGACCCAGTGCCCAGCTGGCTCCACAACCCGATGCTGCCATTGTGGTTGGCCGCAACGTGTTTGACGATGGCCAGGCCGAGCCCCGTGCCGCCGGTGGCCCGCGAGCGGGCCTTGTCGGCGCGGAAGAACCGCTCGAACACCCGCTCCTGGTCCTTGCGGGCGATCCCGATACCCCGGTCGGTGACGGCGATTTCGATGTTCTCACCGCGACGACGACGGCTGATCGAGACCAGCGAGTCGCGCGGCGAGTACGCGATCGCGTTGGACACCAGGTTGGCCACGGCGGTGACCAGCAGGGCCTGCTCGCCCATCATCCGCAGGCCGCTGGGCTCATCGGTGCGCACAGTGATGTCGGCGTTGTCGGCGGGCACCTTGTGGCGGGAAATCGCCTCGGCCACAACGGAATCGACATCGACGGCACCCATGTCCGGCAGGCGCTCGGCGCCCTGCAACCGGGACAACTCGATCAGCTCGCTGACCATGTTGCCCAGCCGGGTCGCCTCGACGAGCACCTTCTCGCCGAACCGCCGCACGGTCTCGGGGTCGTCGGCCGAGGACAGCAGCGCCTCGGCGAGCACCGACATCGCGCCGACCGGGGTCTTGAGCTCGTGGCTGACGTTGGCGACGAAGTCGCGTCGGGTCGCCTCCATCCGGGCGTATTCGGAATGGTCGTAGACGAAGACCACGGCGAACCTGCGGTCCTCCTCGCTGAGCAGTCGCGCCTGTCCGTGCACCGACAGACCCGCACGCCCCGGCACCAGGCGCTTGCCTGGCATCAGGTCGAACTCGACGTCAGCGCCATCGGCCAGGGTCTTGCGCGCCGCCTGCCACGCCTCGTCGTCCAGCTGTCGCTCGCGCACCAGGCCGAGTTCCTTGGCCCGTCCGTTGTGATAGACCACGTCGCGGTGACGATCCACGACGGCGGCGCCCAGCGGCATCAGCGCAACGATGCGATCCAGCATCTGCGCGACGGTGATACCGGCTGCTTCGACCGTCGCCCGTTGCCGTCGTTCGAGCGCCCTCGGCGCCAGGCGGGCGCCGACGGTGACTCCGACAGCCATAGCCGCGAGGAACAAAACCCCGGCCAGTGACAGGGCCGAGAACACGGTCACGTTAAAAGCTTACAAATCAGGTGAACGCCAACCCAGCAGCGCAAGGCCAAAATAGGGCATGTCACATGCTGCGAGACAGGTGTTCGGGCGCCGTTCACCCCTCGTTTGCCCAGTTGCTGAGATCGGGCGGCTATTTCGCGCCTTGGCTGGCCACCGCGGCCGCGCCGGCGGCTGCGGCATCTGGATCGAGGTAGCTGCCGCCGCGAACCAGCGGCCGCATATCGGCGTCCAAGTCGTAGCGCAGCGGAATGCCGGTCGGGATGTTCAACCCGACGACGTCGTCGTCGGACATGCCGTCGAGGTATTTCACCAGAGCTCGCAGTGAATTGCCGTGCGCGACGATCAGCACTGTTTTGCCGACCCGCAGATCAGGGATGATGACGTCGGTGTAGTACGGCATGAACCGGGCCACCACGTCAGACAGGCATTCGGTCAGCGGCCCGCCGCCGATGTCGACGTAGCGGGGGTCGGCGTCCTGGCTATACTGGCTGCCTTTCTCGATCGGCGGCGGCGGGGTGTCGTAGCTGCGTCGCCAGGTCATGAACTGCTCGTCGCCGTAGCGGGCCTTGGTCTCGGCCTTGTCCAGCCCCTGCAACGCCCCGTAATGCCGCTCGTTGAGCCGCCAGCTGCGCCGCACCGGGATCCACAGCCGATCGGCCGTATCGAGGGCCAGGTGCGCGGTGGTGATTGCCCGTCGCAGCAACGAGGTGTACAACACGTCGGGTAGCAGGTCGTGCTCGGCCAGCAGCTCGCCACCGCGCACCGCCTCGCGGCGGCCCTTCTCGGTCAGGTCGACGTCGACCCAGCCGGTGAACTGATTGCTCGCGTTCCATTCGCTCTCGCCGTGGCGGAGCAGCACCAGCGTGGCCGTGTCACTCATGGGAGAAAGTCTCTCACTCCCGCCGTGCGGGCTCCCGGAGGATCGGCGCTCGGTGAGGTGAGTCACACGCACTCGCGACACGTGTGGAACAGGAATACAGTTATCCCGTAATCGAGTATCACAACGAGGTGAGGAGCCTGCGATGACGGACAAGACGACATGCGTGATCGTCGGCGGCGGTCCCGCCGGAATGATCGCCGGGCTGTTGCTGGCCCGCGGCGGCGTGGACGTCACCGTGCTGGAAAAGCACGCGGATTTCCTCAGGGACTTCCGGGGCGACACCGTGCATCCCTCCACGCTGCGGCTGCTCGACGAGCTCGGCCTCTTCGAGCAATTCGATGCGCTGCCACACACCAAGCTCACCGGGTGGGGACTGGACCTTCCCGACGGCCGGAAGGCACCGGTGATCGACTTCACCCGGTTGCGGCTGCCGCATCGCTACATCGCCATGGTTCCGCAGTGGGACCTGCTCGACTTGCTCGCCGACGCGGGCCGCAAGGAACCGACGTTCACCCTGCGGATGAACCATGACGTCAACGGGCTCGTCTACGACCGGGGCCGCGTGGTGGGCGTGCGCTACGACAGCCCCGACGGGCCCGGGGAACTGCGGGCCGACCTCACCATCGCCTGCGACGGACGCTGGTCGCTCTGCCGGCGCGAGGGCGGGCTCGTCCCGCGCGAATACCCGGTCAACGCTGACATCTGGTGGTTCCGGCTGCCCAAGGCTGACGGCATCGGAGACACCTTGCTGCCCCGGTTCAAGGACGGCCAATTCATCGGGATCATCCCGCGTCAGGATTACCTGCAGACCGGCTACTTCCTGCGGAAGGGAGCCGACGCGCAACTGCGGGCCCGTGGAATCGAAGCACTGCGCCACGACATCGTCTCCGCCGTTCCCGAACTGTCCGAGGCGGTTCACGGCCTCGAGTCGATGGACGACGTCAAGCTGCTCGACATCCGGCTCAACCGACTGCGCCGCTGGTACACCAACGGGCTCTTGTGCATCGGCGATGCCGCACACGCCATGTCCCCCGCCGGCGGTGTCGGCATCAACATGGCCGTCCAGGATGCCGTGGCCGCGGCGAGGCTGCTGGCCGCGCCCCTTCGCGATCACCGCGTGACCGCTAAGGACTTGGCGGCCGTGCAGCGCCGTCGCGAATTCCCCACCGCGGTCACCCAGACGGGTCAGCGCTTCCTGCACGCGGCGATGCTGCGCGCGATGGATGCCGGTACGACGCCGGCACCTAACCTGCTGCTGCGCATACTGGCCCGCGTCCCGCAGCTGTCTGCAATTCCCGCCTATCTGATGGGTGTCGGCGTGCGACCCGAGCACGCTCCGCAATTCGCCCGTCGGGCGCCGCAACCGTCCTCGGCGGCGATGGACCGATGACGACGCCCACGGTCCATGTCGTGCCTCCCGAGGTGGTCGCGGCGGCGCTGCGGGCCGCCGAGACTCTCGGCAGGGACGTCGCCGACGTGCCCCTGGTCGCGATCGCCCGCGAGGCCGAGATGTCGCGCAGCACGCTGGTGCGCCGGTTGAACGGTTCCCGACAGTCGTTGGACGACGCGGTACGGGCAGCGGGAGTGGAACCCGGTGGCCGGCCACCGGTGCGCGAACGTGCGGTGCAGGCGGCCGCGTCGATGATCAGCGATCGAGGCCTTGCCGCTGTAACGCTGGAAGCGGTTGCCGTGCAGGCGGATTGCTCAGTACACAGCTTATATGCGGTGTTCGGTGGCCGAGATGAGTTGATGCGCGTGGTATTTGACCGCTACAGCCCGATCCTGGACCTCGACGAAGCGATCGCCGAGCCAGACGCCGAACTTGGCGAAACCGTTCACCGGGTCTACCGGTCGCTGGCCGAGGCGTTCAGCCGCGAACCGCGGGTGGCGCCGGCGATGCTCGCCGAAGGGCTAGCCCGCCCCACTGAACCCGCGGTCCTCGCCCTCCTGCAGCACCACGTGCCACGCATGCTCGCCGGTGTGGGCCAGTGGCTGGCAGGCGAGGTCGCGGCCGGGCGAATCCGAGATCTGCCGCTGCCGTTGCTGATTCAGCAAATGCTGGCACCGATCGCTATCCACACTATGATTCGCCCCGCCACCAAGAAGATCCCCGAGATCGAGTTGCCCGACCTGGATCAGGCCTGCGTGGTGTTCGCCGACGCCTTCCTGCGCGCCGTCGCCGTTTAATCGTCGTCGTCGTCTTCGAGCTCTACGCTCGACTCCTCCTCATCGCGCTTCGCGCTCTGCATCGTCGTCTTCGAGCTCTACGCTCGACTCCTCCTCATCGCGCTTCGCGCTCTGCATCGTCGTCTTCGAGCTCTACGCTCGACTCCTCCTCATCGCGCTTCGCGCTCTGCATCGTCGTCTTCGAGCTCTACGCTCGACTCCTCCTCATCGCGCTTCGCGCTCTGCATCGTCGTCTTCGATCAGATGCGCGAACGCCTCGAGGTTCTTCAGCGACTCGCCCCGAGACACCCGCCACTCCCACTCTTTCTGGATCGACGTGCGAAAACCCAACTCCAGCAACGTGTTGAAGTCGGCGTCGACCGCCTCGAGCACCTGTCCGAGCACCCGGTCGATCTCCGCGGCATCCACGGACGCCAGCGCCATGCGGCCCACCAGGTAGATGTCGCCGATGTTGTCCAGTGTGTAGGCGACGCCGTAGAGGCGGCGGTTGCGCTTGAGCAGAAATCGGTAGACGCCCTCGTGGTTTTCGTCGGGCTTGCGGCAGACGAACGCCTCGATGCGGACCGAATGCTCGCCGATGCTGAGGATGGTGTTGGTCTTGAGCTTGCGCTCTCCCGGCAATTCGACGATCAGCCCGGGCAGGCCGCCGTGTAAGCCTTCGTGTCGCGAGTAGGTCAGCTCGTTGGCCTCCAGGGTGTCCTCGATCAGCTGCTGGACGTGGGACACCGGCGCCCGATCGCCATTCGTTGGGCTCATGCCCACGCCTTCCTGCGCGACGGCCGCCGGGGTCCCCTGCGCGCCGACGGCAGACCGCGGACCGACCGACGGGCGCTGAAGTCGCTGATCGCACGGCGATAGCCGGCCAGCAGCGCGTCGACGGTGTGGTCCCAGGAGAACCGCGACGCGTGCTCGACGGCGGCGCGGCTCATGGTCTCGGTACCCCGCTCGAGCAGCTCGTCGATCGACTGCGCCCACCGATCGACGTCGTGGCCCGGCACCAGGGTGCCGGTCACGCCGTCGCGAACCGCCACCGGCAGGCCGCCGACGGCGGCCGCGGCAACCGGCGTCCCGCACGCTTGCGCCTCGATGGCGACCAGGCCGAACGACTCCGAATAGCTCGGCACCGCGACCAGGTCGGCAGCCTGGTAGACAGTGGCCAGGTTGTCCCGCGACTGCGGGGGTAAGAATGTCACCCGGTCGGAGATACCCACATCGCGGGCGAGCCGAACAAGGCCGTCGGGCGTGGCCAGCCCGCTGCCGGAAGGACCGCCGACGACCACGATGTGCGCCCGCGGCAGTTCGGCCGCCGCGCGCAGCAGGACTTCGGGGCCCTTGAGCGGCTGAATCCGACCGACGAAGGCCACCACGTCCAGCTCGGTCGGCAGGCCGAGCCTGGCCCGGGCGGCGCGCCGGTCGCCGGGCCGGAACACGTCCAAGTCGACGCCGGGGTGCACGATGTCGATCCGGGCCGGGTCGGCGTGATGCAACGAAACCAGTTGTCGCGCTTCGTCATCGGTGTTGGCGATCAACCGGTCGGCTTCGTCGACCACCTGCTGTTCACCGACGGTGCGCAGCGGCGGCTCAGGAATGTCACCGTCGGCCAGGGCGGCGTTTTTCACCGCCGCCAGCGTGTGCGCGGTGTGCACCAGCGGCACCGACCAGCGATCACGAGCCAGCCAGCCGACCTGACCGGACAGCCAGTAGTGCGAGTGCACGATGTCGTAGTAGCCGGGTTCGTAGGCGGCCTCGGCCCGCAGCACTCCGGCGGCGAACGAGCACAGCTGGGTCGGCAGGTCGTACTTGTCGAGGCCCTCGAACGGCCCGGCAGCCACATTGCGCACCAGCACACCGGGCGCTACCCGCGCGACCGGCGGGTCGGTGGATGCCGTGGCCCGGGTGAAGATCTCCACCTCGACACCGCGGCGGGCGAGATGCAGCGCGCTCTGCAGCACGTAGACGTTCATCCCGCCGGCGTCACCGACACCGGGCTGAGCCAGCGGCGATGTGTGCACGGCCAGCACCGCGACGCGACGCGGATTGGTCAGATCAGAGAGGCCCACACGATCATCTTTGCAGGACCGCTTGAAGTCGCCCGAAGGCGCGGTCAGGCGGATGACTCCGAGGCAACCTCGAACGCGGGCGCCGGCGGTTGGGCGCGGCGCATGGCGCCGAGCGGGTCGGCGTACAACCCGGCCAGCGACACGATGCCCGCCCCGGCTTCCTGCACCCGGTTGCCGAACGCGGTCATCCGGATGTCGCGCGGCGGCAGCACCGAGCGGGCCTTGTAGGCGGCCTCCACGTGCTCCATGGCCTCGGGATATTCGGTGAACGCCTGCCCGCCGACCACCAGGTCGTCGGGGTTGAGCAGGTCACGCAGCAATGCGACCGATTCACCGAGGACTCTGGCCCGCTCGGCCAGCAAGTCCGTGGCCTGCTGGTTGCCGCTGCGGGCGGCCCGCAGCAGTTCGGTCACGGCGACACCCGCCCCACCGGTGCGGGCAGGCAGGATGCGCAGCCGACGGGCGGCGGTCAGCACGGCCTCGTCGCTAACGGTGGATTCCAGCAGCCCGGTACCGCCCAGCAGCTCCGACTGCGCGGGCAGGTTGGCGATAGTGCCCGGACCACTGGCCGGGCTATGCACCCGTCCGCCGATCACCAGCGCGTAGCCCACCGTCTCGCGGGCGTAAACGTAGAGGCTAGTCGTCGACTTCGATGTGAACCGGCGCATACCGAGCAGCAGCTCGGCAGCGGCCATCGCATCGACGTGGGAGGCCACCGACACCGGCAGACTCAGCGCCTCGGCAAATACCCGTCCGACCGGCGCATCCCGCCAGCCCAGGCGAGCATGGTCGACGTGGCCGCTGGCACCGTCGACTATTCCGCCGATCGCCACCCCCACCCAAAGTGGTCGCCGTCGGTGCCAGCGACCCAGGTACCGCCGGGCGCCGCCGGCCAGCGACTCCAGCGCCGGCCCCTGACCGCTGCGCGGTGTCGGGGTCTCAACAGCGTCCAGGGTGCGGCCGAGCAGGTCGGTGGCCACAATGCTCGTGGTTCGTGCCCCGATGTGGATGCCCACGGTCAGGAACGGCTCGTGGTTGACCTCGACAGGCACTCGGGGACGACCGATCGCACCGGAGACTGCCAGGTCGGCACGTTCTCGCAGAAGACCTGCACCCAATAGAGCGATAACCTGGCGGTTTACCGTCGCGATGCTGAGCGATGCGACTTGGGCGATTACGTCGCGGCCAATCGGGCCGCGCAGCCGCACGGCCCGAAAGACGGAGGATGCGGCGCCGTCGGACAGCTGCAGTGGCGGCGCCACGACACGGTGCCGCGCAGAGGTTCGCCGCCTCGTGGCCGCGGAATGGTTATGAGAGTGGGAGGTGAGGTCGGTTGAGCGCATGTGGGTGTCCTTGTCCGAGTTCCGATGCCGGTCCTGGCCGCGCACCGTCGCGAGCTTGCGGCTCGCTTAGGCGCGGCTCGTTGCGCGGCAACAACACGCAGACAGACAGCCGAACAAGGTGTAGGTGAACACACGAGGAATTTAGCACGGTTATTAGAGTTGGGCAGATGAATTCCGCCAAGCGCGTCGCGGTGGTCACCGGCGCCAGCGCCGGCATCGGCGAGGCAACCGCGAAAACCCTTGCCGCGCAAGGTTTTCACGTGGTGGCTGTGGCGCGGCGCGCGGACCGGATCAACGCGCTGGCCGCCGATATCGGCGGGACGGCGGTGGTGGCCGACATTACGGACGACGCGGCGGTCGACGCGCTGGCCGGCCAGCTGGACCGGGTCGACGTGCTGGTCAACAATGCCGGCGGCGCCAGAGGGCTGGCGCCGGTGGCCGACGCCGACCTGGAGCACTGGCGGTGGATGTGGGAGACCAACGTGCTGGGCACGCTGCGCGTCACCCGCGCGCTGCTGCCGAAACTGATCGACTCCGGCGACGGGCTGATCGTCACCGTCACGTCGATCGCGGCGATGGAGATCTACGACGGCGGATCGGGTTACACCGCGGCCAAGCACGCGCAGGGGGCGCTGCATCGGACGCTGCGCGGAGAGCTGCTCGGAAAACCGGTGCGGCTCACCGAGATTGCGCCCGGTGCGGTCGAGACCGAGTTCTCGCTGGTGCGTTTCGACGGGGACCAGGATCGCGCGGACGCCGTCTACAACGGCATCACGCCGCTGACGGCGACCGACGTCGCCGAGGTGATCGGCTTCGTCGCGTCGCGGCCGTCGCACGTCAACCTCGACCAGATCGTCATCCGGCCGCGCGATCAGGCCTCAGCGGGCCGGTTCAACCGCCGGGCCCAGGGCTAGCCGTCGTCGGGGTGCCCGACAACGTCGGCGCATCGCGCGGGGTCGCCGGGGCGCTGCGCGGAATCGAGACCGGCGACGGCTTGGCTCCCGACGACGGCGGCAGCGCAGACATACCGACCCAGGTGTCCCAGGGCACGGCCCAGTCCCAGATATCGCCGTCGGAGTAGGACAGCTCGATCGTGCTGCCGGTCACCTCGACCGGGTCGCCGTAGATCGCACTGCCGAAGTACTGCTGGGCATCGGCCGTCGACAAGTTGATGCAGCCGTTGGTGACGTTGGTGTTGCCCTGCGCGCCCGCACTGGACGGGTTGGCGTGAATGAACTCGCCGTTGTTGGAAATCCGCACCGCCCAGCGTTCGTGGATGTGGTTGTAACCGGCGGCCGGGTTGGACATGTAGAAGTCCGAATACTTCTCGCTGACCACGTGAATGCCATTGCGGGTCACGTTGCGCGGCTTGTCGGCCTCGCCGTAGCTGCACGGGAAGTCCATGATGACGCCTTCGTCGCGAACCACCTGGATGCGGTGCGACGAGACCTCGGCTTTGACGACCTGCCGGCGGCCGACGGCGAAGTTCAGGCTGAAGTCCTGCTTGCCGTAGGCGCCGTCGCCGAACGGCAGCCCGTAGAGCTTGGCCTCGACGCTGACCTTGGTGCCGGCCGGGTAGTACTCCCGGCTGCGCCAGTGCACGCGGGCGCCCTGAGCCTCGTCGGGCAGCCACGCCCAACTGCCCTCGACGGGCGGTTCGGTGGTCACCTTCAGCGCTCGCTCGACGGCGGCCTTGTCGGAGATCGGCGCGTCGAACTGGATGATGATCGGCGCCGCGACGCCGACGGTCTGCCCGTCGCTGAGCTGGAATCCGCCGTCGATGACTTTGGTAGGCGCGATCGTGGTGAGCTTGCCCGTCACCGGAATGGCCTTGCCGTCGTGGCCGACCGCCGACCCGGTCCAGGTGTAGGTCGCGTCGTAGCCCAGCGGCTCGGTCACGGTGTAGATGGTGCGGTCGCGGTTGAGGGAGCCGGCGACGACCTTGCCGTCCGCATTGCTCAACGCGACGTGCTGGAACCAGCCGTCGCGGACCTCGACGCTGACCGGCGTCGTCGGCTTCACGTCGGTCGCCTTGTCGGCGGGCCGGAACGTGACCGTGGCCTCCGGCGGCGGCTTGGCCTTTTCGGCCTGCTTAGCCGTTTCCCCGAAGCACGCGGCCAACACGTTGGGCGCGACGACGCCGACCGCCAGGGTCGTCAGGGCCCGGCGCCGGGTGACCGGCGACAAGCCGCGCGCTGTGTTCACGAGAGTCCAAGATACCGGCGGGAATGCCGCGCTTCGTCCACGAGCGCGTCACAGTGAGCAGCCGACCAGCACAGGCTCGGGCACGAGTGTGACGCCAAACACATCGCGGACGCCGTCGCGCACCGTGCGGGCCAGCGCCACCACGTCCGCGGCGCTGGCTTCGCCGCGGTTGGTCAGCGCCAGCGCGTGCTTGGTCGACAGCCGGCAG
Organism: uncultured Actinomycetota bacterium; assembly: GCA_963741555.1. Lineage (GTDB taxonomy): Bacteria > Actinomycetota > Actinomycetes > Mycobacteriales > Mycobacteriaceae > Mycobacterium. The sequence goes on along the minus strand of CAVUIH010000012.1, from coordinate 195,010 downwards.
CGTGCGGCGGCGTCGTCCGGATAGCCCTTGCCGAACCCGGCCTGCTCCACCAGCCACGCCGCGGCCAGTTTGACGCCGTCCGGTGCCGGATAGTTCGGCACCGGACGATCGGCGGCGTCCGCGATCTTCCGATAGAGCTGTTGTGTGACAACAGGATTGGTGAAGAACGACCCGACACTCCAGGTGTCGTTGTCGGCCGGGTCGAGCACCATGCCCTTGCGGGCCCGCAGCGTGAGCACCGCCGCCCGGACCGCCGCGGGGTCGGCACGCCCACCGGCCGTGGTGTCCAGCGTCGTCACCAGTTCGCCGTAGCGCAGCGGCGCGCTGCGGCCCGAGGCGTCCAGCGCGAACTCCACTTCCAGCACGGTCGCGGCGTCGGAGTGTTTGAGCACGCTGGTGCGATACCCGAAACGCAGTTCGTCGGCCGGCGCCCAACGCTCCTCGCCGCTGCGCCGATCCAGTAGCCGAACCCGGGTGATGGTGTCGGCGACCTCGGCCCCGTAGGCCCCGACGTTCTGCACCGGGGTGGCGCCCGCCGAGCCCGGGATGCCGGACATGCACTCCAGTCCACCCAAGCCGGCGTCGATCGCGGCGACCACCACGTCGTCCCACACCGCGCCGGCCTCGGCGCGAACCACGTTGCCCTCGATGCGAATGTTGTCGGCGGCCAACCGGATTACGGTCAGATCGGTCAACGTGTCGGCGATCACCACATTCGACCCGCCGGCCAGTACCAGCAACGGCCCGCGGCCGCTTTCGGCGTCGAGATGACGGAGTGCGGCGACCACCTGCTCGGTGCTGCTGCAGGTGATGACCCGCGACGCGACCGGTCCGACGCGCAGCGTGGTCAGCGGCGCCAGCGGCACCCCCTCATCGACGCGCGCACCAGCGAAAAGCGTTCCGACCACGAGTCGTAACGGTAGCCTGACCTGCTATGCCGCGTTCGTTCGACATGTCCACCGACTATGGCGTGAGCGTCGAAGAGGTTCTTCAGGCCTTCAGCGAAGAACAGTACTGGCTGGCCCGGCTGGCCGATTCGGGCGCCGACGACACGATCCTGGATTCGATGGACGTCGGCGGCCCGTCCGGCGACGACGGCAGCATCGACGTGATCACCACTCAGGTGCTGCGCCGCGATCGGCTGCCCGGCGTGGTCACCCAGTTCCATCGCGGCGATCTACGCATCCGCCGCGAAGAGCGGTGGGAGCCGATCACCGACGGCGCGGCCACCGCAACGATCACCGGCTCGATCCTGGATGCGCCGGCGCTGTTGACCGGCACCGCCGTGCTGGAGCCGCTGACTGAATCCGGCGGCGCGCGGTTGCAGCTCCGGGCCACCGTCGAGGTGAAAGTCCCGCTCGTCGGCGGCAAGCTGGAGAACTTCATCGGCAGCCAACTCGTCGACTTGCTGATCGCCGAGCAGCGATTCACCACGACCTGGATCGGCCAAACCGCCTGAGGTCAGGCGCGACCTTCGGCGGCGTCCACGGCGCCGTTGAGGAGTTCACCGATCACCCTCTTGAGCACCGGTGACAGCAACCAGTCGAGACCGGGGATCGCAGGCGTTGACCGAAGATGCCAGCTGACCTCGGTTCCGGCGCCCGCCTCACGCAGCGAGACCGTGCCGACGTGATCGCGCACCGGGGCGCCGGAGACCATCTTGTAGGCGTAGCGGGTCGGCCGCTGGTAGTCGATGATTTCTTCGACGATCGCCGGTCCGAGCGCTTCGATGCGTCTGACCGCACCGACGCCGTTGGGCGCGGGGGTTCCCTCCCGGTCAAGGGTGCTGCGCCGTACCAGCCGTACGTAGTCGGCGATCCCGCGGTGATTGGTGAGGGCATCGAACACCGTCTCGATCGGCGCCGGCGTGGTCCGCGTGAGAGTGAACTCGGTCATGACCGAATTCTGGCATCCGCGGCGACCCGCCTGATCCGCCGGTCTAGTGCTCCAATCGCGGACGCCGTCGCCGGCTACCTTGTCGCGGCGGTGGCATTCCGAAGTTCACAGCAAAGGCACGTCAAAACCGGCAGGAATCACGTCGAGCGGACTGAGGGGTATGGCGGCGTCGAGTGACGGGATTGTGAAATTGATCAGCGGCCCGAACGCCGTCCACAGGGTGTCGGTGACGGTGCCGCTCGGCGTGCCCTCGTAGATGTTTTCGATACCACCGCCCAGATTCAGCACGTCGAAGATCGTTCCGTTCGCCGGCGCATCGGTACAGATCACGGTCGCACAACCGGTCACAGTGAACGACGCGTTGCTAAAGGACAAGAAGTCCACGACCGACATGCTGGTTGTCAGTGCCCCTTCCTCGTGGGCGCTGGCACCCGTGCCGGTGTAGTAGAAGAAATCTTGCGGCGCGAGACTGATGCCCTCGGCCGAGCCGCCGAAGGCGGCCATCAGCGGCGCTCCGCCCATCGTTTGAGCGATGTTGTTGTAGCCCTCCGTGAGTGACGACGTTTCGGGGTAGAAGGTGATTTGGTTGATGGTGAAGGCGTCCGTAGCGGGGGTGCTGGGGCCTCCGGCTAGGAGTCCGGGGGGCGGAATGCTGGCGTCTTGGGGCTGCTCGGCAGCCAGAGAGGCGAAGATACTGGCCGGGTTTATCTCCGCGTTGCCAGCCGAGTCGACGTTGAACGGGGCAGCATAGGTGGCGTTGCCAGACGATGTCACCACGGTGTCGGTGGCCGACGTTGTCGGGGTGGCGAGGTAGATCTCGTCCTTCTGCGCGATATTCCACGGGGCCACATTGGTAACGCTGAACACCGTTCCCACTGCCGGCAGGTCCGCGGAGGTAAACCCGAGTTGCGGGAGTGCGCTGGTGACCACTTCCTCCGTGGTGGTCAGGCCCAAGAAATTGAGCACAAACTCGTCGCCATTGACGCTGCCGACCTCGGTGCCGCCGGGGTCGTAGACATTGAAACCTTGGGTATCAACAGATATGCCAATGAAGTCGGCACCGCCGGCGGCGAACAGCGGCGGAAAGCCCGCGAGTGGGGTGACCGCGTTGTACGTGTCCGGGGCGAGGAGAGTGCTAAAGGGGTCGAGGGTGTAGTCGAAGCCAGGCACGTTGATAGTGAAGGCGTCTGGGCCGATGCTGGCGTCGGCCGATGTCGCCAGATTGCTGAAAGCGTCGCCCGGCAGCAGGTTCGCGGCGTAGTTCTGAGTCAATAACGACGCGAGGTTGAGCGTGGCGAAGTCTTGCGGCACCGGAATGGGGGAGGCCAGGCTGTACTGGCCGGAAGGCAGCACTACGTAGTCGGCGACGGTACCGCCAGGGGTGGCTTCGTAGACGTTGTGGTAGACGAATTCACCGTCGGTCCCGACGGCTTGACCGGTGTAGATGTCGTACACCGTTCCGACTGCCGGCAGGTTCGCGGTGCTTCCTAGCAACACGGGAGTTGAGCTGGTGACGGTGAACTCGTAGCTGTCCTGGCCCAGAATCTGCAATATGGTCCCGGCGGTATCGACGGTCCCGACATCCGTGCCGCTGGAGTTGAACACCTCGAAGTTTTGAGTGGCGAGGCCAAGGCCGTCCAGCTGCCCGCCGGAGATATTCAGCAGCGGCGGACCGGGGAAGACCGGGGAGGGGAATGTGGCCCAGCCCTCTTGGGGGAGGAGGAGGGGGGTGGTATAGGGATCAAAGGTGTACGGGCCGAGGGTGAATGCGTCGGGGCCGGTATCGCTCGGACCGGACAGCAGCTGCGCGGAGGCGGTCAACGGGCGTGCGAGGGCGGATTCATCGGCTTGGCTGGCGCCGATCCCGATCACAGCGGCGGTGGCTAAGGTCGCACCAGCGAGCCCTGCAACGTCCCCGCGCTGGAGGTTCCTACGAGTTGCGCGGTGTTTGGCCATACCGATCCAAATTTCCCTCGAAGACCGACCACGCCCCAGTTAGCCGTCTATTGCATACGTGTCGAATGAGGATAGCGTCTGTCGAGCCGTCCCCGACGAAAATCGGCGACATAACCACCTAGGCTGGCGGTCATGCGGATAGCGGTGGCGCAGATCCTCAGCGGCACCGACCCGGCCGACAACCTGCAACTCGTGCGGGACTACACCGGGCGGGCCGCCGACGCCGGCGCACAGCTGGTGGTATTCCCCGAAGCCAGCATGTGCCAGTTCGGCGTCCCGCTGTCGCCGATCGCCGAGCCGGTCGACGGACCCTGGGCCGACGGCGTCCGCCGGATCGCGACCGACGCGGGCATCGCCGTGGTCGCGGGCATGTTCACCCCGGCCGACGGCGACCGGGTCTACAACACGCTGCTGGTCGCGGGTCCGAATCAGCTCGACGCGCACTACGACAAGATCCACCTCTACGACGCCTTCGGGTTCACCGAGTCGCGCACTGTCGCGCCGGGGCACCAACCGGTGGTGATCACCGTCGACGGCGTCGGGGTGGGGCTGAGCACCTGCTACGACATCCGATTTCCCGAGCTGTTCACCACGCTGGCCCGCCGTGGCGCCCAGCTGATCGTCGTCAGCGCGTCGTGGGCCGCCGGGCCCGGCAAGCTGGAGCAGTGGACTCTCCTGGCCCGCGCCCGCGCGCTGGACTGCACCAGCTACATCGTCGCGGCAGGGCAGGCCGATCCGGGCGAGCCGCTGGCCTCCAGCGCGCCCACCGGGGTAGGCGGCAGCCTGGTGGTGTCGCCGTTCGGCCGCTGTGGTGGCCTCGGCGGGCGCCGACCCGCAGCTGCTGGTCGCCGACCTCGACCTCGAGCAGGTGACGAAGGCCCGCGAGACTATTGCGGTGCTACGCAACCACTCAGCGTCGCGCTAATCCCGATAAGGCAGAATCGCCCAGGTGACGAATCCGCAGGGACCCCCACACCAGGACCCGTCGATGTGGTCTCGTCCGGGCGAATCCGGCCCGCCCCCCCAGCCGGCTCCGCAGGACTATCCGCCGCCCGCCCACGAGTACCCGGCCACCGCGGAATTCCCGGCCGGCTCGCCGTACAGCCCGCCCCCGTCGCCGGACAGCGCAGCTCCCGTGAAAACCAAGCGCCGCTTCCAGTTCCGCCCGTCGGCGACCCCGTGTCGATCATCCTGGTGCTGGTCATCGTGGCCGCGCTGGGCATCGCCGGGCTGATCGGCGGCGAACTCTACGCCCGCAACCGCGCCAACAACGTCGTCGCGTCGGCGACCCAGTGCGTAGTGCAGGACGGCGCCACGGCGTCGTTCGGCCCCAGCCCGTTCCTGCTGCAACACCTCACCGGGCACTACAAGGACATCTCCATTCACACCGCCGGACACAACATCCGCAACGCCAAGGGCATGAAGGCCGACATCAACATCAACGACGTCGACCTGCACGGCAACGCCGACTCCAAGGGCACCATCGGCGAGTTGGACGCCAACATCACCTGGACGTCGGAAGGCATCCAGGAGACCATCCAGGATTCCCTTCCCTTCATCGGCGGCCTGGTCAACAGCGTCACCACCAACGCCAGTGCGGGCACCATCGAGCTCGGCGGGGCGATGGGGCTGGGCGGCGTCACCGTCAAACCGCAGGTCGCCGGCGGCGCGCTGACGCTGCAGGTCTACAAGGTCACCGCGCTGGGCGCCATCATTCCCCACGAAACCGCGCAAACAGCGCTGAACACCTTCACCTCGGCGCTGCTCAAGCAGTATCCGTTGGGCATTCACGCCGACAGCGTGCAAGTAACCAATGACGGTGTGGTGGCGCACTTCTCAACGCACAACGCATCGATCCCGCCGGGCGGGCAAGACCCCTGCTTCGCCCATGTCTAAGGACTCCCACTGATGACGAATCCGCCAGTCCCCGGCAACGGCGAACCACCGGAACGAGGCCGTCCGTCCAAGCCCGCCGGACCGCCCAACCGGGGCTTCCCGCCGCGCCGCGAACCCCCGGTGCCGTCGGAATCGCCGACTCGCCACATCCCGCAGCCCGGCCGCCCGCAGTCGACGGCCCGCGATGTCCCGCGGCCGCCGCAGCCCGGCCGCCCGCCCGGCCCGCCGCAGCCACCGCCTCCCCCGGTCAACCGGCCGGCGGCGCAGCCGCCGCGCCGCCAAATCCGCGGTCGCAGCAGCCTGGTCCGCCACCGCATCCGCATGAGCAGTTGACCACCCGGATCTCGATGCCGACGCCACCGCCACCGCCGGCGGACGCGCCGGAGACCCACAAGCGTGGCTTCTTGCCAACCGGATGTCGCTGTTGTTGATCCTGCTGATCGTGGCGCTGGTCCTCGTCGCGGTGCCGATCGGCGCCGAGTTGTACGCGCGTCACGTCGCAAGCACCAAGGTGGCCAACGCGGTGCAATGCGAGGTGCAGGACAGCGCCAGCGTGTCCTTTTCGCCGGTCCCGCCGGTGCTGTGGCAGTACCTGACCAAGGACTACAGCGACATCTCGGTGCAGACCAGCGGCAACCAGGTGCGACAAGCCAAAGGCATGAAGGTGAGCCTGGACATCCGCGACATCAAGCTCAACAACACCAGCAACTCTCAGGGCACGATCGGGTCACTGAGCGGCACCATCAGCTGGTCAACCGATGGGATCAAGCAATCGATCCAGGACGCCATCCCCGGGCTGGGTAAGTTCGTCAGCGGCGACGTGACCGCCAATCCCAGTGACGGCACCATCTCGATAAAGGGCACGTTCGACAGCGCCACCGTCAAGCCGCAGATCGTCAACAACGGGTTGTCGCTCCAAGTGGTCAGCCTGTCTGCGTTGGGTTCCAACATGTCGACCACGTCAGTCCAGAAGAACCTGGACGACCTCACGTCGAAAGCGACCCAGAACTATCCGCTGGGCATCCACGCCGACAGTGTGAAAGTCACCAGCTCCGGGGTCGAGGGCGCCTTCTCCACCAGCAACGCCACCATCCCGGCCTCCGGCGGCACCCAGGACCCCTGCTTCGCGAACCTCTAGCCAGAGGCCGTCGAGCACGGCACGGGTGCCGGACAGCCCTAACCGGGTCGCGCCCGCGTCCAGCATCGCCAGGGCGGCGTCGGCGGTCCGAATGCCGCCGCTGGCCTTGACTCCCAGCCGCCCGCCCACGGCGTCGGCCATCAGCGCGACCGCGGCGACCGAAGCGCCGCCGGCGGGATGAAAACCCGTGGAGGTCTTCACGAAATCAGCGCCGGCGTCCTCGCTGGCCCGGCAGACGTCGACCAGCGTCTGCTCGCCGACGAGGGTCAACAGCGCCGCCGACTCGACGATCACCTTGAGCACGGCGTCGGGCACCGCGGCGCGCACCACCGCGATGTCAGCGCGGACCGCGTCGATGTCACCGGCGACCGCCGCCCCGACGTCGATCACCATGTCGATCTCCGCGGCGCCCGATTCGACGGCTTGGGCGGCTTCGTGCGCCTTGAGCGCCGGAAGATGCTTGCCCGACGGAAAACCGGCGACCGCGGCCACCGGCACGCGGGCGTGGATCGCGTGCGACACCATCGACGGCGAGACGCAGACGGTGCAGACACCCAGCGCCGCGGCCTCGTCGGCGACCGCGGCGACCTCGGCTGGGGTGGCCTCGGGTTTGAGCAGGGTGTGGTCGACCAGAGCGGCCAGTTGGCCGCGGGTCAGGCGGGTCGGCATCAGAACGGCTCGTGCCCGCCGCCGGGATTACAGCCGGAGTCGACCATCGCGGCATCGTCGACGACCGGACGCCACGGCTCCAGGTTCCAGCTGACCTTGCCGGGTTGGGCGACCTCCGCGAACGCCCAATGGCAGAGGAATTGCTCACGCATCCCGGGGGTGCCGGCGTTCGGGGCTTGCGCGAGCACCTCGGACCACGCCTCGTCGGCCTCGGGTGTCAAGGATCCGAGTTCGCGCGCCGCAGCGCGCCCGGACTGCGTCGGATAGACCCGCAGGCTGGACAGCTGATTCCGCTCGGACCACCGAGCCCATAAAACGTGGTCGACGAACGGCGGTGCATAGGGCAGCGCGCTCGATCCCGGATCGGCCGACGCGGGAGCGACACCCGACAGCGCGCCGAAAACCGCCGCCGCGAGGATCAGAACTCGCATATCGCTATCGCGACTTACCTTGTATCTCAAGCAGTTTGGGCCGCACATCGACCAGGTAGACGCCCGCGGCGCAGGCGGCGGCGACCGCCCCCATCACGCTGAGCACATACGCCACCGGCAAAGCGACGCCCAGGATCACCAGCCACACCGGCTTGGTCATCTTGTCGGCGGCCGTGTAGGCATCAGGCCGCTGCATCGCCGCGTGCACGAACGCGTAGAGCGTCATCAGCATTACGCCGATTTGCAAGTAGAAGACGACGATATTCACCAAGTCCACGCAGTAAGCGTAAGCGGGCGTCGGTGTAAACGTCGACTCCGAGCCGCCCAACCGGGCAACTCGGAGTCGAGGGGTGAGCCGGTCCGCGCTGCCGGCAGGGCAGCGCGGACCGCTCGATCACTTCTGGGTGACCTTCTTGGCCGGAGCCTTCTTGGCCGGAGCCTTCTTGGCCGGAGCCTTCTTGGCCGGGGCCTTCTTGGCGACAGCCTTCTGCGCCTTCTTCGCGGCCGCGTCGGTCTTCTTCGGCAGCTCGATGCCGACCAGCTTGGCGGCACGCTCGCCGACCGCGCGGGTCTGCGACGCCACGGTGCCCAGCGCCTCCTGGGTCAGCTCGACCGCCTGGTCGACGTAGCCCTCGGCACGCGCCGACACGTCGTCCAGACCGGACTGGCTGCGCAGCCGCTCCAGGGCGGCCTCGCCGCGCTCGACCAGCTCGTCGTAACGCGAGGTCGCGGCCTCGACGTAACCCTCGGCGGCGCTGCGCAGCTCGTCGGCGGTGAACCGCTCGCGCAGCTCGCGCAGTGTCTCGGGCACATCTTCCTGCAGCTTGGTCAGGCGAGCACGGCTCTCCTCGACGCGGCTGCGGGTGTCGGTGCGGGTCTCCTCGGCGCGCTCGCGCAGCTCGGCGAGCAGGTCGTTGACGGTGGCCAGCGCCAGGTCAGCGGCGCCCAGCGCGGCGAGCAGGGGGGCCTTCAGGTCTTCGATGTTTGGGTTGTTCTCTGCCATGGTGTTTCCTCTCGTCATTCTTCGTCTTGCCAATTGGTTTGCCAAGTTGTCGCAGGTCTAAGCAGGCGCAGGCTCCTCACGGTCAGCTTCGTTCTGTTGAACGAAGGACGTGTAGATGTCCAGCAGGACCTGTTTCTGTCGCTCAGTGATCGCCGCATCGGTGACGATGGCGTCGCGGACCTCGTTCTTCGCGCCAGGCTCGAGAATTCCGGCCTGGACGTAAAGAACCTCGGCTGACACCCGCAGCGCCTTGGCGATCTGGTTGAGCACTTCCGCGGAGGGTTTGCGTAATCCGCGCTCGATCTGGCTGAGGTACGGATTGCTGACACCGGCTTTCTCCGCTAACTGCCGCACCGATACTTGCGCTGCTTCACGCTGCGCCTTGATGAAGCTGCCGATGTCGGACGCGGCCGTGGAGACCACAGCGGAGAGCTTTTCCTCCTGAGCCATGGCAATTCCTTGAGTCCTTGTGTCGGTCCGGTCGGTGCGAATGCGTTCACCGTAGCTAACTAGTGCTAACTTTTGCAAGCACTAGTTAGCAGTGCTCAGAAGAGCAGTTGCCCGACCGTGAAGATGACCAGCCCGGCCAGCGAGCCCACCACCGTGCCGTTGATTCGGATGAACTGCAGGTCACGGCCGACATGCAGCTCGATACGCCGACTGGCTTCCTCCGCGTCCCAGCGTTCGATGGTGTCGGTAATAATCGCTGTGATCTCTACCCCATACTGCGCGACCAAATGTTCAGCGGCACGCACGAGCCAATTGTCGACCTTGTCCCGCAGGTCGGCGTCGTCGCGCAGCGAGTCGCCGATGCTCACCACCGCGTCGGCGACGCGGGTGCGCAACGCGCTCGACGGGTCGTCCACGCCTTCGAGCACCAGGCGTTTGAGCGTCTTCCAGGCCGTCGCAGCGGCGTTGGTCACCTCTTCACGCGCCATCAACTGTTCCTTGACGGCCTCGGCGCGCGCGATCGTCGTGTCGTCATGCTGGAGGTCGTCAGCGAACTCGAACAGGAAGCGGGTCGCGGAGCGGCGCAGTTCGTGATCCGGATTGCGGCGGACCTTGTCGGTGAAGTCCATCAGCTCGCGGTGGATACGGTCGCCGACGAGATGGTCGACGAATCGCGGCGACCAGGTCGGCGAGTCGCGCTCGACCACGCGCTGAATGATTTCGCCGGCATTCAGCGACCACTGGAATGCCCGATCGGCCAGCAACTGGATGAGGGCTTCCTGCCGGTGCTCCGCGAGCAGCGTGGCCAGTACCCGGCCGACCGGCGGACCCCACTGCGGCTCGGCGATGCGCTTCACGATCACCCGGTCGATCACGTGCTGGACGTCATCGTCGCGCAGCAACTCCACCAGCACCCGCAACACCGTGGCCGACTCGGCAGCCACCCGCTGGGCATGAGAAGGCTCCGACAGCCACTTGCCCAACCGGCTGGGGATCTGTGCGTCGCGAATCTTGGTGCCGACGACCTCCGGCGACAGGAAGTTCTCCCGGACGAACGTGCCGAGGCCCTCGCCGAGCTGGTCCTTCTTGCGTTTGATGATTGCGGTGTGCGGGATCGGGATGCCCAACGGGTGCTTGAACAGCGCGGTCACGGCAAACCAGTCCGCGAGCGCGCCGACCATGCCGGCCTCCGCGGCGGCACCCACGTAGCCGACCCAGGTGGCGGTGATGCCGGCGGACTGCGCCCACCGGCAGCCGAGGAACACGCCGGTGGCGCCGATCAGAAAGCTCAGCGCGACGGCTTTCATCCGTCGCAGCGCCCGCTGTCGTTCGGCGTCCGCCTGCGGGTCGGCTCCGGCGAACGATTCCGCGAACGACCCGGGTTTGCTCGGCGCCTCCGGCGGCAGGGGTTCCGGATCCGTTGGCGTCGTCTGCACGCGCCGCGGATCGGCTCGGTGCTTGGGACCCGTCTCGGGTCTTCCGTTCAGTCCGACTGCCACCCAACCATCATCCGCTATCCAGGTAGCTGGTCGGTGACGATGCACGTCCAGGCACTGGTCGAAAAAAGCCCGGTAACTGTTACCGCATCGCTTACACAACGCTGTTGTATGAGGTCCAGGCGAGAATTTGCGAGAGATAAGCAGTACTATGCATAGGGTCTACAGATAAGGATCCGGCAATAGTGGCACACCAGCACCCGGCCGGGGCGGTAAAGACCGATGGCCGGAAACGACGTTGGCATCAGCACAAGGTTGATCGCCGCAATGAGTTGATCGACGGAACGATCGACGCGATCCGGCGGCGTGGCCAGTACGTCAGCATGGACGAGATCGCCGGCGAGATCGGGGTCTCCAAGACCGTGCTCTACCGCTACTTCGTCGACAAGAACGATCTGACCACCGCGGTGACTATGCGGTTTGCGCAGATCACGTTGATCCCCAACATGGCCAAGGCACTGTCGTCGAATCTGGACGGCTTCGACCTCACCCGGGAGATCATTCGGGTCTACGTCCAGACGGTGGCCTCCGAGCCGGAGCCGTACCGGTTCGCAATGGCTAACAACTCGGCCGGTAAGAACAAGGTGGTCGCCGACTCCGAGCGAATCATCGCCCGCATGCTGGCGGTCATGTTGCGCCGACGGATGCGACCGGCGGGCATGGAACTCGGCGGGGTCGAGGCCTGGGCGTACATGATCGTCGGCGGTGTGCAGTTGGCCACCCACTCCTGGCTGCTGGACCCGCGAACGAGCGCCGACGAGCTGATCGATTACCTGACCATGCTCAGCTGGAGCGCGCTGTGCGGGATCGTCGAGGTCGGCGGCTCGTTGGAGAAATTCCGCGGCCAACCGCATCCCTCGCCGATAGTGCCGCCGCTGCGCGACTAGCAGACTAGGTTGCGGGCATGAGCAACACGCGCACGCGTTCTCGCTTCAGCTCATGGGTTTATGCCCTTCGCACCACCAATCCCCCGCCAGACGGGCCGGTCGATACCGTCACCCGATGGCTCGTCATCACGCGCGCCGCGGTGCTGCCGATGACATTGTTCGCCGGCCTGGTCGCGGCGCTGCTGGCGGTCAGACAGCCCGGATTCGATTGGCGCTGGCTCACTCTGGCGATCATCGGAATCTTGTTGGCGCACACCGTCAATAACTTGATGAATGATCTGTTCGACACTCAGACCGGTCTCGACAGCAACACCTATCCGCGCGCGTTGTACGCCCCGCATCCGGTGCTGTCGGGGTTGGTCAGTCGCCGCACCCTGCTGGTCGCGATCGGGCTGGTGAACCTGGCCGACCTGGCGATCCTGGTCGTGCTGACCTGGGCCCGCGGCTGGCCCGTGCTGGCGTTCGCGCTGTCCGGGTTCATCCTCAGCGTCGCCTACACGGCGCCGCCGGTACGACTGAAAAAGCGCGGCCTCGGCGAACCGGATGTTCTGGTGGTGTGGGGCCCGCTGATGGTCTGCGGCACCTACTACTCGGCGGTCGGCCACGTCGGGTGGGCCGTGCTGCTGGCGTCACTGCCCTACGGCCTGCTGTGCACGACGGTGCTGATGGGCAAGCACACCGACAAGATCCCGTACGACGAGCCGCTGGGGATCCGCACGTTGCCGGTGATCTTCGGCGCGGCCCGGGCCCGCGTGCTGACACTCGCGATGATGGTCGGGTTCTACCTATTGGTCGTGACGGCGGTGCTGGCGAAGGCGATGCCGTGGCCCGCGCTGCTGGTCTTGCTGGCGCTGCCCCGGTTGATCAAGGTGTGGCCCTACTTCCGCCGGCCTCCGCCCGACGAGCCGCCGGCCGATTTTCCGGTGTGGCCGTTGTGGTACGCCGCGTTGGCGTGGGTGCACGTTCGGCAGGCGGGCGCCCTGCTGGTGGCGGGCCTGGCGATCGGTGTGCTGCTGCCGGGACGGTGACCGTCGTCAGTAGCGCCCAAAGGCAAGGGCGACGTTGTAGCCGCCGAACGAGAACGAGTTGCTACGCAACGCAACCGGGTGCGATGGAACCTCAGTACGAGTAGAAACCTTTGCCGGACTTCTTGCCCAACTGGCCGGCCTCGACCATGCGTTGCAGTAACGGTGGCGGGGCGTAGTGGGCGTCCTTGAGTTCGTCGAACATGGCGTCGGCGATCAACTTCATGGTGTCGAGCCCGATCAAATCGGAAAGCCGCAACGGGCCCATCGGATGCGACAGCCCCGCGACGATGGCGGTATCGACGTCTTCCACCGACGCAACGCCCGACTCGACCATGCGGATGGCGGACAGCAGATATGGCACCAGCAGCGCGTTGACGACGAAGCCGGACCGGTCTCCGCAGCGCACCACCTTCTTGCCGAGCACTTCGCTCGCGAACTGTTCGGTGCGCGCCGCGGCCTCGTCGTGGTGACGATCGTGCTGATCAACTCGACCAGTGGCAGTACGGGCACCGGATTGAAGAAGTGCAAACCGAGCACGCGGCCCGGATTCTTGGTCGCCGCAGCGATCTTCATGATCGGGATGCTCGAGGTGTTGGATGCGAGCACGGCGGCCGGATCGGTGACGACCTCGTCGAGTTCGGCGAAGACCTTCGCCTTGACGGCCTCGTTCTCGACGATCGCCTCGATGGTCAGCTGACGGTCGGCGAGGTCGGACAGCTTGGTGGTGTAGCGCAGCCGCGCCAGCGTCGCCTCGCGCTCGTCGGCGGGCAGTTTGCCCTTGCTGACGGCCCGCTCCAGCGATGCCTCGATCCGGGCCTTGCCCGCGGCGGCCAGCTCGTCGGTGGGTTCGAAGACCACCACGTCGGCCCCGGCTTTCGCCGATACCTCAGCGATCCCCGCACCCATCTGCCCAGCACCGATTACGCCAACGCGCTCAATCGCATTGCTCACTAGAGTCCTCTCGATATGCGTCAGGCCCCGCCCAGGGTTTCCGGGCGGGGCCTACGCTGTCAAGCCGTTCGCTTGTGGCTACGGGCTTGTGTCTCATCAGGCGCGCGAGCAGACGCAGACTCGCATGATCGCGACTGCAAAAGTGCGATTCTGCGTCTGCTCGGCATAGATCGTCAGTGGAACTGACCCTCTTCAGTGGAGCCCGCCAGCGCCGTGGTCGACGACGTCGGGTCGACGGTGGTGGCGATCCGGTCGAAGTAACCGGCACCGACCTCGCGCTGGTGCTTGGTTGCGGTGTAACCGCGCTCCTCGGCCGCGAACTCGCGCTCCTGCAGCTCGACGTATGCGCTCATCTGGTTGCGGGCGTAGCCGTAGGCCAGGTCGAACATCGAGTAGTTCAGGGCGTGGAAGCCGGCCAGCGTGATGAACTGGAACTTGAAGCCCATCGCGCCGAGTTCCTTCTGGAACCGCGAGATCGTCGAGTCGTCCAGGTGCTTGCGCCAGTTGAACGACGGCGAGCAGTTGTAGGCCAGCAGCTGGTCGGGGAACTCGCTCTTGACGCCCTCGGCGAACTTGCGAGCCAGGTCGAGGTCCGGGGTGCCGGTCTCCATCCAGATCAGGTCGGAGTACGGCGCGTAGGCCTTGGCGCGGGCGATGCAGGGCTCCAGGCCGTTGCGCACCCGGTAGAAGCCCTCGGCGGTGCGCTCACCCGTGACGAACGGACGGTCGCGCTCGTCGACGTCGCTGGTGATCAGCGTGGCGGCTTCGGCGTCGGTGCGCGCGATGACGACGGTCGGCACGTCGGCCACGTCGGCGGCCAGGCGGGCCGAGGTCAGGGTGCGGATGTGCTGCTGAGTCGGGATCAGCACCTTGCCACCGAGGTGCCCACACTTCTTCTCCGAGGCCAGCTGGTCCTCCCAGTGCGAGCCGGCGACACCGGCCGCGATCATGGCTTTCTGCAGCTCGTAGACGTTGAGCGCACCACCGAAACCGGCCTCACCGTCGGCGACGATCGGGGCCAGCCAGTTCTCGATCGAGGTGTCGCCCTCGACCTTGGCGATCTGGTCGGCGCGCAGCAGCGCGTTGTTGATCCGGCGAACCACCTGCGGCACCGAGTTGGCCGGGTACAGGCTCTGGTCCGGGTAAGTGTGGCCGGACAGGTTCGCGTCACCGGCGACCTGCCAACCCGACAGGTAGATGGCCTTGAGGCCGGCGCGGACCTGCTGCACGGCCATGTTGCCGGTCAGCGCGCCGAGCGCGTTGACGAACTCCAGGTCGTGCAGCTGGCTCCACAGCACCTCGGCGCCGCGACGGGCCAGGGTCGACTCCTCGACCACGCTGCCCTGCAGGGCGACGACGTCGGCGGGACTGTAGGTACGGGTGATGCCCTTCCAGCGGGGGTTGGTGTCCCAGTCCTTCTGGATCTCTTCGGCGGTCTTCGGCGTGCCAACGCTAGACATTGCGCTGCTCCTCGGGTCGATACGGATTTCCAGCCTTGTTAAGGCCTTCAGCTTTTTTATTGCTCTGCTCACACGAAGATGACACAGCCTTGCGCTGCAGGTCCACCGATTTCCATGCCAATTTTCGTTAGGGGTTGAATGCTTTTTGCAAAGCTTGCTAAGTTCAACCGCAACTGAACCGGTTCAGCTGTTACTCGCCGGTAACATGAATCCGCAGGTCAGTGCCCACGTTTGCATAACGCTCGTACTGTTAGATCGGGAAGATCGACGCGAGCGCTTTGGTCTCGTCGCCGACGGCATATGTGAGCGTTCTAACAGTGCGGTCCGCGAGCTCCGCGCCGAAGCGATCCGTCGAGCCGGGTGGGTGCACGTGCGAGATGATCTCCAACTTGTCGCCCAGCGCCACCGCGGCATCGTGCTCGATGGTCACCCGTAACGGCGCCTTGAGCAGCTCCGGGTACGACGAGAGGTAATCCTCGACGACGCTCCAGTAGACGGAATTGTTCATGTGGTCGAAGAAGTCGATGTCGGTGAATCGGACCGGAAACTCGTGGATTTCCGCGGCGTCGTCTCGGCTGCCCGCTTTCAGGTAGGCCTTCCACCGCAGCCGGTCGACATCAGTGGTCTTCCCCAGGCCTTCGAGAAAGTCGTCGGCGATGCGTGCCGGCGTCTGGGTCTCCCGGTTGAAGTTGATCCAGAACGCTTCCGACTCCAACAAGCCGCCCTTGCGACCGTCGATGCGGACTCGCATCTCACACCACCGGTTCGACGTACCCGAACACCACCGGCGCATCCGCAACATGTCGCCGAACTCGATCGGACGGATCACATCGATCATCGTCCGGCGGACAATCCACAGCGGATGAGTCTCCTCGAACCCCATCTCGCGCAGCTGATCCTGACCGATGTCCACGATGTGGCGGGCTGCGGAATCGAAGCGCAGTCGCCCCTCACGGTCGATGTCGGCGACGCGCAGCGGCCATTCTCGATCGAAGACGTCAGGATGCGGGTCCGGCACCGGCATCATTACTTTGTCCAGGCTCACGAATCTCGCTGCTCCTCCCGCCGAACCCCTCGCCGCAACAAGCGCGCCGCCCGGCTAAACCTCCCCCGACCACAGATGATGCCAAACGACCACGACGCGGCGCTAATCCGAACCAGCTTGCAAATCTTGCTAACAGCTCCTTAGCAACCCGCGTACGCTGGGCGGATGTCCAAGACATTCGTCGGCTCGCGGGTACGGCAACTGCGCAGCGAGCGCGGATTCAGCCAAGCCACGCTGGCCCAGATGCTGGACATCTCGCCGAGCTATCTCAACCAGATCGAGCACGACGTCCGGCCGCTGACCGTGGCCGTGCTGCTGCGCATCACCGAGGTCTTCGGTGTGGACGCGACGTTCTTCGCTTCGCAGGACGACACCCGTTTGCTCGCCGAGCTGCGCGAGGTCACGCTCGACCATGACCTCGGTGTCGACGTGGACCAGTCGGAGCTGGCCGACGTCGTGAGCTCGCACCCGGCTTTGGCGCGCGCGCTCGTCAATTTGCACCGCCGCTACCGGCTCACGACCACGCAACTCGCGGCCGCCACCGAGGACCGCTTCTCCGACGGCAGCGGCAGTGGGTCGATCACTATGCCTCACGAAGAGGTCCGCGACTACTTCTACGAGCGACAGAACTACCTGCACGAGCTGGACACGGCGGCCGAGGAGCTGACGGTGCGGATGCGTATGCACCGCGCCGATCTGGTGCGCGACCTGTCCGACCGGTTGACGTCGGTGCACGACGTCCGCATCAAGCGAATCGATCTGGGCGACAACGTTCTTCATCACTATGATCCGGAAACGCGCACGCTCGAGATCGGCGGGCACCTGCCGTCTGGCCAGTACGCGTTCAAGCTCGCCGCAGAGCTGGCCTACTTGGAGCACGGGACGCTCATCGACAATCTGGTCGACGATGGCAACTTCACCAGCGACGACTCCCGCAAGCTTGCCCGGCTCGGGCTGGCCAACTATTTCGCCGCCGCAACGGTGCTGCCGTACCGGCAGTTCCACGAGGTCGCCGAGAATTTCCGCTACGACGTCGAGCGGCTGTCGGCGTTCTACGCGGTGAGCTACGAGACCATCTGCCATCGGCTGTCCACCCTGCAGCGGCCGTCGATGCGCGGCGTGCCGTTCTCCTTCATCCGCGTCGACCGCGCGGGCAACATGTCAAAACGCCAGTCCGCCACAGGTTTTCACTTCTCGTCCAGCGGCGGCACCTGCCCGCTGTGGAACGTCTACGAGACGTTCGCGAACCCGGGCAAGATCCAGGTGCAGATCGCCCAGATGCCCGACGGACGTCATTACATGTGGGTGGCCCGCACCGTGGAACGGCGGGCATCACGGTATGGTCAGCCCGGTAAAACCTTCGCGATCGGGCTTGGCTGCGAGCTCCGGCACGCCCACCGGCTCGTCTACTCGGAAGGACTGGACTTGTCCGGGAATATCGCAACGCCGATCGGCGCGGGCTGCCGCGTGTGCGAACGCGACAACTGCCCGCAACGGGCGTTCCCCGCGCTGGGCCGGGCACTGGACCTCGACGAGCACCGCAGCACGGTCTCGCCGTATCTGGTGAGGCAGGCATGACCGGCCAGGTCGGTCGTATTCCGCCCGGAGGCTTCCGTGAACTGGGCCCGATCAATTGGGTGATCGCAAAGCTGGGCGCCCGCACGGTTCACGCACCGGAAATGCACCTGTTCACGACGCTCGGTCAGCGTAGGTTGCTGTTTTGGGCATTCGCGCTCTACGGTGCCCGGCTGCTGCGAGGCCGGTTGCCGCAAGCCGACACCGAGCTGGTGATCCTGCGGGTCGCGCACCTGCGGGGTTCCGAGTACGAGCTGCAGCATCATCGCTGGATGGGTCGTCGTCGCGGGCTCGACGACCAGACCCAGGAGTTGATCTTCGCCTGGCCGAACACGTCCGGAAATGCCGGCGGCCTCACCGATCGCCAGCAGGCGTTGCTGCGTGCCACCGACGAGTTCATCCTGAACCGCTCAATCGGCGACGAGGTGTACCAGCAGCTGTCCCATCACCTCGATCGGCGTCAGCTGATCGAATTCTGCTTGCTGGCAGGGCAATACGACGGTCTGGCTGCAACGATGTCGGCCTTGCAGATTCCGCTGGACAATCCCGGACAAGCGGCCCGCTACAAATAACTGTCGACCAGCACGACGATCGACAGCAGGACCGGAAGAACCGGTAACGCGAACGCGAACAACGCGAGGGGCACGTTGCGTTGTTGTCGCAGACGTCGTCCCCACAGCACTGTGCCGATCGCGAACGCCAGCGAAACGATCAGCACCACCAGCCCCCACAGGCTCACCACGGTGAGCGCCTCGCCGATCGAGATCGCCACCAGCCAAAGGACATAACCAGCCAGGACACCGCCGATCACTGCCCAAATCGACTGAGTGCGCGTGGTCACGTGGCCATGGTATCGCTGTCGCGGAGCGGGGCTAGTCGCCGAAGGTCCAGGCAGAATGCGCCGACACCACAAAGCCCCTCGGGTGATCAGGCGATTGGGCGTAACACGCCACCCCGCCGTCGCCGCCGGCCAGGCAGGTGGTGAAGGTTTCGTAGGTGTAGTCGATCCGGTGCCAGGCCGGCAGCTGCTTGACAGTGCCGTGGGTGGTGAACCTGGGCCTGTCGGTCGTGCGCATGCCGGCTCGACGGGCCGACAGGTCGACGAAGATCTCGTTGTCGGCGTCGGTCATGCCGGGCAACGGTCCGTCGCAGCCGAACGCACCGCCGCTGAAAACGCCGATATTGCACGTCAGCCCGGATGCGACGGTGAAGTACGGGAATATGTTCCGCCCTCCCGACCCGACGATGTAGCTCTGCTCGTCGACGACGAAGTCGTGTGGGTCCGGGAACTTCGGTGGCAGACCTGCGATGCGTGGCCCGATGCCACTGCGGGCCGGCGACAGCACGAACCAGCTGACGGCCGGCGAGCCACGGGTGCACATGGTGACCGCGCCGCTGTCCACCGCGCACTGCATGTCCTGGTAGACGATCTTGTGCCGCGGCGGCAATGGTTTTGCCGGGCCGCCGGGTGGCGCGGCGAACCGCGGCTGGGACGTCTGGTGGAACCCGTCGGACTCGACTTCGGCGGCTGCCGGCGACAGGGTGCCGTTGAGCATGACCTCGTTGGCCGGCGCCAACGTACCGCGGATGGCGCCGTCGCAACCGACGCCCGATCCGATCCGGCAGGTCAGCCCGTCAGGCGTTTGGAAAACCACGTACTGGTCTGCGACCTGGTAATCGTTCGCTGCGACCTCCGGATAGCCGTTGAGGTCGGGCGTCGGCGGTGCGAGCAGTGCCGGGCGGGCCGGTGCTGACGGTCGGTCGGGCGCGGGCCGGTCCGGCGCCGAGGCCTGGCATCCCGCCAGGCAGACGACGCCCACCGCAATGAAGACCGCGAACATCCGCCGGCGCATCGGTGTCAGAAGTTGATCATGTGCCCGGTCAGGCCGTGGAAGCACTCTTGCAGCGCCTCGGACATGGTCGGGTGGGTGTGGACATTGCGGGCCAACTCATTTGCGGTCAGATCCCACTTCTGCGCCAACGTCAGCTCGGGCAGCAACTCGGAGACGTCATGTCCGACCAGGTGTCCGCCCAGTAGCTCCAGATGCTTGGCGTCGGCGACCAGCTTGACGAAACCGCTCGGGTCGCCCACCCCGTGCGCTTTCGCGTTGGCGGTGAACGGGAATTTCGCGACCACCACGTCGTAACCCTCGTCGCGGGCTTGCTGCTCGGTGAGCCCGAAGCTCGCCACGTTCGGCTGGCAGAACGTCGCACGCGGCAGCATGCGGTAGTCACCGAGTGCCAAAGTGTCTGCGCCGGCGATGGTTTCGGCAGCGACGACGCCCTGCGCCTCGGCGACATGGGCCAGCTGCAGCAGTCCGGTGACATCACCGATCGCGTAGACGTGTTCGACGTTGGTGCGCATGTAGTCGGTGATCCCGATCGCCTTGCGGTCGGTCAGCGCGACCCCGACCTTGTCCAGCCCGAAGCCGTCGACGTTGGGCGCAAACCCGATGGCCTGCAACACCTTCTGCGCTTTGAGCTCTTCGGTCTTGCCGTCCTTGCTGACGGTCACCGTGACAGTAGAGCCGTCGTCGGCGATCGATTCGACCTTGGTGCCGGTGAGAATCTTGACGCCGAGTTTCTTGTACTGTTTCTCGATTTCCTTCGAGACGTCGACGTCCTCGTTGGGCAGCGCCCTCGGCAGGAATTCGACGATGGTCACGTCGACGCCGTAGTTCTTCAGCACGTAGCCGAACTCGATGCCGATGGCACCGGCGCCCGCGATGACGATCGACTCCGGCAGCTCGCGGGACAGGATCAATTCCTCATAGGTGACAACGTTTTTCGACAGCGAGGTGCCCGGGACCAGCCGGGTGCTGCTGCCGGTGGCGATGATCACGTTGTCGAAGGTGACCGTTTCGGTACCACCCTCGTTGAGCTCCACGTCCAGCGTGTGGGCGTCGGTGAACCTGCCGTAACCGTGGATCTCGGTGATCTTGTTCTTCTTCATCAGGAAGTGCACCCCGACGACCCGGCCGTCGGCGACCTTGCGGCTGCGGTCGTAGGCGACGCCGAAGTCGAACGAGACCTCGCCGCTGATGCCGAAGGTCTTTGCTTCCTTGTTGAAGATGTGCGCGAGTTCGGCGTTGCGCAGCAGCGCCTTGGACGGGACACAGCCGACGTTGAGGCAGACCCCGCCCCAGTACTTCGGTTCGACGACGGCGGTGTTGAGGCCCAGCTGCGCGGCGCGGATGGCCGCGACGTATCCGCCGGGTCCGGCTCCGAGCACGACAACGTCATAGTGAGAAGTCACGCCACCTACCCTAATGGGCGAATATCGGGCATCAGGTCGCCAACCATTTTTCGACATTGTCGTCGAAGTCGTCGTCGACCCGCAGGCCGCGGCCGGGGCCGCGGGTGAGCCAGCCGCGGTCGAGAAACTCGCTGGTGATCGCGGTGGGCAGCGCGCCGGCCAGATGCACCCGGCGATCGGTCCAGTCGATGCAGGACCGGGCGAAAACCCGCCGGCTCGCCCGTAGCGCGGCCGTCGATACCCAGCCGTTCGACCAGATCCTGCCCGCGGTCGGTCAGCTCGTGGTCGCGGTCGTCGAGGCCGCGGATGGCCCCGACGGCCAGCAGCCGGTCGCGCAATTCCACCCCACGCCGACCACCCAGATGGTCGTAGCACGTGCGGGCTTCGGACAGCGCGCAGGCCGCCTGTTGCTCCGGCAGCGAGCGCACCGGTGCCGGCGGCGCGATCTGCGCGATGACCTCCAGCACGGTGGCCACTTCCGGGTCGACGATCTCGTGATAGCGGTGACGGCCCTGCACCCGGACCTTGATCAGGCCCGCCCCGGTCAGCCGGCGCAGATGCACCGAGGCGGCCGCCGGCGGCACACCGGCCTGTCGGGCCAGCTCCCCCGCGGGCAGCGCCCGTCCGCCGGCCAGCGCGGCGAGCATCGCCGAACGTGCGGGGTCGTCGATCACGTCGGCGATGGAGATGAGGCTGGATCATTCTGCGGCGCGCAGGCCGCGGCCCGCATCGCTCACTCCGCCAGCCTTGCACAGCCGTGGTGCGGCTGCTCAGTGCGGCAGGACGCCCGCTACGCAGGGCCGCTGGCTGTGCTCGCAGTAGAACTTGCCGTAGACGGGACCGGCGCCGACGACGGCGGCGAACACCGCCGAGATCATCGCGATGGCCAATGCCGACACCAGCGGCCGGTCGGACACCATCGCCAGCATCAGGCTCGCGACCGCGGACACGACGACGAAAACCAGGACGACGAAGACCACCGCGGTCTTGTGCCTGGAGCCGTCATGGCTCCACCAATAGAACAGGCCGGCCCCGATCCTGCCTGCCGGAATCCAGACTCCGAGCAGCACCAGGATGAACTGCCACCACTTCACGTAGTGGTACAGGTCGGCCGCCGGTGCGTCGTCGGTCAGCGGGACCTCTGCCGGAGACTCGGTGGGCGTCGGGTCCGACCGCCGACGCCACCACCGGCGTCGCTGAGCGGGTGGCTCCGGCTCGATGAGCACGGGCTCGACTTTCTGATGAACACCGGTGTCGAAGGTCGGTGTGAAACGCTCGGTCAGCGGCATCGATTCGGTGTCCAGACGTTCCGATTCAGCCACGGGTCACCACCTCGATCACCGCGAGCACCCCGAACCATCCCGGCGCCACCGCCAGGAAGAAGATGCCCAGCGCGGTCAGCCATCGGGCCCGCGACAACAGGAGGACGAGCAGTCCGACGACGCTGGGGAACCCGACCACCAGCGCGATGGCGAGGTCCGGCCGCATGCGGGCGTGCTCCACGGTCAACGCGGCGGCGGCGCCCAGCACGCCGGCGGCCAAGCCGACGAGCATCGCACTGGCCAGTAGCCAACTCCGCGGCAGCGGTATCACACTTAAAAGATACTGCCGCGAAAGGCTGCTAGCCCTTTACCGCTGCGGCGCGCCCTGCGGGTACTGGGCAAGCCTCGACAGCGGACGCGACCACCGGGGCACGGTCCGGCGGGCGCTCGCCGCGCTCGTAGTCGGCGCCGGTGATCACCGGAAAGGCGTCCAGCGCCGCGTTCTCGTCGGCGCTGAACGCGCGGCCGCGGGAGAGGAACCGCTTGCCTTCGGGTGCTTCCAGACTGAACCCGCCGCCCCGGCCGGGCACCACGTCGATGACGAGCTGGGTGTGCTTCCATGCCTGAAATTGCGGTCCCGAGATCCACACCGCCACACCGTCTTCGCCGGTGTCCAGCACGCCGAGCAGGACGTCGCGGTCCCCGACGATGAAGTCGCCATCCGGATAGCACATCGGCGACGATCCGTCGCAGCAGCCACCAGATTGGTGAAACATCAACGGGCCGTGCTTGTCTCGCAACTCACCGAGCAGCGCGGCGGCGGCCGAGGTGATCACCACCCGGGGGGCATCAGAAGAAGCCCTGCGCCTGCTGCGAATACGACACCAGCAAGTTCTTGGTCTGCTGGTAGTGGTCGAGCATCATCTTGTGGTTCTCGCGGCCGATGCCGGACTGCTTGTATCCACCGAACGCGGCGTGCGCGGGATAGACGTGGTAGCAGTTGACCCACACCCGCCCGGCCTGGATGTCGCGACCGGCTCGGTAGGCGGTGTTGCCGTCGCGGCTCCACACCCCCGCACCCAGGCCGTAGAGCGTGTCGTTGGCGATCGAAATGGCGTCGTCGTAGTCGGAGAATGACGCGACCGAGACCACCGGCCCGAAAATCTCCTCCTGGAAGACCCGCATCGTGTTGTTGCCGGCGAAAATGGTGGGCTGCACGTAGTAGCCGCCGGACAGGTCGCCACCCAGTTCGGCGCGTTCTCCGCCGCACAGGATCCGCGCGCCTTCGTCCTTGCCGACCTCGATGTAGGACAACACCTTTTCCAGCTGGTCGTTGGAGGCCTGCGAGCCGACCATCGTCTCGGTGTCCAACGGATCGCCCTGACGGACCGCTTTGGTGCGGATGGCCGCCAGTTCCAGGAACTCGTCGTAGATATCGGCCTGCACCAGGCTGCGCGACGGGCAGGTGCACACCTCGCCCTGGTTGAGCGCGAACATGGTGAACCCTTCCAGCGCCTTGTCCTGGAAGTCGTCGTGGGCGGCCATCACGTCGGAGAAGAAGATGTTGGGGCTCTTGCCGCCCAGCTCCAGCGTGACGGGGATCAGGTTCTGGCTGGCGTACTGCATGATCAGCCGCCCGGTGGTGGTCTCCCCGGTGAAGGCGACCTTGGCGATCCGGTTGCTCGACGCCAACGGCTTGCCCGCTTCGGCGCCGAAACCGTTGACGACGTTGACCACCCCGGCCGGCAGCAAATCGCCGATCAGCGACATCAGATACAGCACCGACACCGGGGTCTGCTCGGCGGGCTTGAGCACCACCGCGTTTCCGGCGGCCAGTGCCGGCGCCAGCTTCCAGGTGGCCATCAGGATCGGGAAGTTCCACGGAATGATCTGCCCGACAACGCCGAGCGGCTCGTGGAAGTGGTAGGCAACGGTGTCCTCGTCGATCTGCGCTCAGCGAACCTTCCTGCGCGCGGATCGCTCCGGCGAAATACCGGAAATGGTCGGCGGCCAAGCGGGATGTCGGCGGCCAGCGCCTCCCGGATCGGTTTGCCGTTGTCCCAGACCTCGGCCAGCGCGAGCGCATCCCGGTTCTCGTCGATCCGGTCGGCGATCTTGTTCAGGATCGCCGCCCGCTCGGCCGGGGCGGTCTTGCCCCACGCCGGTGCCGCCGCGTGCGCCGCGTCGAGCGCCTTCTCGATATCGGCGCCGTCGGACCGCGCCACCTCGCAGAACGCCTGACCGGTGACCGGCGTCAGATTCTCGAAGTATTTGCCGCTCGACGGCGCCACCCATTCGCCGCCGATGAAGTTCCCGTATCGCGATTCGATACGACATCAGCGCCCCGGCGGAACCCGGGCGTGCGAAGACGGTCATCTGCGCCACTCCTCTTCATCGCTTCGTCTGCATCGTCTCGACGGCTGTAACACAGTCTCATCATCACGCGACGGTGTTACAGAGCTCGCACGACCGTCGGGCCATGACATGCCCGAAGACCGCTATCTGTGGCTGGAAGACATCGCTCGGCGAGGAGCCGCTGAACTGGGTCCGCACCCGCAACGACCCGACGGTGGCCCAGTTCGCCGGCGAGGATTTCGACCAGATGCGCGCCGAGGCGCTCGAGGTGCTCGACACCGACGCCCGCATTCCCTACGTCCGCCGCCGCGGCGACTACCTGTACAACTTCTGGCGCGACGCGGACAACCCGCGCGGCCTGTGGCGACGGACCACGCTGGACAGTTACCGCAGCGACAGACCCCGAATGGGACGTCCTCATCGACGTCGACGAACTGGCCCGCAACGACGACGAGAACTGGGTGTGGGCCGGCGCCGACGTCATCTACCCCGAGCGCACCCGTGCGCTGGTCAGCCTGTCACGCGGCGGCTCCGACGCTGCCGTGCTGCGCGAATTCGACATGGCGACAGGAGAATTCGTTGCCGACGGGTTCGCGCTGCCGGAGGCCAAGTCGCGGGTACACCTGGGAGGACCCGGACACGCTGCTGGTCGGGACCGACTTCGGCGAGGGCTCGCTGACCGAGTCCGGCTACCCGCGGATCATCAAGCGGTGGCGCCGCGGCCAGCCGCTCGACGAGGCCGAGACGGTGTTCGAAGGTGCGCCCAGCGACGTGATCGTGTCCGCCGGTGTCGACCGCACGCCCGGCTTCGAGCGGACGATGCTGCGCCGGGCTCTGGACTTCTTCAACGACCAGGTGTACGAGTTGCGCGGCGACGAGCTGATCCGCATCGACGCTCCGACCGACGCGTCGCTGTCGGTGCACCGGCAGTGGCTGCTGATCGAGCTGCGCACCGACTGGGACACCGGCACCGCCAGCTATCCTGCCGGTTCGCTGCTCGCGGCCGACTACGACGAATTCCTCGCCGGCACAGCCCAGTTGGCCGTGGTGTTCTCACCCGACGAGCACACCAGCCTGAACCACTACGCCTGGACCCGCGACCGGCTCGTCATGGTCACACTCGCCGACGTGGCCTGCCGCGTCGAGATCGTCACGCCGGGCAGCTGGCAGCGTCGTGCCGGTGACCGACGTGCCGGCCAACACCAACACCGTGATCGCCGGCGCGGACGATGACGGCGACGAGATCTTCCTCGACTCCAGCGGATTCGATTCACCGTCGCGGCTGCTGCACGGACCAGTCGACGGGCCGCTCGAGCAGATCAAGTCCGCACCTGCCTTCTTCGACGCCGAGGACATCGACCGTCACACAGCATTTCGCGACATCCGAAGGACGGCACCGCGATTCCGTACTTCGTGGTGCGTCCAGGTGACACGACCGGTCCCGGCCCGACGCTGCTCGGCGGCTACGGCGGGTTCGAGGTTTCCCGCACGCCCGGCTACGACGGCGTGCTGGGCCGGCTGTGGCTGGCCCGCGGCGGCACGTACGTGCTCGCCAACATTCGCGGCGGCGGCGAGTACGGCCCGAGCTGGCACACCCAGGCCATGCGGGCCGGTCGTCACCTGGTGGCCGAGGACTTCGCCGCGGTGGCAACCGATTTGGTCGATCGCGGCATC
This sequence comes from uncultured Actinomycetota bacterium, assembly GCA_963741555.1. Taxonomy (GTDB): domain Bacteria; phylum Actinomycetota; class Actinomycetes; order Mycobacteriales; family Mycobacteriaceae; genus Mycobacterium. The sequence goes on along the minus strand of CAVUIH010000012.1, from coordinate 168,582 downwards.
ACGACGGTGCGCGCAACTCGGGGCGCAGGGCGGCAGCAACGGCGGCCTGCTGATGGGCATCATGCTGACCAAGTACCCGGAGCTGTTCGGCGCGTTGGTGTGCCAGGTGCCGCTGCTGGACATGCGCCGCTTCCATCTGCTGCTGGCCGGCGCGTCGTGGGTGGCCGAGTACGGCAACCCCGACGATCCCGCTGACTGGGAGTTCATCGCCGAATACTCCCCGTACCAGAACATTTCGGCTGACGCCGTGTACCCGCCGGTGCTGATCACCACGTCGACCCGCGACGATCGGGTACATCCCGGACATGCCCGCAAGATGACGGCGGCGCTGGAAGCCGCGGGTCACCGCGTCTGGTACTACGAGAACATCGAGGGCGGGCACGCCGGCGCGGCCGACAACACCCAGACCGCGTTCAAGGTGGCGCTGAGCTTTTCGTTCCTGTGGCGGATGCTGGGTGCTTGACAGCCCAAGTGCCGAAGGTGTGGTGTGGTGCGATGCGGTTGCCGTACTTGCTGTGCGCGACGGTCACGGCGACGGCGTTGTTCGCGGCGCCGGGCTGCACGCGGGTGGTGACCGGCAGCGCGACGCTGGATGCGAGCACTCCGGCATCCAATAGCGCTGCGTGCAAAGCGGTTTCAGCGCCCATGACCTCCATTGAGTCGCACGGGGAAAATGAGCCGCAGCTGAAGATTCCGCAGCCGTCCGGATGGCAACGCTCGTCGATGCTCGACTCGGAGATCATTCGCTTCACGATGGGCAATAAGGCGCTGACGGCCGGGAACTTCATGCCCACCACCGTGGTCACTCTCGAATCGGTACCCGGCGGGCACTCCGACGACCAGAGGATCTTCGACCAGGAGCGTGCGGCGCTGGTCGAGCGCCTCGGCGCCACCGGTTTAGGTATCTCCGAGACAACGCTGTGCGGCGACCAGGCCGAGCTGGTCGACTACGACGCGCCGCGGATGGGCCGGATTCCGTCGCGGAAGGTCAAGACGCTGATGGTGACGGCGACGTTCAGCGGCAGCACCTACGTCGCGACCGTCACCGTACAGTCGACCGATCCCACCAACCCCGGCTACGCCCGCGACAGCGACACCATCCTGGCCGGATTCCAGATGTTGCCGCCAGACGGCGGCTAAGCCGGCGCATATTTTTCGCAACGATTCGGACGAAACACGGCCGTTATGCTTCCATATAGTTTGTCTGAGGCGTACCTTAAATTTCACTGAGAAGCACGCTGGAACGCCCGGAGGGGGTCGTGATGAACCCGGTGTTGGTGGGCACCTTGTCGCTGGCCAGCCCGCTGTTTGCGGTGGGCATCTACAAGCTGCAGGCACACCTCGAGCAGTGGGATGCCCGACGGCACGCTGAGGACTGATTACGGCGAAGCTCGCCACCCCGGTTGAGCCGAGCTGTCAGCATTCTCCGCATGCCAACCGATCACTTCGAGACTCTGCTGTACGTGACGGCCGGGCCCGTCGCCACCATCACGTTGAACCGCCCCGAGCACCTCAACACCATCGTTCCGCCGATGCCCGACGAAATCGAGTCCGCCATCGGCCTCGCCGAGCGGGATCCGGACGTCAAGGTCATCGTGCTGCGCGGCGCCGGGCGCGCGTTCTCCGGCGGCTACGACTTCGGTGGCGGCTTCGCGCACTGGGCCGAGGCGATGAACACCGGCGGACGCTGGGATCCGGGCAAAGACTTCGCGATGGTCACCGCGCGCGAGACCGGACCGCATCAGAAGTTCATGGCGATCTGGCGGGCGTCCAAACCGGTGATCGCGCAAGTGCACGGCTGGTGTGTGGGCGGCGCCAGCGACTACGCGCTGTGCGCCGACATCGTGATCGCCAGCGAGGACGCTGTGATCGGTACGCCGTACAGCCGGATGTGGGGCGCCTACCTGACCGGCATGTGGCTGTACCGGCTCAGCCTGGCCAAGGTGAAGTGGCACTCGTTGACCGGCAGGCCGCTGAGCGGTGTGCAAGCCGCCGAGGTCGAGTTGATCAACGAGGCGGTCCCGTTCCAGCGACTGGAAGCCCGGGTCGCCGAGATTGCCGCGGAGCTATCACGAATTCCGTTGTCGCAGTTGCAAGCTCAAAAATTGATCGTCAACCAGGCCTACGAGAACATGGGGCTGGCCTCCACCCAGGTGCTGGGCGGCATTCTGGACGGCCTGATGCGCAACACCCCTGACGCGCTGAACTTCATCCAGACCGCCGCGACCGAGGGTGTCCGGGCCGCCGTCGAGCGCCGCGACGGGCCGTTCGGCGATTACAGCCAGGCACCGCCGGAGTTACGGCCGGACCCCTCGCACGTCATCACGCCCTGACGCGGTCACAGCGGTGCGCCGAGCGTGCGTAATGGCAGCAACGGCAACGCCACAAGTGGGAAGACCGCGCACACGACAAAAGCCACCATCGAGTGCACGGACGCCGCGGTCGGCGTTGGGCATCGACGCCAGCAAGGCCGCTTCGACCAGGCTGGCGTGATGCTTTCCGACAAGCGCGGGAATCAGAGCCGCCTTGATGAACGTTGGCGCACAGCGTCGATCCCTGCGATCAGAGCGCCGGGTGCTGGTCGAGCTGCGCCGACATCGTGTTCTGTAGTCAGTTCGTCGACCTTTCGAGGTCAGCGGAAATCCTCACCAGGCCAACATCTTTCAGGCGCTGCCGCCTGCGCTCACTGGGCGGGTGGCATCAGCACCGTGTCGACCATGTATACCTGCGCGTTGGCGGTAGGCACTCCCCCACACACCAATCGGGCGTTGTTGACCATGAGTCCGTTCCCCGAGCCGGTCACATTCACCGGCGCTCCCTGCACGGTGTTGTGTGAGCCGTCAACCTGATTGGGGCTCAGCTGACCGGGAACGACGTGGTAGGTCAGGATGCTCTTCAGCAGGTCAGAGTTGGTCTTGAGCTGGTCGATCGTGCTGGCCGGCAGTTTCTTGAACGCCGCGTCGGTCGGCGCGAATACCGTGAACTGGCCACTGTCGAGGGTGTCGACGAGGTTCACCTGCGGGTTGAGCTGGCCCGACAACGCGGCGGTCAGCGTGGTGAGCTCGGGATTGTTCGACGCTGCGACCGCGACGGGCACCTGGGACATTCCGGTCACCGAGGCGGGCCCGGCGGAGTGCTGGGCCGCATAGTCGGCGCAGCCCGCGCCGATCAGGTTTGGCGCGGCCCCAGCGGGTGCGGAGTTGGCGAGGACGAGACCGACGGCGGTGGCCGCCAGACCAGTCGCTGGGATCAATTTGCTGTACATGTTCATGTCCGTCATTCGGAGCCGAACAGGCGATGGATTGGCGATCAGCCGTATGTGAAGGAAAACACCTGCAGCCCTTGGTCGAGGCGGACCCGAAGTGATCCGCGGGTCACCGCGTCGCCGACGGCGATCTGCCGTGCCTGCGGCGGCCCGTCGATCGGCAGCGTTGTCGTCGTGCCGTCGCGCGTCACGGTCAGATTGCCGGTGCCGCCCACGACGACGTAGACGTTCTTGGCGTGGTAGTTCAACTCGATGCTCGATGCACCGCTGTCTGCGGTTGCGCCTTGATAATTCAGCGTCCACGGCCCCTGTAAGGCGAACGAATCATCCGGTAACGCCGCCGGAAACGCGAAGTCTGCGCGGCCCTCGTCGTAGGTCCCGCCGCCGGCGAAGTTGACTACTTTGCCGACCCCGAAGTAGGTCTCGGGTGTCAACCCGTTCTGCGGAGTGGTGTCGGGTGCGTCCACCGGCGGTGGCAGCGCGACTCCCTTGTGCGCGTCGGTGATCAACTCGCGGATCAGTTTCTCGGTGCCGTTGTAGTCGCCTTCGCCGAACTTGATATGCCGCACGGTGCCGTTGGCGTCGATGAGATATTCGGCGGGCCAGAACTCGTTGCGGTAGTTGGTCCACGTCGAGTAGTTGTTGTCCTGGGCTATCGGGTACGTGATGCCCAAGTCGGCAGCCCCTTTTCGCACATTGCTGGTGACTTTTTCGAACGCGTATTCCGGCGTGTGGACGCCGATGACTTCGAAACCGCTGTCCTGGTATGCCTTGTACCAACCTGCGACATGCGGGATGGCGCGCTGACAATTGATGCAGGAGTAGGCCCAGAAGTCGACCAGCACCACCTTGCCCCGCAACGAATGCAGGTCGATCGGTTTGTCGCCCGGAGTGTTCAGCCATGCCACGATGCCCTTGAGGTCTGGTGCTGGGCCGCAGTTCTGCAGCTGCTCCGATGCATTGGCGCAGTTCGACAGTTCTTTGTTCTGGTCGTTGACGATACCGCCGAGCTGCCGTTGCACCTGCTGATTGCTGCCCAACTTATCCTGCAGCGAGTGCGTGTAATCCGGTATGGCGCGCTGCAGCGCCGCGGGCAGGTTGAAGACCAACGCGATCGCCAGCAGGATCGTCACGATCCCGGCCGTGACGCGGATCCCGCGCTGGTGGCGTCGAAATGCGCTGACCCGCTCCGCAATCCGTTGACCCGCGAGAGCGAAGAACAACAGCGGCACGGCCGTGCCGACGGCGAATCCCACCGTGAGCATGACGATCGGCAGGCCGATCTTCGCAGTAGCGCCGGCCACCACAATCGCGGCCAGAACCGGCCCCGCGCACGGGACATAGAGCACGCCCAGCGTCAGACCAAGACCGAAACCGTTGGCGCGGCTGGCAATCTGCTTCTGCGGTATGCGGGCGAACGGTCGCTCGAGAAGTTGCTCGAATCGAGGGAAGATCAGGCCGAGACCGATCGCCACCAGCGCGACCAACGCCAACCAGCGGATCGCGTCTTGGGGCAGGTGCAGCAGCGACAACAGCGCCGATCCGACGAGGGTGACCAGGCTGAAGCTCAATACCAGGCCACCGATCACCCGATATGGCCGCGAGGCTTCACGTTTCGGCTTCACCGCGACAGCCACCCCGCCGCCGTCCGGAGCCGCGTCGGCCTCAGCGCCGCGCGCCCCGGAGAAGAAGATCACCGGCAGCACCGGAAGGATGCACGGCGAGATGCCGGTGATGAGACCCCCGACCAGACCGATGAGTGCGATAGACACCATGCCCATTATTCGCGGCCACAGCGATCTTGGATTGGTCACCTCAACAGCGATAGGGCAGCCCGGCGAACCGGACTGCCCTATCTCGCGACGGTTTGACCGTCTACTGGCTGGGGGGCACCAGCACAGTGTCGATCATGTACACCGTCGCGTTGGCGGTGTGCACCCCTCCGCATACCAGCCCCGCATCATTGACCTTGAGGCCGTTGCCCTGGCCGGTCACGTTCACCTCGGCGCCCTGCAGCGTCTTGTGCATGCCGTCGATCTTGTTCGGGCTCTCCTGTCCCTGCACCACGTGGAAGGTCAGGATGCTCTTCAGCATGTCGGCGTTCGTCTTGAGTTCGTCGATCGTGCTCGCCGGAAGTTTGTCGAACGCGGCGTTGGTCGGTGCGAACACCGTGAACTGGCCGCTGTTGAGGGTGTCGACCAGGTTGACGTTGGGATTCAGCTTGCCGGACAGCGCCTCGGTCAACGTCGACAGCAGCGGGTTGTGGGATGCGGCCGTGGCGACGGGATCTTGTGACATCCCGGTCACCGACGCGGGGCCGGTCGGATGCATTGCCGCGTAATCCGCACAGCCGGAACCGATCAGGTCGGACGCCGGGGCCGCCATTGCGCTGGTCGTGACAGGGGCCATCGTGCTGGTGGCCGGACTCGCGCTGGTCTGTTCGGAGTTTGTCTTGCTACTCGAACACGCCGAGAACCCGACTACCGCAAGGGCAGCCATGCTCACTGCGAGGGTCTTGCTGCGTACGTCCTTCATTCCGTTAACTCCTTTGTCGGGCGATCTACCGATCCATACAGCGGTCATTCGGAGCGGCGGGCCGGGTGGTTGGGTTTCGCGTTCGCGTCATCCGGCGGGCCGCCCGCTCCGAATACCGTGGTGTGCCAGAGCTATATCAACTGTCGGTGGTAGACCGTGCGGCGGCGATCCGGTTCGACCGCCCCACGGTGACCGAGAACAGCAAAAACCATGTCACAGCCTCAGATTCGGCGCGCCGTCCAACGGTTGAACCGGCGCCGTCCGGGCCCGTCGCCGCCGCGTCGGCCGTCGTCGCGGACCGACTGTTGCGCCGCACGGTCTCCCGCTTGCCGCTGCGAGTGGTCTACCGCGACGGCACACAGCGAGGCGGCGGTGACGCCGAGTCCCCCGTCCTGGTGGTGAACCACCCGGACCGATTGAACCGCCGGCTGGGACGGCACGGGCTGGTCGGTTTCGGCGAGTCCTTCATGGCAGCCGAGTGGGAATCGACGGACCTCGTCGGGGTGCTGACCGCGTTGGCCCCCACGCTGAGCCGGTCGGCGTTGCGGGGGCCGCGCCGGCCCCGACCGGGTTCGTCGCAGCCCAGCCGCGCCGAGGCGATGCGCAAGGTCGCCGCGCACTACGACGACCTGTCCAGCGATTTGTTCATCGAGTTCCTCGACGAGACCATGACGTATTCCAGCGCGTGGTTCGATCGCCTGCCTGCGACGTGGTCCGACCTGGCCGATGCGCAGCGCCGCAAGATCGACCGACTGCTGGATGCGGCCCGCGTCGGCCCCGGCACCCGGCTGCTGGAGATCGGCTCCGGGTGGGGCGAGTTGTCGATCCGCGCGGCCGCCCGCGGGGCCGAGGTCCGCTCGGTCACGCCCTCCGAACAGCAGCGGTGGCTGGCCCGGCAGCGGGTCGCCGCGGCCGGCAAGTCGGATCGGGTGCGGATCGAGGTGTGCGATTATCAGGACATCGCCGGATGCTATGACGCCGTGATTTCGGTGGAGATGGTCGAGGCCGTGGGCCACCGCTCGTGGCCCGACTTTCTGTGCGCCCTCGAGCGGATGGTCAAACCCGGTGGCCGGGTGGTGCTGCAGTCAGTGGCGATGCCGCATGCTCAGATGCTGGCCAGTCGCAACCGCCAGACCTGGGCGCAGAAGTACATCTTTCCCGGTGGACAGATTCCGTCGGCCAAAGCTCTGCTGGAGACCGCTGAGCGCCGGACCACGCTGCGCCCGACGGAACTGGTTTCCCTGGGCGAGCACTATGCCGAGACGCTGCGGTTGTGGCGGGAGAGATTCATGCAACGCCGAAAGACGTTGGGCCACATCGGTTTCGACGAAGTGTTCGCGCGGATGTGGGAGCTGTACCTGGCGTATCGGGAGGCCGGATTCCGGTCGGGCAACCTCTACGTCTACCAGTGGACGTTCGTCAACAGGGCCGGCCCGTGATCGTCGGCTTCGCCGTCGTGTCGGGCGCGTCGGCCGTCGCGCTGTTGGTGCTACACGCGATCACCTTCGGCATCGCGCGGCGCATCGGCCGCTACAACGTCGTCGATGTGGCGTGGGGACTGGGCTTCATCGCCGTGGCGGCGGTCGCCGCGGTCGTCGGCAACGGGGACGCGTTCCGCCGGTGGCTGCTGCTGACCCTGGTGGCGATCTGGGGTCTGCGGCTCAGCGGATACATCCAGCGACGGTCGGCGGGCCAGGGCGAGGATCCGCGCTACGCCGATCTGCTGCGGGGCGCCTCTATCGGCCAGATCATTCGCAAAGTGTTCCTGATGCAGGGCTTCGCGACCTGGTTCATCTCGCTGCCGCTACAACTTTCTGCGGTCAGCGGTCCGACACCTCGACCGCTGTTGGCGATCACCGCGACCGGCGGTGCGGTGTGGCTGACCGGTGTCGTCTTCGAAGCCGTCGGTGACCGTCAACTGCGGGTGTTCAAATCCGATCCGGCACATCGCGGCGTGGTGATGACCAGCGGCCTGTGGGCGTGGACGCGTCACCCCAACTACTTCGGCGATGCCTGCGTGTGGTGGGGATTGTGGCTGATCACGATCGCCGGGTGGTGGTCGCTGGTCACGGTGCTTTCCCCCGCGTTGATGACCTACTTCCTGGTCTCCGTCACCGGCGCCCGGCTCACCGAGAAGTACATGAGAGCCCGCCCCGGCTTCACTGAATACCAGCAACGGACTTCGTTTTTCATTCCGCGTCCGCCCCGATCGGTGCGAAAATGACGACTCTCGTCGCGGAATCGATAGGCTACCGATCAATGACCACCGCACCAAGTCACGATCTGGACTCGCTGTTGCACCGGGTGGCGCGCCGCGATGCCGACGCGTTCGCCACTCTCTACGACCACACCAGGTCGCGGGTCTACGGACTTGTCGCTCGTGTGCTGCGGGATGCCGGTTACAGCGAGGAGACCACCCAGGAGATCTACCTGGAGGTCTGGCGGTCCGCAGCGGCCTTCGACTCCAGCAAGGGTTCGGCGCTGTCCTGGCTGATGACCATGGCGCACCGCCGCGCCGTCGACCGGGTCCGCGCCGAGCAGTCGGCCGGTCAGCGGGAGTCGCGGTACGGCGCGGCCACCGTCGAGCGATCCGGCGATCTGGTCGCCGATTCGGCGATCGCCGCCGACGAGCGGCGCCGGGTGGCCGAGTGCCTGGACTCGTTGACCGATGTGCAACGGCAGTGCATCGACCTTGCCTACTACAGCGGGTTGACGTACGCCGAAGTGTCACAACGGTTGTCAGCAAACTTGTCGACGATCAAATCGCGGATGCGTGACGCGTTGCGCGGTCTGCGCGGCTGCCTGGGCGTGTCATGACCGAGCCGACCGGATTCGACCTGCTCGAGCTGGCCACGCCCTATGCGCTGAACGCCATCTCCGACACCGAGCGCCTGGCCGTCGACCGGCAACTCGCCGCGGCACCGGCGGCAATCGCCGAGTCCTTCGATCGCGAAGTGCGCGCTGTCCGCGAGGCGATGGCCATCCTGTCTGCGGCGACCGCGGCCGATCCACCGGCCAGACTGCGGACCGCGGTGCTGGCCGCTGCGCAGTCCCAGAAGACGACTCAATCCCGTTGGCGTACAGCTTTGTTGGCTGCGGCGGCCGCAATCATCGTGGGACTGGCGGCGTTCGGCGCGGGCATCGCGCTGCGACCGTCTCCCACACCGACCATGGCTGAGCAGATCATGTCGGCACCCGATGTGCGCACCATCTTCCGGCCAACTCGCCGGCGGGACCGCGACGGTGGTCTTCTCTCGGCACATGAATGCCGGTGTGCTGGTGATGAACAACGTGCCGCCGCCGTCGCAGGGCACCGTGTATCAAATGTGGCTGATCGGCGACAGGGGCCCGCTGTCCGCCGGCACGATGGATACCGCGGCCGTCACGCCGTCGACAACCGCGCTGCTGCGCGATCTCGGGACGGCCGGCACGCTGGCGTTCACCGTCGAACCGGGCAGCGGGTCTGTCCAGCCGACCGGGACGATCATCACCAAACTGCCGTTGAGCTAGCCTGGCCGCAGGGGGTGGCTGGGCGTGAAAACTCTGGAGACGGATTACCTGGTCGTCGGTGCCGGCGCGATGGGCATGGCGTTCACCGACACGTTGGTGGCCGAGACCGATGCACAGGTGGTGGTCGTCGATCGCGGTCCCGCGCCGGGTGGGCACTGGATCCGGGCGTACCCGTTCGTGCGTCTGCATCAGCCGTCGGCGTACTACGGCGTCAACTCTCGCGCGTTGGGTAGCGACAGCATCGACCAAATCGGTTGGAATAAAGGGCTTTACGAGCTCGCGACGATGGGCGAGATCTGCGCCTACTTCGAACGTGTCATGCATCAGGACCTGCTGCCCAGCGGGCAGGTGTCCTACTTCCCGATGGCCGAGTATCTGGGCGAGGGCCGGTTCCGCACGCTGTCCGGCGGCGAGCACACCGTCAACGTCCGGAAGCGAATCGTCGACGCGACGTACCTGCAGACCACCGTGCCGTCGATGCGGCCGCCGGTCTACCACGTCGACGGGGTCGACTGCGTGCCGCCCAACGACCTACCCGCCTTCGCCGCGAACCGCGACCGCTTCGTCATCGTCGGCGCGGGCAAGACCGGCATTGACGCGTGTTTGTGGTTGCTACGCCATGACATCGCGCCCGAGCGACTGACCTGGATCATGCCGCGCGACGCGTGGCTGATGGACCGGGCGAACATCCAGCCCGGCCCGCAGTTCCTGGAGCGGTTTCAGGGCGGTTTCGCCGCACGGCTGGGCGCGATCATGGCAGCCACCTCCATGCAGGACTTGTTCGACCGCCTGGAGGCCTGCGGCAACCTGCTGCGGCTGGATCCGGCGATGCGGCCGACCATGTACCGCTGCGCGAACGTCACGCAGACCGAACTGGAACAGCTGCGACGCATCGACGACGTCGTGCGCATGGGACGTGTCGAGCGCATCGAACCCGGCAAGGTCACACTGGCCGACGGCGCGATATCCGCCGAGAGTTCGACGCTCTACATCGATTGCAGCGCCGACGGACTCGAACGACGCTCGCCGGCAACGGTTTTCAGACGGCGACCGGATCACGCTGCAGAGTATGCGCGGCTGTCAGCAGGTGTTCAGCGCCGCGATGATCGCCCACGTTGAAGCCGCCTACCACGATGACGTCGACGCGAAACGATCTCTGCGCACCGGTGCCCCACCCCAACACCGACACCGGACTGGCTGACCACGACCATGGCCGAGCATCGCAACCAGATCCGCTGGCTCGACGACCCCGAGCTGATGGAATGGCTCTGCGCGGCACGGCTGGATCTGATGCGGCACATGTATGCCCCGCTGATGGGCAAACCGAAGTTACGCGACAAGGTGTTTGGGCTGATCAAGGCCGGGCTGCGAGTCGGCCAACGAGAAGCTGGACGCCTTACGAGAAACCTTCAGCTCTTTCGCAGACTGCCGAGCACCGCCGCTGACACGCCGAGCACCACCAGCGCACCGCCGGCGGCCAGCGTCAGGTCGAGCCATTGGTGCATGCTGCTTTTGGCTTGACCGACCATGACGTCGGCGATCCGGCGGATGTCGCCGGTGGTGTCGTTCAGCGCATCGTTGATGCGGCGCCGGCCGACTTCGATTGCCGCCCAACCGGCGGCGCCGACCAGCAGCGCCGAGACACCCGAGCCCGGCCAGCGCCCTGCCCCGGCTGCGTGCGACGGCCAGTGTCAGCAGCGCGCAGATGCCGGCCAGCGCCGCCGCGGCGATGGCTCACCCACGGACCCCATGTCGCCAGCGGCCGTAATTCGCCGGGCTGCAAGACCTTTGGCGTCGTCACGGTCACCGGAACCCGCACGCGTCTCGGGCACCCGCACGTTGTAATCAGCCAGCATCGATGCGAACGCACTGTCTTTGAGCATCCCGGACAGGTCGATGACCCACTGGTCGCCTTCCGACTGCGCGGAGGCGCCAGTGAACATCCAGCTGTGCGCCATCCGGTTGGCGTCGGCGAACTGCGACGGGAAATCCGGGCCGGCGGTATAGCCGGCCGCTACATCGTGAACGGTCGACGAGTCGACCTTGTAACCGCGCTGGTTGATCAGCACCATCGCCCGGGTGGCGAGTTCCGATGCCACCGCGGCCTGCAGCTCCGGATCCCCCGCCGCCCGGCGGGCCATCGCCGTGTAGCCGTCGACGTCGACGATGTGGGTCTGCGCCCACGCCATCGGCACGGCTACCGCCAACCCGACGGTGGTGAACAGCCACAGCAGCACCGTCACCGCGAATCGCAGACGCAGCCGGCTACTTGGCGAGCGCGGCGCGGACGGGACAACGCCACCCTGGTCATCATCCGGTTCATCCGCTTCAGCGCCTTCAGCGAATTGTGGTAGTAGTTCCCGCCGGCACCGACGTTGGTGCGCGGGCCCACCACGGTTTCGACGCGACAGAACTTGCGCAGCCCGTCGGCGCCGCCGAACCGCGCGCCGATGCCTGAGGTCTTCCAGCCGCCCATCGGCGCTGTCGTGCACATCAGGTTGGTGATCACGTCGTTGATGTTGACCGCGCCGCAATCAAGTTGCAGCGCAACCTCTTTCGCGCGTTCGACATCGCGGGAGAACACCGAGGCGCTCAACCCGTATTGACTGTCGTTGGCCAGCCGGACCGCTTCCTCGACCGAACCGACCTTCATGATCGGCAGCGTGGGACCGAAGGTCTCCTCGGTCATGCACGCCATCGAGTGGTCCACGTCGACGAGCACCGTGGGCGGGTAGAAGCTGCCCGGCTTGTCGGTGCGCCGGCCGCCGGTCAACGCGCGGGCACCGGCGGCCACCGCGTCGCGGACGTGGCGCTCGGTCACCGCCAGCTGTTGCTCGTCGATCAGCGCGCCGAAGGTCTTCCCTTCGCCGGCGCCGACCTGAAGCGACTGCACGTCACGCACGACGGCTTTCACGAACGCGTCGTAGACCGGTCGTAGACGTAGACCCGCTCCACCGAAACGCAGGTCTGCCCCGCGTTGAACATCGCGCCCCAGACCGCGGCGTGCGCGGCCAGGTCGACGTCGGCGTCCTCGAGCACGATCATCGGGTCCTTGCCGCCGAGTTCCAGGCTGACCGGCGTCAACCGGCGGGCGGCGCGCTCCATGACTTTGCTACCGGTGGCGCTGGATCCGGTGAACTGCAGATAGTCGACGTTGTCGACGACGGCCTCGGACACCGCGCGGGCGCCTTGGGCAAGCTCGAACACCTCAGGTCCGCCGGCTTCCTGCCAGCCGCGGCGCAGTACCTCCGCGGTCAGCGGGGTGCGCTCGGACGGCTTCAGCAGCACCGCGCAGCCCGCGGCCAAGGCGCCGATGCCGTCCATCAGCGCGTTGGCCACCGGATAGTTCCACGGCGCGATGACGCCGACGACGGGCCGCGGCCGGTAATGCACGGTGATCTTCTTGATCGCCATGAAAGGCAACGCGGCCGGCCGCTTTTCGGGCGCCAACGCTTTCTCCGCCGTCCTGATGTAATACGACAGGATCATGATCAGCATCGGCACCTCTTGGGCCGCGTCGACAGCGGACTTGCCGGTTTCGGAGATCAGCAGCTCTTCGATCTCACCGCGGTGGTCGGCCAGCCACACCGCGAACCTGGCGAGCACCTTGTTGCGACCCCTGGCGCCACGCTGCTCCCACTCGCGTTGGGCCGCCCGCAACCCGGCGGCGATCGCGGGCACGTCAGCGGGGTCGGTCCACTGCACCTGCCCAGCGACGGCGCCGGTCGCCGGGTTCAGGATAGTGCCGGTGCCGGAAAACTCGTCGATGCTCGGTGCGGTGTCGGGAGGCTTGATGGCGGTCATGGTCGCCATCGTAGACGCGTCAGTGTGACGTGGATCTCGTGGCGGCTCGGGCCGCAGGCCACCAGAAGCGTTCGCCGAGAACGGACGCAAGCGCCGGCACCAGCAGCGTGCGCACCACGAGAGTGTCGAGCAGCACCCCGATACACACAATCGTGCCGATCTGGGCCAGCGCCACGACCGGCAGGACGCCCAAGACGACGAACACCGCGGCCAGCAAGATTCCTGCGCTGGTGATGACGCCACCGGTGCGGGTCAGCGCGTACCGCATGGCCTCTCGGGCACCCAGGTCGAGGCGCTGTTCACGCGCCCGGGTGGCCAGGAAGATGTTGTAGTCGACGCCGAGAGCGACCAGGAACAGGAACGCGTAGAGCAGGACTTGGGTATCGAACGCCTCGAACCCGAAGACGTGATGAAACAGCCAGTTGCCGGACCCCAGGCTTGCCACATAGGTGGCGATGACGGTGACGATCAGGCACAGCGGTGCGACCAGGGAACGCAACAGCACCAGGAGAACCCCCGCAACGACAGCCAAAATGAGCGGGATGATGACCACGCGGTCACGCGCGGCGGCGTCGTGTTGGTCGAGTGCGGCGGCATCGGGCCCGCCTACCAGCGCACGCCCAGCGTCGACACCGCGACTGGCGTAGGCCGCTCGCAGCGCCTTGACGGTGGCGAACGCCGCGTCGCTCTGGGGCGTCCCGGCGGAGGTGACGTCGATCTTCGTCCATCCGTTCGCGTTGCCGGCCACCCGCGCGGCCGTCACGCCGTTGACCGACTTGGCGATGCTGACCGCATCGTTGACCTCGGCGTCACGGGCGAGGACAACGAGTCGCGGGCCCGAATCGGCCGGGAAGGCGTCGGCCAACAGATGCTGTGCTCGCACGGACTCTGGATTTCCGACGAATTGATCGGTCTGGCTCAAGCCGATCGACGCGCCGCTCAGGCCGGCGCTCAGGACCAGGATCAACAGCATCGCGGCCCCGCCGATCCACCACGGCCGACGCTGGACGGCCGAGCCGATGCGACCCCAGATCGCGTGTCCGCCTTCGCCACGATCCTCCGGCTCGACGTATCGCGGAATGAAGGGCCAGAACACTTTTCGGCCACATACCACCAGCGCTGCGGGAAGGACCCCCAGCACCAGCACAACGGCGATGGCGATGCCGACCGCGCATGCCGCCCCCAAAGCCCGGTTACCGGCGAGCGTGGCGAACAGCAGCATCAGCAGGCTCAGCGCCACGGTGCCGGCCGAAGCGAAAATCGCCGGGCCGGCCGCCGCGACCGCGGTGCGCATGGCTCGACGGGTGTCTCGCTCGGCGAGCAACTCTTCGCGGTAGCGGGCGATCAGTAAGAGCGCGTAATTCGTCCCGGCGCCGAACACCAACACCGACAAGATTCCCAGAATGGACGCATCGACCGGCAGGCCGTAGGCGTCCGCCAGCGCCGCCACCACAAAACGGGCCAGCCCGTCAGCGGTACCGACTACCGCCAGGGGCACCATCCACAACACCGGGCTGCGGTAAGTGACGATCAACAGCACCGCCACCACCGAGGCAGTTGTCAGCAACAGGCGTACATCTGCCCCGGCAAACGCTTTGATCGTGTCGCTTTGAAAACCAACCGGACCGGTCAGCCATGCCCGCATACCGCCCGGCAGGCCTTGTCCCGCCGTCCGCCGCAACGAGTCGGCCTGCGCCACGATGGCCGTGGTGCCGGACTGCGCCCGCATCGGGGCCGTGATCAGCGCCGCGGTCCCGTCCTTGCTGAATACTGGCCGCACCGCCTGCGGCGCCGTCGAATATCCGGCGAGGGCTCTGGCCCGCTGATCGATGGCCGCTCGCTGCGGGTCGGTCAGCACCTCGCGCTGTGCGCCGTCGGAGGTAGCGAACACGACCAGTGCGGCGGTCTGATCGGCGTCCGGGAATTCCTTGAGTAGCCCCGCCACCTTCGTCGATTCTGCAGCCGGTGGCGCGCCCTGCGGGGGCACCGCGTCCGGCATGGATTTCGGCAGAAGTGCGAACAACGCTCCCAGGATCGCGAACGCCCCGATCAACAACGCCGCGCCGCCGCGCCGAGCGGTCTGCACGCGCGCCAACCAGTCCACGCGACGACAATACTGAGCCGGCGGCGAACAAGCCCTAAGGCGCGATACCTCGCAGATAGGCGGCCTGGCCGAGATGCTGGGCGCAGTCGTCGATGATGCTGATCAGTCGGGCGCTGGCCGTCACCGGCGGGTCCCAGTTCCGGTCGACGATCCGGGCCAGGTCCTCGGCGGTGACGCGGTCGACGAACTCCAGCGTCAACTCGTGCACGGCGTGGTAGTAGCCGGCCAGCAACTCGGCCGGTGCATGCACTTTGGCTACCTCGTCGGGTCCGTGCCCGTAGCCGGTGTCGTTGCGCGGCAGGTCGAGTCCGAAGCGGTCGACCCACCCGTCGCGTGTCCACACCTGGTCGACGCCGGCGATCGGCGCGAGCTGGATGTCCTGCACGCGCGCGCTGTGCCAGATCAGCCAAGCAATGCTGTTGGCATCCGGCGTCGGCCGGAAGGTGGCGTGGTCGTCAGTGAGCCCGTCGGTCAGCTCGTCGACGTGCTCGATCAACCGGGTGAACACGTCGCGCAGCAACTCCCGGACCGCAGTGTCGTCATTGGTCATACCTTGATCCTGGCATCAGCCACCGACACGGTCGTAGATTATTTAGATGACCTACGACCTCATCATCCGCAACGGCACCATTATCGACGGGCTGGGAGGTGAGCCGTACGTCGGTGACGTCGCCGTCCAGGACGGAGTGATCGCCGCGGTCGGTTCGGTCAACGGCGCCGGCGCGACGCGGGAGATCGACGCGACCGGCCTGCTGGTCACGCCGGGCTTCGTCGACCTGCACACCCACTATGACGGCCAGTCCATTTGGTCGGAGCGGTTGACGCCGTCGTCGGCGCACGGCGTGACGACCGTGGTGATGGGCAACTGCGGAGTTGGATTTGCGCCGTGCCGCCAGGAAGACCACGACGTGCTGGTCGACGTGATGGCCGGGGTCGAGGACATCCCGGGCGTGGTGATGACCGACGGCCTGCCTTGGAATTGGGAGACATTCCCCGAATATCTGAACGCCTTAGAGGCGCGACAACGTGATATTGATGTAGCCGCCTACCTGCCGCATTCGCCGCTGCGGGTCTACGTGATGGGCCAGCGCGGCGCCAACCGCGAACCGGCCACAACCGAAGACCTGACCAAGATGCGGGCGCTGGCCAAGGAGGCGATCGAGGTTGGCGCACTGGGCTTCGCATCGTCCCGGCTGACCATCCACAAGACCGAGAGTGGTTCGCCGATCCCGAGCTACGACGCGGCCCGCGAGGAGATCGAGGAGATCGCCCGCGGCGTCGTCGACGGCGGCGGCGGGCTGCTGCAGTTCGTGCCCGACATTCCGGCCGGCGGCTATCAGCCGGTGCTGCAGACGGTCTTCGACGTGGCCGAGGACGTCGGGCTGCCGGTCACCTTCACCCTCGTAGTCGGCAATTCCGGTGACCCGACGTGGCCGGACGCGATCACCATGATCGAGAAGGCCAACGCATCCGGTGGCGACGTCACCGCGCAGTTGTTGCCGCGCCCGATCGGGCTGATCATCGGTCTGCAACTGACCGCCAACCCGTTCGTGCTCTACCCGAGCTACCGCGAGATCGCGCACCTGCCGCTGGCCGAGCGCGTCGCCGAGATGCGTAAGCCCGAGGTCCGCGCCCGCATCCTGGCCGACAAACCCGGCGTGGGGCATCCCATCCTGTACGTCGCGCAGATGTGGGACTGGATCTTCCCGCTGACCGACACCCCCAACTACGAGCCCGACCCCGCCGACAGCATCGGCGCGCGGGCTCGTGCCAAGGGAGTGAACCCGATGGAAGAGGCCTACGACCGGCTGCTCGACGACGACGGACGCGCCATGCTGCTAGTCGCGACCAGCAACCTGGAGAACAAAACGCTGGACACCGTCGGCGAACTGCTGCATCGCGACGACGTCGTGCTCGGCCTGGGTGACGGCGGCGCGCATTACGGAATGATCTGCGACGCAAGCTATTCGACGTACTTTTTGACGCACTGGGCCCGGGACCGCAAGTCCGGCCGGTTCGAGGTGCCCGAGGCTGTGCGCCGACTCACCTCGGTGCCGGCCCGCGTTGCCGGTCTCGCTGACCGCGGCCGTATCGCCGTGGGTTACAAGGCCGACCTCAACGTGATCGACCACGCGGCGCTGCGGATCCACAAGCCGGTGATCATCCACGATCTACCGGCCGGTGGCCGCCGCCTCGACCAGACCGCCGACGGCTACGTGGCCACCATCGTGTCCGGCGAGGTGATCGCCGAGAACGGCGTGCCCACTGACGCGCGGCCGGGCAAGCTGATCCGCGGCCGGCAGGCAGTCCCGGCCTGAGCCTGCTCAGTCACATTGGCCCCACGTATACCTGCGCGAGCTGGGTGCCGATGCGCCCGCCTCTCAGCGACAACCCGGAATCTCAAGGGATTGTCGCTCGAAGGCGGGCACAAAGGGTGCCGCCTCTGCCGGAGATTGGTGTGACGGATGTGGCCGCGCAGGCGGTTTCCGCCTAGCGAGAAAGCTCGTCGCCGAATGCGATGAGCGCGCGCCGGCCGATCGCGAGGATCTCCTCGTCGAAGCCCTCCCCGCTGCGGTAGGACAGCTCCAACATGCGATCGGCCATTTCGACGGCAACCAGCATGGCCCGCGGATCGGTGTCGGCCGGGATCAGTCCGCGGTCGACCAGAAGCGTGTGCAACCGGACGGCGAGAGTCTGCATGCGCGCCCGGACGTAGCTGGTCACTGCCGGCGAGGTGCGCCCGCCCATCCACATCCGCGCCGTGCTCGGGTGCTCGCGGTAGTAGCGCACATGCAGGTCGATCTCGTTGTTGAGCAGGTCGGCGACGGCGGTGATCTCCCACGTCCGCTCCGCGGCCACGCAGCGGGCGTCCAGGTCGGCGCACTGCCGCTCGAGCAGTTCACCGAGGATGGCTTCCCGGTCGGCGAAGAACCGGTACAGCGAGGGGTAGGAGACGCCGGCCCGGTCGGCGATCGCGCGGGTCGTGGCCGCCTCGACACCGTGTTCGTCGGCGATCGCGGCGGCGGCATCGAGGATCCGGATGACAGTCCGCCGACTGCGCTCCTGCACCGGCGCGCGCCGCTGAACAGGTGCGATGGTCATCGATCGTCGCCTTTCGTTCGTTGCTGACGGTGTGACAGAAGGCCCTTGACAGCCGTCCGTCAAAATATAACATTAGTCGTGTTTTAATTCTTCGCGCATGTCGGGAGTACACATGTCCATCGAGACGCTCAACCAGGCCCGTCCGAAAGAATCGTTGACCGGTCACGTCGACGTGCTCATCGTCGGCGCCGGCATATCCGGCATCGGCCTCGGGCATTATCTGGCCACCACGCAGCCGGAGCGCACCTTTGCCATCGTGGACAGCCGCGACGCGATCGGTGGCACCTGGGACCTGTTCCGCTACCCGGGCATCCGGTCGGACTCCGACCTGCACACTTTCGGCTACGAGTTCAAACCGTGGACCAGTGACAACGCCATCGCCGATGCGCACGAGATCCTCGACTACCTGCACGAGGTCATCGACGAGGACGGCCTGGCCAAACGAATCTACTTCCAGCACAAGGTGATCCGGGCCGACTTCTGCAGCGAGACCGCGCGGTGGACGGTGGTGCTGGAGCGCGACGGCACGCAGTCAGAAGTGACGTGCGGCTGGCTGTTCAGTGCGACCGGCTACTACGACTACACCGCGGGCCACAGTCCCCACTTCGAGGGCCAGGAGGACTTCGAGGGAGTCGTCGTGCATCCGCAGTTCTGGCCTGAGGACCTGGATTACCGGGACAAGGAGGTCGTCGTCATCGGCAGCGGCGCCACCGCGGTCACGCTGATCCCGGCGATGGCCGACGACGTCGCGCACATCACCATGTTGCAACGCTCGCCCACCTACGTCATGCCGCTTCCGCGCAAGGACCCGATCGCCAACGGCCTGCGAAAAGTGTTGCCGGACAAGACCGCTTATCGGATCACCCGCGAGATCAACAAGGCCCGGCAGCGGGTGATCTACACCATGGGCCAGCGTCACCCGAAGGTGGTGCGCCGCATCATCCGCGAACTGAACACCCGGGCGCTGCCCAAGGGCTACGACCTGGACACCCATTTCAGTCCGACCTACAAGCCGTGGGACCAGCGGCTGTGCGCGGTGCCCGACAACGATCTGTTCAAGGCCATCTCCGGCGGCAAGGCGTCGGTGGTCACCGACAAGATCGTGCGCTTCACCAAGACGGGAATCCTGCTGGAATCGGGTCGGGAGTTGAAGGCGGACATCATCGTCACCGCGACCGGCCTGAAACTACTTCCGTTCGGCGGTATTCAGCTCTCGGTCGACGGCGTCGTGAAGGATCCGCACGAGTGCCTGGTCTACAAGAGCTTCATGGTGTCGGGCATCCCGAACTTCGCCTACGCGTTCGGCTACACCAACTCGTCCTGGACGCTGAAGGTGGACCTCATCTGTGAGCATCTGTGCCGGCTGATGAGCTACCTGGATCAGCACGGATACACCACCGTCGTTCCGGTCTGCGACGACCCGACGATCGAGAAGCGCCCGATGCTGGATTTCCCGGCGGGCTACATACTGCGCTCGATCGAAGAGTTTCCGCAGCAGGGAACGACCGGCCCGTGGACGGTGGAGATGAACTTCCGGGCAGATCGCGCGCGGCTGCGCAAGGGCTCGGTGGCGGACTCTGCGCTGCGGTTCAGCAGCGCCGCGCGCTCCGTCGCGACCGCCGGAGTTGCCTGAGCCGACGCCCGTCAGTTGGACAGCGCGTCGAACAAGCCGGCCAGTTGGTCGGGCGACACCGACGCGTTGCACTGGCCCTTCAGGTTGAGCAGCGGCTGGGCGATGCTCTTCAAGTCCAGCGCCTGGCCCGGGTGGCTGATGAAATAGCCCCGGATCGACGACTTCGCGTCCGCCGGAGGTTGATTGACGGCGGCGGTGAGCACGTTGTTCGCGTCAGGATGAGCATCCAGATAGCCGCTCGCCGAATTCAGCACACCGCTTGCCGTGGCAGCAACGCCACTCGCCGACTGATTTCCCTTCAATCCCCCCACTGTCCGAACCTCCAGTCAATCAGTGCGGTAGAGCAACAAAAAACCCGGCCCCACGTGGGGACCGGGCTTTTTGTCAGCGCGGACTAGAAGTCCATGCCGCCCATGCCACCGGTCGGGTCGCCCGCGGGTGCGGCCGACTTCTCCGGCTTGTCAGCGACAACGGCCTCGGTGGTCAGGAAGAGCGCCGCGATGGATGCCGCGTTCTGCAGCGCCGAACGCGTCACCTTGACCGGGTCGGCAACGCCGGCCTTCAGCAGGTCCTCGTACTCACCGGTGGCGGCGTTGAGACCGACGCCCGGCTTGGAGTTGGCGACCTTCTCGGCAACGACGCCAGGCTCGAGTCCACCGTTGAAGGCGATCTGCTTCAGCGGAGCCGACAGCGCCACGCGCACGATGTTCGCGCCCGTCGCCTCGTCACCAGTGAGGTTCAGATCGTCCAGGGCGGGAGCCGACTGCAGCAGAGCCACGCCACCACCGGCGACGATGCCCTCTTCGACAGCCGCCTTGGCGTTGCGGACGGCGTCCTCGATGCGGTGCTTGCGCTCCTTGAGCTCCACCTCGGTGGCGGCTCCGGCCTTGATCACCGCAACACCGCCGGCCAGCTTGGCCAAGCGCTCCTGCAGCTTCTCGCGGTCGTAGTCGGAGTCGCTGTTCTCGATCTCGGCGCGGATCTGGGCCACCCGTCCGGCGATGGCGTCGGAGTCACCCGCGCCCTCGACGATGGTGGTCTCGTCCTTGGTGATGACCACCTTGCGGGCCTTGCCCAGCAGCGAGATGTCAGCGGTCTCCAGCGAGAGGCCGACCTCTTCGCTGACGACCTGGCCACCGGTGAGGATCGCCATGTCCTGCAGCATCGCCTTGCGACGGTCACCGAAACCGGGGGCCTTGACGGCCACCGACTTGAAGGTGCCGCGGATCTTGTTGACGACCAGGGTGGACAGCGCCTCGCCCTCGACGTCCTCGGCGATGATCAGCAGCGGCTTGCCGCCCTGAATGACCTTCTCCAGCAAGGGAAGCAGGTCCTTGACGGTCGACACCTTGGAGCTGACCAGCAGGATGTACGGGTCCTCGAGGACCGCTTCCTGACGCTCGGCGTCGGTGACGAAGTAACCCGAGATGTAGCCTTTGTCGAACCGCATGCCCTCGGTGAGCTCGAGCTGCAGGCCGAAGGTGTTGGACTCCTCGACGGTGATGACGCCCTCGTTGCCGACCTTGTCCATCGCCTCGGCGATCAGGTCGCCGATCGACTGGTCGCCCGCGGAGATCGCGGCGGTGGCAGCGATCTGCTCCTTGGTCTCGACGTCCTTGGCCGACTTCAGCAAGGTTTCGGTGATCTTCTCGACGGCCTTCTCGATGCCGCGCTTGAGGCCCAGCGGGTTGGCGCCGGCCGCCACGTTGCGCAGACCTTCTTTGACCAAGGCCTGAGCCAGCACGGTGGCGGTGGTGGTGCCGTCACCGGCGACGTCGTCGGTCTTCTTGGCGACTTCCTTGACCAGCTCGGCGCCGATCTTCTCGTAGGGGTCCTCCAGCTCGATCTCCTTGGCGATGGACACACCATCGTTGGTGATCGTGGGGGCGCCCCACTTCTTCTCCAGGACGACGTTGCGGCCCTTGGGACCCAACGTCACCTTTACCGCGTCGGCGAGGGCGTTCAGGCCCCGCTCGAGGCCGCGACGGGCCTCTTCGTCGTACGCAATTATCTTGGACATTGCGAAGTGATTCCTCCGGTTAGGGGATCGCACGTTCATTGGTCGGGTGCAGTGCCCGCGACGGACGACTGGGGCTGTGCTCGCAGAACTTTGCGGCCCCGGTCTCACCGTCCCGACCTAGCACTCACCGGTCGCGAGTGCCAACGTCATTCTTAGCACTCGCCTATGCCGAGTGCAACCAGCCGAAATGCCCTAAGACGAGGCTCGCAGGCCGTCGATCACCACATCGGTCACCCGTTCGGCGCGCGCCTCGTCGTAGCCCTGCATCGCCTGGCACCCCACCATCAGTGTCTTGATCTCAGCCACGTCGACGTCGGGTCGCACTGTTCCGGCGCGTTGCGCGGCGGTCAGCAGCTCGCCGATCAGACCGCGAAACGCAGCGTCGGCGTCGGGCGCGACGGTGTCGACGTCGATGCCCAGCCCGGCCAGCGCATCGACCAGACCCTGGTCGGTGGCGCCCCAGTCCAGCACCATCGACCGCAGAAACGCGAACAGCGCTTCCCCAGGTCCGGGCACATCGAGCAGCGCGCGACCCTCGTCGATGATGTGCCGTATCCGGCTTTCCACAACCGCGCGGAACAGATCTTCCTTCGTCGGGAAATGCCGGTAGACGGTGCCGGCCCCGACGCCGGCGCGCCGGGCGATCTCGTCGATGGGCACCGCCAGGCCTTCGGCCGCGAACGTCTCGTAGGCGGTCTCGAGCACGCGGGCCCGATTGCGCGCCGCGTCAGCACGCAGCGGCCGAGCGGGTACAGACATCACGCATCACCTACTGGTTGACAAAGCGGGGCGTACGTTCCGTATAGTCGACGGAAGAACCGGAGCGCACGCCCCGTTTACCTTACAGCTTAGGAGTTTGGCATGGCCAAGTGGACAACAGCGGACATTCCCGACCAGACCGGCCGCGTCGCCGTCATCACCGGCGCCAACACCGGCCTCGGCTACGAGACCGCCCTGGCCCTGGCGGCGCACGGGGCACATGTGGTGCTGGCGGTACGCAATCTGGACAAGGGTAAGGACGCCACTCGCGGATCACCTCCCAAAGCCCACAGGCCGACGTCGCGCTGCAGGAGCTCGACCTGACGTCACTGGAGTCCGTTCGCGCCGCCGCGCGACAACTGCGGTCCGATCACGACCGCATCGACCTACTGATCAACAACGCCGGGGTGATGTACACGCCGAAGTCGACCACCAAAGATGGCTTTGAGCTGCAGTTCGGCACCAACCACCTGGGCCACTTCGCTTTCACCGGCCTACTGCTGGATCGGCTCTTGCCCTTCGCCGGCTCCCGGGTCGTCACGGTCAGCAGCATCGGGCACCGCATCCTCGCCGACATTCACTTCGACGATCTGCAGTGGGAGCGCAGCTACAACCGGGTCGCGGCCTACGGGCAGGCCAAGCTGGCCAACCTGCTGTTCACCTATGAACTGCAGCGCCGGCTGGCCGCACACGGGACCACGATCGCGGCGGCCGCCCACCCCGGCATGTCGGACACGGAGTTGATGCGCAATATGCCTGCGCCGCTGGTCTCCGCCTTCGAACGGATTGCACCGGTCGTCGCGCAGAACGCGGCCACCGGCGCCCTGCCCACCCTGCGTGCCGCCAGCGACCCGGCGGTGCTCGGCGGGCAGTACTACGGCCCCGACGGCATCGGCCAGACGCGGGGCTATCCGAAGATCGTGGCGTCGAGCAAGAAATCGCACGACGCCGACAAGCAACGGCGACTGTGGGCGGTGTCCGAAGAACTGACCGGTGTCACTTACCCGGTCTAGGGCAGATCGAGCAGCTGCTCGTAGAAACCGCCGAAGCGGCGCAGCGGGTCGATCAAGTGGATCTCCAGGATCCAGTGGCACCGGCGACCGCTGGGATCGGTGCGCCGCATCGGCTTATTCGATCCGGGCATGATGTACCACTCGGTGGCAGTGCCGGCGATCTTCTTGTGTGGGAACTCCCCGACCAGATGGCCGGCGATGTGACTGCCCCAGCCGAAACCCTCGGCACGGGCTGCCTCGACGGAGGCGTCGAACAACTCGGCGCCAGTCACGTCAGGATGGGTATGGAAATAGTCGCGACCGGCCTGCCACACCCGCGGCAGGGCATCGCGGACGGCGAGTTTGTCCGGATCGTCGCCGAGCACGTAGGTGCGCCCGAAGTCGGCCTCCCACTCCTCGAAGATCGGTCCGAAGTCCAGAAACACGATGTCGTCGTCGACGATCTTGCGGTCCGGCGGACGTTCTTTGAAGGGTTGCAGGGTGTTCTCGCCGGCCCGCACGATCCGCCGATGCCAATGCCGGTTGACCCCGAACATGTCCGCTGCCAACACATTGATCTCGTCGGACAGCTGCTGCTCGCCGATGCCGGCCCGGATCATCGCGCGCCCTTCGATCTCGTCGAACAGCTGCGCGGCCTTTGTCCTCGGCGTCCCGTAGCCGTTCTGCCCGCACGCTTTCCGGGGCGATCGCGTTGTCCACAGCACCGATGCTACGGCCAGCCGGCTTCACGCCCACTGCGCGAAATAAGGACGCTCCGGCTTGCTTTTCTCGACGAGGATGAACACCACACCCCACGGGTCGACGAACCACGTCGTGCGGACCCGCGCCACGTCGGCAATGCCGTCGACAAGAAAACGCACCCCGTTGGCCTCGAGTTGAGCCCGGGTGGCGTCGAGGTCCTCGCAGATCAACCCCACATGCGACAACCCATGGTCGGTAAGCGCCGCGGCGCTGCGCTGATCGCCGCCGGCGACGCCGAGGTATTCGATCACCTCGAGGACTCGATCGCCGTCGTCGTCGAAGCCGACGATGGCCGCTTTCATGGTGGGATCGGACACCAACTGGCCCATGTCGTCGCGAATCGCGTCACCGGCCATCACGTAGGGTGGCGACAGCACGCGTAGGCCCAACACGTCGCGATAAAACGCCACCGCCGCTTCGCAGTCGGGCACGCAGACGCCGGTATGGGCCAATCCGGTAATCACGCTCTGAACAATGTCAAAAGCGCGGTCATCGCACCAGGCTCGCGTACGTTTCGATTCAGCCTCCAGCGCTCACGTCACCATCGACGTAACGCTGCAAGTTAGGGGCGATCGCGGCGATCACTTCATCGTCCGACATTGAGGCGACGGGTTCGATCTTCCAGACGTAGCGCATCAGCGCGAAACCCATCATCTGCGATCCGACGAGCCCGCTACGGACCAGTCGGTCCCGCTCGTCGCTGCCCAGCTTCGAGACGCCCATCAGACTGCCCTCGACGACGCGCCGCAGTTTCTCGCGGGTCGACGGTTCGTGCGCGGCGGTCTGCAGTATCGCGCGCAGCGTCGGCCCGATCTCGTCATCGGCCCAGCTGGCCAGCAGCAATGTGATCAAGGCCTTGCCGAGCTGCTGGATCGGCGTCGTCCAGACCTCGGCGATGCTCTCCAGCCATTTCTGCGGCGGGTTGGTGGCCGCGTCCAGCAGACCTTCCTTCGATCCGAAGTAGTGGTAGACCAGCGCGGGGTCGACGTCGGCCGACCGCGCTACCGCGCGGATGGTGGTTCCCGCCCAGCCGTCTTCGGCGAACTGGTCGCGAGCGGCGGTAACAATTCTCGCCGCCAGCACCCCGCGTTCGTCCCGCGGCCCGGGCGGTATCACTTTCTTCGGCATGAGTTTCATCGTAGCGTGAATCTCCTCTTGCGTTGAGACTTGTTTCAACGTAGCGTGAGACTAGTTTCAACGAACCGTGAAAAGGACTCCTCTCATGAGCGCAAACCAGAACCCCGCTGTCATCGTCGTCGGCGCCGGACCCGTCGGACTGGTCGCCGGCTGCGAACTGGCCCGCCGCGGCATCCGCGTACGGGTGATCGACAAGTTGGCGCAACCGACCGATCAGTCCCGCGCGGTCGCGGTACACGCCCGCAGCCTGGACATGTTCGACCGGATGGGCATCGTCGACGAGATGCTGGGCACCGGCATCAAGGCCGTCGCGATGCAGCTGTATGCGGGCGGCCGCGAGCTTTTCCGCATCCCGCTCGGTGAGGTGGACAGCGCATTCCCGTTCACCCTCACTACGGCGCAGACAGAAACGGAGCGTGTGCTCGGCGAGCGCCTGCAGTCACTCGGGGTGACCGTCGAGCGCGGTGTCGAGTTGGTCGCGCTGAGCCAAGACGACGAGGGAGTGCATCTCACCCTGCAGAGCGGCGGGTCAACCGAGCGAGTCAGTGCCTCCTGGGTGATCGGGGCCGACGGCGCGCACAGCGCCGTACGGAAGTTGGTCGGCACCAAGCTCTCCGGTTCTTTCGTCGGCGAACGATTCCTGCTCGGTGACGTCGAGGCCGAGCACAGCCTGGACCTCGAGGCAATGCATACGTTCTTTGCCCCCGACGGGCCGGTCGTCGTACTGCCGATGCGCGATGCGCGGATGCGGTTCCTCGCCGAGGTGCACGACGCACCCGGTGCCGCTATGAATATGAACCCGACCCAAGATGAGTTGCAGACGATCCTCGATCAGCGGATCGGCGGCATCCGGTTGGTGCGCTCGCATTGGCTGACCAGTTTTGAAATTCACCACGCGAGGGTTCCGGCCTACCGCTGGGGTCGCGTGTTCCTGGCCGGCGACGCCGCGCACATCCATAGCCCGGCTGGCGGTCAGGGCATGAACACCGGGATGCAGGACGTGTTCAACCTCGCGTGGAAGCTGGCCGCCGTGATCAACGGTGATGCCGGTGACACGCTGCTCGACAGCTATGAGGCCGAACGCGCGCCGGTCGCCGACAGCGTTATCGCGTTCACAAATCGGCTCACCAAAGCCGGCACGCTGTCCGGCGTGCCGCGCCGGGCCCGCGATGTGGCGGTGCGGATGCTGTCCCGCGTCCCTGTGGCGCGGCGAGTTATGGCCGAGACCGCCGAAGAGACCAACCTTGCTTACAAGCACAGCCCGATCGCTGTCGGTCGACGCCCGAAGCACGCCAGAGTCGCTGCAGGACAGCATGTTCCGCATGTAAGCGACGAAGCGGTGCAGAAGCAACTCCGCGCGGTGTGTGGCCCGCAGACATTGGACCACGTTCTGATTACCGTCGCCGCCGGAAAGGTGGCCCCCGCTGCGGGCGGCACCGGCCAGGTGCAGGTGTTGGTAACCGCCGACGACGCGCCGGTTGCGGGATACAACGCCGTCATCGCAGATCCGAAACATGTTGTGGCGCAGCGCTTCGGGCTCAAAAACGGTGGGCGCGTACTGATACGGCCAGACGGCTACATCGGAGCAATCGCCGCTCTCGACGACACCACGACCATCGCTGATTACTTCGCCAAGATCAGGAGCTGACACCATGTACACCTACGACATCGACGCTGCGGCCATGTTCGACGACCGCAGCCACCAATTCGAGAAATTCGGCATCCCGCTCGGCGAGATCGAGGACGTCAGATCCGCCACCACCGACATGTGGGCTGACGCGCCGGGCGGCTGGGTCTATGAGTGGTCTCGGCTGGCCGAGCAATACGCCGAGCGCGGTGAGCACCGCATGGCGTCGTTGATCTACGGCTGCGCGAAATTTCCCTGCCTGACCGATCCGGCGCGGGTAACGGCCATGCAGCACCAACTCGAACAATTCGAGTTGGCGGCCAAGGACTTTCCGGTCGCCTTCGAGCGCCGCATCATCTCGGTCCCCTACCGAGGCAGCAGCGTTGAGATAGCTGTTCACCTGTATTCCGCCGACGGTGTGTACGCGGGGCGGCCGGTGCTGATCGCCAGCGGCGGCGTGGACACCTGGAAGATGGACATCCACCCATGGTGGGTCGGATTCACCCAGGGCGCTGGGGTGACCACCATGGCCTTCGACCACCCGGGCACCGGGGAAACCGCGATCCCGCTGGACGACCACGCCGACGAAGTGATCCGCGGACTCGCCGACTACGCTCGCGCCCTCGGGAATGGGAAGGTCGCTCACTTCGGCGCCTCGTTCGGGGCTAACTTCGCCGCGATGTCGGGGTTGTCCGGCATCGTCGACGCCGCAGTCGATTTGGGCGGCCCGGTCGTCGGGGCTTTCGGAACCGATAACGTGCAGAAGCTGCCCTTTGGCATGCACGACATCCTGGGCAACGCCATGCATTGGGACCACTCCCCCACACTCAACGAACTCAGCGTCGGCCTCGAACGGTTGAATCGGCGGGAGTTGATTGCCCTGCAGCGTAATTCGGCGATGCTCGTGGTCAACGGGGCCGACGACTACTTCGTCCCGCAATCCGACACGCTAGTCTTCGCGGGACGCCCCAACACCGAGGTACACCTGATCGAGGGCACCGGCCACTGCGCGATGAGCAAGGCGCCCGAGGTGATACCGAAGATCATCAGGTGGCTAGCGGCACAATTCGCCGAAGCACGTTGAGTTGACCACGCGAGCAGGCCAGGGGTTCAGCGCCCGCCCAACAGACGCTGCTTTTGTTCGTTGAATTCGTGCTCAGTCAAGCCGTACATCGCCGCGTGGCGGCGATCGCCGAGGCGTCCTGACCCAGCCCGTTTGTCGCCTGGAGCGTCATCTGCTGAGCGCGGTTGGCCGCAACCTGCGACGGCGCCACGGTCATCGAATACGCCGACTCGTACGCCGACGCCGCGGCTTCGGCCTGGGCGCCGGCCTGCGCAGCCGTGGTGCGCAGCCACTCCGTCTGCGGCACGGTCGACGCGCTCATCGACGCCGCGGCCGGACCTCGCCAGGGATCGCTGGTGAGCCCGGAAACCACCGACTCGAAGTCGTCTGCCGAGGAATGCAGTTCGTTTGCCAAATCGTTCCACGCGGACGCCGCTGCCAGCATCGGCCCCACACCGGGGCCGGCGTAGATGCGGCCGGAGTTCACCTCCGGCGGCAGTACCGCAAAGTGCATCTGGCCACCCCCGACCGTCCGGTGTGTGCAGGTCAGTCCCCCGTGTCGAATACCCGGTTGTCGTGCACTTTCGCCGCCCGGAACCGAGCGCTGTTGCGTTGCGCACACCGCTGCGACTCGCCGCTGTCCTGCGGAGATGCGCACCCCGATGTCCTTGCCCTAGACTGCATCTCGACCAGATTGGAGTCTGCGGGTGCGGGCAGTTGAAGCGCCCAGTACCCGGGCTTTGCGGGGCTGGCAGCGGCGAGCGTTGGTGCGGTATCTGACCACCAAACCGCGGGATTTTCTGCTGGTCGCCACCCCCGGTGCGGGCAAGACGGCGTTTGCTCTGCGCATCGCTGGCGAGTTGCTGGCCGACCGCGTCATCGAGGCGATCACCGTCGTGGTGCCCACCGAACACCTGAAGGTTCAGTGGGCATGGGCGGCGGCGCAGGACGGCATCGCGCTCGACCCGAAGTTCCGGAACAGTGCCGCGCACACCTCGTCGGAGTACCACGGCACCGTCGTCACCTACGCTCAGGTCGCCAAGCACCCCGCCCGTCACCGGGTGCGCACCGAGGCCAGACGAACACTGGTCATCTTCGACGAGATCCACCATGGCGGCGACGCCAAGAGTTGGGGCGACGCGATCCTCGAGGCGTTCGGCGACGCCACCCGCCGATTGGCGTTGACCGGCACGCCATTTCGCAGCGACGACGCCGCGATCCCCTTCGTGCGCTACGAACCCGACGGCGCCGGCCTGCTGCGCTCGCAGGCCGACCACACCTACGGCTACACCGACGCGCTCGCCGACGGCGTGGTGCGGCCCGTGGTGTTCCTGGCCTATTCCGGAGAGACCCGTTGGCGCGACAGCGCCGGCGGGGAATATGCCGCGCGACTCGGTGAACCCGCGACCGCTGAGCACACCGCGCGGGCCTGGCGCACCGCGTTGGACCCCGCCGGTGAGTGGATGCCTGCGGTCGTCACCGCGGCCGACACCCGGCTACGCCAGCTACGCGACAGCGGAGTGCCGGACGCGGGCGGCATGATCATCGCTTCCGACCAGCAGGCCGCGCGGGCTTATGCCGTTCTGCTGCAACGGATTACCGGCGAGGCTCCGACCCTTGTCCTCTCCGACGACCCCGGGTCGTCGGAGCGCATCGCAGAGTTCTCCCGCGGTACCAGTCGGTGGCTGGTCGCGGTGCGCATGGTGTCGGAGGGCGTCGACGTGCCACGGCTGGCCGTCGGCGTCTACGCCACCAGCGCTTCGACCCCGCTGTTCTTCGCCCAGGCCATCGGCCGGTTCGTCCGGTCGCGGCGCCCCGGCGAAATCGCCAGCGTGTTCCTGCCGTCGGTGCCGACACTTTTGCTGCTGGCCAGCGAGTTGGAGGCACAGCGCAATCACGTTCTCGGCCAACCCGATCGGGAGACCCAAAGATGAGCTCGCCGAGGCGCAGCGACGCCAAGACGAGCCGTCGGAAATCGACAACAAGTTCGAGTCACTGGGCGCCGACGCCGAATTGGACCAGGTGATCTTCGACGGCTCGTCGTTCGGCACCGCCACTCCTGCGGGCAGCGACGAGGAGGCCGACTACTTAGGCATCCCCGGGCTGCTCGATCCCGGGCAGATGCGCGAGTTGCTGCGCCGCCAGCAGGAACAGCAGTTCGACCGGCGCAGCCGCGACAGCGGCGGGGTGCCCGAACCCGTCACCCGGCACGGCCAACTGCGTGACCTGCGCCGCGAACTCAACGCGCTGGTGTCGGCGGCACATCATCGAATCGGCAAGCCGCACGGGTGGATTCACAACGAACTGCGCCGACTCTGCGGCGGCCCACCGGTGGCCGCGGCGACCACCGAACAGCTTCAGGAACGTATCGAAGCGGTGCGCGGCCTCAGCGCTTAGCGTTAGCGGATCGCCCAGATACTGTCGGCGACCCACGGCGACGCCTGCGCCGCTATCGCCCACGCACGGTCTTCCGGAACGTCGATCAGCGGATAGCGCTTGATGCCGGCGGCTGTGGCCGCGACCAACGTTGCGACGCCGGCGCGGCGCTGAAAAGGTGACTGGCGGACGGTCCAGCTGATGATGCCCGCGGTGGCGATGCAGTCGCGACGGCGTTCCACGCTGCCGGCGCGCATCACCAGCCAGCGATCGTCGACCCGGTGCCCCAGAGCGCTGACCCGGTCGGCGGCCAGCAGCGCACACCAGGCGGTGACCGCAATCCACGCCGGCCACACCCACACGGGCACAACGGATATCCCCCACACCGCGGCCGCGGCCGCCAGCGCGACACCGAGCAGCGCGGGAAGTCCCAGCGCGCGCGTCCACCGTCGAGTCGCGGCGCGCCGGCCATGACTACGCAGCGGGCCGGTGACGACGTCGGGATCGCCGACCAGCCCGGTCAACACCGCCTCGGCGGTGGCCGCCGGACACGGCGGCAGTAGCACCGACGCTTCACCGGCGCCGTGCACACCGGTCATCACGGCATCCAGTCGGGCGCCGCCCAACACGCGCACCAGCAGCGGCTGACGCAATGTGCCGCCACGCAACCTGCTCATGTCGTAGGTGCGCTCACGAAGCCGCAGCAACCCGTGCCGAAGATGCAGGACGTCCCCCTGGCGGGACAGCACCAAGTTGCCCCAGGTGAGCAACGACCTCAACACCGCGAGCACTACCGACGCCACCAGCACCGCCGCCACGATCACCCCGACGGTTTGCGCTACGCCCAGCCGTTGCGCGGCTTTCAGAGCCGACTCGACCGGCCGCCAATGTTGAAGGGGCCCAATGAATCCGCTCTGATACACCACACCGGCCGCAGCGCCGATCGTCAGCAGTCCGGACACGCTCAGCGGCGAGTAGCGCAACCACGACGGCTGCCAACGGGCCAGCACGCCACCCTCCGCCGCAGGTTCGGCGGAAACCGCGTCAGCCGGCTGCGTCGACGCGGCCAGCAGGATCTCTCGCAGCCGCGGCACCTCATCGACCCGGACAGCATTCAACTCGAACACCCCGGAGCCGTGCTCACCCCTGGCTTCTTGACCCGTGCTGACCCGCAGTACGGCCAGACCCAGCATCCGGTGCAGCAACCGCGCGTCGCTCTGCACCGAACGAATCCGGTTGCGCGGCAACGACAATACTTTGCGCTGCAGCAGACCGGTCCGCAGCTGCACCTGGCCTGATTCGGGATCGGCGTCGATGCGGTAGGTCGTGGTGAACCAGCGTGCGACGCCAACTCCCACGGTCCACGCCAGCACCGCGGCCGTCCAGGATTGGTTCCCGGTCGTCGAGCCCAGCACGATCCCGCCGATCAACAGCGGCAGCTCACGCAGCGCTTCATGCACCGGGTGAACCAGCAGCATCCTGGGACTCAGCCGCTGCCAGCCCGGTTGGCTCACGTGGCGTCCTCGGCGCCGATCGCCGCGATGTCGGTCAACTGCGCGACGAGGTGGTCGGCGACGTCGACATCGAGGGCACTGATGCGCACCGCCCCCGCCGACGACGCAGTGGTCACGGTGACATCGGCCAGGCCGAACAACCGGTCCAGCGGGCCGCGATAGGTGTCGACGGTCTGTACCCGCGAGATCGGCGCGATGCGCCTTTCCTGCACCAGCCAGCCGGTGCGGGTGAACACCGCCTGCGGCCCGAGCTCCCAGCGGTGCACCCGGTACCGCCACAACGGCACGACGGACAGCGCAAGCACCGCGCCGAGCACTGTGACGACGCCGATCAGGATGTGCAGCCACGGCATTCGCTTGTCGAGGCCGATCCACACCGCTTGACCCACCGCCAGCAACAGCCACGGGACCACACCCCCGACTGCCCACCGCAGCGGGGCTCGTCGGCTGGGCGGATGCGCGGGATCGACCATGTCCACGCCCACGAGGATGCCACCGACGCTGGTCGCCCGGCAGCGACACGACGGCATCGATCCTCGGTGAGTATCGTTTCCGACGATGAGTTCGAACGGCAAGTGGACGATCGCAGACGTACCGGACCAGAGCGGACGCGTCGCCGTCGTCACCGGCGCGAACACCGGCCTCGGCTATCACACCGCCGCGGCGCTGGTCCAGGCCGGCGCGCACGTCGTGCTGGCGGTCCGTGACACGGAGAAGGGCAATCACGCCCTGGCGCGCATCGTCGCCGCCCAACCGCACGCGGACGTGACGTTGCAGGAACTCGACCTCAGCTCGTTGGACTCGGTGCGCGCCGCCGCCGCGGCGCTGCGCAAGGCCTACCCACGCATCGATCTGCTGATCAACAACGCGGGTGTGATGTGGACGCCCCGACAGCTGACCGCCGACGGATTCGAGATGCAATTCGGCACCAACCATCTCGGTCATTTCGCGCTGACCGGGCTGCTGCTGGACAATCTGCTGCCGGTCCGCGGTTCGCGGGTGGTGACCGTCAGCAGCAATGGTCACCGGTTCCGTGCGGCGATCCACTTCGACGACCTGCAGTCCGAACAGCACTACGACCGGTTCGCCGCCTACGGGCAGTCGAAGCTGGCCAACCTGCTTTTCACCTATGAACTGCAACGCCGGTTGGCCAACCAGCAGCAGAACACCATCGCGGTGGCCGCCCACCCCGGCGCGGCGAGCACCGACCTGGGGCGAAACGCCCCGACACTGTTCAAGCCGCTGTTCGCGCTGGCGAGCCCGCTGTTCTTCCAGAACGCGGCGATGGGCGCCCTGCCGACATTGCGCGCCGCCACTGATCGGGACGTCGAGGGCGGCCAGTACTACGGCCCCGACGGCCTCGGCGAGCAACGGGGCCACCCGAAGCTGGTCTCGTCAAGCGCCCAGTCTCACGACGAGGACGTGCAACGCCGGCTGTGGGCGGTCTCCGAAGAACTGACCGGCGTCACGTATCCGGTCTGACGCCGACCGCGGGCTCCGTAAGATGACCGCGTGGCACGACGTCCCCGCTCCAACGCTGACAGCCCGACCTTCAGCCCGCAGCACTTCGTGTCGTTGCTGCGTTCGACCGTTCCGCCGGTACATCCGGCCGGCCTGCCGTTCGTCTCAGCGGGGCTGGGCCTCGCCCTGGTCGGCCGCCGTCACCGCTGGCTGCGCCGGGCCGGCCTGCTGACCGCCGGCGCCTGCGCCGGCTTCTTCCGCCATCCCCCGCGGGTACCGCCCGCCCGACCCGGCGTCGTCGTCGCACCGGCCGACGGTCTGGTCTGCCTCGTCGAGACTGCAGCTCCGCCCCCGGAACTGGACATGGGCGACGCCGAGCTGACCCGGGTGAGCATCTTCCTGTCGCTACTGGACGCCCACGTGCAGCGCGCGCCGGTTGGCGGCGAGGTGATCGCCGTGCAGCACCGGCCCGGCCAATTCGGATCAGCCGACCTTCCCGCGGCCAGCGACGACAACGAGCGCAACAGCGTGCGGATCCGCACCGAGGACGGTGTGGACATCGTCGCCGTCCAGATCGCGGGTCTGCTGGCGCGACGGATCATCTGCGACGTGCACGCCGGGGACAAGGTGTCCATCGGCGACACCTACGGCCTGATCCGGTTCGGGTCCCGGCTGGACACCTACCTGCCCGCCGGCACCGAGGTGTTGGTCCGCATCGGTCAGCGCGCGGTCGGCGGCGAGACGGTGCTGGCCGAGCTGCCGTGATCATCAAGCCTCGCGGCAGGCGAGTGGCGCCCCTGCGCATCCTGCCCAGCTCGATGAGCGTGCTGGCCATCTGCGCCGGGCTGACGTCGATCCGGTTCGCTCTCGAGGGCCAGCCGCACGTCGCCCTGGCGTTGATCGCCGCGGCCGCGATCCTGGACGGTCTGGACGGACGGGTGGCCCGGGCCCTGGACGCCGAGTCGCGGATGGGTGAGGAGATCGACTCGCTCGCCGACGCGGTCAACTTCGGCGTGGCTCCCGCAGTGGTGATCTACGTGTCGATGTTGTCTTCATCGCCGGCGGGCTGGGTTGTGGTGC
The DNA here is from genome assembly GCA_963741555.1 of uncultured Actinomycetota bacterium. GTDB lineage: Bacteria > Actinomycetota > Actinomycetes > Mycobacteriales > Mycobacteriaceae > Mycobacterium. Next base: position 133,838 of record CAVUIH010000012.1, on the reverse strand, counting down.
TGACCTACGCGGTATCAATTGTGTTGCGGCTGGCCAGGTTCAATGCCTTGCTCGACGACGCCACCCAGCCTTCTTTCGCGCGCGAGTTCTTCGTCGGGGTACCCGCACCGGCCGGTGCAATCCTGGCGCTCGGACCGATTGCCGCCAAGCTGCAGTTCGGCGTGGGCTGGTGGACGTCGCCGTGGGTCGTCTGCGCCTGGGTGGCGGTGTGCTCGATGCTGGTGGTGAGCAGGATCCCGATGCGCAAGATGCACGCCGTCTCGGTGCCACCCAATCTGGCGGCCGTGCTGCTGGCTTCGTTGGCCATCGTCGCCGCCGCCGCGTTTCTGTTCCCCTACGTCCTGGTCATGGTCGTCATCGTGGCCTACCTCTGCTACATACCGTTCTCGGTCCGCGGCCACCATTGGCTGGCGGCGCATCCCGAGGCGTGGGGCGAGAAGCCCAAGCAGCGACGCGCGACCCGACGCGCGATCCGGCGGGCCCAGCCCAACCGCCGTTCGATGGCACGGCTGGGATTGCGCAGGCCGACCGGCCGGCCATGACAGCGCCCGCACGCCTGACGTTGACCGCCCGGCTGAACACATCGGCCGTCGACTCCCGCCGCGGCGTCATCCGATTGCATGCCAGCGCCATTGCCGCCCTTGGCATTCGGGAGTGGGACGCGGTGTCGCTCAGTGGCTCGCGGACCACCGACGGCGGTCGCCGCGATGGCCGGCCCGCAGATCCCGGTCGGCATTGTGTTACTGGACGACGTGACGCTGTCGAACGCCGGTCTGATCGAGGACACCGCAGTCATCGTCGTGGCTGCCACGGTGTACGGCGCCCGGTCGGTGACGTTGAGCGGGTCCGCGATCACCACCCAGTCGCTGCCGCCGACGACATTGCGACAAGCCTTGCTGGGCAAGGTGTTAACCGTCGGCGACGCGGTGTCGCTGCTGCCGCGCGACCTGGGACCGGGCACATCCACGTCCGAGGCCACCCGCGCGTTGGCCTCGGCCGTGGGCATCAGCTGGACGTCGGAACTGTTGACCGTCACCGGCGTCGATCCCGCCGGTCCGGTCAGCGTGCAGCCGAACTCGTTGGTCACCTGGGGAGCCGCGGTTGCGACCGTGTCGAGCACGCCCAAGCCCGAGGCGTCCGCGCTCGCCGTCAACGACCTCAAAGGCGTCAACGCGCAGGCCGACAAGCTCACGGAATGGCTCAAGCTCGCGCTCGACGAACCGCACCTGCTGCAAACCCTGGGCGCCACAACTAATTTGGGTGTACTGGTATCGGGCCCGGCCGGTGTCGGCAAGGTCGCGCTGGTGCGCGCCGTCTGCGCGGACCGACGGCTCGTCGACCTCGACGGCCCCGAGGTCGGCGCGCTCGCCCCGGAAGATCGCTTGCAGCGGGTGGCCGCGGCGGTCGCCGCCATTCGCGACGGCGGCGGAGTACTGCTGGTCGCCGACATCGATGCGCTGCTGCCGGCCACGGCTGAACCGGTGGCGACGCTGATCCTGGCCGAACTGCGCAAGGCCGTCGACGCCGCGGGGGTGGTGCTGATCGTCACATCGGCGGTCCCGGACAACCTCGACCCGCGACTGCGCGCGCCCGACCTGTGCGACCGCGAACTGGTGCTCAGCCTGCCGGACGCGCCGACCCGCACCGCCCTGCTGCAGAGTCTGCTGAAGCAGGCACCCACCGAGGATCTCGATCTCGGTGAGATCGCGGACCGGACACCGGGTTTCGTCGTCGCTGATCTGGCCGCGCTGGTGCGTGAGGCGGCGCTGCGGGCGGCGGGCCGGGCCAGCTCTGACGGCAACGCGCCAAAACTCACCCAAGATGACCTGCTCGGCGCGCTGACCGTGATCAGGCCGCTGTCGCGCTCGGGCTCCACCGAGGTGTCGGTCGGTTCGGTCACCCTCGACGACGTCGGCGACATGACCGAGACCAAGCAGTCGCTGACCGAAGCCGTGCTGTGGCCGCTGCAGCACCCCGACACGTTTGCCCGGCTCGGTGTCCAACCACCTCGCGGCGTCCTGCTCTACGGCCCGCCGGGCTGCGGCAAGACATTCGTGGTGCGCGCACTGGCCAGCACCGGAAAACTGTCGGTGCATGCCGTCAAAGGCTCTGAGCTGATGGACAAATGGGTCGGGTCATCGGAGAAGGCGGTACGCGAATTATTCAGCCGTGCACGTGATTCCGCGCCGTCGCTGGTCTTCCTCGATGAGGTCGACGCGCTCACGCCGCGGCGCGGACAGAGCTTCGACTCCGGTGTCACCGACCGCGTGGTGGCGGCTCTGCTCACCGAACTGGACGGCATCGAGCCGCTGAATGACGTCGTGGTCGTCGGGGCCACCAACCGGCCGGACCTGATCGATCCGGGGCTGCTGCGCCCCGGTCGGCTGGAGAAGCTGGTATTCGTCGAGCCGCCCGATGCACAGGGTCGGCTGGACATCTTGCGCACCGCGGGTAAGTCGATTCCGCTGCGCGACGTCGACCTGCAGGCGTTGGCAGCCGACCTCGACGGATACAGCGCCGCCGATTGCGTGGCGCTGTTGCGCGAGGCCGCGCTGACCGCCATGCGGCGCTCGGTCGACGCCGCGGAGATCACCGCCGCCGATGTGGCCGCCGCACGCGAAAACGTCCATCCCTCATTGGATCCCGCACAGCTGGCGTCACTGCGTGCGTTCGCCGCGGAACGTTAAGCGAGAGCCTGGATCAGCCGGTTCATCACGGCACCGGCGTCTTTTCGCGCCTGGTCGTGGTCGTCTGCGCGCGCGACATAGAGGGTCACTTCGCGCATCGCACCGAGCATCGTCAGAGCCGTCGCCTCGACCGGCTGCGGCGGGATGCGACCGGTTTCGACCGCGTTGTCCAGCAGCGCACGCACCAGGCCGATGTTGTAGCGGTTGCCGATCTCAGTCCATCGCGTCCAACCGAGCACGGCCGGGGCGTCGACGAGCACGATGCGCTGCACCTCCGGATCGGAACAGGCATCGAGCCAATAGTCGGCACCCAACCGCATGACCTCGATCGGGTCGGTCTGGTTGGACGCGGCGATCGCCTCACCCATACGGGTGGCCACCTCCGCCTCCACTTGCTCGAACACCGCGGCAAACAGCTCGGTCTTGTCGGCGAAGTGGTGATAGAGCGCCCCGCGGGTCACGCCCGCCGCGCGCACGATCGTCTCCAGTGCCACCTCGGCGAAACCCTGCGCGGCGAACAGCGGACGGGCCGCCGCGATCAGCGCCTCGCGCGTTTCCGCGGCGCGCTCAGCCTGGGTACGACGGGTTGCATCCATCAGCCATTGCCTTTCATACATACGGTATGTATGTTGCGTACATACCGTATGTAGGTCGTCTGATCGTAGGTCAACAGGAGTCACAGTGAGATGAGTACCGCACTGAAAGCTATTGAAGCCGACCGCCACGCGCTCCTTGCGCTCTGCCGAAGGCTCGACGACGCCGACTGGGCGACGGACAGCGGGTGTCCGGGCTGGACGGTGCAGGATGTCGTGTCGCACATGGCGTGCAGCTTCTGGCTGGCCGTGGACATGTCGAAGCTGCCCGATTCGGCCGGACTACCCGCCGAGCGCGCCGCTGACGTGTACGTCGAATCACGTCGGTCCATGACCCCTGCAGAGGTGTGTCTGCCGACTATGAGTCGGTCAGCTCACGGGGACTGGACATGCTCGCCGCCGTGCAGGACCAAGATTTCGACGTCCCACTCGGCGATGTCGGCACCTATCCCGCGTCAATTCTGCCCACCGCCTACGCCTTCGAGCATTACGTCCACATCAGGTGCGACCTCTTCGCACCCGACGGACCGCTCCCCGCAGGGCCGCTGCCGCCCGACGAGTCGCAGCTCGCGCCCACACTGGACTGGATAGAGGCCGCGCTGCCCCAACAGAACGGCAAACTCCTCGACGGTGTGGACGGGGCGGTCGAGATACATCTCACCGGCGTCGGCGAGCGGACCGTGCGGGGTCGGCAGCGCCGACGTTGTCGCTCGCATCACCAGTGATGCACCAGCTTTCGTCCGCTGGATCACGCAACGGGGCGACTGGGAATCTCTGGGCGTCGACGCTCAAGGGGACCCATCCGCGCTTGACGTGGTCCGCCGGCTGACGGTGTTCTGAGCTGCTGTCGGCCTAAAGCGGAGGAGCGTCTCCCTCGAACCGGATGCGCAGCAACGACTCAGCGTGCGCCGCAGTGACGAACAACTCGTCATACCGTCGTCCGCCGATGCACACGTTGGTGGGCAGCGACCCGCCGGGCAGCGCGATCTCGACGACGAGCCTGCCCCAGGTGTCGACGACGTCGATGCGGTCGGCCGCGGTCAGCGCGACCCAGTAGTGACCTTCCGAGCTGACCGCCATCCCGTCGGGCCAGCCGTCGTCGAAGGTATGCACGACCTCGGGCGCGTCAGATCGCCGATAACCCGATTGAAAGACGTTGTAAGACAGCAGCTGTGACGATAGTGTCGCCGTCACCAGCAATCTGGACCCGTCCCGGTCGAAGCCCAGCCCGTTGACGAATACCGGCCCGTCGTCGATGACCCGGTCAGTTTCGCCGGACGCGACATCGGTGGCATAGACGTAGCCGGGTAGACCTGCCCCTGGAGCGCTGGTGTCGAACTCCGAGCGGGTGTCGGTGATCCACAGCCGGCCGTCCGGCCCGAACGTCAGATCATTGGGAGCACCGAGCCCTTCGACCAGATAGTCGACTTGCGTTCCAGTGATCACCTGCACCCCAGGCTCCGCGGGACCGCTTGCGCCCCAGACTCCGCCGTTCTGCGCGACATACAGCGTCCCGTCGGTGCTGCACGCCAGGCCATTTGGTCCGCCGCCGGTGTCGATGCGTTCCAACGTGCCTTCGTCCGGGTCGACGATGTAGACGCAGCCGTGGCTGATCGACGTCAGCGCGACCCTGTTGTCGGGCAGCCATACCGGGCCTTCGGTGAATCCGAGGCCGTCCGCGAGCACATCGATCAGCATGGTCACACCTCCGGTTTGGGTAGCGGCGTCCATTCTGCCGAAAGTCGTGAGGTGAATCGTGGCGGCCGCCGATCGAGGAAGGCGGCGACTCCCTCGGTGGCGTCATCGGTTCCCATCACCCGATGGTGCAGTTGGGTTTCCAGCTCCGAAACCTGTCGAGGGGTGTAGCCGTTGATCGCGCTGTCCCACAGCAGGCGTTTGGACAATGCCGCCGACATGGGTGCGACGTTGGCGGCGATGTCGCGGGCGATCTCCAGCGCATGGTCGCGCACCTGCGCGGCGGGCAGCGCGCGATTGGCGATTCCCCACGCCACGGCCTCGGTACCGGTGAACGTGCGTCCGGTGAGCAGCACCTCGGCTGCCACGCTCAGATTGGTGAGGTGTGCCAGCGTCCAGTGCGACATGCAATCCGGTATCACGCCCCGACGGACTTGCACCACACCGTATTTCGCGTCGTCGGCGACGATCCGCATGTCGGCCTGCAGGGCGATGGTCAAGCCGATCCCGACAGCGTGGCCGTTGACCGCGGCGATCACCGGCTTGCGCAGTTCGAAGGCGGCCGGGTCGATCGGCGATGCGGAGAAACCGCCGTCGTCGGCGGGGGCGTCGAACGGCGACGCGCTGCCCGAGAAATCCGCTCCGGCGCAGAAGGCCCGACCCGCGCCGGTGACGACGATGGCCCGCACGTCATCGTCGTCGTCGCAATCCTGATACGCCCGGCTCAGCAGAGCGCCCATCTCGGCGGTGTAGGCGTTGAGTTGTTCGGGCCTATTGAGCGTCAGCACGGCGACGCCCGCGTCGACGTGTACTGCAACATCGCTGCTCATCGCGTCGAAGTACACCACGCGCCCGCGCGGTCAGCGGGCGGTTTGGAATTTCACTAGCCTGGTTTTGTTCCGACAACGTGGTCGCCGTAACGAGCATTGTCGCGGGAAGCGAGATTCATGGCACGGACTGACTACGACAGCTGGGACATCACCGAGAGCGTCGGCGCGACGGCTCTCGGCGTGGCCATGGCACGGGCCGCTGAATCCGTTTGCGACTGCCCACTGTTCACCGACCGTTACGCGCAGATCTTCGTCGACGCCGCGATCAAGCGCGGCTGGGATTCCTCGGTGATCGCCACGCGACTGACGATCATCAAGGACTACGCCGCGGTGCGCACCAAGTGGTTCGACGAGTACTTCATCGCCGCGGGCGCCAATGGCATCGACCAAACGGTGATCCTGGCCGCCGGACTGGACGCCCGGGCCTGGCGGCTGCCGTGGGTGAGCGACAGCGCCGTTTTCGAGATCGACCAGCCGCAGGTACTCGCGTTCAAGGCCGACACCCTGACCGCGCGGGGTGCGCGGCCCAACGTCAGCTATCAGGCGGTGCCCGTCGACCTGCGAGCCGATTGGCCGAAAGCGTTGCGCGAAGCCGGTTTCGAGCCGTCGACACCGACAGCATGGTCGGCCGAGGGACTGCTGCCCTACCTGTCGGCGGCCGACCAAGATCTGTTGTTCGAGCGCATCGTGAAGCTCAGCGCCACCGGCAGCCGGATCGCCGTCGAGGCCCTCAGCCCGAGCGCGTTCGACCCGGACTACCTCGAGCGAGGTCGCCAGTACCTGCGCGATGCGCAGGGAGACAACCCACCCGATATCCACGATCTCTTGTTCATGGAGGAGCGCACCGACCTTCGGCCATGGCTGACCGAACGCGGCTGGGCTGTCACCGCGATCGAGACGTTGAACTTGATGCAACGCTACGACCGGCCACCGGACCACACTGTGAAGGACCTGACACCGCGCAACGTCTTCATCGAAGGACGGCTGCACACCGCTCGGCGCTGCTACTCGGACAGCTGAAACTCGATCACCGCGGCGACTGAATCCACCGCCTCGCTCAGCGCCGTCAACCGCTCGGCTGCGCTCGGCGCGGCCAGCACGGCGTAACGATCGGCCGGCCCGATCGGGATGCGAGATGCCAACGCGTACAGCCGTTCTCCAGGGTCGAAGATGCGGTCGATGTCGTCGCCGAGCACCTCTCCCCGACTCGGCAGCGGAAGATCGCGGGCGTTCGCGATGCGCTCGAAGAGTCCGATGATCCGGTCTTCGAGCGCTTCGATTCGAGCGGCGCTGACCGGCTCTCCCGCCTCGTCGAGCCACACCTGCACGACCGCCCGCGGGTAGGGGTCGTCCGGCAACCACTCGCAGACCTTGATCCGTTCGGCAGTCCGGCAGCTCAGGATGAATCGACCCGAGCCCGCGATGTCGACGCATTCGGTGATCTTGGCAACCGTGCCGACATCGCAGCGTACGTCACCGCCGCCGACCTCGCCGCCTTGCGAGATCAGCACCACCCCGAAGCGAGGATCGTTGTCGCGGAGGCAGTCTCGCACCAGCTCTGCGTAGCGGGGCTCGAAAATCTGCAACGGCAGATCCTCGCCGGGCAGCAATGCCGATTGCAGAGGGAACATCGCCATCGTGCCGAAATCAGCTGCGCTCGCCATCAGATGTCCAACTCTGCGACAAGGGCGTCGACGACAGCCCGCAGATCACCGTCGTGCTCCTCGGCGACGCGCCGCTGTCGCTGATAGGACGCTCCGCGTCGCGGGATGTCGGCCACCGCGGCCAGCTCGTCGGCGCAATGCAGTGATTTGGCAACGGGTTCCAGTCGGGTGAGCAGATCGTCGAGGTCTTCGGTGACCAGACGCTCGTTGCTGTCCGCGTCGAGAATGATGATCGCATCCAGGCCGTAACGGGCTGCGCGCCACTTGTTTTCCTGGTTGTGCCATGGCGGCATGGTCGGCAGCGTCTCGCCGGCATCCAGTCGACGCTCGAGATCGACCACCAGGCAGTGCGTCAGCGCCACCAGCGCGCCGAGCTCCCGAATATTGGACACCCCATCGCATATCCGCACCTCGAGAGTGCCGTTGCGCGGCGAGGGCCGAACATCCCAACGCACCTCGTTGACATCCTCGATGATTCCCGTCTTCTTCTGGTCGTGGACGAAACCCTCGAATTGATCCCACTTTTCGAATTGGAACGGCAGCCCGGCGGTGGGCAGCTGCTGAAACATCATCGCTCGGTTGCTGGCGTAGCCGGTGTCGTCACCCACCCACCACGGCGACGACGCGGACAACGCCAGCAGGTGCGGATACCAGTTGAGCAACGACGACATGACCGGCATGACCTTGTCCGGCGAGGAGACCCCGACGTGCACGTGCACTCCCCAGATCAGCATCTGGCGGCCCCACCACTGGGTGCGCTTGATCAGCTCGGCGTATCTGGGGGCATCGGTCAACTTCTGCGTGGACCAACTCGCGAACGGGTGTGTGCCCGCGCCGAACAACTCCATGCCGCGCTGCCGGACGATCGGCAGAACGGCACGCAGGGTGGACCGAAGATCCTCCATGGCCTGCGCGGTGCAATCGCATACACCGGTGACCATTTCAACTGTGTTGCGCAGCAATTCCTTATGCACACGCGGGTTTTGACCGATCTCGGTGAAGACCGCGGTGGCTTCGTTGCTCAGGTCGCGGGTCTTGGCGTCGACGAGCGCGAACTCCCACTCGACTCCAAGTGTCGGGTTGGGTGATGACGCGAAGTTCACCCTGATAGCGGTACCCCTGTCCGACGCTGGATTAACCGGCGCCGATCACGCCGCACGCCACGCGCTTGCCCGCGTCACCGGTGGACATCGTGGTCTCGTCGGGACCGGGTGCGCCGTTGACCTGGTTGTAGCGGTCGGACGGGATGTTGGCGAAGTTGTCGGAGCCGGCGTGAATCATGATCGACGTCCCGGTGCCGGCCAGCAGGTCGGCCTTGGTGAAGCCATCAGTCGTGGTCACCAGCAGTGCCGAACCGTCGTGGCGGACCTGCAGCGAGGTCAGGTCGCCGCTCGCCGGGCCGCCCATGTGGCCCTGCGCGTGGAAATGGCCACCCGCGGACAGGAAGTCCCCCGGTGCGCCGCCGGTCGGGGCGACCGAGTTGGCCTCGCACTTGCCCACCGAGTGGATGTGCACGCCGTGGAAGCCGGGGGCCAGGTGGCCTGCGCCCGTTGTCTCGATGGTCACGGTGACGTAGCCCTGGTCGAACTCGAACTTGGCTGACGCAACCTTGGTGCCGTCGGGCGCGCTCAAGTAGGTAGTGATGCTGTCCGGTGGTGACGCCTCACCGGTTCTGGGCGCCGCGGCCGACGGCGACGGCGACCCGGTCCAGATCGCCGGCGTGGTTCCAGGGGAGGTCGCCGGCGGTTGGTTCGGCTTGCACGCGCTGGACAGCGCGACGACGGCTGCGAGTGGAATCAGCGTGGCGGCGGCGGCACATTTGCGGCGGCTGGCGGGCTTAACCATGGGGTAGAGCCTATCCCGACGACGATGCGGGCCGGAACGGCCCGCAGAGGAGTGGGATCGACAACACCGCCCGACGACGATGCGGGCCGGAACGGCCCGCAGAGGAGTGGGATCGACAACACCGCCCGACGACGATGCGGGGATCAGCCGACGGTCATCCTGGTCGGACCCTTCGCGCATAATCGAATATATGTTCGATACAGCACCGCGGCTTCAGTCATCACCTGAGGTGGTCGCGGCGTTGCTGGACCAACCGCAGCGGGTTTTGGAGCGAAGGGCTGCCTGGCTGCTATTGCGATATGAGGGTCAGGCGGCTGCTTAGTGACCGGGTCCCATCATTCCGCCGGGTCCCATCATTCCGCCGGGTCCCATCATTCCGCCGGGTCCCATCATGGCGGGCATCCCGTCCTGAACGAAGCCGGTGACCTCCCGCGCGTGTGCACGAATGACCTCGGCGAGGGCGGGATCGTCAGCGGTCTCCTCGGCGATCACACCTGCAGGGGTGAACGTGAGCTGGCGGCGGTAGCCGGTGGCATGACGGAAGAGAGTCGGCAGGCTTTGGCTCATGCACATCACTTCGGTTCCCTGATCGAGGTGGGCGTACATGCTTGAGACATGCGCCTGTAGTTGGGCGGTCAGCTCTGGGGCCTTCGATTCGGTGGTGGTGCGCACGCCGCCGGGAATGTCCTCAACGACACGGTTGATTTCGCTGTGGCGCATGAACATCTCCATGTAGCGGCGCATGTCCATGTGACCGGCGCCCATAAAACCGCCTCCGTCGGTGAGGCGGATAGCCGTCGAGGGCCGTTCAAACATGCCGCGATGGACCATCCGCAGACCCAGGATGCTCCCGCGCCAAGCCCGCCAAGCCCGCCAAGCGCGGCAAGCGCCGCCCGACGCGTCAACCTAGCCATCGTGATTAGCGGTGTTCACGCAGCAGCGTATTGCGCCGCCGGTATTCGTCTTCATCTATCTCGCCCCGAGCAAAGCGTCCGGCCAACACGTCCTCGGGGCGCGGCGGCTCGTAACGGGCAGACCGCCCCTGGCGCCGCCTGAGCTGACCAGGTAGCGGACGGCAAGGACAATGGCGGTGATCACGGCCACCCAGAACAACACCATCACAGCGGACATCAAAAGCCAGCCGCCCCAACCCCATCCGCCGCCCCACCAGCCGTCGTACATCATCGGCGCATCCCTCCGAAACAGAGACATATTCCCAAGCAATACCAAACCTAAGGTTGCCGCCTACCCCAGCAGCCTTAGGCAAGTTGACCAGGTACGCGCTGCCCTTCCTAGGGCCGATGGTCCCTACCCCGGTGGGGTATGTATGTGACACCGTTTCGAACATGACGCAAACCCCTGAATCCAGGGCCGTACCGACCACCGCGACGCGGCAATCCGGGAACGACGATGGATACGGCGCGCGGAGCCGCCTAAGCACGGTGGCGGCGTGGGTGGTCATCGTCGCCGGCATCGTGTTCGTCGTCGGGGCGATCTTTTTCTCGGGGCTGTTCTTGGGCGGGTCTTCAGGTGACCACTATGGCTGGCACCGGGGTTACCACGGTGGCCGTGACGGTACCTGCCCAATGATGGGATCATCCGGCGGAATGATGGGACCCGGCGGAATGGGTCCCGGTGGACCGATAGGTCCTCAGCAATCGCCTACGACGACACCCACTACGCCGCACCCCTAGCGCCTAGCAAGCGGAAGGGTTCCTTGATCCGACGCTGTATTCGCTGCACCCTGGCACCGAGGCTTTAGGCCCTAACTGCCGACGCCGCGCGGCGCCCTTCTGGACGGGAAGTTTGGGCGCTAGCCCGTGACGACGACGATGACGCCGGGCGGCTGGTCGGCAACTGCAGGAGTCCGCGGTGCTACGACCGCCTTGAGCAGCTGGCCCACGGCGTCAGCGGTTTCCCGCTCGCCCGGCGCGCTGCCGAAATAAACCGTTGTTTTTGAAACATCGGGCAGCGAAAGGTTGCTGACCTCGGTGACGTTGTAGCCGCCCTGTTTGATCTGGTCGGCGGTCTTCCCGGCAACTCCTGATTGGCTGGAAACGTTGTAGACCCGTACGTCGGATTTCGGGACAACCTTGGCGGAGGTTGTCGTCGCTGTCGAAGTGGCCGTCACGCTCGCTACCGACGAGTCGTCGTCGGAATTACTGCCCGAACCCATGGCCTGGAAACCGACGAGCAAAAAGATGACGCCGAGAAACAGCAACACCATCACCATGGCCCGCAGAGGAAGCCCGGTCGAGTCGGGAACACGCTCATTCATTGACGTCACTGTAACGAGGAGTGCGCCAAAACCCACACCGACGCTCGGTGAGCGGGCAAAAACTCAGGTGAGCTCGAACCCCAGCCGTCGCGCCGCCCGCGCCTTCTGGCGACTGGCCCGCAGTCGCCGGAGCCGCTTCACGAGCATCGGGTCGGCGGCTAAAGCCTCGGGTCGATCGACCAACGCATTCAGAACTTGGTAGTAACGCGTAGCCGACATTGAGAACAACTCTTTGATGGCTTCTTCTTTGGCGCCGGCGTATTTCCACCATTGACGTTCGAACGCCAGAATGTCGTGTTCGCGGCGGGTCAGCCCATCGGCGAGTCCAGAGTCGTCCCCCGATCGATTAGCCCGCGCCATAGCGCTGTCCATATCGCTTCCTCGACCCTTTCGGCGAAATTCTCGAATTCTCGCTGCTCCGGCGATATTCAACCACGTCGACAACTGTTGACTCGGAACCCAAGCCCGCGAGTCGGCTGACGAGCTGAGATTGCCTGTCCCAAGCCGACTCCGCAACTCAGAGCAGGTTGCCCGCAGCTTGAGCCTGATTGCCCGCTCCTCCTCACTCCGCTTTGCGGAGTGCATCGTCGCCGGGCTTAAGCTTTGCGGTCATGGCAGTCGTACCCATTCGCATCGTGGGCGATCCGGTGTTGCACACGCCCACCGAGCCGGTACCGGTCGGGGCGGACGGTTCGCTGCCGGCCGATCTGGCCGATCTGATCACCAACCTCTACGACACGATGGACGCCGCGTTCGGGGTTGGCCTGGCCGCCAACCAGATCGGCGTTGGCTTGCGAGTATTCGTCTACGACTGCGCCGACGAGCGTGGACAGTCGGCGCGGCGTCGCGGAGTGGTGGTCAACCCGGTGCTGGAAACATCGGAAATCCCCGAGACCATGCCCGACCCCGATGACGACGACGAGGGCTGTCTGTCCGTGCCAGGCGAGTCGTTCCCAACCGGCCGGGCCGAGTGGGCTCGGGTCGCCGGGCTCGACGCCGACGGCACACCGATCACCCTCGAAGGCACCGGCCTGTTCGCCCGAATGCTGCAGCACGAAACCGGACACCTGGATGGGTTTCTCTATCTCGACCGGTTGATCGGGCGGCACGCCCGCGCCGCCAAACGCGCCGTGAAATCGCACAGCTGGGGCGTTCCCGGATTGTCATGGACACCGGGCGAAGTGCCGGACCCGTTCGGCCACTGATGGTTTCGTGGCCCGAGCTCGGCACCCGGGTGACGGTTCGATATCGCCGTCCCGCCGGCTCGACACCACCGCTGACCGACGCGGTCGGCCATCTTCTCGATGTCGCGCCGCTGGTCCGTGTCCGGACAAAGACCGGCACCGTCGTGCAGTTCGCGCCCGAGGATGCGGTTGCACTTCGGACGCTCAGCGATACCCCGTTGCGTACCAAAGAGATTCGCGCGCTCGAGCATGCCGCCGCGCAGGCGTGGCCCGGAACCGAGCAGCACTGGCTGGACGGCTGGCTGCTGCGCGCCGGACACGGCGTCACACGCAGCGCGAATTCCGCCGTACCACTTGATGCTTCTGCCGATCAGCGAGCCATACCGCTGATCGCCGACTGGTACCGGCAGCGCGGCCTGACTCCGCGACTGGCGATACCCGATCGCCTGCTTCGGCTTTCGCATGCGGGTGAGCACGCCAACCAAATGTTGGTGCGCGACGTGCATATCGCCGCACCGGATCCGTCGGTGCAGCTGTCCGGCCACCCGCTGACGCACTGCGAGGTTCCCGTCGACGTGTTGACGTCGGTTGTCGACGGCGAACTGGCTTTCGGTCGGCTGGCGGATACGGCAGCGCGGGCCGCGGTGACCGACGCCCCGGACGGCACGCGATGGGTGGGTGTGTCGACGATCCGGGCGGTCGACCTGCAGGCCGGCCGTGCGCTGTTCGAGGCGTTACTGGCCTGGGGCGCGGCTCGCGGCGCGACCCGCGGCTACACCCGGATCAGCGACGACGATCAAGCAGGCGCAGCACTGGTCCGGTCGCTTGGCTTCGCGCTGCACCACCACGCGCGCTACTTCACGCTGAGCACGTAGGGTCGACGGCATGCCCGACGGCATGGTTGATGGCGGCGACCCGCTGCGCCCGGCTTCGCCGCGCTTGCGATCGCCGCTGGTCCGCATAGCCACCTGGAACGTGAACTCGATCCGCTCCCGATTGCCCCGCGTGCTGGATTGGCTGGAACGCGCCGAGGTCGATGTGCTCGCGATGCAGGAAACCAAGTGCTCCGACGAGCAGTTTCCGACGATGCCGTTCCTCGAGCTCGGCTACGAGGTGGCGCATTGCGGCTTCAACCAGTGGAATGGCGTGGCGATCGCGTCCCGGGTCGGCCTGGACGACATCGAGGTCGGCTTCGACGGCCAACCGACTTGGAGCGGTAAGCCGGACGTCGCCGCCGCGGCCGAAGCCCGCGCACTGGCCGCCACCTGCGCAGGAGTGCGGGTGTGGAGCCTCTACGTACCCAACGGCCGCACCCTGGACGACCCGCACTACACCTACAAGTTGAATTGGCTTGCCGCGCTGCGTGATACAGCAGAAGGCTGGCTACGTGACGATCCATCGGCGCAGATTGCGCTCGTCGGCGACTGGAACATCGCACCGACCGACGACGATGTCTGGAGCGTCGACTTCTTCCAGGGCGCGACACACGTCTCGGCACCGGAGCGCAAGGCGTTCGACGCCATTGTCGACGCTCAATTCGCCGACGTGGTAAGGCCTTTCACGCCCGGGCCCGGCGTCTACACGTATTGGGACTACACCCAGTTGCGATTTCCGAAGAAACAAGGAATGCGCATCGACTTCATCCTCGCCTCCCCTGCGCTCGCGGGCCGGGTCGCCGACGCGCAAATCGTGCGAGAAGAACGTAAAGGCAAGGCACCCAGCGATCACGCACCGGTTTTGGTGGATCTTCACACCGTTTGACGCATAGAAAATTGACCGGCTGGGTATTCATCCGCTGTTCATTTACCGATCAAGGTCATAGGATTGCGGGCATCAGATTTTCACGGGCTAACACTGAATATCAGGAGTCATCATGGGTGTCGTTGACGGCGCCGTACGCAACGTGAGTCGAACGGTCAGCCGTGCCGCCACAGCAACCACCGCAGCCGCGGGCGCCGTAGGCGGTGCCGCGGTCAACGGCGTCGTGGGCGCCGTGACCGGAGCGGCCGACGGCGTGAAGAAGGGCATCGACAGCGGCAGTCACTCGACACCGGCGGCCGCGCTGACATTGGGCGCCCTCGGTGTCGCCGGCCTCGTCGAGTGGCCGCTGCTGCTGGCCGTCGGTGGCGGCGCGCTGCTGTTGCGACGGCTCGGCAACTCGCACAACGACAGCGCGCCGGCCCGGCCGACGAACATCGCTGCCGTCAAGTCGACGAGTTCCGCCAGGCCACGCAAGACGCCGGCCAAGAAGACGCCGGCACGCAAGTCGGCCGGTACCCAGTCGCGCACTCGTCGTTGACGCTGTCGAGTAGGTAGCGTCGGATTGGTGCGAGCATCCTTAACGCTGCGCGCGGTAACGCTGGGCCTGCAATCACTGGGTACCGTCGCCTCGACGAGTCTGACCATGGTCGCAATCCCGGTTCGCGAAGGCGTCAAGGCGCTCTCGGATGGTCTGCCCGCGCCCACGCTGACCAGGCACAGTTGGCGCGGTAAGGGACGAGCGTGGATCGAGGTCCGCGGACTCGACGGCCCGGACGGCGCCGAGCTCGGCCGCTTCGTCATCGACGCCTTGCGCGCGCGCCCGGGAGTCAAGTCGGTCAGCCTGAACCGACCGCTGTCACGCGCCGTCATCGGACTCAACGGCGAACAGACCTCGTTGCGTGAGCTCTGCCGCGACATCGATGAAGCCGAAAGACGCTGGCGTGCAAGCGGTCAGGTCCAGGAGCGGCGCAGCGACGCACGCCCGAAGCCGTTACCGGGCGACGGCCTGCTGCTGGCCACCAACGCGCTGGGAGTCGGCGCCACCGCCGTCGGCGTAGGCGCCGCGGTCGCGGGTCGACTGCTGGTGTGGCCGCGACTCTTCGACGGCGTCGAGGCGGTGGTGGTGGCCGTCGACTACCAGCCGCGGATCCGTCGGCTGATCGAAGACCGCATCGGCCACTCCGCCACCGACGCCGTGCTGTCGGTGGCGATGACCGTCGCTCACGTCCTCGAACTCTCCCCGGCATCGCTGGCAGTCGACCTGACCATGGAGATCCTGAAAGCCGCTGAGTACCAAGCTGAAGCGCAGGCCTGGCGCCAGCTGGAGCCGACGTTGGCCCGGCACGCCGAACACCCTGAGGTGCACCCGTCGTCGCGCCCGGTGCCGCCGCCGGACGGACCTGTCGAGCGGTACGCACGCCGCGCCGCGCTGCTGCAAGCGGCCGGTGCCGCGGCCGTCGGCGCCGCCACCCGCAATCTCGGCATGGCGTCGACGGCGACGTTGGTCACCACGCCCAAGGCCACCCGCACCACCCGCGAGTCGTTCGCCGCGGCCCTCGGCCAAGGACTGGCCGAGCAGCACGACGTGTTGCCACTGCGCCCGGAAAAACTGCGCTGGCTGGACCGCATCGACGCGCTGCTGATCGATCCCCGGGTGTTGTGCACCAACACATTGCGTGTGGTGCGAGTCCGGGGAGCCGACGAGGACGAGTTGTCGCCCGCCTGGAACCGCGCCCAGCTGCTACTGGAGAAGCGAGGCCTGCGCGTCGGCTGGCAGACGATTCCCGGAGTAGCCGAAGTCGAAGCGCTGATCGGTCCCACCCATGATCCGCTGGCCTCGGCGCTGCTGGCCGAGACGCGACGTGCCGGCCTGGATCTGATCTCGGTCGACGTCGAAGATCTCGGCGAACTGCGGACCGCATTCGACGACCTGCGACCGCTGCAGCGGAGATCGATCGACAAGGCACTCGCGGCGGCGCTGACCGATCTGCAGCAGTCGGGTCGCACCGTCGCGGTGCTCTCGTCGGCCGCCGCGCAAGCTCTTTCGTCGGCAGACATCGGCTTGGGCGTGCTGCCCAACTCCGACTCGGAGCCTCCGCCGTGGACGGCTGATGTGATCCTGAGCGACCTCGCCGGCGCCTGGCGACTCCTGCACGCCATCCCGGTAGCCAAATCAGCAAGCCGGCGCGGTATCGAGATTGCCACCGGCGCAACGGCTTTGGGTGCACTGCTGATGGTGCCCGGGGTGCGCGGGCGAGGGCCGGGCCCGGTGACCACGGGCGCGGCCGCCGGTTTGGTGTCGGGGTATCTGATGGCCCGCCGAGTGCTGCGTGAACCGACTCCGATGCCGACGCCGATCCACGAATGGCACGCGATGTCGGTCGAGCAGGTCCGCAAGATGTTGCCGCCGCCGGACGACGAGTCCGCCGAGCCGCGTCAAGTCGGGCTGGCGACCAGAGCGATGGAGACGGCACAACGAGGCGCCGAGTTCACCGGACGCCCGCGCCAGGCCGTCTGGCAGTTCCTGAGGGCCGTGCGCGCCGAATTGTCCGACCCGCTGACCCCGGTGCTGGCCCTCGGCTCGGCGGCCAGCGCGGTGCTGGGTTCGCCGGTCGACGCGGTACTGGTCGGGTCGGTGCTCACCGGAAACTCCATGCTGGCCGCCAGCCAGCGCCTGCGCGCCGAGAGCCGACTCAACGAGCTTCTGGCTCAACAGATTCCACCGGCGCGCAAAGTCACGACCGGTCCGGACGGCTCGCCGGTCTACACCGATGTCAAGGCGGCGCAACTGCGGCCCGGGGACGTGATCGAGGTACGGACTCACGAGGTCGTCCCCGCCGACGCTCGGCTGATCGACGAAGACGACCTCGAAATCGACGAATCCACTCTGACCGGCGAATCGCTGCCGGTGGAAAAGCAGGTCGACGCCACGCCCGGCGCGGTGCTGGCCGAGCGGCGCTGCATGCTCTACGGCGGAACCACCGTCGAGGCGGGTACCGCGACCGCGGTGGTGACTGCCGTCGGCGCCGACACCCAAGCCCGCCGCGCCGCCGAGCTGGTCTCCAGCGAACTTGCGCCGATCGGGCTCGAGCACCAGCTCAGCCAGCTCACCAACCGGGCCTTCCCGGTCAGTGCGGGCGGTGGTCTGCTGGTCAGCGGGCTCGGCTTGTTGCGCCGCAAGGGTTTGCGTCAAGCCGTCGCGAGCGGTGTCGCCATCACGGTGGCCGCGGTGCCGGAGGGCATGCCGCTGGTGGCGACCCTCGCGCAGGCGGCATCGGCTCGACGGTTGACCAATTATGGTGCGCTGGTTCGGGTTCCGCGATCGGTGGAGGCGCTGGGCCGCATCGACGTGGTGTGCTTCGACAAGACCGGGACGCTGTCCGAGAACCGCCTGCGGGTCTCGCAGGTGCATCCCGCGGAGGGCTTCTCCCGCGACGACGTCCTGCGCTGCGCGGCACACGCCGCCCCGGACACCAATGGCGGACCGCAGGTGCACGCCACGGACCGCGCCATCATCGAGGCGGCCAAGTCGGTGGCCGGCCCGAGCCCCGACGAGGAAGCGGATGCCCATCTGCCGTTCCGGTCCGGCCGATCATTCTCGGCGTCGGTGCTGGGCGACGAGCTGACCGTCAAGGGCGCACCCGAGGTGGTCTTGGCCGCCTGCCAGGGCGTCGGATCCGACACCGAAGCGACGGTGCGGCAACTGGCCGCCGAGGGGCTGCGGGTCATCACCGTCGCGCGACGCCACCTCACCGCGGAACAGATCAAGCTGGTCGCCGGTGACGAGGACACCATCGCCGACCTGGCCGGCAGCGAGCTGACACTGGCAGGATTCCTCGGACTCTCGGACACCCCGCGAGCAGAGGCGTCCGCCCTGCTCGCGGCGCTGGTCGAGCGCGAGATCGGCATCCGGCTGATCACCGGTGACCACCCGATCACCGCCAGGGCGATCGCGCGGGAGATGGGGCTGCCGGTGACGGCGGACGAGGTCATCAGCGGTGCCGAATGGGACGCGCTGTCCCGCAAAGATCAGGAACGGGTGGTCACCGAGCGAGTGATCTTTGCCCGGATGTCACCGGAGAACAAGGTCCAGATCGTGCAGACGCTGGAACGCGTCGGCAAGGTCTGCGCCATGGTCGGCGACGGTTCCAACGATGCGGCCGCCATCCGGGCGGCCACCGTCGGTATCGGCGTCGTCTCCGGCGGCAGCGACCCGGCCAGCGTCGCGGCCGACGTCGTGTTGGTGGACGCGCGCATCGAGGCGCTGCTGAACGCGATCGAGGAAGGCCGCGAGCTGTGGCGGCGGGTTCAGGCTGCGGTGTCGGTGCTGCTCGGTGGCAACGCCGGCGAGGTCGCGTTCGCGATCATCGGCAGCGCGATCACCGGCAATTCGCCGCTGAACACCCGGCAGCTGTTGCTGGTGAACATCTTCACCGACGCGCTACCCGCCGCGGCGCTGGCCGTCAGCAAGCCGAGCGGCCCGGTGGTGCTCGAAGGACGCGGCCCCGATCAGCAGGAACTGTGGCGGGCGGTCGCCATTCGCGGGGCTACCACCGCGGCGGCCGCAACCGCGGCGTGGGCGATGGCCGGGGTCACCGGCCGTCCGCAACGGGCGTCCACGGTGGCGCTGGTCGCCCTGGTATCTGCACAGCTGGGCCAGACCCTGCTCGACTCACGGACTCCGCTGGTCGTGTTGACCGCAGGCGGGTCGCTGGCCGTGATGGGGACCCTGATCAGCATCCCCGGCGTCAGCCAACTGCTTGGCTGCACGCCTCTCGGCCCGCTCGCTTGGGCGCAGGCGCTGGGCTCAGCCGGGGCTGCGACGGCCGCGGTCGCCGTTGCGACCCGCGCATTCGCAGATAAGCCTGTACTGGAGCTGGATGCCGCTGAGCATTCCCCGGACGAGTCGTCACGACCTCCACGGCGCCGACGCGCCACAGCAGGGCGTACAACTCCATCAATGGAACGGTCAGCAGAACACCCACAGCTCCGCTTAGTGGGTCGCCGAGAGATTCCTTCGTCGTCGACATAACTACGACGGTCCACGTACCACCAGTCACAATGGCAACGCTTACGTTACTGAAAGGCAAATGATGGCCGAAAACAAGGCGCGCCGCGCTCACTCCCAGTCCGAGGCTGTCGCTCACATCCGGGAAGGCGAGACGTTCGCGGTCAACCTGCCCGTAGTGGGGCAAGTGCAGATTCCGCGCCCCGAACAGCTTGCCTACTACGGCGGTCTGGCGGCCCTGGCCGCCTTCGAACTGATCGACTGGCCGGTCGCCGTGGTCATCGCCGCAGGTCACCTCTTGGCGAGCAACCATCACAACAAGCTGCTCGAGGAGCTCGGCGAGGCCATCGAAGTGGCGGAGTAGCGACCTAGCTTTCGCTGTGCTGCAGTGCGCGGCGGGCGGCCTCGACGTCGTGGTAGGCGGCGTCGAAAAGGCCATCTGCCACAGGGGATGGACGCCAAGCTGATCGAATATTTCGTAGTGCGTTGAGCAGGTGCGGCGTAGATTGACCCGAGGTTGACGTAACAGCCTTTGCGGCGGGCTCGCCGAAGGCGTCTGGGTTTCCAGTTCCCTTTCGGCGCTCGGCCGTTCTGCCATCCCGGCAAGACTGGCGAAGGCTTGCACATGATTACTGGACACGTTGACGTTGACCATGCGTCCCATCAAAACGGCGCGGCACTCATCGGTCGCCGTGAGCCCTCTATATGGATCCGCACCGACGCCGAACTCACCGTGCTCACCATCAGCGGCGAGATCGACGCGTCCGACATAGATGATTTGAGCCCGCACGCCCGCAGGCTGATACGCGACTGCGGCGTATTGATCGTCGACCTGAGCGGCAGCGTCTTCATTGCCGCCGACGGACTGCGCGCGCTGTTAGCGCTCTGGTCGGCAGATCCAGGTACAACCGAACGACCTCGGGTACGTGAAGTGCGGATCTGCTCCAAACGCCTCACGGTCGCGCTCCGCCGCGTCGGATGACGATGACTTAAGGGGCAGGGCCCGTACGGGTGGTATCGGAGATGACGCCACCCCCGGTGCCGTGCGTGTGGAGGCTTGGCCCACGGGGCCCGGCCAAGGCCGGCCGCGCGGTCAACCACGACGGAAATCTGGACATGGCCTGACAGGCGTCGTCCGCGACTTCAGCATCCTGCGTGCGTCACGGCGATGCCGACCGGCTGTGGCTTACCCCGGCACAACAAGGCAACGCCAAAATGTATCCCTACTCAGGGCACGCTCAGTCTCCGTTCAATTCAAAAACTTACGGCGTGATTTCCGCCGGGAGGTTACAAGGGCGGCTCGGATCCAGACAAAAAGGGCTCTCAACAGCATCGATAGTGGGACGCCAAAAAATCCCTAAACTTTTTGAAAACTTTTTTAAACTTTTTTGAAGTTTTGTATTCCCCGAACACAACTTAAGGACTACCTTAACGAGACCTGAGATTTCCAGCGTCTACGAAGGGCACGGCGATGGCCGGTCGACACAACAAGCAGAGTCAGCGGTCGCGCAACGCCAAGGCCAGCCGTCGTCGCCGGGTGCTCGGTGCGGGCACGACTGCTGGTGCATTTTTGGCGTTCGGCATGACCCCGCTGGCCAGCGCGCCGGCTGCCCACGCCGACGAGTTCGACGTGATCATTGATCCCATCATCAACTCCATCCTGGGATCCATCACCAGTCTGGATGCGCTAGTCGGTATCGACCCTTCCTCGGCTTTGGACCTGGGCAGCCTGGCCTTGCCTGCCACCGACGTGGCGTTGGCTTCTGGGTCCGTGGCTGCTCTCGGGTCATCCACAGATGCAGTGGCAGCGGCGGCGTCATCCACAGATGCGGTGAGCGCTGCGGCGTCATCGGCTGACGCGGTGAGCGCTGCGGCGCCGGCCGCCAATCCAACTCTTGCTGATCTGTTTCAGACCGACTTCTGGCTGCCGATGCACACGGCGCTCGAAAACTGGATCAACAGCCCGACCGGTCAGGCGTTCGACAACGCGATCAATCCGTATTTCGCGACGGGGGGCTTTTGTGGCCTGATCTGCAACGGCACCGACGGTACGGTGACTGACCCCACTGGCGGTAATGGCGGGTTGTGGTTCGGTGACGGCGGGGCCGGCTACAACGCGGCCAGTGATCCCAGCATGGCCGGTGGCGCCGGCGGAGATGCGGGGGGATGGGGTAACGGCGGTAACGGCGGGGACGGCGGGCTCAGCGCCGACGGCGGGGCCGGCGGCAACGGCGGCGAGATGTTTGGCAACGGCGGCCTCGGCGGTGACGGCGGAGCCGGTGTGGCGGGCGTCAACGGCGGGGCCGGCGGGGACGGCGGGGCCGGCGGCAGTACCGGCCAAGTCCAAGACCTCTTCGGATACTTTGCGCTCGGCAACGGCGGTGACGGCGGCAACGGCGGGGCCGGCGCGGTCGGCGCCAACGGCGTCGGCGCGACGACCCCGGGCGCTTCGGGCACCGACGGCGGCACCGGCGGGTCCGGCGGTAACGGCGGCGCTGGGGGTACTGGCTCGCAGTGGCTCGGCGTTGGCGGCAACGGCGGTGACGGCGGCATCGGCGCCGACGGCGGCATCGGCGGTAACGGCGTGACCGGCGCCGACGGTGTGTCGGGCACCAACGACGGCGCCGGCCAAGCCGGCGGTAACGCCGGCAACGGCGGGGGCGGCGGGTCCGGCGGTAACGGCGGGGTCGGCGGGGCCGGCGCTGATGGCACGGGCACCACCGGCACCGGCGGTGACGCCGGTGACGGCGGCAACGGCGGCACCCCCGGCGACGGCGGCACCGGCGCGGCCGGTGTGATCGGCGTGGACGGTTCCGGCGGCGCCCTGGGCGCCGGCGGCGACGGCGGCGGAGGCGGCAACGTCGGCACCGGTGGGGCGGCCGGCACCGGCGGCACCGGCTCCACCGCCGGTAATGACGGCACGGCCGGCATCACACCCACCGGTCCGCTCGGCAACGGCGGTGGCGGCGGACTTGGCGCCAACGGTGTCGCCGCGGGCGATTCCGGCGGCAACGGCGGCGCCGGCGGCGCCGGCGGCGACGAGGGCAACGGCGGCCTCGGCGGTAACGGCGGTAACGGTGTGGCCGGCCTGGCCGGCGTCACCGGCGTCGGCGCGGGCGCTTCGGGCACCGACGGCGGCACCGGCGGGTCCGGCGGTAACGGCGGGGCCGGCGGTGTGGGCGGCTCGCTCTCGGGTAACGGCGGTAACGGCGGCGACGGCGGCACCGGCGCCGACGGCGGCATCGGCGGTAACGGCGTGACCGGCGCCGACGGTGTGTCGGGCACCAACGACGGCGCCGGCCAAGCCGGCGGTAACGCCGGCAACGGCGGGGGCGGCGGGTCCGGCGGCAACGGCGGGGCCGGCGGCACGGCCACCAACGGGGCCACCGGCACCACCGGCACCGGCGGTAACGCCGGTGACGGCGGCAACGGCGGCACCCCCGGCGACGGCGGCACCGGCGCGGCCGGTGTGACCGGCGTGGACGGTTCCGGCGGCGCCCTGGGCGCCGGCGGCGACGGCGGCGGAGGCGGCAACGTCGGCACCGGTGGGGCGGCCGGCACCGGCGGCACCGGCTCCACCGCCGGTAATGACGGCACGGCCGGCAACACACCTACCGGTCCGCTCGGCAACGGCGGTAACGGCGGTGACGGCGTCAACGGCGTCGCCCCAGGCGATTCCGGCGGCAACGGCGGGGCCGGCGGCAACGGCGGCGACGAGGGCAACGGCGGCCTCGGCGGTAACGGCGGTAACGGTGTGGCCGGGGCCCATGGCACCAGCAACGAGGACATCCAGGGTAACTCTGGCGGCGATGGTCAGGCCGGCGGGTCCGGCGGTAACGGCGGGGCCGGCGGTTTCGGCGGCTCGCTCTCGGGTAACGGCGGTAACGGCGGTGACGGCGGCACCGGCGCCGACGGCGGGGCCGGCGGTAACGGTACCAACGGCGCCAACGGTGTGTCGGGCACTAACGACGGCGCCGGCCAAGCCGGCGGTAACGCCGGCAACGGCGGAGGCGGCGGGTCCGGCGGTAACGGCGGGGCCGGCGGCACGGCCGCCAACGGCAGCACCGGCACCACCGGCACCGGCGGTGACGCCGGTGACGGCGGCAACGGCGGCACCCCCGGCGACGGCGGCAACGGCGCGGCCGGTGTGACCGGCGTGGCCGGTTCCGGCGGCAGCATCGGCGGCGGCGGCGACGGCGGCGGAGGCGGCAACGTCGGCACCGGTGGGGCGGCCGGCACCGGCGGCACCGGCTCCACCGCCGGTAATGACGGCACGGCCGGCACCACACCCACCGGTCCGCTCGGCAACGGCGGTAACGGCGGTGACGGCGTCAACGGTGTCAACCCGGGCGATTCCGGCGGCAACGGCGGCGCCGGCGGCAACGGCGGCGACGAGGGCAACGGCGGCCTCGGCGGTAACGCCGGTAACGGTGTGGCCGGCGGGGACGGCGCGCCCGGCACCAACGCCACCGTCCTGGGCGCGAACGGCGGCAACGGCGGGGTCGGGCAGGCCGGCGGGGCCGGTGGTGACGGCGGGGCCGGCGGTGACGGCGGGTCGATCTCGGGCAACGGCGGCAACGGCGGCAACGCCGGCGACGGCTCCAACGGCGGCAACGGCGGGATTGGCGGCAACGGCGCAACCGGCACCTTCACCAACGGCGGCAGCGGTGAGGGCGGCAACGGCGGTACCGGTGGTGCGGGTGGCGCCGTTGGTGCCGCTGGTAACGCCGGGGCAGGCGGCACGGCTCCCCATGGCATCGCGGGGACCGCCGGCGGCAACGGCACCGCTGGAACCACAGCCGGCGACGGCGCAGCCGGGGGCACCGGTGCCGACGGAGGTACCGCTGGTACCGGCACGTTGACCGCTGGCACCGGCGCGGCAGGCGGCACCGGTGGTCTAGCCGTCGGCACCGCGCCCGGTGAAGGCGGCGGTGGTGGTGGCGGCGGCGGCGGCGCCGGCGTCTTCACCAGCGGTGGAGGCACCGCCACCGGCACCGCTACTGGCGGGGCAGGTGGGGTCGGCGGCGCCGGCGGCAACGGCGGTACCGCCACCTCTGACGGCGGCGTCGGCGGCAGCGGTGGCAACGCCACCGTCGTCTCCACCGGCGCTGGCAGCACCGCCACCGGCACCACCACCGGCGGGGCCGGCGGGGCCGGCAGCACCGACGGCGGCGTCGGCGGCACTGGCGGCGATGCCACCGTTAGCGCCACCGGCGGCAGCCATGTCACCGGCACCGAGACCGGCGGCATCGGTGGGGCTGCCGGCAACGGCGTCGATGGCGGGAACGGCGGTAACGCCATCACCAGCGCCACTGGCGGCAGCACCGTCACCGGCACCGGCACCGGCGGGGCAGGTGGGGCAGCCGGCGGCGGCGCTGACGGCGGCGCCGGCGGCACCGGCGGCAACGCCTTGGTGACCGGTAGCAGCGGCACCACCGTCGGCACCACTACCGGCGGCGCCGGCGGCGCAGGCGGCGGCACCGGCACCAACGGCGGCGCCGGCGGCACCGGCGGGGACGGCGGCATCGCCTCGGTGACGAACAACACCGGCACTGCCACCGGCGGCATCGGCGGCACTGGCGGGGACGGCGGCAACGCCGCCGACGGCGGCACCGGCGGGGACGGCGGCGCTGGCATCGGCGGCGGCGGCAATGCCGGCACCGGCGGCGCCGGCGGCGGCGGCGGTACCGGCGGCGCACCCGGCGTCAACGGCTCCGGTGTAGGCGGCAACGGCGGCAACGGCGGTAGCGGCACTGCCAGTGCCGGCGGCGCCGCCACGGGCGGAGCCGGCACTGTCGGCGGCGCGGGCGCTGCCGACGGCACACCCGGCACACCTGGCACGGACGGCGCAAACGCGCCGTAACGGTTCGTGACGATGGGTACCGCAACCACGGTTCGGAGAAATCCGGGCCGTGGTTGCGGTTTTCGGCCTTGCGGCCCGATCAAGCGTCGCCGCCGAGTGCTACCCACGACGGGAGCTTGAGAACGATGACCACCGAAGTCGATAGCAAAGCCGACGAGTCCGCCAACGGAAAGTTGGCCCACGCGGGCCGCGGTGCGTTGCCTGTCAAGGACATCGGGCGGCTGTTACTGCGCTGCGCGCCGACCGGCCCGGGCTGGTGGCAGCGGTGACCACGTTCCTGACTCAAGCAGGCGCCAACATCATCTCGCTGGACCAGCACTCAACCGAGCAAACCGGTGGAACATTCATGCAGCGCACCGTCTTTCACCTATCGGGTTTGACGGCCGCGCGCCACGCATTGGCCGGTGACTTCGCCAAGCAGGTGGCCGAGAAGTTCGATATGGACTTCCGGCTCACCGAGGCAGCCAAGCCCAAACGGGTCGCCATCATGGCCTCAAAGGAGGACCATTGCCTGCTGGATCTGTTGTGGCGCAATCGCCGTGGTGACCTCAACATGTCGGTGGTAATGGTGCTGGCCAACCATCCCGACCTAGCCGAGCAGGTGCGCCCCTTCGGCACGCCGTTCATCCACATCCCGGCCGATAAGCAGATCCGCGCCGACGCCGAACGACGCCAGCTTGACCTGTTGCGCGGCAATGTCGACTTGGTGGTCTTGGCCCGCTACATGCAGATCCTGACTCCGCACTTCCTCGAGGAAGTCGACTGTCCGGTGATCAACATCCACCATTCCTTCCTTCCGTCGTTCATCGGCGCCGCGCCATACCGGCGGGCCAAGGAGCGCGGGGTCAAGCTCATCGGCGCTACCGCTCACTACGTGACCGAACATCTCGACGACGGGCCGATTATCGAGCAGGACGTCGTCCGCGTGGATCACCGCCACAGGGTCGAGGACCTGGTGCGCCTCGGTGCAGACGTTGAGCGCGTCACGTTGTCACGTGCGGTGCGTTGGCACTGCCAGGACCGCATCATCCGCTCTGGCAACCAGACCGTCGTCTTCTGAGGTATTCGCGCTGCCGGCTCTGCGATCGAGGACACGAACTTGCTTCAGGCGTCTAGGGCCGATAGGCGTGCAAGTGGAGGGACTCGATATTCATCGTCGCCCGAAGCGTTGCGTTCCCTCCGGCACCGAGATAATTTCGGCCGGGTTGGCGTATGAGCCTGCACGGAGCACAGTCGCCCTTTGTGCGGTCCATCGATCGCCGCCGTCGAAAGCTATTTCCGTCGCTATGGCGGCTTGATTTTCTTACGATGGCCCTAAACCGGCTCTTCGTAATTCAGAGTGCATTGACAAGTTGGTGGAGTGCTCCGCTGTGCAGTAGTGAGCGGATTCGGTAGTGGCGCCTCTCTGTGTCAAGTGGGCGCGGTCTTTCGCCTTGTAGGGTGTGGTGTGCAGGCTCGGGAAGTGACTTTGTCTGAAGTGTCGGTGTGCGGGGTGTTAGCCGGCCACGCAAGACGATAGAGCCGTCCCCGAGTGTCCTCCCGAGCCTGTCTGTCGCTGGTTGTGGTCGTGGATGAGTTGGCGGTAGACCACGTCGGATAGGCGGCGTTTGAGGCACCGCATGGCTTCTTTCTTGCTCTTGCCTTCGGCGCGTTTTCGCAGGAAGTAAGCGCGGCCTTCGGTCTTGTTTCGGATCTGGACCAGCGCCATCACGTGCAGGCAGGAGTTGAGTTGGCGGTCGCCGGCGCGGGAGAGCCGGTGGCGGATGACATCGCCGGAGGACACCTCGATCGGGGCGGTGCCGGTGTAGGTGGCGAAGGCGGCCGCTGACCGAAACCGAGTGATATCGCCGACTCGGCTGAGGATCTTGGCAGCGGTGACGGTTCCGATGCCATGCAGCTGGGTCAACGTGGTCTGTGACGCGACGACCGCGCTCTGGATATCGTGGGCGGCTTTGGCGATGCGGCGGTCCAGCTGGCGGACCTCATCGGTGAGATCCACCGCCAAGGCGCGCAACGCTTTCGCTGCGCCATCTCGGGGCCGGATGCTGCGCAGTATGGCAGAGGCACGCTCGGCGGTCAGATCGGTCTTGGCGCCACCGGGTACCAGGTTTGTCAGGACCACATGTAATCGGTTGATGGTCTGGGTCCGGGTTTTCACCAGGTCGTCGCGGTGGTCGACGACGGCCCGCAGCGCGGTGACCGCGGCATCGACGGTTGCCGTGTTCAGGCGGGATGCGGTCAACGCAGCGATCCCGACCGAGACGGCATCAGTGTCATCGTTTTTACGACCGTGCCCAGCGGAGAGCAGCCGGACCCGGGCAGCAAGCTTGGCCGGAACGTCCACGGCGGCCACTCCGTCGTCGACCAGGCGGGCTGTCAGGGTTGAGCCCAGGCCGGCGGCTCCCTCGATAGCCCACATGGTGGCTTTCCAAGTGCGTGCGAAACGTCGCAACGTCCGATAGCCCTCACGGCTGACCGGCACTCGGATGCTCGCTAACGGCTGTAACGACTCATCGACGGCAGCCGCCGTCCAAGATGCCTTGTGCGGATCGACCGCAATGACCACGCGTTGTTGACCGTCTTCGTTGCTCAAGAAATGTCGCCCTTTCCTCTGGACTCTGGTGGAAGCGAGGAGGGCACACCAACTTTCGGCTTTGCAGGCCTCTCTTCAGCCACTCCGCGCTGACGGCGATGACCGGGCACAAGCCACTACTGAGTCAACCCTGCCGGGTGACAAGGTGAGCGTCGAGCAAGCCCGGCCACCGCCTCGAAGAGAATGGCTGCAGACCACGCTCCCCGGTGGGTAATTCAACAAGTTGGGTGAGGTTACGGAATCCGAGGGCGTTGCGGCGCAGGGCTTCCAGGCGGCCGTTGATGGCTTCGGTGGGTCCGTTGGAGGCGTGGTGGTCGAAGTAGGCGAGCACGTCGGCGCGGCGCCGCCACAGGGTACGGCCGAGTTGGGCGAGCTCTTCGAGTGCGTCGGGGACGCCGCTGCGCAGGGCGTTGATGACGGCGGTCATCAAGGTCTTGCCACGCCGCCGGTCGGGGTGAGCGTAGGCGGCGATGAGACGTTGGTAGAAACTCCAGCATACTTCGACGGCGACATGGGAGTCGTCGGCGAAAACCGTTGCTAGTCGGGTCCTTTGCCGTTCGCTGAGCAGCGGGTAGCGGGTGCGCAGGGTACGCCGCACCCCGTAGAGCGGATCGCCGGTACGACCGCGGTGGCCCTGGGTAGCCTGCTGGATGCGTTGGCGGCACAGATCCAACTTGATCCCGGCCAGGGCGACGACGTGGAACGGGTCCATCACCGTGGTGGCCTCGGGCAGGTGGTCGATAGCTGCGCTCTTGTAGCCGCCGAACCCGTCCATCGCGACGATCTCGACCTGGTCGCGAAAAGCCGCGCTCTGGGCCGAGAGCCACGACGCCAACGCCGCTGCTGAGCGCCCGGGTACCAAGTCGAGCAGGCGGGCCCGTCCGGTACCTGCCAGCACCGGGGTCAGGTCCACGATGACGGTGACGTAGCCATCCTGGTCGCGGCGGCGGGTATGCGACCAACGGTGCTCGTCGACGCCAATGACGCGCACCCCATCGAGACGAGTCATATCGGCGCTCACGATCAGCTGCGTGGCGTCCATGGCGATGGTGTTCACGGTGTCCCACGACAGCCCCAATTCTCGGGCCACCGCGGCAACGGTCGCGCGGTCGATCATCAGCCGGCGCAAGATGTAGCGGGCACACCGGCGGGTGGTCGACCAGCCCCGCCGGGCCAGCCGATCGGTGCTGTGGGCGAACACTTCCCGATCACAACTCGTCGTCGTGCAGCGGTAGCGCGGGACTCGCACGCGCAGCCGCAGCGGATGCCCCACCACCGGGACGTCGGTGACCTTGCGGATCACGGTGTCGCGGTAGATTCCAGCACCGCCACAGCCGGGGCAGTTGCGGTCGCCGTCATCAAGCAGATCGCAGAACACCAACGTGACGTCACCGTCCACGGCCGCGTCGGTAATCGTCACCCCGAGTTCGACGGTGCGCACAATCGTGTCGGCGACGACAGCAGCTGCGAAGGACGTAGGGTCAGACACAGGGCTCCCCGGAACGGTAGGCGAACTGGCGTAGGAACCTGCATCATCTGCCGCCCGGGGCCCGTCTCAGCTCAACGACACGACCTCCCTGCGCGGATATCCGCCACCCTCACCTGCACTCCATTTCCGGAAGAGCCCGATAACGCCAACGCGCGCAGGCGTCGAAAATTGGTCGGTCTGGGTGCGGCTGCCGCTACGTTTCTGGCTGCGGCGCTAACCCCGCTGGCCACAGCGCCCGCAGCCAGTGCAGACCCGATCCTCAAAACAGTCAGTGGCCTCGCCCACCTGGGTCCGACAGTCGACCCCGCGCCCGGCGGCGACGGCTCAGGCGGGCGCGGCGGAGCGGGCGGGAACGGCGGCAAGGGCGGGGCAGGCGGCGCGGGCGGTCAGCCCGGCGAGGGCGGTCAGGGCGGCGCCGGCGGCGCGGCCGGACCAGGCGGAACGCCTGGCGCACCTGGGAAGCACGGCGCTCCCGGCTAGGTCGGCTGCGTCAAAGTGAGCGGCGAATCCGTCAACGAGCGATGCGGCACGGCTGCGACAGGTGGGCAGTGGCGCGGCAGCCCGTCGTCGTGCGCTTGCAGCGTAAGAACGCTGACCGCTTCAGTCCGCCGGGCGCGTCTGCGCTTTGTTGTTGCGCTTACGACGACATTCAGGTGAACAGGTGAGCGGAGGCCTGCCCGTCCGCTGGTAGGTGAAGGTATTGCCGCAGGCAACACACTGGGTCTCACTGATCCGATCGTCCATCTGCAGCCACGCCTCGCAGAACTGCACGAACCGCTCGGGCGTTAAGGCCTTGAAGTCCTCGCGGTTGGCACCGCGGGAGACCAAGGTGTCGATCATGGCAAGCTGGTCGCTCGACCATCCGGCCGATCCCGACGCTCGTGCTGCCCGTGCTGCCATACCCCGGATGAGTGCGCGCTCGTCATCGCTGCGCCCCGTCACCGAGTGCTGACCGTCTCCGTCTCGGGTCGGGTCAATCTCAAGTGCTGCCGCGAGTGCGACCAGCACCTTGCCTAGCTTCCCGGCGTTCTCCATATCCAGGCGCAGGTGGTTCGCGGTCTCGTCGGTCGACTCGCCGTCGGAGATGGTGATCGTGCCGTGGTCGATCAAGATCAATATCGCACGGCCGCGTTCTGAACGGCTGTCCAATGCCCGGATCGCGTACTCGGTCATTCTTCTCCGTTCGGGGTCGAAGCGGCCCGCTGCGTCGTGAAGCACCTCAGCCATAGAGCGCGGCCTCCTCCGGGACCTCGTCAGCACGCGCACAGAGAGCTAAGTCTAGGTTCCCGTCGCATAGGACACCTCGATGAGGGGTCAGTCTCGGCCAGTTTGTTAAACGTTAATAACATTGGTAAACCCCGGTGAGCAATGCCGCAACCTGACAATCGAAGTGCGCTTCGGATCGGGCCACGCGTCCTTGGAAAAGCTGCAGGGATTCGTTTGCAGGCGAGGCCATCGAAGAGGCGGAGTAGCGACCTAGCTTTCGCTGTCCTGCAGTGCGCGGCGGGCGGCCTCGGCATCATCGTGGATGGGCATGCACATCAGCGAGGCCACTCGGTACATGAAGCTGTCCGACGACAACACGATGAGGATCGTCTTCTCGGCGAGTAGCCGATCCAGGGCCGCGAACCCGGCGCTGTCCAGGTATTTGACGCTGCTCAACTGCAGGATCAGCGGCCGCTCGCCGGGCACTTCCGACACCGACCGGGTGAATTCGCGGACGTTGGACGCATCGACTTCACCCGTCACCGTTACCTCGACAGGCGCTGGCACGTCGTCGCCGTCCGGGACATGCAATTGGAAGACCGCGCGGGTCACGCTCTCACGTCCTCGACACGACCGGACTCCGGCAGGATCGCCTGCTCGAAACTCAGGGTGACTTGGGTGCCTCCCGCGGTGCGGGTGGTTTTCACACCATCGGCCAGGCCGTTGATCATGGTGAGTCCCCGTCCGCGCTTCTGGCTGCGTTGGCTGGCCGACGAATCGCCCGACCAATGACCGGCGTCGCTGATCGTAGCGGTGATCGCCTGTCCGCGAACGAAGACTTCGACGGAGACCGTCTTGTGCGCATCGGCGGAACTGCCATGCTCAATCGCGTTGGTCACCGCCTCCCCGGTCGCCAGCAGGATGTCGGATGCGCGCCGCGGGTCGACGCCGACGCCGGAAAGCCAGTCGCGCAACCGATGTCGCACGTCGGCGATACAGTCCAGTGTTGCCGGCACCACAGTGGCAAAGCTACGCGCCGCGCTGTGACTTGGGCGTAGCGCCAGCAGGACGACGTCGTCGGTGTAGCCGCCGGGCGGGGCCATGCGCTCGAGCAACTCCGTGCACAACTCCCCGACCGGAAGATGGGCGCGAAAACCGGCCGCGCCCTGTAGCCGCAGGAATCCCTGATCGAGCGACTCCCCCGGCCGCTCGATCAACCCATCGCTGTAGAGCAGAATCACGCTGCCTGCCGGCAACTCCTGGACGGCGGTGTTCTGCTTGAGCGGGCTGTCCCACGCGGCCACCGGCGGGCGCCGCCCTTCGGACAGGAATACCGCTGGCTGATCTGGCGTCAGCAGCAGTGGATAGGGATGGCCCGCACAGGAATAGCTGACGCGGGCGGGACCGTCATCCTGCGCCGCGTCGATCACCGCGTAGCTGACCGTCGCGCAGCGGGCACCGGGAACAGTCGCCGCGTAGCGGTCCAACGTCGCGAGCACCGAGGCCGGATCGGTATCGGTCAGCGCGGTGGCCGCCACCGCCGCCCGCAGCCGGCTCATCGCGATCGCCGCGGGCAACCCGTGCCCGACAACGTCGCCCACCGATATCGCAACTTGGCCCGATTCCTCAAGCGGCACAACGAGATACCAGTCACCACCGACCCGCATCGCCTCGCCGCCGGGCTGGTAGACCGCCGCAACCACCGCCGCGGTGGATCCGCGGTCGAGGTCGAGCAGGTGGTCCTGAAAGTCGACGGCAATCCGATGTTCGCGCTGCACGTTGCGGATACCGTCGAGCGCCGCCTCGGTAAGCTTGGCAATCCTTGCCGCCCAATCGAGTTCGGCGGGATCGAATTCTCGCGGTGTCGGCCACAGCATTCCGAGCGAGCCGATCACCCGCCCGTCCATCCCGCGCAACGGCTGGCTGATGCACGACCGGACCACGTCCACAGTCTCGTTCACCACGTGTCGATATCGCTGGCTCAGACTCAGCGTGTCGGTGATGATCATCGATTGACCGGTCTTGATGACGTCGACGGGCACGATCGGGGTGTCCATCGAAACGACGTGGTAGCGGTCGCGCATTTCCCCGGGTACCTGATCGCCGTAATCGAATCGAATGTTCTTGTCGTCGGAGTCGAGTACACCCAGGCAGATGACCGGGGCATCGCCGGAAGCGAACGAACAACCCTGCAGCGCCGCCGCGATCGCCGCACCCGAGTCAGCGGACTGCAGGGCGGCGTCGAGCTTCGCGAAGTCCAGGGCCATCTGCGTCTCGGCGTCGCTGGATCGACGGTTGGCACGTTCGCGCGCGA
Source organism: uncultured Actinomycetota bacterium (assembly GCA_963741555.1). Lineage (GTDB taxonomy): Bacteria > Actinomycetota > Actinomycetes > Mycobacteriales > Mycobacteriaceae > Mycobacterium. The sequence continues at coordinate 100,828 of CAVUIH010000012.1, read as the reverse complement.
CGGCCGACAGCCGCGCGGCGACGCGATCGATCAAGTCCTTCGAGGTGAATGGTTTTGGCAGATAGTCGTCGGCGCCGCCCGAGTAACCCTCGCTGATCGCCTCGGCGCCCGCCCGCGCGGACAGCATGAGCACCGGCGTGGCCGTCAGTTTCGGGTCGGCACGGATGGCCGCGATGAATTCGAAGCCGTCCAGCCGGGGCATCATCACATCCGTCACGATCGCGTCCGGGCGAAGCTTGCGGGCGGCCTCGATGCCCTCTTGCCCGTCGGCAACCAGGACCGTTCGCCAGCGAGGTGACAGCACTCGCTCCAGATGCGCTCGCATGTCGGCGTTGTCGTCGGCGATCAGCACCAACTCACGACCGTCGGCGATCGGGGCCGAGTCCTCCGCCGGTGCCGGGCGCGACATCACCCACCGGTCGGCCTCGACGACGTACGCGTTGTCCAGCAGTCCGGCGGGCGAGTGGTCGACGGGCTTGCCACTCACCGATCGGGGCAGCCGGATGATGACGGCGGTGCCCTGCCCGAGTCCACTGGCGAACTCGACAGTTCCGTTTTGCAACTCGACGAGCCCTTGCACCAGCGACAGCCCGATGCCGGTGCCTTCCACGCTGCGGCCGTGCGCGCTGTCCGCCCGGAAAAACCGTTCGCCCAGTCGCTTCAGGTCGGCCTCGGCGATTCCTACCCCGGTGTCGCGAATCATTATGTGGCAGAGCGCCGTATCGCTGTGCGTCGTGACGGTGATCGAGCCGGACAGGGTGTACTTCACGGCATTGGACAACACGTTGAGCATGATGGTCTCCCACATGCCCTGGTCGACGTCGGCCACCGCCGGGTGACAGTCCACCACCAATTCCAGCCCGGCCCGCTGGCACAGCTCGGTGAAGGACACCGCGATGTTCGCTGTCAGCGCGCCGACGTCGGTGCATATCAGGCTGGCGGTGGCGCGACCGGCTTCGATACGGGAGAAGTCCAGCAACGAATCCACCAGCCGCTGAAGGCGTCCCGCGTTACGCCGCGCCGTAGTCAGCTGGTTCGATAACAGGCTGTCCGGCGCACTGTCCGACAGCGCATCGTCGAGCGGACCCAGTAAAAGCGTGAGTGGCGTGCGGAATTCGTGGCTCACATTGGTCAGGAACGCCGTCTTGGCATGGTCCAGTTCGGCGAGTGCGTCCGCCCGCTGCCGCTGCTCCTCGTAGGACACCGCCGACGCCATCGCCGAGGACAACTGGTCGGCCAGCAGCTGGCAGAAGCCGATGTATTGGTCATCGAGCGCACCGAGCGGACTGGTTCCGATCAGCAGAGCCCCGGCGGCCGAGCCCTCACCCACCGGCACCAGCAGCGCCTGTTGTGGGCAATCGTCCGCCAGCGCGTCGTGAATGCCGTCGATCATCGCCGCGACGTCGTCGACGACGTGCATCGCCGAACGCGTCCGCGGCGCCGCCTCCGACTTGGTCAACTCCGCCAGCGTCCGCGGTAACAACGGCCGCACCGCGGGCGTCGCTGCGCGCAATGTGACGGTGCCTGTCTCGGGATCACCGACATACGCCGCGACGAACGGCACGTCGGGCTGCCCGGCGCACACTGCGACGGTCGCATTCGCCGCGTCGTCGATCGTGTTGGTATCCAACACGGCGGAGGCCACCGCGTTGAGCAGATGCAGCCGACGCTCGCTCAGCACGCGTTCGGTGGTTTCGAACGACGGGCAGAAGATTCCATAGGTCTTGCCGTCGTCGCCGATCAGCGGGCTGTAGGTGAAGGTGAAGTACCGTTCCCGGCGCCGGCCCGCGGTCATCATCGGCAGCATCAAGTCGTACGACCACGTCGCTTCGCCGGTGGCGATGACGCTGGCGAGCATCGGACTGATCGGTTGCCAGATATCCCACCAGGCGTACTGGCCGCGCTGACCCAGCGCCTCGGGATGCCGGTCGTCGAGGATCTGCATGTAGGCGTCGTTGTAGATCAGGAACAGGTCTTCGGCGCCCAGCCACAACACGATCGGAAAGCGGGACGTCAGTACCACTGCGACCGCCGACCGCACTTCCGTCGGCCAGGACTGCGGCGGCCCGAGCGGATGGGCGGTCCAGTCGAATTCGGCGAAACAGCGGCCCATCTCGCCGCCGAGCGCGACAGCGGCGGCCAGATCCGGCGGCAGATCCTTGGATTCGGGCGGCCAGCCGCGACGCTGCTGGCCGCTCACGACCCCTGCCCGGAATCGCGGCCTTCCAGTGCGTCCGGCAACGTGGGGTACAGCTCGAGCAGGGTGTCGAGGTTCGTCACCTCGATCGGACGGACTACCAGATCGTTGTCGGCAACCAGCCGGACCGACGTCCCGGCTCGCAAACCCTGCTTGTGGCAATCGAGTACGGCGTTCAATCCGGCGCTGCCGAAATACGTCACGTACTGCAGATCGACAATGAGCAATCGGGACTGCTGGGCTCCGGCCTGCCGCAGCGCGGCCTCCAACTGGGACCTGAGCTCGCCCGCGGTGCTTGAATCGATCTCACCCTTGGCATGTACCAGCACAGCTTCGGGCCGAACCTCGGAGTCGACCACCAACAGTTCCATCGCGTTCACCCGCTTCGGTGCACTCAACCGTTCAGCCTGGGACCACGGGTCCAGGTCCAGACCGCTGGAAGCAATGCCGTATCGGCTTTGCCGTCCGTCATCGTGTCGAGCCTAACCGGCCGCACGCCTACGCGGTGGATTCACCCGGAATGCGCTCGTGCACCGTCAGCAGCAAGTGATCCATTGCGCTCTGCACCTCCGCCGATGCTGTTGGCAGAGTGGAGATTTCGCCGATGAGCTGCTTGGCAAGCGACCGCAGCTTCGTGTTGGTTTCCTGAGACCGCCATCGCAGCACGCCGAAAGCCTGCTCGGGGCTGACTCGGTAGACGGCCATCAGGATGCCTTTGGCCTGCTCGATCACCGCCCGCGCCTCGAACAGGTCAGGCAGCGCCTCGTCGAGGGCGACCTGGCGGGTCTCGACGAACGTCGCGGTCAGGTCGACGTAGTACCCGGAGGTACCCACCACCGCGCCGGTGTCGTCATACATCCGGTCGGCCAGCACGATCGCGTCGTGCACCTTGCCCGCGGTGTCGATGAAGCGGTGACGACTGGAGAACGAGCTCTTGGACAGCAGCGCCCGGTCGAGCTCATCCTGGACATGACGGCGGTCGTCGGGGTGCTTGTGCGACAGCAACAGCTCCGTCGTCGGCTCGACGGCGCCGGGCTCATAGCCGTGCATCCGGGCGATCTCGTCGGACCATTCCCAGCGTTCGCCGACAAACCAGAAACGGAAGGCACCCACACCCTCGTCGGCTCCCACGGCCTCGGGCCAGCGGGCAGGCCAGGCGTCGGTGCCAATCCGGGTATCGGCGACCTCGCGCACGTTGATCATCTTTCCACCGATGGCGCAGCTTGCCCACCGATTTGGTCAGGACCTGGCTGCTTGGGCATACGCAGTGCTCCGGCTGCGCTAGCGTGGGAACTGCATATCAGAACGGGAGCGCACGCCCGGTGCGCTGAGAGGACGGCTCGGGGCCGTCGACCGTACGAACCTGACCGGGTAATGCCGACGTAGGGAGATGACGAAATGACCGATCTGGCAGTCGAACCAACCGTGACCACCGGCGCGATCGCCGGTAGCAGCAAGATCTACCACAGCGTGGAAGGCCCCGGCGGCCACGATCTCCACGTGCCGTTCCGACGGGTGAACCTGTCCAACGGCGAGCACCTCGACCTCTATGACACCTCTGGGCCCTACACCGACCCCGACGCGGTGATCGACGTGACGGCCGGACTGCCGCCACGCCCGGGCGTCGTCCGCGATCGCGGCACCCAGCTGCAGCGCGCCCGCGCCGGCGAGATCACTGCCGAGATGGCCTACATCGCCGCCCGTGAACAGATGCCGGCCGAGCTGGTCCGCGACGAGGTCGCCCGCGGTCGGGCGGTGATCCCGGCCAACTACAACCACCCTGAGCTCGAGCCGATGATCATCGGCAAAGCCTTCGCGGTGAAGGTCAACGCCAATATCGGCAACTCGGCGGTGACGTCGTCGATCGCCGAAGAGGTCGACAAGATGGTGTGGGCGACCCGCTGGGGCGCGGACACCATCATGGACCTGTCCACCGGCAAGGACATCCACGCCACCCGCGAGTGGATTCTGCGCAACTCACCGGTCCCGGTGGGCACCGTGCCGATCTACCAGGCGCTGGAGAAAGTCAACGGCGACCCGACGCTGCTGACGTGGGAGATCTACCGCGACACCGTCATCGAGCAGTGCGAGCAGGGTGTCGACTACATGACGGTGCACGCCGGAGTGCTGCTGCGGTATGTGCCGCTGACCGCCAAGCGGGTCACCGGCATCGTGTCGCGCGGCGGGTCGATCATGGCCGCGTGGTGCCTGGCGCATCATCAGGAATCGTTCCTGTACACCAACTTCGACGAATTGTGCGAGATCTTCGCCCGCTATGACGTGACCTTCTCGCTGGGCGACGGGCTAAGGCCGGGATCGATCGCCGATGCCAACGACGCCGCACAGTTCGCCGAATTACGCACCCTGGGCGAGCTCACGAAGATCGCGAAATCCCATGGCGCACAGGTGATGATCGAAGGCCCCGGGCACGTCCCGATGCACAAGATCGTCGAGAACGTCCGGCTGGAAGAAGAGCTGTGCGAGGAGGCTCCGTTCTACACACTCGGGCCGCTGACCACCGACATCGCACCGGCCTACGACCACATCACCTCGGCCATCGGCGCCGCGATCATCGCCCAGGCCGGCACCGCGATGCTGTGCTACGTGACACCCAAGGAGCACCTGGGCCTGCCCGACCGTAAAGACGTGAAGGACGGCGTGATCGCCTACAAGATCGCCGCGCACGCCGGCGATCTGGCCAAGGGACATCCGCACGCCCAAGAACGCGACAATGCGTTGTCGACGGCACGGTTCGAGTTCCGCTGGAACGACCAGTTCGCGTTGTCGCTCGACCCGGACACCGCGAAGGAATTCCACGACGAGACCCTGCCGGCCGAGCCCGCCAAGACCGCCCACTTCTGCTCGATGTGCGGCCCGAAGTTCTGCTCGATGCGCATCACGCAAGATGTCCGGGAGTACGCCGCCAAGCACGGGCTCGACAGCGAGGAAGCCATCGAGGCGGCCATGGCGGAGAAGTCGGTCGAATTCGCCGAGCACGGCAACCGGGTGTATCTGCCGCTCGCCCAGCAGTGATGCCTCGGATGCGGCAGAAATGTCCGAGCCCGGCGAAGCGGGTCGTCGCTCATCCGGCCCATTGAATTTCCTACCGCTGGCGCCGCTCGGTAGCACGCCACTGCGAGTGCTGACGATCGCCGGATCGGACTCCGGCGGCGGCGCAGGCATGCAGGCCGACCTGCGCACCTGCACTCTTCTGGGCGTGCACGCCCTGTGCGCCGTGACCGCGGTGACGGTGCAGAACTCGGTGGGCGTCAAGGATTTTCACAAAGTTCCAGGCGATGTCGTCGCCGCCCAGATCGAGGTGGTGTGCGACGACATCGGGCTGCAGGCCGCCAAGACCGGCATGCTTGCATCGAGCGACATCATCGAGGCGGTCGCGCAGAGTTGGCGTGAGCACGGCGCCGGCATTCCACTCGTGGTCGACCCGGTCTGCGCCTCCATGCACGGTGATCCGCTGCTCGATCAATCGGCACTGAATTCCCTTCGGAGAAAGCTGTTTCCGCTGGCGACCTTGGTGACGCCGAACCTGCACGAGGTGCGGCTGCTGGTCGACATCGATGTCGTCGACGCGAAGACCCAGGCCGACGCCGCCCGGGCCCTGCATGCGTTCGGGCCGCAGTGGGCACTGGTCAAGGGTGGCCACCTGCAAGGCTCAGCCAGCAGCACCGATCTGTTGTTCGACGGCAACGACTTTCACCAGTTCCAGGCACCGCGGGTGGACACCGGCCACGATCACGGCGCCGGCGACACGCTGGCCGCGGCGACCGCGTGCGCGCTGGCCCACGGCTACGCCGTGCCCGACGCCGTCGCATTCGGCAAGGCCTGGGTGACCGAATGTCTGCGTGCCGCTTACCCGCTCGGACACGGCCACGGCCCGGTTTCCGCGATGTTCAGGTTGCACCGGTGAGTGAGCTCGAGCAGATCGCGGGCATCGCGCACGAACCCGACGGCACACCGGCCGGTGTCGTCGTGCTGACGCACGGCGCCGGCGGCAACCGCGACGCTGCACTGCTGGGGAGACTCTGCGACGAGTGGGCCCGACACGGCTGGCTTGCCGTCCGCTACAACTTGCCGTATCGCCGGCGACGGCCCAAGGGTCCGCCGTCCGGGTCGGCCGCCACCGACCGAGCCGGCATCGTCGAAGCCATCGCCGTGTGCCGGGGGCTGGCCGACGGTCCGCTGATTGCCGGTGGCCACTCCTACGGCGGCAGGCAGACGTCGATGGCGGTGGCCGCACAGGAAGCACACGTCGACGTGCTGACGCTGTTCTCCTACCCGGTGCATCCGCCGGGCAAGCCGGAACGCACCCGGACCGAACACCTGCCCGACATCGTGGTGCCGACGGTGTTCACCCATGGCTCGTCGGACCCGTTCGGCACTCTCGATGAGTTGCGCGATGCGGCGGCGTTGATTTCGGCGCCGACCCAGATCGTCGAGATCGCCGGTGCGCGGCACGATCTGGGCTCCAAGACGCTCGACGTGCCCGGATTGGCGGTGGCCGCGGCGCTGCGACTGCTCGGCCGCGGCTAGTTCACCCGCCGTCGGTGGAGATCGGCCGGCGGCGATCCCGAACGATGTCCGCCGCGATGTCGGCGAGCTTGACGTTGGCGGCTTGCGACCTTCGGCGAAGGATGTCGAAAGCGTCGTCGTCGGAGACGTCGTCGCGCACCATCAGCATGCCGACAGCCTTGCCGATCGCGCGGTTGCTGGTGAGCCCGCGTCGCAGCGTTCCCGCTTCTTCGTGCAGCGCTGCGGCGTTGCTGGCCACCGAAGCGAACGCACCCAAGATGGTGGCGCCGTCGAGCGACGAATGGTCGAACGCTCGGGGCGCGTCGGAGAACAGGTTCAGGGCAGCGACTTTGGACCGGTCGACGGGCACACGCACACTCAGCGCGCCGCGCACCGACGTTTGGGCAACCACCCGCGCTGCCAACGCCGGCCACCGACTGCCCGCCGTCAAATCCGACTCGAGTTGAGCGGCGCCGTCCTCGATGGCATCGAGACACGGTCCGTTGTTCAACGCCAGCTCGAGCTTGTCGATCCGGCGGGCGATCGCATCGCTGACGGCGACCGTGCGGTAGGTGCCGTCTTGGCGAATCATCAGACTTGCGTGGTCACACCCGGGGACCGTCAACGTCGCCGCTATGCAAACCGCCGCGTACACCTCTTTCGGTGTCGAACCTTGCTGGACGATGTCAGCCAGCGACGTGAATACGCGGGCCGGGTGTACGCGCGAGTGGTTCGTCACGGCAATCTCCTTCCCTCTGGTCCGCGGGCGGTGAGCGGCAGCACGATGACCCGCGCCACTGTGCTGCCGCCCACTCGGAGTCAGGCGTTGATCACCTCACGTTTGAGCGCGTGCTGTTCGTCGCCACGGCCGATGGAAATCTTGCGTGGCTTGGCTTTCTCTGCCACCGGAATACGTAGCCGCAGCACGCCTTTCTGGTAATGGGCCTCGATCCGTTCGGTGTCGAGGTTGTCACCGAGAACCAGCTGGCGGCTGAATACTCCACGCGGCCGCTCGGTCGCCAGCATCTCGCGGTTCGGATCGAGGCCCGGGCGCTGAGCACGCACGGTCACGACGTTGCGCTCGATGTCGAGGTCCAGCGAGTCCTGATCGATGCCAGGCAGGTCGAACTCGACGAAGAACACGTCGCCTTCACGCCACGCGTCCATCGGCATCACCGCCGGGCGAGCGGCGGTACCCAGCGCCTGGTGGGCGAAGCGATCCAGCTCACGGAACGGGTCGGTACGCATCAGCATGGTGGTCACCTCTGGCTCTCCAATCCTCTCTAGGATGTCATCTATAATCTGTGTCTATAGACACAGATTTGATATAGCATGTCAGACATTTTGGTGCAAGTGTGGTAAGAAGATTTCCTGTACGGCCAACCAAGGATGACTTCGATGACTAACCGACCCGATACCCCGGGCACGCCAGGCGCGAGCCAAGGGGTCTACGGCATCTCGGTGGCCGCCGAGCTGTCCGGTGTCGCCGTGCAGTCGCTTCGCCTCTACGAGCGACATGGCCTGCTCAGCCCCACCCGCAGTGACGGCGGGACCCGCCTCTACAGCGCCGACGACCTCGCCCGCCTCCGCCGCATCAGTGAATTGCTCTCTGCCGGGGTCAATCTCGCCGGCATCGCACGCATCCTCGACCTGCAGGACGATAACGCCGCATTGCTCGCCGACAATCACACGATGAGCGGTAAGTCGACGAGGAAAACCCAGTCCGACTGAGCCCCGGCCCCTGGCAGTTACCGATACCAGGGGTACTGGGTATATTGTCTTTCCATGAGTTCGGAGCACCTTGAGGCCCTCATCGTCGGGGCCGGCTTCGGCGGTATCGGCGCGGCAATACAGCTCAAGCGCCTGGGTATCGACGATTTCGTCATCCTCGACCGGGAGGACGACCTCGGCGGAACCTGGCACGTGAACCATTACCCGGGCCTGGCCGTCGATGTCCCCACCACCACGTATTCGTATTTTTTCGAACCGAACCCGAACTGGTCGCGGATGTTCACCCCGGGACCGGAGATCAAGCAGTACGCCGCGGGGGTGGCCGACAAGTACGACGTCCGCCGGCACATGCGGTTCAACACCGTCGTGGAAAGCGCCCGCTGGGACGACGAGACCCGTCGCTGGCAGGTGGCGCTGGCCGGTGGCGACGTGCTGTCGGCGCGCTACCTGATCACCGCCACCGGCTTCCTCTCCCAGCCGAAGACACCCGACATTCCGGGGATCACCTCGTTCGAGGGCAAGGTCATCCACACCACCGAGTGGGAGGACGACTTCGATCCGACCGGCCGCAGGATCGGCATCATCGGAACTGGCGCAACCGCGGTACAGCTGATTCCGAAACTCGCGGACAAGGCCGCCGACCTCACCGTCTATCAGCGCACCCCGATCTGGGTAGCACCGAAGATCGACCTGCAGTTCTCGGATCGGGCCAAACGGCTCTTCGCCCGCTTCCCGTGGACGCAGCGGGCGATCCGCGCGATCACCGACACCGTCTACGAGTTGATGATCACCGTCGGCGTGGTGCGCTACCGGGTTCCGCTGTTCCGGCGGCTCAACATCTCTGCGATGGATTTGTGCAAGATCAACCAGTTCGTGGCGATTCGCGACAAAGAACTGCGCCGCAAGCTCACCCCCGACTACGACATCGGGTGTAAGCGGCCGACGTTCTCCAACACCTATTTCCGCAGCTTCACCAAGCCGCATGTGCATCTGCAGGCCGACGGCATCGAGCGCGTCGAGGCGGACGGAATCGTCAACGCCGACGGATCGAAGACCCACATCGACACCCTGGTGCTGGCCACCGGATTCGATTTGTGGGAGGCCAACTTCCCGGCCATCGAGGTGATCGGCCGCGAGGGGCGCAACCTCGGAAAGTGGTGGCGCGACACCCGATTCCAGGCGTACCAGGGCGTGTCGATGCCCTACTTCCCGAACTACCTCAGCCTGGCCAGCCCGTTCGCCTTCTTGGGGTTGAACTTCTTCAACACCATGGAGTACCAGATGCGGCTGATGGAACGGCTTTTCACCGAGCTCAAACGCCGGGGCGCGGACACGTTCGAAGTGACCGAAGACGCCAACGCCCGCTACCTGGACCGGATGACCGAACTGCTGGGCGATTCGCTGTGGAAGCTCGGTAACTGCGCCTCGTCACGTTCCTACTACTTCAATCCCAGCGGCGAACCCTCGCTGTTGCGTCCGATGGCCACCTCGACCGCAATCGAAGAAGCGTCGAATTTTCCGCTGAGCGACTACGCGATCAGCTAAGGAGAGAGCATGTCTCGTAAAAGCAACCGCGTCGCCCGATACTCCGGCTTGGCCCTGGCCGGGGCCGGGCTGTCGCACTTCACCAGCCCGCGACTGTTCGAGCCGATCACCAAGTCGGCGTTTCCGCGCAACACGCGTCAGCACGTCTACACCAACGGCAGCATCGAAACCGTGCTGGGGCTTGGCTTCAGCAGCAAGCAGACCCGCAGCTTCGCGACGGTCGGTCTGATCGGATACCTCGCCTATCTGGGCGGCAACGCCATTCGCCAGGCTCAGAAGAGCTGAGTCTCCTCGCCCGTCAAAGGGCTGACGGCTGCGCTCATTTTAGACAGTTATGACTGTACAGTTTGAGCTGTCGAATGTAGGGTGGGCGAAGTGGACGGGATCAGCGAGTCGGCAGGATCGGCCGCCCGGGATCTACGGGTGATGTTCAGCCGGTTGCGTCGTCAACTCAAGGAAGTCGAGATCGGCGGCGGGCTGACACCATCGCAGACCGCGGTGCTCACCCGGCTGTGGAAAGAGGGCGCATCGTCGGCCAGCGCGCTGGCCGCAGCCGAGCGAGTGCGGCCGCAGTCGATGGCCACCATCCTGACCGGCCTCGACCAGCACGGCCTCATCCGGCGTGCACCCGACCCCGATGATGGCCGGCGGCAGGTGATCTCGCTGACGGCCGCCGGACGCCGGCGCGCCGAAAGCGACCGCCAGATCCGCGAGGAATGGCTGGCCCGCGCCATGCAGGAACGCTATTCGGAGCGGGAACGCCGCGTCATCAACGACGCGTTGTCCCTGCTTCAGCGTCTGACCGACTAGCGAAGGAGAAACGCAATGGAAATTGGTATCCACTACATCGACTTTCTGCCGGGCGACCCGGCGAAGTTGGCCCCGACCCTGTTGTCGACCGCCACGGCCGCCGAGGATATCGGCGCGACGATGTTCACGTTGGCGGATCACTTCTTCCAGATGGAAGGCGTTGGGCGCGCTGAGGATCCGTTCTTGGAGGGCTACACTTCGCTCGGCTATCTCGCGGGCGGGACCACCAGCATCACGTTGACGTTGATGGTCACCGGCGTCACCTATCGGTATCCGGGGGTGCTGGCCAAGACGGTGACGACGCTCGATGTGCTCTCGCAGGGCCGGTCGATGCTCGGGATCGGAGCCGCCTGGTACGAGCGTGAGCACCTCGCCCTGGGCATTCCCTACCCGCCGGTAGCGAACGGTTCGAGATGCTCGAAGAGACACTGCAGATCTGTCTGCAGATGTGGAGCGACGACGACGGCCCCTACGACGGAAAGCACTACCAGCTGGCCGAGACCATCTGCCAACCTCAACCGATTCGGCGGCCCCCGATCCTGATCGGCGGCGGGGGTGAGAAGAAGACCCTACGGATGGTCGCGCAGTATGCCGATGTCTGGAACTCCACCGACGCCGAGCTGGACGTGCTCACCCACAAACTCGATGTGCTGCAAAGACATTGCGAAACGGTAGGTCGCGACATGACCGAGATCCGCAAGACGGTGGGCCTGTTCGCCGATCCGTTCGCCGACGTCGACGGTTACCTGAAGACGGCGGAGCGTTTCGCCGAACTCGGCGTCGACATGATCAACACCGGGCCCGTCCCGGGCAACCCCGACCCCGCAGGCTTCGTGAAGCGCTTCGGAGACGAGGTGATGCCCAGGATCTCGCAGATCGGTTGACCCGATCACAAGCCCGAGATGATCCGGGTGCGCTCGGCGGTGTATTCGATGTCGGAAATGGTGCCACTGGTGCGAAGCTTCTCGAGCTCTTGCAGTCGCTGCGACGTCGGTGCCGCGAACGGCCGCTGCGCAACGCTGTGGTGCTGCCAGTGTGCTGTTGCGACGCTGGGCTTTTCACCGAAATTGAGTATGCCGAGCCGTAGCAGCAACAGCGTCACCGCGATGATTCCTCCGGTCGGGAGCCCCATGTAGAGGATCCATCCACCGGGCAGGCCGGCCTGGCTCAAGATGACGTAGCGGAACACGAGCGACGCAGTGAACAGTGCGGCAATTGCTCCGACCGCGATGACTAATGGCTTGGTGTTGTTCATGAAAGGCTTCCTTTGTTTCAGTGGCCACCGGGTGCCGCCGCAGCGGCACCCGGTGGCCGATCTCGACTAGGGGCAGGTGACGTCGAGCTCGAACGACTTGTTCACCGGTCCGGCCATCGGGTTGGACATGTCCACTCCGCTGGCGGTACCGCTGATCTTGTAGGTGCTGCCGTCTTTGGTGGCGTCGGCCTTGCCGGAGGTTCCTCCGACACCCAGCGAGACGCCGTTGACATTGCCGAGGGCAACGGATTTGACGACCAGCGGGTTGGCGTCCGTCAGCACGGCGCCGATGCCGGTGGGAACCCCGCCCGAGCCGGATCCACCACCGATGGCGATGTTGACGGTGCCGGCGGCAGTCGTGCAGGCCACTTGGCCCTTGACGTTCTGGTCCTTACCGTCGACGAGCACCTTGGTGTTGGATGATCCGGCCGGGGCGACCGCGGCGTTGCCGGCGCTGACCGCTCCGTCGTGGTGTGAACAACCTGCCAACACCGCGGCAAGGGTTGCCGCCGCACCGGCGGTGATCATGACTTCGCGTTTCATAGTTGCTCCTTTGTGTATTGCTGACGCGATGCCTGATCACAGTGCGGCACGGTGCTTTATGGATTCTTAATGACTCAGCGGTCGGAGTCGGTCGACATGTCCAGGTACATCGACTGAATGCCGACGCGACCCGGGCCGGTGAAGCGGTTGAAGATGAGATTCCCTGTCCCGCCGAACATCCCGGTGCGCAGGCCGTAGATCTGCGGCTCCATCCGCACACTCTCGTCGCGGTAGATCCAACTTCCCGGCTCCACGTCGATCTGCTCGCCGGGAGCCAGCACCTTCTCGAAGACGTTTCCGTAGCCGTGCAGCCACAGCACGCCCTCTGACTGTGTCGCAGCGAACCGGTCGACGAAGAACCCGGTCGACCCGAACATCATGTTTCGGATCCCCTTCTGGCGAACGAAGCTGTATTCCAGATTGCCTGTCGCCGCGAGGTATTGGTGCTCACGGACCTCGACGGCCGAACCGGGCGCGCAAATGTAGCGGGAATACATGCCCGGCGCCGTCGCGGGAAAACGCTATCTGTCCGGGCCCGTGGGCCTCGGTCAACAGCAGCTGCATTCCGGCGACCATTCGCTTGAGCGCACCTTTGCCCCTGACACCGATCTGGAGTGCGGGATCTTTCCACAACACGATGTGATGCTCGAAAAAGACTGGCACGCTGCCGTCGAGCCAGATATGTAGCACCGGCACGAGCTCTCCGTCGATGCGGTAGTACACGCCTGGGGCGCGCCCGTCGGCGACGGTGGTCGGCATCAGCTGCGGTGGTTCGGGCCGGTGGTTCATCTTCAGTGCTCCTCGGAGGATTGTCGATCCGGTTTTGCACCACAATCCGATGAAGGCCTGAACGAATCCTAAGTGGCTTGCCGAGGTGCGGCCGAGTGCTCTGTTTCCAGAGTGAATTCCTGGTCGCCGATGCGGACGCGATCACCCTCGCGTAGTTCGGCGCTGGGATCGATTCGTCGGCCGAGTACCCGGACCCCGTTGGCCGATCCCAAGTCGGTGATGAGGAATGTCGTGCCGTCATCGGTGATGACGGCGTGGTGGCGACTGACCTTGGCGTCGGACAGGACGATGTCGTTGTCGGGACTGCGACCGATCCGGGTGGCCGTGCCGGCCAGGGCGTAGCGTCGTCCGTCCGCTCCGCGCAATGCCGCCGCTGCCGGCCGACGGACCCGAATTGCGTTGTCGGACTGGGCGACAATGGTGTCTTCGGCGTGCACCTGCGCGGTCTTGTGCACGTCGAGCGTTTCCTGGCGCAGTATCCGCTCGTACAGCTCACGAATCGTCCATCCGGGGTCGATGCCCAGGTCGTCAGCCAGCAACGTCTTCAGCCGCAGGTAGGTATCGAGAGCGTCTGATTGGCGGTCGGCCAAATAGTAGGCGGTCATCAGCTGGGCCCACAGCGGCTCCCGATAGCCGTGGGTGGTGGTCAGCGCCTCGAGATCCGATGATCACGACGTGTGCTCGGCCACAGGCGATTTCGGCCTCGGCGCGGGCGATGTGTACGACTACCTTCTCCTCGTCGAGCGCCGCGGCGAGGGTTTCGACGAAGTCGAAGTCGCGCAGATCTTCGAGGACCGGGCCGCGCCACTGGGCCAGCGCGGCGGACAGGTGGCGGCCGGCCTGCTCGAACTGTCCGGCGGCTGCGGCCTGCAGTCCGGCATTCTTCTCGGCGACAAAGCGTCCGAAGTCGTACTGATCATCGGCGATGACCAGTTGGTATCCCGGCGGTGTGCTGGCCAGGGCGGCACGATCGAGGCCCGCGCCACTCAACAGCCGGCGCAGATTCGAGATGTAGGCGTGCAGTGTCGCCCGCGCTCCCTGCGGTGGTCGCTGATCCCACGCGGCGCCGATCAGCGTATCGATGCCCACCGGGCGATTCGCGTTCACGATCAACACCGCCAGCACCGCTCGTTGTTTGGGCGTGCCCAACGGTATTGACGCGTCACCGATGCGCATCTGCAACGGACCGAGTACGCCGAATTGAACCGCGTGGTCGTCCGATCCGGCAGTCGGCGGTGCTGCAAAGGCCGGTCCCGTGCCTACCCCGTCGCTCATCATGCCGTTTCCGCGCCCACCAGGTTCGCCAGCTAAACAACAGCAGCATAGCTTTCAACGGGCCGAATTGATCATGTTGCGCAAACCGCCAGCCTAGGATTTGCCCATGCCGGTTGCGGTGGGCGAACTGTTTGCGGAGTACACGATCCTGCGCGTGCTCGGCGCCGGTGGAATGGGCACGGTGTACTTGGCCGCGCATCCGCGCTTACCGCGCCAAGACGCGCTGAAGGTGTTGCCCGCGGAGTGGACTGCGGATCCGCAGTACCGCGCCCGCTTTCTGCGCGAAGCCGAACTCACGGCGAGCTTGTCGCATCCCAACATCTTGGGCGTCCACGACCGCGGCGAACACGACGGGCAGCTGTGGATCTCGATGGATTACGTGGGCGGCACCGATGCATCCCGGCTGTTGCGCGAGCAGCATCCCGCCGGACTGCCCGCCGACGAGGCGATGGAGATCATCACCGCGGTGGCCTCGGCATTGGATTACGCGCACCAACGGGGGCTGCTGCACCGGGATGTCAAACCGGCCAACATCCTGCTGGATCCCCAGGCGCAGCGAATCTTTCTCGCCGACTTCGGTATTGCGCGGCTGATCGACGACCCGTCGGGATTGACCGCGACCAATATGGCGGTCGGCACCATGGCCTACGCTGCGCCCGAGCAGCTGCGCGGTGAGCCGCTCGACGGGCGCACCGACCAGTACGCGCTGGCGTGCACCGCTTTTGACTTGTTGACCGGCTCCCCGCCCTACGCCGACTCCAACCCCGCCGTCGTGATCACCAAACATGTTGCGGCGCCGGTGCCGTCACTCGCCGAACGCCGACCCGAGCTGGCGGCGCTGGATCCAGTGATTGCCAAAGCGATGGCCAAAGACCCGGCTGATCGGTTTGCGAGCTGCCGAGACTTCGCCCGCGAACTGAGCGACCTGCTCGGCTCGTCACCTGCGCAGGTCGGCGATCGTCCACCGCTATCGAAGCCGGGCCCACCTTCTGTCGCTCCAACTCTGATGACCAGGCGGCGAATCCCCGCTCCGCGCTTGATGATTACCGCGGGCATTGCGCTGCTCGTCGCCGCCGCCGCGGTGTTCGCCGGCGTGAGCTTCGTGCAGCATCGGCATCGCGGCGACAACGCGCCGCCGGTCGTCGCCGCCGCCAGTCCGCACCCGTTCGACGGCACCTACCGGGCGAATTATGGGCCGGCCACCGATCTGCAAGGTAAACCGATTGCCGGGGCCCCGCCGATGGCCGCAGCGTGGGGTGTGCGCTCAGTCTGCAGAGCGGGCGGGTGCGTCGCAACCGCGTCATACCAGGGTGGCAGCGGCATCGTGCCCGTCTCGGATTTGGTGTTCGACCAGGTGGGTGGCAACTGGATTGCCGTGGGCCTCGGATCAACTCAGTGCAACGATGCCCCCGTCGAAGTATGGGTGGTGTTCACGCTGCAACCGCAGCCGGACGGGACTCTGTCGGGCGACACGACGAGGGGAACGACCAACAGTTGCAGCGCCTTCAAGCGAACCGTGGCCTTCACCCGAACCGGCGATGCCGACACCACCAAGGTTCCGGACCCGGCGGGCTTGCCACCACGAGCGGTGTCCCCGGCATCGACTCTGCACGGTCGCTACCACGAGGCGATCACCTACGCGAACGGCAGTTTCATACCCGGACAAGATGATCTGACCGTGCACACCGATTGTCTGCGCACCGGGGATCGGTGCATGAGCATGTTCCATGCCCCCGACGGGGTCGTGCCGCTGGTTTTCGCTGCGGGCAAATGGACGCGCGACGACGTGGGCACCGTGCCGTGCAATCTCGGCGGTATGACGCAGATCAAAATCAGCGCGGAATACCCGCTTCCCGCAGACCTGCAGGATCCGATCCAGGAGCTGATCGGGCACGGCTCGAACGTTTCGACCGGAAGTGCCTGCACCGGTGGCGATTTCGAAGACAAGTTCACACGAACCGGCGACTAGCGCAGCACGTTAAGAATCCGTTCAGCGCCGCTTCCTAACGTGATCGCCATGAAAGTCCACCACCATTCGACGCGGATCATCACCGCAGCGCTGCTGTCAGGTGGCATCGCGGCGGCCGGATTGGGGCTGCCTTCGGCCGCGGCCCAGGCCCCGCTTCCCACCGACAACTTCTCGGTTCCGCACCAGTGGTGCCCGGGGCAGCGACTGCCGATGGACGACGTGCACTGGGACACCAACGTCTGCCACACCTGGTTCTGGGTTCCGGTCGGCGGGATGGGTAATGTCGGCCAGTTCGTGTGGGACGGAGCTACGCCGCCGCCACACGGGCCGCCCCCGTGTTACGGCGCCCCGATCTGCCTGCCGGGGCTCTGACGAACAGCCCGGCTACTTCGACACGGTGTGGCGGGTCCGGTCTTCGCGAACCGGAACTCCGTTGCGGCCGGTCAGATCTTGGGCGTACAGGCCGATCGCATAAGCCACGCCGTCGCCGTTGATGCCTAACGCGGTCTTGTCGATGTGGTCCAAGGTGTCAGTGTCCTTGTGGTAATTCGGATCGAACGGCTGGTCGGCGGCACCGCCCCACAGCTTCGCCTCTTCCTGCGTCTCTTTGACCTCGGCGCCGGAGAACAACCCACCGGCCGGGATACCGGCCACGGTGAACCCGTCATAGTCGGACCTGCCGTCGAAAGACGTGTCCTGCGGCGTCTTTCCGGCCGAGTTGAGGTAGGCGGCCAGCGAGCGTTCGATGCCGGCAGAGCCCTCGGGCACTACCGGATTGCCCCGCTGATCGGCCGGCAACGACTGGTCGCCGTCGTAGGTGAAGTAGCCCGGGTTCGGTGAAGCGAGCATGTCGAAATTCAGATATAGCGCAATGTCTTTGAGCGCGTTGAGATCCAACGACTCGACGTATTTCCGCGACCCGATCAGACCGAGCTCCTCGGCGCCCCAGAAGCCGACCCGCACCGCGTTGTGGATCCCCGGCGAACTGCCCAGCTGCAGGGCGGTCTCGAGCACCGCGGCCACGCCGGAGCCGTTGTCGTTGATGCCCGGTCCCTCGGGGACGCTGTCCAGATGCGCCCCGGCCATCACCACATCGCTGGTCGAGCCGGTCTTGGTTTGCGCGATCACGTTGCGGGCCGAGATGGTCTTGGTATCCGCGGAGAGTTGCACGGTCGCGGGTCCCATCATGGTACGCAGCAGTGCGCCATCGGATTTGGTGACGCTGACCACCGGGATCTTGACGTCGGTGCTTTCGCCGAGCGTCCCGCCCATTTTCTCCTCGACGGCGTTGTCTGCCACCACCATCGCCACGGCGCCGCGTTCCACGGCGGCCTTCTCCTTCTGGGAGAACGGGCAGGTGCCGCGATCCACCAGCACCACCGCGCCGTTCACCGGCAGGTTGTCGTAGGCGGCGACATTGCAGCCGGGGCTTGCGTCGACGGGAACGGCGACCAGCGCACCGGTCACCCCGACCGGCGGCGTGCCCAGGCTGAACTCCAATGCCCGCGCCTCGAACTTCTTGTCGGCGATGGTCACCGACCCCGGGTCGGCGTGAAAGACCCGCGCTTCGAATTGCGGAGTTTGCACGTCAAAACCCTTGTCCCGCAGCTTTCCCGCGACGTAGTCGACGCTGGCGTCGTAGCCGGGAGTCCCGACCGCGCGGGTGTTGTTGTTCGCCTTGGCGATGTCTGACAACTTCGTCAGGTGCGCCATCATTGCGTCGGTGGTGACGCGCCCGCGCAGCGACGCCGCGAAGTCCGGCGCCGATACCGGTTTCAGCGAGTTGGCGGTGTTCGGCGACGCACAGCCACCGGTAGCCAACACGAGCGAGACGGCGATGACCATGGGGGTTGATTTGTTTACCATCGCGCCCCAGGTTAGACGCCGGAGTTGGAATGGGCCGTTAACTGGCCGCCTCGGCAGAATCGTCGAGCCGAAGATAGGCCTGCACCGTAGTCCCGGCCGACGTCGTGTACGTACGCAACAAGTCCGCGATCGCGTTGACGACGAACAGTCCGTAGGGACCCGAGCCACCCGTGACGGGACGCCGTCCCGCGAGCGGATCCGTCCAGTGGCCCATGTCGCGCGCCTCGCAGACGACGTATCCGCCCTCGTACCAGAACGCCATTCGGCAGGCCCCACCGGCGTGGTCGAGGCTGTTGGTCGCCAACTCGGTGGCGACCAACAACAGGTCGGCGACTCGCTCCGCGGACATACCGAGCAGCCGGCCGTAGCGTTCGCCACATTTGCGGGCGCCGGCCAGGCCGGCCGGATGCTCGACGGTGTGCGTCACCGCGGCCGGGTTGGTGGCCAGCGGTTGGTTGCACTGATCGAGTGCGGCGTCGACGGCGTACTCCGGGCAGTGGGCCCGCGATCCACCGGCCCAGATCTGCGGATGGGTGAGGCGGACGTCGGCCAGCACGCTGTCGTCCAGACCGGTCGCATCGTAGGGGCACAGCGCCGTGACCTTCGCGCCCTCGAACGCAATATTGGCCAGCGCCTCGTGGTGCTTGCATGCGACGTACTCAGACGCGGTTCGGCCGGCCCAGGCCAACTCGGCGACGATCCGGACGTGCTGGTCGCGATGCCGGTCGACGAACGCCAATTGCGTGGCCAGGATGCGACCGGGGTTGCGTCCGAGTTCGGTGATGTCGGCCATCGCCACGTCGGCGGCGGCGACTCCCAACGCATCACGCAGCGGTGCCAGCTTGCTTCCCGGCACGCCTATCATGACCGGCTGATCGAGATCCAAACCCTCGCAAACGAAAGGCACTACCGAGTCGACGTATTCGCGCTCCGATTGATACAAGAGCGCCGAATGATCGAAAGCCTGACTGTGCACGTGCGCTCTCAGTGTCGCGTCGACGGACAATTCCCCTTGGCGGTGCTGCTCTGCATGGTCGCCTCGTTAGATTTACCCGGGCGTCGAGAAACTAATCAGTTCTTGCCGACCTGCTCCAGAATCAGGTCGGCCACCGCGCGCATGCCTGCGGCGTTGGGATGAAACGGCGCCGGTCGCCACGGCAACGGCAGGCCCGCGGCCACTGCCCACGGGTCCGCCGACCACCCATGGTGGGCACGGCTGGCATTGCCGGCGCGGACCAGCTCGCAGCCGGTGGCCTGTGCGGCCGCCGCGGTGACGTCCTCCAGGCGCGCGCCGACGAAACGCCCCAGGTCGGCGTGCTCCACCGACAGCGGAGCGGCAGGCGCGCCCTCGGCCGGCAACAGGGTCAGGTAGTCGACGAAGATCACCCGGGCCCGCGGCGCCCTGCGGCGCACCGCGGTGCCGACCGCGTGCAATGAGTCGGCCACGTCGTCGAGCGCACGCTCGCGGGCGCCGCGGTCGAACAGTTCGCGCACACGGCCGGCGAGCAGAAAGCGAGCCATCGCCGGTAGCGACGCCGCCATCAGCAGCGGCACGTATCCGACGTCGTTGCCGCCGATCGTGATGGTGACCAGCTCTTCGGATCCGTCCAGCGCCTCGATCTGCGGCTGGGCGCTGCGCTGCCGCTCGTGCAGCACGTGCGCGGTGGTGGCGCCGGAGAAGGTGACGTCGACCAGGTCGAGGTTCAGGTGCTCGGCGACGAGATGGGCATAGTTGCGCGCCGACCGGCCCGATCCGAACGGGGCGCCCGGCGCGGACGGCCGGATACCGGGGCCGGCTGCCATCGAGCTGCCAAGCGCGACGTAGCGGCTCACAGGTCGGGGCTGGACGCCTGGGCCCAGAATCGCTTCGGGATCCGTCCGGCCCGACGAGCCAGGTACCCGGCGGTGACGGCGGCGGCCATCGCCGCAGCCATGGCGGGCGGGTCGGCGGCGCGGGTCACCGCAGTGGCCAACAGCACCGCGTCACAGCCCAGCTCCATCGCGAGCGCGGCGTCGCTGGCCGTGCCGATGCCGGCGTCGAGCACGACGGGGACACCGGCCTGGGCGACGATCATCTCGATGTTGTGCGGGTTGGCGATTCCCAGACCGGTGCCGATCGGTGAACCGAGCGGCATCACCGCCACGCAGCCGGTGTCCTCCAGTCGTCTGGCGAGCACCGGATCGTCGTTGGTGTACGGCAACACCACGAACCCGTCGTCGACCAATTGCTCTGCGGCACGGACCAATTCGACGGCGTCGGGCAGCAGCGTGCGTTCGTCGGCGATCACTTCCAGCTTGACCCATTCGGTTCCCAGCGCTTCGCGGGCGAGTTGCGCGGTCAGCACCGCCTCGGCGGCGCTCCGACAGCCCGCGGTGTTCGGCAGTGGCGTGATGCCCAGCCGACTCAACAGGTCGAGCATGCCGGTGCCGCCCACGGCGTCGACCCTTCGCATCGCGACGGTCGTCAGCTCCGTGCCCGACGCGATCAGCGCCTCTTCGAGGACGGCGAGGTTGGCCGCCCCGCCGGTGCCCATGATCAATCGCGAGGCGAAGCTACGGCCTGCGATCGTCAGCTTCGGGTCAGCCACCCTGCACCGCCGTCACCACTTCGATGTGTGCACCGTCGGAAAGCGTTGTGGCCCAACTGGACCGCGGCACAACCGTCTGGTCGACCGCGACCGCAATGCCGCGGTCCGGGTAGCCCAGCGACTGCAACAGCGTCGCGACCGTCGTCTGGTCATCGACCTCGAGGTCATCGGCGTTGACGCGGACTATCATATCCCTGCTCCAACCGGAATGAGTTCGGACACAATCTGTTCGGCGGTCCACGGCGCCAGCAGGAAACCGGACCGGCCGTGGCCGGCGGCGATCAGCGTCCGCGCGTCAAGGCGGCCTACCAGCGGCAGGTTGTCCGGCGTCATCGGGCGCAGCCCGGCGACACACTCCACCAGCTCGTACTCGCCGAGCGCGGGCATCACCGAGCATGCGTCGTCGAGCAGGTCCCGCACACCGGACACCGTCGGCGCGGTGTCACGGCCGTGCTCGTACTGGGTGGCGCCCACGACGACGCCGTCGGCGCGCGGCACGACGTACACCTGACGACCGTGCACCCTGGCGCGAATAACCCGCTGCGGCAACGGCATACACCCGGAACGCCAGCGCAGCCTGAGCACCTCGCCCTTGACCGGCCGAATCGGCAGACCGGGCCACAGCGAAGGCGCGTCGATTCCGTTGGCGATCACGACGGCGTCGGCCTGCACGGAATCGAGGTCGGCAACCGGGCCGTCCCAGTCGACACCGAGCCGCTCGCAGGCCGTCTGCAACCCGTCGAGCAGGGCGCGGTTGTCCACCGCCAATTCGGTAGGCGCCCGAAACCCGTGCCGAATACCTTGCGCCAGCATCGGTTCCACGTCACGGACTGCCGACTCCCAGACCACCGGGTGGCCCTGCGCGGACAACCAGTCCGCGACCGTACGCAGGTCGGCCACGTCGGCCCGATCGACAGCGACCGCGAGCGACTCCCGCGCGGTGATCACCCGCGAGGGCAGACCGTCGGTGAATTCGCCCTGCTGCCAGAGCCGCAGCGACTCCAGGCCGAGCTGCAGCAGCCGCTCTTCGCCGGGCCATCCTTCGCTGTGCGGCGCCAGCATTCCGGCGGCCACCCAGGACGCGCCGGGCTGCCCGGAACGATGCACGCGCACCGACCAGCCGGCCTGCGCCGCGCGGCGCGCCACCGACAGCCCGATGACGCCGCCGCCTATGACGGCCAGCGTTCCGGATTGCGGTGGCATCTTTCGCTCCCTTCGCCGGCATGATCCGGATCAGGTTTGACGGTAAGGGCCGACGCGCCCACTCTCAGCCCCCGTGCGTGGGACTCCCGTGTCGGCTACCCACGGTAGTCGCTAGCGTCGCGGTGTGCACCAAAGTCACCGCCACACCCTTATAGACCGGCTCGCGAACGCCCGGCTGTATCTGTGCACCGATGCGCGCCGCGACCGGGGCGATCTGGCCGAGTTCGCCGACGCCGCCCTGGCCGGCGGGGTGGACATCATTCAGCTGCGCGACAAGGGCTCGGCGGGTGAGCGGCAGTGGGGCCCGTTGGAGGCGCGCGACGAACTCGCGGCGCTGGAAGTTCTCGCCGACGCCGCGCGACGGCACGGCGCGATGCTGGCCGTCAACGACCGCGCCGACATCGCCCGCGCCGCCGGCGCCGACGTGTTGCACCTCGGCCAAGACGACCTGCCGTTGCCGGTGGCCCGCGACATCCTCGGCCCTGACGTGCTGATCGGCCGGTCCGCGCACGATCACCCGCAGGTCGCCGCGGCCATTGCGGAGGACGTCGACTACTTCTGCGTCGGGCCGTGCTGGCCGACCCCGACCAAACCCGGACGCCCGGCACCGGGGCTGCCGCTGGTGCGGTCCACCGCGGAGTCGGCCCCCGCCAAACCGTGGTTCGCCATCGGCGGAATCGACGCCGCTCGGCTGCCGGATGTCCTGGAGGCCGGCGCGCGGCGCGTCGTGGTGGTGCGCGCGATCACCGGCGCGCAGGATCCGCGGGCTGCAGCCGAGCAGCTCCGTTCGGCGCTCGCTTAGTCGAGCAGCCCGACGATGCGCAGCACCAGGCCGCCGTCTTCGATCTCGACCGTGCGGGCCAGATTGCCCCGCGGCTGGCCGCCCGGAGTCCACGGCACGATCTCCAGGGCGCTGCGCAGCCGGTGCCAACTGGCCGCGAACCCGGGGTGCAGCGGCAACTCGGCCACCTCGTCCTCGACGACCCAACGCAGTTCGGCGCTTTCCATGTTCGGCACGGTCTGCAGCAGTTCGTCGGCGTCGGCGACGACGGTGGTGTAGGTCCAGCGATTGCCGTAAGCCCCACTCACGTCGGCGGTGACGACGGTTGCCCGCACCGACAGCAGCTCACCGCGCAGACCGGCCTCCTCGTGGGCCTCTCGCTTGGCGGCCTCTTCGGGGGTCTCGTGGCTGTCGAGCGCGCCGCCGGGCAGACCCCAGGTTCCGCCCTGATGACTCCACGGCGCCCGGTGCTGCAGGAGCACCGCGTGCGTGCCGGCCGGGTGCGGCGCGCGAAGCAACAGGCCGGCCGCACCGTGCACACCCCAGTAATGCTTGCCGGTGTCGGACACCACCCATCCGTCACCGTCACCGCGCACGCGTTCAGGATAAGCAGCCGACGGCGACACATCGGGTCCACGGGTTGAGACGGTGTCGGCAATCCAGGCCGACATCCCCGCATCTTGGTGGCGACCTCTTAGAATTCGCTTATACCGTTCGAGTCACGCACGCGCGAAAGTTGAGGTTCGAACAGACGTGACCGTTGAGTTGGCGCACCCGTCGACCGAGCCGCTTGGTACACGGTCGCCAATCGAACCGGCCCACCCCCGCTGGTGGTTCGTCGCGACCACCCCGGGCCGCATTCTGTCGATCGGTCTCGTCCTGGCAATCCTCGGCGGGCTCAGCGCGTTCGCCACGTCGACCACAATCAACCAGCGGCAGCATGCGCTGACCACGGTGCTCAGCCACACCGAGCCGCTGGCGTTCGCAGCCGGACGGCTGTACACCACGCTGTCGGTGGCCGATGCGGCCGCCGCGACCGCCTTCATCGCCCAAGCCGAGCCGCGGACCGTCCGGCAGCGCTACGAGCAGGCGATCACCGATGCAGCGGTGGCGGTGACCAGGGCGTCCAGCGGTTTGACCGACGAGCCGCTGGTGCAGCTGCTGGGCAGGATCAACGCCGAACTGGCGGTGTACACCGGGCTGATCGAGATCGCCCGCACCAACAACCGGGGCGGCAACCCGGTCGGGTCGTCGTATCTGTCGGAGGCGTCCACGCTCATGCAGTCGAAGATCCTGCCGGACGCGCAGCGGCTCTACCGCGAGACGTCGGAGCGGGTGGATACCGAAACGACGGCCTCGACCCAGATTCCGGCGCCGGTGATCCTCGTCGTCTTTGCGACGGCGGTCTTCGGCGCGTTCTCGCACCGATGGCTGGCCCGTCGCACCAAACGACGAATCAACCCAGGTCTTGTCGCCGGCGCACTGGCAATTCTCGTTATGGTGGTATGGGTGGGCACCGCGCTCGCGATTTCCACCGGCGGCAGCCGCAGCGCCAAAGACACTGCCGCAGAGTCACTGAAGACCGTCACCAACATGTCCATCAGTGCGCAGCAAGCGCGTGCCGACGAGACACTGTCATTGATTCGGCGCGGGGACGAAGAGGTCCGCAAACAATCCTTCTACGAACGCATCGACGCCATGCACAAGCAGCTCGACGGATACCTCTCTCGCCGCGACGCGGTCGACAAGAGCGACTTGCAGAGCGCCGGCGAGTTGCTGAACCAATGGCGCCGAGCCGACGACCGGATCAACTCCTTCATCTCGGTCGGTAATTACCGGGCCGCCATCCAGGTCGCATTGGGTAGCGGCGAGGACGACTCCACTCCCGCGTTCGACAAGCTCGACCGCGTGCTGGGGAAGGCCATGGAGCAGAGTCGCCACGAATTGCGCGACGACATCCTCAATGCGCGCCGCGGACTCACCGGCGCCACGGTCGGCGGCGTCGTGCTGAGCCTGGGCGCGGCCCTTGCGGTCGCTCTCGGGCTGTGGCCCCGGCTGAGCGAGTACCGATGAAGACGCGGCCGCCCCGGATCCTGTTCGCCCTCGTCTTACTGGCGACGGTGCTGGCCGGATGTGGCCAGTCCGGTGCCATGATCGTGGCGCCCGCGCCGACGCTGCCGCCGCCCACCCCGGCCGGTATGCAGGACATGCCGGCACAGCCGCCGCTGGCGCCGGACAAGACCGCCGACGACTGCAACCCCACCGCCAGCCTGCGCCCGTTCGACAATCCGGCCGACGCCGACGCCGCGGTGGCCAACATCCGCGCCCGCGGGCGGCTGATCGTCGGTCTGGACATCGGCAGCAACCTGTTCAGCTTCCGCGATCCGATCACCGGTGACATCGTCGGCTTCGACGTCGACATCGCCGGGGAGGTCGCCCGCGACATCTTCGGCAATCCGTCGCAAGTCGAGTACCGCATCCTGTCGTCCGCCGAGCGGATCACCGCACTGGAGAAGGCGGAGGTCGACATCGTGGTGAAGACGATGACCATCACCTGCGACCGGCGCAAACAAGTCAACTTCTCCACCGTCTATCTCGACGCCGCCCAACGCATCCTGGCGCCGCGGGATTCCGCGATCGCCAAGCCGGCCGACCTGTCCGGCAAGCGGGTCTGCGTGGCGAGGGGCACCACGTCGCTGGAGCGGATCCGCGAGATCTCACCGCCACCGATGGTGTCCGAGGTGGTGAACTGGGCCGACTGTCTGGTGACGTTGCAGCAGCGCGAAGTCGACGCGGTCAGCACCGACGACTCGATCCTGGCCGGGCTGGTTTCCCAGGACCCCTATCTCCATATCGTCGGACCCAATATGGGCACTCAGCCCTACGGCATCGGGGTCAAGCTCGACAACACCGGGCTGGTGCGTTTCGTGAACGGCACACTGGAACGCATCCGCCGCGACGGAACGTGGAATGCGTTATACCGCAAGTGGTTAACGGTTCTCGCACTCGCGCCTGTCCCACCCAGCCCAAGGTACGTGGACTGATGGCCGAGGAACCCGCAGAAGCGCAAAACCAGGACACCGACGACGTCGCTCCTGGCACCCAAGCCACCGATGCGATGGTCGACTCGTCAGCACAGAGTCGCCCGCTGGCCACCCAGGCGATCTTCCGACCCGATTTCGACGATGATGACGACGACGATGACTTGCCGATGCACATCGGCGACATCAAGCCGCCGGAGCGGGTGAAGTCGGCAACACGCGCGCCGGTACGCCGACTGGGCGGCGGCCTGGTCGAGATTCCGCGGGTCCCCGATATCGATCCGCTCGAAGCGTTGATGCCCAATCCGGTTGTGCCGGAATCGAAACGGTTCTGCTGGAACTGTGGGCGGCCGGTGGGCCGAGCCAACAATGAGGGCAAGGCTCTCTCAGAGGGTTGGTGCCCACATTGCGGAAGCCCGTATTCCTTCCTGCCGCAGCTCAATCCGGGTGACATCGTCGCCGGCCAGTACGTGATCAAGGGCTGCATCGCACACGGTGGGCTGGGCTGGGTGTATCTGGCACTCGACCGCAACGTCAACGATCGTCCAGTGGTGCTCAAAGGGCTGGTGCATTCCGGTGACGCCGAAGCCCAGGCGATCGCGATGGCCGAGCGACGGTTCCTCGCCGAGGTCGTGCACCCGTCGATCGTGCAGATCTTCAACTTCGTCGAGCACACCGACAGCCATGGCGAACCCGTCGGCTACATCGTCATGGAATACGTCGGTGGGCAATCCCTCAAACGCCGCAAGGGCGACAAACTGCCGGTCGCCGAGGCGATCGCGCACGTACTGGAAATCCTTCCGGCACTGAGCTATCTGCATTCCATCGGCCTGGTCTACAACGACCTGAAGCCGGAAAACCTCATGCTCACCGAAGAGCAGCTCAAGTTGATCGACCTGGGCGCGGTGTCGCGGATCAACTCCTTCGGCTACCTCTACGGCACACCGGGTTATCAGGCGCCCGAGATCGTCCGGACCGGCCCGACGGTGGCCAGCGACATCTACACGGTCGGGCGCACATTGGCGGCGTTGACGTTGAAGTTGCGCGCCCGCGGCGGACGCTACGTCGACGGACTGCCCGAAGACGACCCGGTACTGGCCAAGTACGACTCGTTCGGCCGATTGCTGCGTCGCGCCATCGATCCGGATCCGCGGCGGCGATTCGCCAGCGCCGAGGAGATGTCCGGGCAGCTGTCGGGTGTGCTGCGCGAGGTCGTGGCACAGGACACCGGGGTGCGGCGTCCGGGGTTGTCGACGATATTCTCCCGCAGCCGTTCGACATTCGGGGAAGACCTGTTGGTCGCCCACACCGACGTGTACCTGGACGGCCACGTGCACGCCGAGAAGCTGACCGCCAAGGAGATCGTCACCGCGCTGCAGGTGCCGCTGGTCGATCCGGCCGATGTCGCGGCTCCGCTGCTGCAGGCGACTGTGCTCTCGCAGCCGGTGCAGACGTTGGATTCACTGCGTGCATTCCGCCATGGCGCAATGGATTCCGACGATATCGACTTGTCGGAGTCCATCGAGCTGCCGCTGATGGAGGTGCGGGCACTGCTCGACCTCGGCGACGTCGCCAAGGCCACGCGCAAACTCGACGACCTAGCCGACCGGGTCGGCTGGCTCTGGCGACTGGTCTGGTACCGCGCGGTCGCCGAATTGCTCACCGGCGACTACGCCTTGGCCAGTAAGCATTTTAGCGAGGTCCTGGACATCTTCCCCGGAGAGTTGGCGCCCAAGATGGCGTTGGCCGCGACGGCCGAACTGGCCGGCAGCTCCGACGAACACATGTATTACGAAGAGGTGTGGAAGACCGACGACGGGGTGATCTCGGCGGCCTTCGGGCTGGCCAGGGCGCAGTCCGTCGAAGGCGATCGCGCCGGCGCCGTGCGCACCCTCGACGAAGTCCCAGCTACGTCAAGGCATTTCACCACGGCACGTCTGACCAGCGCGGTGACACTGCTGTCAGGCCGGTCGGCCAGCGAGATCACCGAAGAACAAATCCGCGATGCCGCGCGCCGCGTGGAAGCTCTGCCGCCGACCGAGCCACGGGTGCTGCAGATCCGCGCGCTGGTCTTGGGCAGCGCGCTGGACTGGCTAGGCGATCACGAAGCCAGCACCAACCACATCCTCGGCTTCCCGTTTACCGAGCACGGGTTGCGACTCGGCGTCGAGGCGTCGCTGCGCGGGCTGGCCCGGGCCGCGCCCACCCAGGCGCACCGCTACACGCTGGTCGACATGGCCAACCGCGTGCGCCCGACCAGCACGTTCTGATTGGTCGCCCCTTTCGCTCATCGAGTGTGCGTCGCGGGCTTCGACTGTGCGTCGTCGGCGCCGTTAAGGCGGGCGAGGCGTCCTCAGCGCACGCTCGAGACCGTCATTGCACACTCGCACGCCGGGCTTCCAACGCGCACCGCACCCTTCGCACGATTTCGGCTGGCCGGTCTTCGGCGACCACCCGGACGATGAGCCACCCCAGCCGTTCCAGGAGCTCCAGCCGCCGAATGTCTTTGAGGTACTGCTGTCGGTCAACTCGATGGTGGTCACCGTCGTATTCGACGGCGACCATGAGATCTGGCCAGCCCATATCGAGGTATGCGATCGGAAGACCGTCCACGCCGAATACCGGAATCTGGGTGTGCGGCCGAGGCAAACCGGCATCGATCAGAAGCAGCCGAAGATAACTCTCCCGCGGTGATTGCGCGCCCGGGTCGACGAGCTCAAGCACGGTTTCCAGCTGGCGGAGACCTCGCGCTCCGCGGTGGCACGCGGCGATACCCATCACGCTATCGACCTTGAAACCGGTTGCGCGAGCGAGTGCATCGAGTCGGGCCACGGCGCTGCGGGGTAACGCGCGCCGCCCGATGTCGAAGGCAGTGCGTTCGGGTGTGGTGACTGCACGACCAGCCAGAGTCTGCACCTCACCCTCGAGCAATACGTCGCGACGAGTGAGCACACCTTGGGGTGCACGCGGATTCACATGTATGAGCTCGACTGGAACGTTGTCATCGATCCACTTCGCGCCGTGCAGCGCGGCGGCTGCGTTTCCAGCGATGGTGCCCCGCCGGTCAGACCACAGCCAAGCCGCGGCGATACGCTGACCCAGGGATGGCTGTATCTGTTTCGGCAGATAGACGTTCGGCAAGACTGCTCGGTACTGTGTCCGCAATTGGTGGCGACTCAGTAGCCCACGCGCTAATGCCTCGCTGCCAAGGAATGGGTCGCCCATGCGCGGAGAATTCCACGCATCGCAGCCACGCCGTCCCCGCTATTCACAGCTAGTGCGCCGCGTAAAGCAGGTTCGCAAGAAGACCGCGAGAAACGCCGGGCAAACTTGATCCGTGGCAGGCCAGTCGGACCGGTGGATCACCACCGCCCGCATGCTGCGTCGCGCCGGTTTCGGGGTGACGGGGCCGCAGGTCGACGCCGTGGCGGCAAAGGATTGGCCGGCTTATGTCGACGCTGCGCTGAACGCGAACCCCGACGCCGACCCCGGCGCTGTCACAACGCCGATGCCTGTTTTCGATCCACCGAAAGCGCCCGGCAGAGGCGCCACGCAGGCCGCACGCAAGCAATACAACCAAGAGCTATCCGAGCAGCTGTCGGATCTGTCGAATTGGTGGCTGCGGCGGATGGTGGCCGTCCAGCAACCGCTCCACGAGAAGTTGACACTGTTGTGGCACAACCACTTTGCCACCTCCGCCGAGCAGGTCCGCGAGGCCTCCCACATGGCGGCGCAGAATCAGAAGCTGCGTACGCTAGACCACCGACAACACCTTCGGCCCGATCAAACCATCAGGCAAAGAACACAATTCGCTCAACTAACATATGGACCTTTTCGACAAGGTCGCGGTAGCCCGATGCGCCCGCGGATTCAGTAGGTTCTGTACGCATCGGCGCTGACAATTGCCCTGGTAGCTGAATGCGACTACCGCAACCTGTCGACCGTCAGGTAATTCCGCCGGGGTGTCTGTCATGTAATTCCGCCACCGGTGGGCCTCGGGTGTAGGTCTACCGGGCTGGCTCGGTGTTGTCTACCGGCGCGTTAGCGCCGGGTCTTTTTCGGGGTCGGTAGCTGGGTCCGTCCATCAGGATCTGATGGCTGGTGTTGATCAGTCGGTCGAGCAGGGATTCGGCGACGACGGGGTTGGGGAACAGGTTGTACCAGTCTTTGGGCGATCTGTTGGAGGTCAGTATCAGTGGCTTGCCGTTGACGGCGCGGTCACTGATGAGTTCGTAGAGATCGTCGGCATGCATCGCGGTGTGCTCGCGCATGGCGAAGTCGTCGAGAATCAGGACCAGCGGTTTGGTGTATTCGCGGATGCGTTGACCCCAGGTGCGATCGGCGTGGCCGCCGGCAAGATCGGAGAGCACCCGGGAGGTTTTGGCGAAGCGGACGTCGCCGCCGCGGCGGGCGACGGCATGCCCAAGTGCTTGTGCCGTATGGGTTTTCCCGACCCCGACGGGTCCGTAGAGGATGACGGACTCGGCGGCGTCGAGCCAGCGAAGTGCAGCGAGATCGCGCAGCATCGCCGCGGGGAGCTTGGTGTTGGCGGTGAAGTCGAAGGATTCGAAGGTCGATTGTTCCTCGAAGCGGGCTCGGCGGATGCGCC
This sequence comes from uncultured Actinomycetota bacterium, assembly GCA_963741555.1. Lineage (GTDB taxonomy): Bacteria > Actinomycetota > Actinomycetes > Mycobacteriales > Mycobacteriaceae > Mycobacterium. The sequence continues at coordinate 70,099 of CAVUIH010000012.1, read as the reverse complement.
TAGTCAGGGCTGCTGATTCGCGGCGGGCGATTTCGTCTTCGCAGAGAACCTGCAGGAAGTCCAGATGCCCGAGGGTGCCGTCGCGGGTCTGGGCCAGCCGGGCGTCGAGGGTTTCGAGCATGCCGGTGAGTTTGAGGGTGCGCAGCGCATTGCGGAGCGCGGGGTCGAGGATGCTCATGCTAGTGATCTCCTTTGGTTCAGATCGAATGATGTTGGGTGACAGACGGATACGATGTGAGATTCACGCGGTCTCACTGGTGTTGGTGTCGAACGCTTCGGGCCCGCGCAGATGCGCTGGGGCGTGGGGTGCGGTGGGTTCGTTGAAGCCGTCGAGTTCAGTTCCGGCGGCCAAGATGCCCTTGACGGTGCGGTAGCTGGGATCGCCCACCGTGATCGCCCGCGCGCAAGCGGCCTCCAGGCGGACGTCGCCGACGGTCTTGCGCAGTGCCAGGACACCTTGAGCGCTGCGCAGTCGGTGGATGGCGTTGACTTCCATGAACTCGGCGATCACCTGCGTGCACGCCGGACCGACCTCGGCGGCCACCCGGCGACACCAGGTCGGGTTGCGCATCGTGAAGGCGATCTTCTCCGGCGGGTAGTGCTCGAAGTCGGTGGCCCGCCCGCCGTGATGGGTCACATGAGTGGCCACGACGTCCCCGCCGTGGACGATCTGCACGATGTCACCGCAGGTGCGGGCATGGACCTGCTGGCCCATCAGCCGCCACGGCACCGAGTACAGCGCCTTTCCGACCTTGACGTGACAATCGGTGGCGACCTTGCCCGAAGACCACACCGCGAGCTGAAACTCATTGCACGGCAAAGCCAACAGGGCGTGCTGCTCGACGGTGGAGAACACGAACCCAGGTTGCTGGCCATCGAGTGCTCGCGATGTGCGGACGCCGGCGACTCCACGACACCAGATCTCGGCGGCGGCCTGCATCTGCTCCAGTGAAGTGAACTCGCGGCCCCGCCAGAACGAGTCCCGAACGTATTGCATCGGGCGCTCGACGCGCGGTTTGTCCTTTGGTTTGCTCGCCCGCGCCGGGTCGATCAGGCAGCCGTAGTGGGCGGCCAGCTCGGCGTAGGCCTTGTTGATCTTCGGGTCATACAGATCCGGTCGGGTGACACCGGTCTTCAAGTTGTCCGGGACCAGCCTGGCCGGGACACCGCCGAAGAACTCGAATGCCGCCACATGCGAAGCGCACCAGGAGGATTGATGCATCTTCAGTACCGGTTGGACGAACAGATGCCGCGAATGAGCCAGCACCATCACAAACGCCCACACCGCGACGCGTCGACCACTGACCGGGTCGAACCACATCCCGAGCTTGCCGTAGTCGATCTGGGCCTCGCTGCCCGCCGGCACCAGTCCGCGTGCCACGGTCACTCTCTCCCGTGTCGCCTCTTCGGACAGGTTCGCCGAGATCCACCTCCGCACTGAGGATTCCGACGCTGCAACGCCATGGTCATCACGCAGCCGCTGCGCCACGGTCGCCGCACTCACCTCGGCCTTGAGCCAGTCACGGATCCGATCGCGGTGCACCTCGATACCCGGCCAGGTCGTGGCCCGCAGACCAGGATCGGCGATCTCGGGAAACCACCGGCCAATATGGGCCGCCCACGCCGTCTCTGTGACCGGCTCCCCGCCGGGAGTCAGCGACTCGGCGATCGCCGGCGCCAGATACTTCGCGATCGTCTTGCGGTCGATGCCCAGACTCTCCGCGAGCTGGCGCTGGGACCGACCCGCATGCCAATGGGTAAACAACTCGATCAGGTCGAACACGTCGAAACTTCTCCTCGCCATCGGCGCCCTTCCTCACGAGTCGATCCGTGAGTCGAGCGAACCTGTGTACGAGGCCCACAACCGGCTGCCACACCGCCCCGGGTGGCGGAATTACGTGACAGACGGGGTGGAGGAATTCCGTGACGGACAACCCCTCAAGCTGGGGGAATTACGTGACCGCTCACAGTTGCTTGCGTGGGGCGTCCTTATCGGCGATCAGCCAGGCGTCGATCACCATCACCCACTCGTCGATCGCCGGGCGTGGCCGCACCGGATAGACCTTGCGCGGCGGCGGGACCGCGTCATCGAGCGCTTGACGCACCGTCCGACGATGCGTCCCATGGCGATCCGCCAACTCACGGATCGACAGACCCTCCAGCCGCCGATCCCTTCTGATGTTCTCGAACAATTCCACGCGTGACCGCATCCTGACCGACCTCCCTGACGGCCGACGGGAACGACGGACGACAGAAACGATCTGAACGAGGGTGGGGCCAACATTGGTGACGACACACCGCACCCCACCCGAGACGAATGCTCACCACCCCGATGGGGCCAGAATTCGTGAAGAACAACGACCAAAGTGGGGCCAGGTCAGGTGACCACACTCAAAAACGCTTGGAAAAGCCATCCTTTGACGCCAACCCACCCATCAACTCCGGGGTCACGGGGCTTTTCGTTGCGGAGTAGGGGCGCCCGCGCTCTCCCGCTAGGCGGTGCGCGGAGTCGACGAGTCATCGCATCCTGCCATTTCCACCGCACGGGGCTGGTCTGGTGGATGGTTTCGTGTGCTCGTGACGCCAGCGGCCGGCCTACCGCTGGTTCCCGTTGGTCGCCGAGGCGGGCAAACTTGATTGCCGTACCCAGACCCCGACAGAAAAAGGTCGTCGATGCGACATTGCTAAACGCGAATCACGTAGCCGCGGTTCGGTTCTCAACCCGCGCACAGGGGATTGAGCTTGTAACACCGCGGCGAGATCACCACCACCTCAGCGGCGGCAACCGGCCTCAACCAACCGATAGACCGCCACTACGGGCAGACCCGATGCGCGCCGAATCTGGGTGGTAGCAGAAGTGACTGCACGCCCACGGCGATCCGTGTGCTCACTTCTTTTTGGGGAAACACACCTGATTGAGTTTGACAATCTCCGAATTCAGAGCCTGCAACAACGGCTTTTTAGTCGCTTCGTCGGCCATTAAAAGATACGCGAAGCCCAACTGATCGAGCGTAGTGGCCATGGATGTGACCGCATTGGTCAGATCGGCTGGAGCCGCGGGTTCCGCAGCCACGGTTTCCCGTAAAAATGAGGCACCGCCGATCATCGCCAACCGGACGTTGGCGGCCACGGCGGTCTGGGCGACTGGGTCGTCTGGGCGCGGGTTAGGAGTACCCTTCGACACCGCGTTACGCACCGTGCCGAAGGTAGTGCACACCTTCGTTTTCGCCTGGGCCGATTCCTGACCACTGAAGTGCTCAGGGGGCGGTAGCAGCCACGCCGCGACGGCCCCGACCACAGCGAGAACAGCAATCCCCAGCGCCGTGAACGCGACGAACCGAGGCGACTCCCACCTGCGCAAGAAGGCCGGCCGTTTCTCGTGACTATTCTGCGGGGCATCCTCGGGGGCAGCCTCGGTGAGGGGTCCATCATGCATGCGCCGACGATATCGCACCGCACCGTCGGACGTTGCAGCTTTATCGGAACCGGTCGACATCGAAATCCCCGCCATTTCACGGGATTCGACTACCACTCGACCTAAACCGGCCCTACGACCGGAAATAACGCCGAAGTTGGTCTCGCGTCCATCGGAGCCACCTCGACCCGGAGCTCCCTCAGCAGATATCACAGGCGCCGGCAACAACCCGGGCCACGACCGGCCGGATCGCGATTCTCTTGCGACTGTCCCGCGTCGCTGTGATCCAGGTCCATCACAAGCGGGGAATCAATGAGGCTGCGACACACGCACGGCCCCACCCCAAGTAGACGCTAATGAGGGGCTGACCGGCATCACGTGCCGGTCAGCCCCTCTTGGCTTGGGCCTTGGGGCTGACCGGCCTTTCGAGCCGGTCAGCCCCTCTGGTCGGGCCTTGCGAGCCGCTACTAGCCTCCCGCCGGACCCCGCAGACCCTGCGGGCCTTGCAGACCCTGCGGGCCTTGCAGACCCTGCGGGCCTTGTGCACCTTGCAAGCCCTGCGGGCCCTGCGGACCAGATGCACCCTGCGAACCCTGCGGGCCGGTACCCTGCGCTCCGGTCGCACCCTGGCTGCCCTGTGCGCCGGTTGCGCCCTGAGCACCCTGCGCTCCGGTGGCACCCTGGCTGCCCTGGGCGCCGGTCGCACCCTGGCTGCCCTGTGCGCCGGTTGCGCCCTGAGCACCCTGTGCTCCGGTGGCACCCTGGCTGCCCTGAGCGCCGGTGGCACCCTGGCTGCCCTGTGCTCCGGTCGCACCCTGCGAACCCTGAGCGCCGGTCGCACCCTGGCTGCCCTGTGCTCCGGTCGCACCCTGGCTGCCCTGTGCTCCGGTGGCACCCTGGCTGCCCTGTGCTCCGGTGGCACCCTGGCTGCCCTGTGCTCCGGTGGCACCCTGGCTGCCCTGTGCTCCGGTGGCACCCTGAGCACCCTGTGCTCCGGTCGCACCTTGCGGGCCTTGCAAGCCCTGCGGGCCTTGTGCACCTTGCAAGCCCTGCGGGCCTTGCAAGCCCTGCGGGCCTTGCACGCCCTGCGGACCCTGTGCTCCGGTGGCACCCTGGCTGCCCTGTGCTCCGGTGGCACCCTGGCTGCCCTGTGCTCCGGTGGCACCCTGGCTGCCCTGTGCTCCGGTCGCACCCTGCGAACCCTGAGCGCCGGTGGCACCCTGGCTGCCCTGTGCTCCGGTCGCACCCTGCGAACCCTGAGCGCCGGTGGCACCCTGGCTGCCCTGTGCTCCGGTCGCACCCTGCGAACCCTGAGCGCCGGTGGCACCCTGGCTGCCCTGTGCTCCGGTCGCACCCTGCGAACCCTGTGCGCCGGTGGCACCCTGGCTGCCCTGTGCTCCGGTGGCACCCTGCGAACCCTGAGCGCCGGTGGCACCCTGGCTGCCCTGTGCTCCGGTGGCACCCTGCGAACCCTGACGCCGGTGGCACCCTGGCTGCCCTGTGCTCCGGTCGCACCCTGCGCACCCTGCGCGCCGGTCGCACCTTGGCGGACCTTGCAAGCCCTGGTGCCTGGCAGCCCTGCGACCCTGCGCCGTCGCACCCTGGCTGCCCTGCGCTCCGTGCACCCTGCGAACCCTGAGCGCCGGTGGCACCCTGGCTCCTGTGCTCCGGTCGCACCCTGCGAACCCTGAGCGCCGGTGGCACCCTGGCTGCCCTGTGCTCCGGTCGCACCCTGCGAACCCTGAGCGCCGGTGGCACCCTGGCTGCCCTGTGCTCCGGTCGCACCCTGCGAACCCTGAGCGCCGGTCGCACCCTGGCTGCCCTGTGCTCCGGTGCACCCTGCGAACCCTGAGCGCCGGTCGCACCCTGGCTGCCCTGTGCTCCGGTCGCACCCTGCGAACCCTGAGCGCCGGTGGCACCCTGGCTGCCCTGTGCTCCGGTCGCACCCTGCGAACCCTGAGCGCCGGTCGCACCCTGGCTGCCCTGTGCTCCGGTCGCACCCTGCGCACCCTGGCGCCGGTCGCACCCTTGCTGCCCTGTGTACCGGTCGCACCCTGCGAACCCTGAGCGCCGTGGCACCCGGCTGCCCTGTGCTCCGGTCGCACCCTGCGAACCCTGGCGCCCGTGGCACCCTGGCTGCCCGTGCTCCGGTGGCACCCTGCGCACCCTGAGCGCCGGTCGCACCCTGGCTGCCCTGTGCTCCGGTCGCACCCTGCGAACCCTGAGCGCCGGTGGCACCCTGGCTGCCCTGTGCTCCGGTCGCACCCTGCGAACCCTGAGCGCCGGTCGGGCCGGCCGGGCCTTGGTTACCAATGGTCGCGCCTTGCGGGCCTTGCGGGCCCTGCGTGCCCTGCGGGCCTTGCAACCCCTGCAAGCCCTGCGGGCCTTGCAAGCCCTGCGGGCCCTGCAAGCCCTGCGGGCCCTGAGCACCCTGCGGGCCGGTACCCTGCGCGCCGGTGGCACCCTGCGAACCCTGGGCGCCGGTGGCACCCTGGCTGCCCTGTGCTCCGGTCGCACCCTGCGAACCCTGAGCGCCGGTGGCACCCTGGCTGCCCTGTGCTCCGGTCGCACCCTGCGAACCCTGAGCGCCGGTCGCACCCTGCGCACCCTGAGCGCCGGTCGCACCCTGGCTGCCCTGTGCTCCGGTCGCACCCTGCGAACCCTGAGCGCCGGTCGCACCCTGGCTGCCCTGTGCTCCGGTCGCACCCTGCGAACCCTGAGCGCCGGTGCGCACCCTGGCTGCCCTGTGCTCCGGTCGCACCCTGCGAACCCTGAGCGCCGGTCGCACCCTGGCTGCCCTGTGCTCCGGTCGCACCCTGCGAACCCTGAGCGCCGGTCGCACCCTGGCTGCCCTGTGCTCCGGTCGCACCCTGCGAACCCTGAGCGCCGGTGGCACCCTGGCTGCCCTGTGCTCCGGTGGCACCCTGCGAACCCTGAGCGCCGGTCGCACCCTGCGGGCCTTGCAAGCCCTGCGGGCCCTGCAAGCCCTGCGCGCCCTGCGCGCCGGTCGCGCCCTGCGGGCCCTGAACACCCTGCGCACCGGTCACGCCGTGCCCGCCCGGACCGCCGCCGCCGGCATGGCCGGACGCGCCGTCTGTGCCATTGTGACCAACGGTGCCGATGATGGTCTCGCCGCCGGCGCCGCCGACACCGCCGGAACCCGCGGCCCCGCCGGGGCCACCGATCGCCCCGGGCCCGCCCGCGCCGCCGGTACCGCCATCGCCGCCGACACCGCCGTTACCGCCATCGCCGCCGGTGCCGAACACCGTGTTACCGCCGGCGCCGCCCATGCCGCCGTCGCCGCCGTTACCACCCGGGCCGCCCGGTACACCGAGGAGGGTGCTGTCGTTCCCGTTCAGACCGTCCGCGCCGTTGCCGCCGACACCGCCGGCACCGGCGTTGCCGATCACCGAGTTGCCGCCCGCGCCGCCGTCACCGCCGTCAGCACCAGGGGTGGTGGCATCCGCACCGGCGCCACCGTCACCGCCAGTGCCCCAGAAGGCATCGCCGCCGGTGCCGCCCTGACCGGCCGCATCGGTGGCACCATTGCCGCCGGCGCCGAAGAACAACCCGCCGCCTTGACCGTCGGCTTGGAGCAGCGTGCCGCCCCCGACACCGTCAGAGCCGTTACAAATCAGCCCGCACGCGCCCAAGGCGGAATCGCCGGCAGGATTGGCCGCGGCGGGATCGGCCTGCAAAAACCACATGTTCAGCGAGCTGTCCACCTGCTGACCAAACGAACTGTTCATCCAGGCCTGCTCAAGCCCCTGCACGAACGCAGAGCCGGGATCAGACGCTGCGCCGACACTGCCGGCGTCCACCGCGGTAGCAGTCGCCGGATCGAACGCCGACGCCCCCGCCAACGCCGAGTCCAGACTTGAGAGCCAACTGGTCGCATCCACCGCCAGCGCCGGGTCAACACTCGACAGGGAATTGATGATGGGGTCGATAATCACGTCCCACTCATCGGCCCTGGCCACCGGCAAGTTCAGCAGCGGCCCCAGGCTGAACGTGATAAACGTGCTGGTCGCGCCACTAAGACCGATAAACCGACCGACGCGACGCTCAATAGCGTGGCGTGATTTTTGCTGACTTTGCTTCTTGGAGCGTCGATGAGCCATCGGGGTGTCCCTTTCGAACCTTGGCTGTGTGCTTCGGAAAATTTTTCTTACGTTGCCTTCAGCGAGACCTAGGTGTTTCTTAGGCAACGCCTTGACGTGGAATCGGCAGTTTCGACTTTTCATCCTCGGCCCGATCGCGGATCTGGATCAGGTCAGGATCGCTTGCGTTTGCCGTGGTCAGCGGGCTCATGCCGCGTTCCACAAACGCGCCGGCAGTGCTACTTGAGATCAACTTGTGATGACCACGGAGGGTCTTCGCGCTCCGCGAATAACTGCCCGAATCAGGCATTGCCCCTACCTCGTCCATCGTGGATCTTCTCAGGTGCCGTTAAGGTAGCTCTTCGCCGGCTGCTAGGGAAGGAAAATCACCAAAAAATCGAGAATATTTTTTCTGCGTCCCGGGAGGCGTGCCGTTGACGCTGGTCAGCACTCATTTCAAGGGGCCCGCAGGATAAAGTTCAAACAGTGCTTGTGAAACACGCCGGGCATGTGCTAGAGGCTCTCAGCTTCCGGTCCTCGCAAGGACTCAGACTCGCGTCTCGGTCGTCGGAAACCGCAATTTCGCCCCGGTCGTGTCATGGGTCGGGTCGGTCCCGGGTGGCGATTCGCCCCGGTCACCAGACCTGCATTCTTCTTCGCCAGCGATCCACCATCGGCGAACCACGTCGTCGGTTATAGTCTGGCCGTGTCCGACCCGGTGACCGCAGACCCGGCGATTTGCCTGAACATGATCGTGCGCAACGAAGCACATATCGTTCGTGAAGTGCTCGACTCTGTCGCGCCCTACATCAGCTCGTGGGTGATCGTGGACACCGGCTCCGACGACGGAACGCAGGCCGTGATCGAACGCCACATGGCGGCCCTTGGCATCCCCGGCGAACTTCACGAACGGCCGTGGCGCGACTTCGGCCATAACCGCACCGAGGCGCTCAACCTCGCCCAAGGACACGGCGACTACATCTGGGTCATCGACGCCGATGACATACTCGTTGGCACACCCGACTTCACCAAGCTAAGCGCCGACATCTACTGGATGCGCATCGGACAGGCCTCCTTCACCTATTGGCGCCCGCAGTTGTTCCGCGACGGGACGCGTGTGCGCTACGAAGGCGTCGTCCACGAGTACGTCGTGGGGGAGCCTGGCTACGCCGAGGGACGGCTCGAAAGTAAGTACCACATCGATTCTCGTCGCCTTGGTGCCCGCAGCCAAAATCCGCAGAAGTATGCGCGCGATCGCGATCTGTTGCTGGCCGAGGTTGAACGCAACCCCGAGGATTTCCGATCGGTGTTCTACCTGGCCCAGACCTACTTTGACCTGGACGATTTCGCCAACGCGCGCAAGTGGTATGCGCGGCGCATCGAAATGGGCGGCTGGGATCAGGAGGCGGTCTACTACTCGATGTGCCGGGTTGCGGAGACGATGGCGCGACTCGATGCGCCGTGGCCGGATGTGCTGGATGCCTACTTAAAAGCTTGGGATTTTCGACCGATCCGCGCCGAGCCGCTGTATGCGATCGCCTTTCAGTACCGCCTCAAAAAGCGCTACCGGCTCGGCTATTTGTTTGCCGAGCGTGCCGCGCAAATCCCGCTTCCAGAAGACGACATCTTGTTTGTCGGCACAGACGTCTACGCCTGGCGTGCCACCGATGAGCAGGCGGTATGCGCCTACTGGATCGGCGAGCATGCCGAGGCGTTCACGCTGTGTCGGCGCATGTTGGCCCGCACCGACACCCCCGATGAGGAACGAGGCAGGATTTCGGTCAACCGCGACTTTTCGGTGCCGACCATGATCGAGGCGGCGTCGTCATACCCGGATGTGCTAGTAGGCGGCCTGGTCGCAGGTCCGCGCGACGCGGATGTCACCGTCAGCCTGGTCGCCGGCCCGGACCGGGCCAGCACCGAGCAGACGCTGAACTCGTTTGTGCACTGCTGCATCGACGTAGCGCAAGTCGGGCGCTTCCTGGTGGTCGATGCCGGTCTGTCCGCCCAGGATCGCTCGACGCTGCAGGAACGCTACCGGTTTCTCGAGTTCGTCGACTACGGGACCGCCCTGCTTGAACAGCTGCGCGAGCACATCGGCGGCCGGTTTTGGCTGCATCTGGGGCATAGCTGGCAATTTTTTGCTCCCGAGAATCTCATCACCCGCCTCACCGCGGTGCTCGACGCCGAACCCCAGGTATTCCAGGTGGGCATCAACTTCGCCGACGCAGCCAAACTCACCGGCGCCAACGCCGCCGAGCAAGCGGTACGCCGAACACCCGAGGCCGGCCGCTACGTGCTGACCGACGAGGTAGCCAGCGGCCCGGCGATGTTCGACACCGCGCGGCTGGATCAAGCCGGCGGACTAGACAGCACCGAGCCCGATGCGATCACCGAACTCGGGCGACGCGCGGCGGCCGCCGGACTGCAAACCGCCAGCCTCGACGAAGTCCTCTGCGTCACCGCAATCTGACAAGTGCGGCTGGCGAGGACCAACGAAATGCGCCTCGCTACCCGCATCACACATCCTGTCGTCTGGCCGAATAGGGCGCCAGGGACAGGAAGAAATGCACAACCCTGGTCTCTGAAGGTTGCTATCGTCGACATCAGCTGCCCGGCACCCCTATTTCTGGCACAGATATCCGATTTCTCGATATTCGAAATCGACTCGACTTACGCGACTCCTAGAAGACGCCGCCCCTGATGTGGATCGTCACGATGGCGACATATACCGCTAAGCAAATTTGGCTCGCGGATTTGCTGCAGACACGAACTTAAAAGATTAACGGCGCTTCGCAGACTAGTACCGCCGCGGACGGGTTCTGACCACCCTTCGTCGGGGCTGTCCCCTGCTCGTGGTGGGGTGCTTTGATCGGCGCCTGACACTTACCGAGGGCAGGCGTCGACATGCTCGAGACAAACTCGCCAACCCATCTACCAAGACACTAGGGAGGGTGCTACCTTTCAGCGAATGGAAGCTGGTACTACGTCTATGCCAGCGGACCTTGCCCGGTTCGTGCGGACTTACCCAGGCGCCGTCGATGACACGCTTGCCGCAGACCTGATCGCGCTACCGGGTGCCGAGTTGCTGGATCTGGGCCACCGGCGCTGTTCCCTTACGCCTGTCGTCGGTGATGTTTTAGACCGCTTCCGCGGTGCTGTGCGCGAATGCTTCGCGGACTACTGCACGATCTCGGCAACGCTGGACTTCTGCACGCTGCTCGAGGGGCCGAATGTCCTGCGATACCAACCGTCGACTCCCGATCATCCCGAGTGGTTCCACGAGCATGCCGATGCCTGGAATGTCGCATCCGCGACGCGACAAGTCAGCGTGATTGCGTACTTGAACGATGTTGTCCAGGGGGGCGAAACGGTATTTCCAGCCTTGGATTACTCGCAGCGTTGTGAGAAGGGATCAGTTGTTTTATTTCCGTCGAATTATCTCTACCATCATATTGCTCGGCCACCGGAGTCTGGCCCGAAGATCGTGGTGGTGACTTGGATCCACTTCGGAAATGACGGCCAGCCTGTTTACCTCACGACGCCGCTGGGCGATCTGTCTGCGCACAAGCTTGCGCGTGATCGCCGTTTGTTGTTGGCCGAGGTCGAACGCGACCCCGAGGATTTCCGACCGGTGTTCAACCTGGCCCAGCGCTACTTCGATTCGGGCGATTTCGTCAACGCGCGCAAGTGGTACGCGCGGCGGGCCGAGATGGATGGTCCGGACGAGGAGGTCTTCTTCGCGATGCACCGTCTCGCGGAGTCGATGCACAAAGTCGGTGAACCGTGGCCCGACGTAAAGGCCGCCTACCTGCGGGCCTGGGAGTTTCGACCAACTCGCGCCGAACCGCTGTTCGCCATCGCGTTCAACTACCGCATCGAGCAGCAATACCGATGTGGCTACGAGTTTGCCCGGCGCGCCGCAGAGATCCCGCTTCCGGTAGACGACCTAATGGTCCGCGCAGACGTCTACGCCTGGCGCGCAGCCGATGAACAGGCGGTGTGCGCAGCCAGGATCGGCAAGCATGCAGAGGCGTTCACGTTGTGGCGGCGCGTGCTGGCCCGACCCGACATCCCCGACCATGATCGAGCCAGGATTGCCGCCAACCGTGACATTTGTGTGCCGGCCATGATCGAGGCGGCATCGTCGTACCCCGATGAGTTGGTGCAGCGCCTAACCGCGGGTCCACGGGAGGGCGACGTCACCGTCAGCCTGGTCGCCGGGCCCGATAATGCTGCCACCGAACAGACGCTCAACTCGTTTCTGCACTGCTGCACCGACCTGTCACGGGTCGGGCGTTTTCTCATCGTCTACGTCGGCATGTCAGCACTGGATCGCGCGATGCTGCGTGAGCGCGCAATGCTGCGAAAGCGGTTCGGGTTTCTTGAGTTTGTCGATTACGGTCCCGAAGAAGGGTCTCGCGGGGAGCTTGCGCAACTGCGCGCTCAGATCGGCGGACGGTTTTGGCTCCATCTGGGGCAAGGCTGGCAAGTTTTTGCGCCCGAGAATCTCATCACCCGGCTCACCGCGGTGCTCGACGCCGAACCACAGGTATTCCAGGTGGGCATCAACTTCGCCGACGCAGCCAAACTCACCGGCGCCAACGCCGCCGAGCAGGCGGTACGCCGAACACCCGAGGCCGGCCGCTACGTGCTGACCGACGAGGTAGCCAGCGGCCCGGCGATGTTCGACACCGCGCGGCTAGATCAAGCCGGCGGACTAGACAGCACCGAGCCCGATCCGATCACCGAACTCGGGCGACGCGCGGCGGCCGCCGGACTGCAAACCGCCAGCCTCGACGAAGTCCTCTGCGTCACCGCAATCTGACAGTGCAACGATCCGCACGTCAGCCAGGAAGAGCGACGAATTTCACCCCGCCAGAGGACCTCGGCCGATACGCTGCCCAACGCAGCCACCGGTCGCCTGCGAAATCAACTACAACCGATATCAGGCTCTGTAACCGAATGGGCCGACTATCGAGGACCTGCCAGGCCTAAGGGAGGAAATGCGCAATCCCGGACTTCCGAAGGTTGCTATCTTCGGCGTCACATCCATGGACCAGCTGCCGAGCGCGGAGCAGTTGCGCTCGCATCCAGCGCCATCGTTTGAGGCAGACACGTTCGATTTCTCGCTATTCGAAAACGATCTGGACCTGACGCGGATTCTGAAAGAGCTCGATCCGCAGTGCATCGTCACGATCGGCGACATGCACAGCTTCAAGAATTTGATGGCGGCGCCGCACTACATTCGCCGCAAGTGGATTCATAAGGACGACGCCAGCGAACTGCGTGGCATCCATATGCTGCATTGCTTCCTGGGCGGGGCGTTGCCGGGATACGAGGGCCAGCAGGCGCTTCGCACGGTCAGCGTGTACACGCCGGTCTACAACACCGGCAGGGAGCGACTGTTGCGGACATGGCAGTCGTTGCAGCGCCAGTCGTACCGCGACTGGGAATGGGTCATCGTCGACGACCACTCGCCGGATCCGGGCACCCGGGACGCGCTCGAGGAGATTGGGGCTGACTACCGGGTCTCGGTTCATCGCCTGGAAAAACCGAATGGCAATATTGGCGAATTGAAGGGCTACCTGTGCTCGGCCGCTTCCGGGGACATCTTTCTGGAACTGGACCATGATGATGTGCTTACGCCGCACTCCGTCGGCTGGATTGTCGATGCCTTTGCCAAGCATCCGGAATGCGGTGTCGCATATACTAATTGGTCAGAACAATACGAGGGCAAGATCGAGTTTCACGACTACGGCGAGCACTACGGGTTCGGCTACGGCAAGGCGCATTGGGAGTGGCACCCGGAAAATTACGCGACCTTCGAGAAGGTGGACACGCAATACCTAGTGCAAGATGCAATCCATATCAATGCCAAGACTATCCGCCACATCGTCGGCGTGCCGAATCACATCCGAGCCTGGACCCGCAAGGCATACAACGAGGCCGGTGGTTACAGTCGACTCCATGTCGCGGACGACTACGAGCTCTTGGTGCGCCTCTTCCTGACAACCCGGTTCGTGCACATCCCACGGTTGGGCTACGTCCAGTTCTACAACACCGAATCGATCGGCAACACCCAGAAGTCCCGGAACAAGGAAATTCAGCGAATTGTTCGTTTTGTCGCGAATCATTACGAGGAGCGCATCCACGCGCGTTTTCTCGAGCTTGGGGTCGACGACTACATCTGGACGCCCGACGGCCTGGATTGGGATCGACCCCACCAAGAGCACGAATCGCATTGCAGCATCGTCCTGCAAGGTTGACTACCAAATCCTTCGACGATTTTTCACGGGTCGAAAGATTCAGCCGGTGGGAAAGACGATCGGGTACCGTACCGGGCAGTCGGAACTCCGGGAGGCGTGATGGCGTCCGTTGAGCCGATCATCGTTGTGCTGGGCCCGTTCGGCGGTGGTACGTCGGCCGTTGCCAAGGTGCTGCATCACCTTGGCGTCTACATGGGAACCGATTTTGACTGGGCCTATCGCGAACCACACGACACCTGGGAGGAGTCGGGTCTAAGCCGATTGTGTCGCAGGGCCTTTAGCGAGCCCGGCGGAGAGCTGCAAATGGACGCCGGCTCTTTGGTATCGAAACTTAGTACCTGGGCCGACGATCATCGCCGTGCTGCCCGCATCGCAGGCAGCCGACCCGGCGTCAAGCACCCGATGCTCTGCGTTGCGGTGGATTTCATCCGCGAAGCCTGGGGGCCGATAGTGCCGGTTGTGGTGGACCGACCCTACGAGAAAGCGGTGGCGTCGCTGAACAGACTCGGATGGTGGCAGGACGAGCAGGTGCGGGCCGAGGCGACGGCACATCTGATCGCAGCGCGCGATCGCGCGCTGGCCGGTGCTGTGACGGTGCGGGTTGACTTCGAGGCGCTTCGCGCCACACCCGCCGATGTGATCCGCCGGCTCGCTGACGACCTCCACTTGAACGCGAGCGACGCCCAGGTCGAGGCGGCCGTAGAAAGCATTGTGCAATCCGACGATGTGCGCGATGCGGACCCGTATGCACTCGATTTGCTGCTGGCCAATGTCGAACGCGACCCCGAGGACGGGCGGTCGGTAAACATCCTGGCGCAGACCTATTTCGATACGGGCGATTTGGCCAACGCATGCAAGTGGTTTACCCGGCAGATCGAGTTGGGCGGCTTCTCCGACGAGGAGACCTACATCGCGATGTGGCAGATCGCGCAGTCTATGGCGCAGCTGGATACGCCGTGGCCGGATGTTCAGGATGCCTACTTAAAAGCTTGGGAGTTTCGACCAACCCGCGCCGAGCCCCTGTATCGCATCGCCCTTCACTACCGCGTCACCGGGCGCTACCCGCTCGGTTACCTGTTTGCCGAACGTGCTGCGCGGATCCCTTTTCCCGAGCAGGACATGATGCTTTTCGACCCAGCCATCCTCGCCTGGCGTGCAACCGACGAGCAAGCGATTTGCGCGAGCTGGATCGGCAAGCACGCTGAGGCGTTCACGCTGTGCCGTCGTCTGGTGGCCCGCCCCGACATCCCGAACGATGATCGGCAACGTATTGCGGTCAACCGCGACTTTTCGGTGCCGGCCATGATCGAGGCGGCGTCGTCATACCCGGATGTGCTGGTAGGCAGCCTCATCCCCGGCCCACGCGACGCCGAGGTCACCGTCACCCTGGTCACCGGGCCGGATCGGGGCGCCGCTGAGCGAACTCTGAACTCGTTTCTGCACTGTTGCAACGACGTATCGCAAGTCGGGCGCTTCCTGGTGATCGATGCCGGCCTGCCATCCGAGGATCACGCGACGCTGCAGGAGCGTTACGGATTCCTCGAGTTCGCCGATCCCGACACTGGCGACGGGCCCGGCACCCAGCTTGGCAGCCTCCGCGCGCAGATCGGCGGACGGTTTTGGTTGCACCTGGGCCAAGGCTGGCGGTTTTTTGCCCCCGAGAATCTCATCACCCGCCTCACCGCGGTGCTCGAAACCGAACCACACGTGTTCCAGGTGGGCATCAACTTCGGCGACGCGGCCAAGCTCACCGGCGCCTGCGCCGCCGAGCCTGCGGTGCGCCGAGCATCCGATGCCGGCCGCTACTTGGTTACCGATGCCGTGGCCAACGGCCCGGCGATGTTCGATACCGAGCGGCTGGATCGGGCGGGCGGTCTGAATGTCACCGAAACGGAGGCGATAGCCGAACTTCGCCGGTGGGCCGCCGCTGCCGGACTACAGACCGCCAGCCTGGACGAAGTGCTCTGTATCGCTGCAATCTGACCCCGATCAATGGACGTGCCCGTCGGATGGGCAAAGCTCGGTTAGGAGTTGAAGAACGATGAACGAGGGATACGGTCGCAGCAGGTTAGTTCAGCGCTACCTCAATCTTCTCGAGGCGTCGCTGACCGGCATGCTCATCGAAGATGCGCCCTGCGACCCTTGGTCGGGAGGTGCATTCGATCCGAACCGACGCTTCGTGGGAAGGGACTGGCCTTCGCTCGCCTTCTCGATGATCGGAAATGCTCGCATGCGAAACCTACGCCACGCCGTCGAGACGGTGATATTAGATGGCGTCGAGGGCGACTTGATTGAGACTGGCGTTTGGCGAGGCGGCGCCTGTATTTTGATGAAAGGCATTTTGGAGGCATACGGCGACGACACGCGACGTGTTTTCGTTGCAGACAGCTTTGCGACTTCCGCACCAGACCCGAGCGGTTTCCCGCCGATGCTGGGGATTCGCATCACACGCATACCCAACTCCAGATATCACGCACCGATGTCGAAGACAATTTTCGCCGCTTCGGGTTGCTGGATGAACGGGTCATTTTCCTAGAGGGATGGTTCAAGGACACGCTGTTGCACGCTCCGATCGACCAGTTAGCTATTTTGCGGCTCGACGGCGACATGTATGAATCAACGATTGAAGCATTGGACGCGCTCTATCACACGGTGTCGTATGGTGGCTTCGTGATAGTGGACGATTATTTCTGCCACCATGCGCGAAGGCCGTCCACGATTTCCGCGACCGTTGCGGAATCACATCGCCCATACTGCCGATCGATGGAGTGGGCACGTATTGGCGTGTCGATCACAAGCCGACAGGAGCAGATCTCCGATAACCTTGGCCGCAGCACCGCATTGCGGTATGTTGCACCCCATGCGGTTCGCCGTAGCGATGATCTCAGCTCGGCCGTTTGCACAGCCAATGTGTTCGCGAGGTCGCGGAGACATTGCACTACGGTCTTCTGGCGCTCGGCCACGAGTCAGTGCTGACCAATCATCTAAACCTCGACGATCACCACACCATCGTGCTACAGCCGCACTTCCTCTCCCATCACGGCTTGAAGCCGCCAAAACACCCGATCTTGTACAACTTTGAACAAGCCTATCTTCACTCGAACTGGATGACGCCTGAGCTGCTCGCCGTTTTCAGACGCTACCCGGTTTGGGACTACAGCAAAGCCAACATCGAGCGGCTCGTCGATCGAGCGCAAGTGCCTCCACCCATCCACGTTCCGATCGGATACGTCCCCGCGCTGACACGAATTGTCGCAGTTCCCGAGGACATTGACGTCCTTTTCTACGGCGCGATGACGGATCGTCGGCGCGCTATTCTAGACAAATTGCGCGCCAAGGGTTTTCGCGTCGAATCACTATTCGGTGTCTACGGCGCGGGCCGCGACGCCTGGATCGCCCGCTCGAAGATTGTCATCAACATCCATTACTCCGAGCAAGCGAAGATCTTCGAAATTGTGCGTATTTCCTATCTACTAGCCAATAGGCGCGCGGTAGTGTCAGAGCGCGGTACCGATCCAACTGAGGAGCGCGACCTAGAGCCGGGCATCGCCATCGCAGAGTACGACGAACTGGTCGATCGCTGCGTGGAGCTCCTTCGCGACGATCGTGCGCGCCGCGAACTCGCCGAGCGCGGTTACCAGGCGTTCTCGGCCCGCAACCAGGCAGCCATCCTGGATCGCGCCCTGTCGTCAGGTCTCGATTGAGGAATGCACATTAGCTGACAGTTTCCCGTCGCCAGGTGCGCAAAGAAGGTTAGGAAGCTGTTCGGCCAAGCCTGGTACCAGGTTGAGCAATTCACGACGGTGCTCTTCGAAAAAAGCCCAGTCCAAGGTGTCGGGCAGCTCAGGGATTGGTTGTGGCGGTGCAGTTTCCACTCGCCGGCGCACCAGCGCACAACCCCAGTCAAAGTCGAAAGTGTAGACCTCGAACTCGGGATGCTCAGCTCTGAAGCGAACCAACGCCTTCCAGACGGGGCCGTTCCAATCGCCTCCATTGAACTGCTCGAGGGGGCGTTGGTGCCACTCCGTCGGCGGATTCATATCGTGGGCGACAATCCGACCCCGTTCAGACAACCGCGCCACCGCATTCTCCAGGTCACGCAGGCACTGATCCTCGGTATGCAAGCCGTCAACGAAGATGAGGTCGTAGCGGTCCAGCCCGACGCCGGAAGCAAAGAACTCGTCAGACGTCACTGGGAACATCGCAGCGCCGCCGAGCCTGGCACCAGGGTCCACCGAATGCCGTATCGGCGCGATGATCTGAGACAGATTGGCTCCGTCGCCAACTCCGATCTCAAGGTAACTTTCGAAATCGTTGAGCGAGATCAAGGCATTCAGCACCTCTGTGTGTTTCGTCAGGCGCGCGGCGCCGGCGAGGTACGGATCGGCATAGAGATGGCGGCGAAACCAATCGACGCTAACCAAATTCAGCAGCGTGTTGCGCTCACGCTCGAACTCGATCCCGCCAATCCGATCGACCGGCGCAAGAGCTAGCTCTTGACGGCTTTGGCGGCTGGGCCGGACTACCGTGCAGCCCCAGCCCGCGTCCACGGTGAACACTTCACATTGAGGATGACGTATCCGGAAGTCAACAACCGCGCGCAAAACCTGACCGTCACACTCCGATCCCGGGTCGTCCTCCTCGGCGGGCCGCCGGTGACCAGCGCCGGGCGGGTTGCTGCCATGGACAACCACCACACCGTTGGCGGAAAGCCTGGTCAGGCACTGCTCAAGCAGGTCGAGGCTGAGTTTCGGTTTATGCCAAGCATCGACGAAGAGCAGGTCATAGCCGCCTTCGGGTGGATTCGCGGCTAGAAGATCCGCGTCGAGATTGGCACCTGTTTCGGAGTTGTACGACATCAAGACTTTAGAATCCGCTGCCACCGCAGCGAAGTATGGACTGGGATCGCCCGTGCTCAGTTCGGCGAAGTGGCGAGCGGCACCGGCCCTGATCAGTTCATTAATGACGCCCGCGACCTCGGCGCTCCAGGGCAGTTGCGGGTGAGGGTCGAGACCTAGGGTGCAGAACACCTCGTCAAGGGTGGCGGTACATAACCCGGCCGCGGCTGCCCGCTGCCCGAGGTCGTCCAGACCGCCGGCTTGATCCAGTCGTGCGGTATCGAACATTGCCGGGCCGCTGGCCACCATGTCGGCCAGCACATAGCGCCCGGCATCGGGTGCTCGGCGCGCCGCCTCCTCGGTGGCGCATGCGCCGGCCGGCTGACCGCATCGGCGAAGTTGATGCCCACCTGAAATACCTGTGCCTCGGCCTCGAGCACTGCCGTAAGGCGGGTGATCAAATCGTCGGGGGCAAAAAACCTCCAGCCCTGCCCCAGATGGAGCCAAAACCGTCCATCGATCTGAGCGCGGATCTGGGCAAGCTGGGCGCCGAGCCCCTCCGCGGGGCCGCAATCGGCAAACTCGAGAAACCCGTAGCGCTCGAGGATTATCGTGCGGTCCTGGGCTGACATGCCGGTGTCGACCACCAGAAAGCGCCCGACCCGTGACACATCGAGGCAGCAGCGCAGGAATGAGTTAAGCGCCTGCTCGGTGGTGTCCCGATCCGGCCCGGCGATCAGGCTGACGACCACCTCGGCCTCATCTGGACCGGCGAGTAGGCGCTGAATCAGCGCCTCGGGGTACGAGGACTCCGCATGGAACATTGTCGGCACGCTCAAATCGCGGTTGACCGCTATCCGTTGCCGGTCAGGCTCTGGGATGTCAGGCCTGGCCAGCAGACGCCGACACAGCGTGAACGCCTCGGCCTGCTTGCCGATATAGAACGCGCACACCGCCTGCTCATCGGTTGCGCGCCAGCCGTAAATGTCTTCGCGCACAAAGAATTGGTCCTCTTCAGGAAACGGGATGTCCGCGGCGAGCTTGGCGTAGTGGTAGCCGAGCCGGTAGCGCTGGTCGACACGGCACCACGAGGCGACGGCATGCAGCGCCTCGGCACGAGTCGGTAGGAATTCCCAGGCCTTCAGGTAGGCGTCTTGGACCTCTAGCCAGGGCGCACCGAGTCGCGCCATCGTCTCCGCGGTCCGCCACATCGCGACGTAGATTTCCTGGTACCAACCACCCATCTCGATCCGCCGCGCAAACCATCTGCGTGCGTTGTCGATATCGCCCAGTTCGAAGTAGCTCTGGGCCAGATAGAACACCGAACGCCCATCGTCGGGGTTGCGTTCGACCTCAGCCAACAACAGGTCGCGGTCGCGCGCATCCGTCGGCGGATACCAGCCGCGCGTACCGAGTCGGCGAGATTCGATGTGGCATTCGCCCGTCAGGCGCACATCGATGCAGGAATCGTCCCATGCGGCGTACTCCCGGACGACACCGTCGTAGCGCACGCGCAACCCGTCGCGGAACAACTGCGCGCGCCAGAAGATGTCGCGGTTGTCGTCTCCGTAGGCCATCCAGTAGACGTCAGCACCCAGCCGGCTGAAGTCGGGCGTGCCCACCAGTACGTCGCCGGAATCAACGACCCAGATATAGTCGCCATGACCTTGCGCAAGGGCAAGGGCCTCGGCCCGGTTATTCCCGAAATCGGTCGACGGCCGTTCGTGAAGTTCACCGGGGATGCCAAGAGCCGCCATGTGGTTCCGGATCAGATCCTGAATCCCGTCGTCGCAGCCGGTGCTTACGATCACCCACGAGCTGATGTAGGGCGCGACCGAGTCGAGGGTCTCCTTGAGGTGTGCCTGGTTTCGCACGATCATGCTCAGGCAGATCGCAGGGCGGGTGGTCATCGGGTCAGACACAGTCCCAGATCGTATCGAGCAATCGCAAGTCGCGGTGTGGGATCGGGTCAGCACGTCGCATCCGGGCGGGGATGAGAAGACATCTCCGATTGCAAAGCCCCACGTCGGCACTGGCCGACAGGTAATAATGACCTGTTTTTACCGAACGCCTCCTCTTGCCAAGTGGGTGAGCATGTCCCAGGTTGACAGCGTGAGCCCTGTGCGCGGCGCGCCGGGTGAACGCCTGCCGCAGAAGGAGTTTCGCCCCGACATCGAGGGTTTGCGGGCGGTGGCGGTGCTGGCGGTGGTGCTGTTTCACGCCGGTGTGCCCGGGGTGGGTGGCGGGTTCATCGGTGTGGACGTGTTCTTTGTCATCTCCGGGTTTTTGATCACCGGCATGCTGTGGCGCGAAGTCAGCAGCACCGGCGGTGTGCGGATGGGCCGCTTCTACGGGGCGCGGGCCCGTCGACTACTGCCGGCCTCAGCCGCAGTCGGCGTGGTCACCGCGATCGGCTCGGCGATCCTGTTGTCCCCGTTGGAAGTGCGCAGCGTCCTCAAAGACGGCATCGCCAGCGCACTCTATGTCGGCAACTACCGCTTCGCCCGACAAGGCATCGACTATTTGGCCTCAGACCGGCCGCCCTCCCCGTTTCAGCACTACTGGTCCTTAGGTGTGGAAGAACAGTTCTACCTGGTGTGGCCACCACTGATCATCGCCACGGCCTGGCTGATCCGCGCGCACCCGCCGACGCGCCAGTGCCGACACCACCTCGTCGGCGTCGACGACCCCGTATCTGGTGGTGTTGGCGCTGGTCGCAGCGGCCTCGTTCACCGCATCGGTGATCACCACCCACACCATGGCGCCGGTGGCGTTCTTCTCCCTCCCCACCCGCGCCTGGCAGCTGGCCGCCGGCGGCCTGATCGCCCTGACCGCCACCCACTGGCACCGACTCCCACCCCGGGCCGCCGCGCTCACCGGCTGGACAGGACTAGCGGTCATCCTGGCCGGCTGCACCCGACTAGGCGCCACCACCCCCTACCCGGGCACCGCCGCACTACTACCGGTGCTGGGCGCGGCGTTGGTGATCGGCGCGGGCTGCGCCACACCGACACACGGCTGCGGGCGCATCCTGAAAACAGCGCCGATGGGCGCGATCGGGCGGGTGTCGTATTCGTGGTATCTGTGGCACTGGCCGGTGCTGCTGCTGGCACCGGCACTGCTGGGCCACCCACTGGGGTTGGTCGAAAGGCTGGTGGCGGCCGCCCTTCTCCGCCGGGCTGGCCGTGCTCACCCTGCGCCTGGTCGAAAACCCCATCCGATTCGCCGCACCCCTGCGGCGGTCAGCCCTCGCCAGCCTGGCCGTCGGCGCCCTCGCCACCGCGATAGCGGTCTGCGTGGGGATAGCGCCGCTGGTCGTGGTTCCCGCCCCCATCGGGCGCAGCCTGGCCGCCCAAACACTGACCATCACCGACAGCCCACCCCCGGTCGGTGCAACCCCCGACCAATACAACGCGATCGTCCAACGCGACTTCGCCCAAGTAAAGGCCGCCGTCGCCGCCTCCGCCGACCTCGACGACGTCCCCGCCAACCTCGACCCGCCCCTTGCCGACGCGGGAGCCGAAGAACAGCGCCTCTTCTTCAACGGCTGCTTGCGCAATTTTCGCGAGGTCGGCCAACCCGAGTGCGCGATGGGCGACACTGCCTCGACGACCACGGTGGCCTTGATCGGCGATTCGAATGCCGCGATGTGGACTCCGGGGTTCGAGCAGGTCGCCACACAACGGCACTGGCGGCTGGAGATGATGGCCAAGGGTATGTGCCCAGTGCTGGACCTGCCCACCATCATCCCAGTCCTCGCAGGAAGTACACCGAATGCGACCAGTGGCGCGGTGAGATCACCGCCCGATTACAAACCGAACGCCCACAACTCATCGTGCTCAGCATGTCGCGTCGATACGGTGCCCGCTACGGTTACCCAGCAGGTTTCACCTCATACGACGCGGCATGGCTCGAGAGTCTGACTTGTTTCGTCCAGCAGCTGCGCGGCATCGGCGCGCAGGTGCTGGTGCTCGGACCGATCCCCGATCCGCAATCACAGGTGCCGACTGCCTGGCCGGGCCACCTCGACGACGCGACGACCTGCTCGCCGCCGAGGGCGGTCGCGGTCAACGACCCCGGCATCGCGGCCGAGACCGCCGCCACCAAAGCCGGCGGCGGACACTACGCCGACCTCACCGATCTGTTCTGCACCGCCGAGCGCTGCCCGGCCATTGTCGGTAACACGCTGGTCTATTTTGACCGGGGCCATATATCTTGGAATACTCCCGGCTGTTGGCACCGGTACTCGGTGCGCTGACCGACCGCGCGTTGGTCGGGGGTTGACCGACTGCGTGTCGAAACCAGCCACAGTTCTCGGGATTTGTCGGGCTGGTACGCGCTTGTGTGATAAGGACTCTTCTGACGAACGCGTCCTTTTATCAAGTGGGTGAGCATGTCCCAGGTTGACAGTGTGAGCCCTGTGCACGGGGTGCAGGGTGAACGCCTGCCGCAGAAGGGGTTTCGCCCGGACATCGAGGGTTTGCGGGCGGTGGCGGTGGTGGCCGTTGTGCTGTTTCACGCGGGTGTGCCCGGGGTGGGTGGCGGATTCATCGGTGTCGACGTGTTCTTTGTCATCTCCGGGTTTTTGATCACCGGCATGCTGTGGCGCGAAGTCAGCTCCACCGGCGGTGTGCGGATGGGCCGCTTCTACGGGGCACGCGCGCGCCGCCTGCTGCCGGCCTCAGCCGTCGTCGGCGTGGTCACCGCGATCGGCTCGGCGATCCTGTTGTCCCCGTTGGAAGTGCGCAGCGTCCTCAAAGACGGCATCGCCTGCGCGCTCTATGTCGGCAACTACCGCTTCGCCCGACAAGGCATCGACTATTTGGCCTCAGACCGGCCGCCCTCCCCGTTTCAGCACTACTGGTCCCTAGGTGTGGAAGAACAGTTCTACCTGGTGTGGCCACCACTGATCATCGCCACGGCCTGGCTGATCGCGCGCACCCGCCGACGCGCCAGTGCCGACACCACCTCGTCGGCGTCGACGACCCCGTATCTGGTGGCGTTGGCGCTGGTGGCCGCGGCCTCGTTCACCGCATCGGTGATCACCACCCACACCATGGCGCCGGTGGCGTTCTTCTCCCTCCCCACCCGCGCCTGGCAGCTGGCCGCCGGCGGCCTGATCGCCCTGACCGCCACCCACTGGCACCGACTCCCACCGCTGGGCGCCGCGCTCACCGGCTGGACAGGACTAGCGGTCATCCTGGCCGGCTGCACCCGACTAGGCGCCACCACCCCCTACCCGGGCACCGCCGCACTGCTACCGGTGCTGGGCGCCGCACTGATCATCGGCGCCGGCTGCGCCACCCCCACACACGGCTGCGGGCGCATCCTGAAAACAGCGCCGATGCGCGCGATCGGGCGGGTGTCGTATTCGTGGTATCTGTGGCACTGGCCGGTACTGCTACTGGCCCCGGCACTACTGGACCACCCACTCGGTTTGACCGAAAGACTGACAGCGGCCGCCCTTTCCGCCGGGCTGGCCGTACTGACCGTGCGCCTGATCGAAAACCCCATCCGCTTCGCCGCCCGGTTACGCCGCTCAGCCACCGCCAGCCTGACCGTCGGCGCCGCCGCCACCGCCATCGCCGTCGCCGTGGGCATCGCGGCGCTGGTCGCGGTTCCCGCCCCCATCGGACGCAGCCTGGCCACCCAAACACTGACCATCACCGACAGCCCACCCCCGGCCGGTGCAACCGTCGACCAATACAACGCGATCGTCCAACGCGACTACGCCCAAGTCCAAGCCGCCGTCGCCGCCTCCGCCGACCTCGACGACGTCCCCGCCAACCTCGACCCACCCCTCGCCGACGCGGCAGCCGAAGAACAACAACTCTTCTTCAACGGCTGCTTGCGCAATTTTCGCGAGGTCGGCCAACCCGAGTGCGCGATGGGCGACACTGCCTCGAAGACCACGGTGGCCTTGATCGGCGATTCGAATGCCGCGATGTGGACTCCGGGGTTCGAGCAGGTCGCCACACAACGGCACTGGCGGCTGGAAATGATGGCCAAGGGTATGTGCCCAGTGCTGGACCTGCCCACCTTCAACTTCGAGCTTCGCAGGGACTACGCCGAGTGCACGCAGTGGCGCAGAGAGATCACCGCCCGGTTACGGGCCGAGCACCCGAAACTGATCGTGCTCAGCATGTCGCGGGGATACGGCGCCCGCTACGGGCGCCCGGCAGGTTTCGACCTCATATGACCCGGCATGGCTCGACAGCATGACTCGCTTGGTGCAGCAGCTGCGCGGCACCGGCGCGCAGGTGCTGGTGCTCGGACCAACCCCGGCTCCGCAATCAATCGTGCCGACCTGCCTGTCGGTCCACCTCGATGACGCGACAACCTGCTCGCCGCTGAGATCGGTCGCGGTCAACGACCCCGGCATCGCCGCGGAGACCGCCGCCACCAAAGCCGGCGGCGGACACTACGCCGACCTCACCGAGCTGTTCTGCACCGCCGAGCGCTGCCCCGCCATCGTGGGTAACACGCTGGTGTATCGCGACCGAGGCCATCTGATGTTCGAATACGTCCGGCTGTTGGCGCCGGTACTCGGTGCCCTGGCCGACCGCGCATTGGTCAGGGGTTGACCGACGATGCCACTTCGTCCAAAAGGTAGTGGCAGTTTGGGATCGATTGGTTGTCGTTGGGCGGGGCCACTGCGCCGATGAGACAGGGCCAGCGATGAGAAGGATACGACTCCGATTGCAAAGCCCCACGTCGGTACTCGTCGACCAGTAATAATGACCTGTTCTGCCGAACGTGTCCTCTTCGCAGGGTGGTGAGCATGTCCCAGGTTGACAGTGTGAGCCCTGTGCACGGGGTGCAGGGTGAACGCCTGCCGCAGAAGGGGTTTCGCCCGGACATCGAGGGTTTGCGGGCGGTGGCGGTGGTGGCCGTTGTGCTGTTTCACGCGGGTGTGCCCGGGGTGGGTGGCGGATTCATCGGTGTCGACGTGTTCTTTGTCATCTCCGGGTTTTTGATCACCGGCATGCTGTGGCGCGAAGTCAGCTCCACCGGCGGTGTGCGGATGGGCCGCTTCTACGGGGCACGCGCGCGCCGCCTGCTGCCGGCCTCAGCCGTCGTCGGCGTGGTCACCGCGATCGGCTCGGCGATCCTGTTGTCCCCGTTGGAAGTGCGCAGCGTCCTCAAAGACGGCATCGCCTGCGCGCTCTATGTCGGCAACTACCGCTTCGCCCGACAAGGCATCGACTATTTGGCCTCAGACCGGCCGCCCTCCCCGTTTCAGCACTACTGGTCCCTAGGTGTGGAAGAACAGTTCTACCTGGTGTGGCCACCACTGATCATCGCCACGGCCTGGCTGATCGCGCGCACCCGCCGACGCGCCAGTGCCGACACCACCTCGTCGGCGTCGACGACCCCGTATCTGGTGGTGTTGGCGCTGGTGGCCGCGGCCTCGTTCACCGCATCGGTGATCACCACCCACACCATGGCGCCGGTGGCGTTCTTCTCCCTCCCCACCCGCGCCTGGCAGCTAGCCGCCGGCGGCCTGATCGCCCTGACCGCCACCCACTGGCACCGACTCCCACCGCGGGCGCCGCGATCACCGGCTGGACAGGACTAGCGGTCATCCTGGCCGGCTGCACCCGACTAGGCGCCACCACCCCCTACCCGGGCACCGCCGCACTGCTACCGGTGCTGGGCGCCGCACTGATCATCGGCGCCGGCTGCGCCACCCCCACACACGGCTGCGGGCGCATCCTGAAAACAGCGCCGATGCGCGCGATCGGGCGGGTGTCGTATTCGTGGTATCTGTGGCACTGGCCGGTACTGCTACTGGCCCCGGCACTACTGGACCACCCACTCGGTTTGACCGAAAGACTGACAGCGGCCGCCCTTTCCGCCGGGCTGGCCGTACTGACCGTGCGCCTGATCGAAAACCCCATCCGCTTCGCCGCCCGGTTACGCCGCTCAGCCACCGCCAGCCTGACCGTCGGCGCCGCCGCCACCGCCATCGCCGTCGCCGTGGGCATCGCGGCGCTGGTCGCGGTTCCCGCCCCCATCGGACGCAGCCTGGCCACCCAAACACTGACCATCACCGACAGCCCACCCCCGGCCGGTGCAACCGTCGACCAATACAACGCGATCGTCCAACGCGACTACGCCCAAGTCCAAGCCGCCGTCGCCGCCTCCGCCGACCTCGACGACGTCCCCGCCAACCTCGACCCACCCCTCGCCGACGCCAAAGCCGGGGAACAACGACTCTTCACCGACGGCTGCTTACGTAACTACCTTGAGGTGGGCCAACCCGAGTGCGCGATGGGCGACACCGCCTCGCCCACCACGATCGCCCTGGTCGGCGACTCAAACGCCGCGATGTGGAGCACAGCCTTCCAGCAGGCCGCGACCCAGCGGCACTGGCGGTTGGAGACGCTGGCCAGGGCCGGCTGCCCATTGCTGCTGGAGTTGCCCATCTACAGCTTCATGCTTCATCGGGACTACGGCGAGTGCAAGCGGTGGCGCGGTGAGGTCACCGCCCGATTACAAGCTGAGCACCCGAAGTTGATCGTGCTCAGCATGTTTCGGCTCTACGGCGACCGCTACGGGCGTCCCTCAGGTTTCACGTCATACGACCCGGCATACATCGATAGCCTGACCCGCTCGGTGCAGCAGCTGCGCAGCACCGGCGCGAAGGTACTGGTGCTCGGACCGATCCCCGACCCGCAATCGATAGTCCCGAACTGCTTGTCGGTCCACCTCGACGACGCGACGACCTGCTCGCCGCTGACATCGGTAGCCGTGAACGAACCCGGCATCGCCGCGGAGACCGCCGCCACCAAAGCCGGCGGCGGACAATACGCCGACCTCACCGATCTGTTCTGCACCGCCGAGCGCTGCCCGGCCATCGTGGGCAACACGCTGGTATACCGTGACCAAGGCCATCTGACGTTCGAATACGTCCGGCTGTTGGCGCCGGTGCTCGCCGCGCTGGCCGACCGCGCATTGGTCCGCGGTTGACATACTGCGGACTACACCTGCTGCCCAGGCGCACCACATCGAAGGTCATGCTGTGACTCAGGGGGCTTCCGAGCCACCGGAGCACCGCTTCGCCAAAGTCGCTGCCGCGGTGAAGAACTCGGTTGTCTATGTGGCGGACCTCAGAGTCAGCGACCACGTGGGTGGGTTTTGTTCGGGGGTGATCGTCGACGCCCGCGGCTACGTCGTCACCAACAATCATCCGATCGCCACGGCGGCCAACAACCCCGGCCGGTACGAGGTGTCGGTCACCTTCAACGACGGCAAGACGGTGGCGGCCAACGTGGTCGGTCGTGATCCCGAAACGGACCTGGCCGTACTGAAGGTCGACAACGTCAACAACCTGACCGTCGCGCGCCTCGGCGACTCCGACACAGTGCAGGTCGGCGACCTGGTGGTGGCGGTCGGCCCACCGTTGGGGTCGCGCGAGACGGTAACGCACGGCACTATCAGTGCGTTGCATCGCCCGGTGCCGCTGGTCGGCCACGGCTCCGATGACACCGACACGGTGATCGACGCCATGCAGACCGATGGGGTGATCCACCACGGCAACTCCGGGGGCCCGCTGCTCGATATGAGCGCCCGGGTGATCGGCATCATCAGCGCGTGTGCGTTGGGGACTTGCGCCGGCAGGCCGGGCTACGCCATCCCGATCAACGAAGCCAGCGCAGTCGCCGACGTATTGATTCGAGACGGCAAGATCCACCACCCGACGCTGAATGTGACCACCCGGTCGGTGAGCAACTCGGTGGTTTCGGGTGCGCAGGTGGCCAACGTCGAGACCGGCAGTAACGCGCAAGCGGCCGGAATCCTGGAGAACGACGTGATCGTCAAAGTCGGCAACCGTGCGGTCGCCGACATCAACGAATTCGTCGTAGCAGTCCGTCAGCTCACGATCGGCCAGCCGGCACCCGTCGAGGTCGTGCGCGATGGCAGCCACGTCATTTTCACGGTTGCCCCCGGCTCCGACGGCTAATTTTCGCCGAAATTCAGCCACTCATCGCACGTCGTTCCGCACGCCGACGACCCGCGGCGGGTCGAAAACGTTCTCGGGTCTCGCCCCAAAACGCAACAGGTCACGCCGACCGTATTCGTCGGCGATACGTTCGGCGAGTTGTCGAACCGTTATCGCTTCACCCGAGCAGATATTCACCGCACCCTGCTGCTGACCCAGTGCGACATCGGCGATCATCCCGGCGGCGTCTTTTACATCGAGAAAGTCACGCACCTGCTCGCCACGAGTCAGTTCCGCTTCTTGCCCGGCGCTGAGTTGCCTGCGGATATATGGCACCAGCCGCCGCTCATTCTCACCTTCCCCATATAGGTAGAAGATCCGGCACCAGGCAAAGCTGATGCCCTCTGCGCCAAGGAAACAACGAAGCACCTGAAAAGCCGACGCCTTGCAGGCGCCATACAAAGTGCTCGGCACCAATGGGGTATCGGTGCTCATCAGCCCGGTGGAAGGGTCGTACTCCGCGCAGGTTCCGACACCAACGAATCGCTTGCCGCCGACTGCCGCGAATGCGGAGGCCAAGTTGAGTGTGCCGGTGAGGCACGCAAGGTTCACTGGCGACGCGTAGGGGTTGCCAGGCTCCGTATCCCAAGCCGCATGCACCAAGGCTTCAGACCCTTCGAGCAACTCCTCGAGTCGGCCGGTCGTCTCTGCGAACAAGTCGGGCGTGTGCACAACCTCCAGCGCTCCGGATGCCGAGAAACTGGGCAGGCGGGATGCGTCGCGGACGAGCACCCGCACCGAGGAGCCTCGTTCAAGGAGGTCGCGCAGGATCTGTCGTCCGACGAAGCCGGTCGCTCCGGTCAAGGTAAGGGTCATAAAAACCTCAGCTTCAGGTGAGTCTAGGGCCGCATCCACCGGCAAGGATGACACTTGTGTCGATTCGCACCGCACGCTGTGCCTGCGCGACGTCGAGGCGTCGATGCTTAGTTGCGTCCACCAGGGTGGTGTACGAGCCGGACCCGTTGGTGAGGTGCGGCGTGTCTAGCCGGATGAATGAAGGTCATCGCGTGATTCTTCGAGAGACCGACCAAAGTCACTCGAGCAAAGGAATCAACGCGATGACCACTGCCCACGATATCGACTGGCCCCAGGTGCTGGCCGAACGACTCACCACCACTCACCCCGACGTGCTGCGCGAGCTGCTGACCACGTTCATCCACACCCTGATGGGTGCTGAGGCCGACACCTTGTGCGGCGCCGGATACGGTGATCGCAGCAGCGATCGAACGAATCAGCGCAACGGGTACCGGCACCGCCAATTCGACACGCGGACAGGGTCATTGGATCTAGCGATCCCCAAGTTGCGGCACGGCTCCTATTTCCCGGACTGGCTCCTAGAGAGGCGTAAGCGGGCTGAGCGGGCCCTGACCACCGTGGTGGCCACCTGCTACCTGCTGGGAGTGTCGACGCGGCGGATGGACAAGCTCGTCGAAACGCTGGGCATCACAAGCCTGTCGAAGTCGCAGGTGTCGGTGATGGCCAAGGAACTCGACACCGCGGTCGAGGCATTCCGCACCCGGCCGCTCGATGCCGGTCCGTACACGTTCGTGGCCGCTGACGCCCTGGTGCTCAAGGTCCGCGAAGCCGGCCGCGTGGTCAACGTGCACGCGCTGATCGCGGTCGGGGTCAACGCCGAGGGCTACCGCGAAATCCTGGGCATCGACGTCACCACCGCCGAAGACGGCGCCGGCTGGTTGACGTTCTGGCGGTCGCTGACCGCCCGCGGCTTGTCGGGGGTCAAACTGGTGACCTCCGATGCCCATGCGGGCCTGTTGGCTGCCATCGGCGCCACCCTGCCCGGCACGTCCTGGCAGCGGTGCAGAACGCACTACGCGACCAACCTGATGGCCATCACCCCCAAGACGTCATGGCCGTGGGTACGCACTTTGTTGCACTCGGTGTACGACCAACCTGACGCTGATTCCGTTGCTGCACAATATGATCGCATCATCGATGCACTGACCGACAAGCTACCCAAGGTCGCCGATCATCTAGAGGCCGCCCGCACCGACCTGCTGGCATTCACCGCGTTCCCCAAGCAGATCTGGCGCCAGATCTGGTCGAACAATCCTCAAGAACGGCTCAACAAGGAAATCCGCCGGCGCACCGACGTGGTCGGAATCTTCCCCGACCGCAACGCCCTGATCCGCCTCGTCGGCGCAGTCCGTGCCGAACAACACGACGAATGGGCCGAATCACGCCGCTATCTCGGCCTCGACGTCCTCAGCAAATCCCGAGCCGACCACAGTCCAGCAAGCGAACAGGAGGCGACCCCGGCGGCACTCACCGCCTGAACCACGAACTCGAAGAATCACACGACGACGTCGTACACCACGTCCCTGGACTTGACCCGATGCTTGCCCGCGGAAGCGCTCGACCCTTTAATGTTGACCAGAATTGAGAAATCCAGTGACGCTGTATGGGTTTGGAGCTGTGGGCGTGGAGGACAGACCGGTGCTCGAGTACCTGGTGGACCCGATCCGCGAATTCATGGCCGAGGCCGCGCGGTAACGGTGCACTACCTGGTCACCGGGCACACCGGGTTCAAAGGAGCCTGGCTAACGCTTCTCCTCGTTAGCCGAGGACACCGGGTGTCCGGTCTGGCCCTCGACCCGGCCGAGGGCAGCGTGTTCCAGCGTGCGGGCCTTGAGGGCCAGTTTGTCCACGACTTCCGGGTGGACATCCGCGATGCCGAGGGCACCGTGGCAGCAGTATCGGCGGCGGCTCCGGACGTCGTGGTGCACATGGCCGCTCAGTCGTTGGTCCGCGAGTCGTATCGCAGACCGCGAGACACCTACGAGACCAACGCCATCGGCACCCTCAGCGTGCTCGAGGCCGTCGCGGCCACCCCGTCGGTGCGCGCGCATGTTGTCGTGACGACTGACAAGGTCTACCGCAACATCGACCAGGAGGCCGGTTACGTCGAAACCGACGCCCTCGGTGGCGACGATCCCTACAGCGCCTCCAAGGCGATGGCCGACCTGCTGGCCCAGTCCTGGATTCACAGCTTTCCCACCGCGCCAACCGCCATTGCCCGCGCCGGCAACGTCATCGGCGGCGGCGACATCAGTCGTGACCGGCTGCTGCCAGACCTGACCGCCGCCTACGCTTGCGGCCAGACACCGCGGCTGCGATTTCCGCATGCGGTGCGGCCATGGCAGCATGTGCTCGACTGCCTCAACGGCTACCTGACCCTTGCTGACGCGCTGCTGGCCGGCTCCGGCCAGGGCGAGTGGAACTTCGGGCCTGGCCGGGACAGCTTCATCGAGGTGGGCCAGGTCGCCACGCTGGTAGCCGAGCTGTGGGGTGGCGGGGCGCACTGGGACCTCGACGATGGCAAGCATCCACACGAGGCGAATCTACTGGCCCTCGACACATCCAAGGCCCAGCGCGAACTGGGCTGGCGCAATCGGCTCGGCTTCCATGACGCCCTGACATGGACGGTCGACTGGGAGCGGCGTGTGCGCGGCGGCGCCGACCCCCTTACCGTCGCTCAGCAACAAATCGCGGCATTCGCAGAACTACTCGACCAAAATGAGCCTCCTGATCCAACATCGAGTTAGATCGGAGAGATCGCCTCAGCCTATCGACGGCCGGAGCGATCAGACTGAAAGCGGTGCCGCGCGAAGCTCGACACGGACTTCCGCTCCTAGACGCGCACCAGCACATACCGGATCGAAGCGTGGGTTCATACAGGAGGAAATTTGAAATGACATCGGGATTCACGGCGCACAATATTCGCCTCGACGACGGAACTTTTACCATACCCCAGTCAACACGTTCAATGGCAGAATATCCGTGGTTCATATTAGCTCGTCGAGTGCTAGAAACCGTGTTCCCCGGAGACAAAAGTCAACTCCGCCTGGCCGATGTGGGCTGTTTGGAGGGTGGGTATGCCGCGGAGTTCGCGCGTATGGGATTCCGAGTCCTTGGGATTGATGTGCGTGAGGTGAATATAGCGGCGTGCAATTATGTCAAATCGAAGACTGATCTGCCGAACTTGGAGTTTGTTTGCGATAACGCCTTTAACATTGCCAGATATGGCGTCTTCGACGCTGTCTTTTGCTGTGGCCTCCTTTACCACCTTGATCGTCCTAAGCAATACCTCGAGACGCTTTCATCCGTGACGACGAAGCTCCTGATCCTACAGACACACTTCTCCCTTAGTGACTCGGGAGGTGCCGAATTCAATCTCTCGACGTTGAGTGAAAACGAAGGTCTTGCTGGAAGATGGTTTTCGGAGTTTAGAGGCGACGAGTCATTCAGCACAATGGACGCCGCAAAATGGGCTTCTTGGGAAAACCAGCGATCATTCTGGATTCAGCGTGGGCATTTACTACAGACAATTCTGGATGTTGGGTTTGATCTTGTCATGGAAGAGCATTCAACCTTGGAACCAAATATTGCAGAGTGCCTACTCGGAGGTTCCTATCAAACGAATCTTCGAGGGACATTCATTGGGATCAAAGCTCCGTAATCCAACGATCGCTGTTAGCCATACTCCCACGCCGCTTACGGTGCCCAACGCTTTCTACGGCCGTTTAGTCTGCGACGTGCATCGGCGGCAGAGCGCACATCGACTTCGATGAACGATGGGCCTGGCGTAATGGATGCGGGCTCACGGGCCAGGCCGCAAGAAACTCAACTCGGGAACCGCGGTCACGAAACGTACGCCTCTGTTGACGAGATCAATCAACTGGGTCTGCACTTCCTGGGCGATGTTCCAGGGCAAGATGACCACGTCGTCTGGCAGGTTCACCCGCAGTGCCTCAGGCGAACGGATTGGGATGTGGCTTCCTGGCATGAATTTTCCCTGCTTGGACTCAGCGGCATCGCACACGTATGGCAGCAAGTCCGGCTTGACACCTGCGTAGTTCAACAACGTGTTACCTTTCGCAGCCGCTCCGTAGGCCGCGACGCGTCGGCCGGCACGCTTCTGCTCGATCAGAAATGCCAGCAGATCGTCTTTCACACGGTCGGCGCGCTTCTGGAATTCGGTGTAGGTCTCAAGCCGCGTCAGCCCAAACTGGTCCTCACGCGTTAAGAGCGAATCGACGCGGTTTGTAGTCGCGATCGCCGCCGCGGCATGGCAGCCATACACTCGCAGGCTGCCGCCGTGAGTCGGCAACTCCTCCACATCCCACACCCGCAAGCCGGCCGCGGAGAAGATGTGGGCGACGGCGGTGAGCGACAGGTAAGAGAAATGCTCGTGGTAGATGGTGTCGAACTGGGTCTGTTCGATCAGCCGCATCAGGTGAGGAAATTCCAGCGTGACGGTGCCTTTGGGCTTCAGCACGGCGGCCAATCCGCGGGTGAAATCGTTGATGTCGGGCACGTGGGCGTACACGTTATTGCCCACCACCAAATCGGCCTGCAGTCCATCACTAGCCAGTCGACTCCCCAAGGTTTCACCAAAGAAATCCCGCCTGACCGGGATGCCCAGCGCCTCGGCCGCTGCGGCCGTGCTCGCCGTCGGCTCAATGCCCAGGCAAGGGATGCCCGCTGCCACGAAGTTCTTCAGCAGGTAGCCGTCGTTGCAGGCCACCTCGACGACAAAACTCTCTGGCCCGAGTTGGAGTCGCTCGGTGATCATGTGCACGGAGCGGGCCGCGTGATCGAGCCAAGTGCTCGAGGTACTGGAGAAATAGGCGTAATCGGCGTCGAACAGTTCCTCAGCGCGCGCGTATTCCTCTGTCTGCACCAGCCAGCACCGATGGCACACCTTCACGCGCAGTGGGTAATGCACTTCGGGGCAGGACAAATCCTCGGCATGTAGGTAGGCGTTGGATGGGGGCGCAAAGCCCAGGTCAACGAACGTGTGCTTCAACGGCAGGCCGCAGTGTCGGCAGTTCACAGCGCGACTCCGGAAAAATCGACTAGAACCCGTCGCCGACAATAAGCAGCATCGAAAGCGATCAACACCAGCATTTCCAAGGGGCGTCGCCGGTACTCCACAAATCTTCAAGGAGGTTCTTATCGCGAAGCGTATCCATGGGTTGCCAGAAGCCGGAATGAGTGAAAGCCATCAGCTGGCCGTCGGCAGCCAGCGCAGTCAAGGTCGGTCCTTCAAACACGGTCTGGTCGTCGTCAATGTAATCAAGCACCGCGGGCGACAGAACGAAAAATCCGCCGTTGACCAGTCCGCCATCACCAGGCGGCTTTTCGACAAAGCGCGTGACCCGATCGCCGACGCGCTCGATGGCCCCAAAACGCCCCGGCGGAAGCACCGTCGTAAGAGTGGCGTGACACCCATGCTGACGGTGGAAATCTATGCTTCCGCTGATGTTCACGTCGGCGAGCCCATCACCGTAGGTGAAGCAAAAAGCCTCATCGTCACGGATATAAGCTGCCACACGCTTGAGGCGCCCACCTGTCTGGGTACTGTCTCCGGTATCCACCAGCGTCACCCGCCAGGGCTCTGCGTGGCGCACATGCACTTCCATACTGTTGGTGGACATATCAAAAGTTACGTCGGACATATGCAGGAAGTAGTTGGCGAAATATTCCTTGATGACGTAACCCTTGTAGCCGCAGCAAACGATGAAGTCATGAATTCCGTGATGCGAGTAGAGCTTCATGATATGCCACAGGATCGGCCGACCGCCGACCTCCACCATCGGTTTAGGTCGGGTAACGGTCTCCTCGCTGAGGCGGGTCCCGAGGCCGCCGGCCAGTAACACGGCTTTCATATTTGAATCGCCTGCCTAATCCGCTACGCCACCGATGTAAGTTGAACCAGTCTCGACAAGGCAAGTCATATACCCGAATATATTGGCGGGGATGTTGTTCGAATACTTCTCCTTGAGATGACGAAGCAGCATAAACGATCCCAATCTCTCGGAGAGAAACCCGAGCGCCCGTATTTGAAATTTGTCATACAGTTTTATACGATCGCCGTAACTAGAGAGGAATTGCCTGCCAACTCGCTCAATTTCCGACAGGGCGGGCACTAGCCATGACTTCGGGAAAATCCCGAACTCAATACCGCCGGGAATTAAATGCTTCGTAATCAAGAATTCTGCCGCAGTATGGTTATTTAAGACACCCAGCTCGATCGCCGTAGACGTGTAGTCGAGAAGATCTCGACTGTAATGGCATTCTGCATACTGTCCGATGATGGAATCCTTGAGGTAGAGAGGCTGAGCAACCAGAAATCCCGATTCATTCGGAGGTATGATCACCGATGATAGCTCGGTCTTCTCCCTGGATTCCTCAACACTCAACTCCCAACCTCCCAGTACCGGCGATACCACGCCCACTGGAGAAAGGAGGATTCTCTTCCTATGGAGTGATATTTCGATGAGGTCAGCACTGCCGGCGAACCTTTCGATTGCAACCGGCAAGACGTGTGTTCCTGCTGCACCATATGCAACCGGTCGAGCTTCATGCCAAAATCGATCGAGTTGGCTGATGTGCGATACCGAGTCGGGTTGATAACTCCCAAGCGCGATGGAATCGTCATACCAACTCTGAGGTATTAAAGGCTCGACATGGGTAATGCAAAATCTGTGGACTGTCGTTGGTGAAGAGCTTGTCGGTGAGGTGACCTCTGCCAGAGTCGTTGCAGGCAGGGCGCTCGAACCTTCACAGAGCACCTCGTCGAGGGTGGCGGTGCGTAGCCCGGCAGCGGTTGCCCGCTGCCCGAGGTCGTCCGGACCGCCGGCTTGATCCAGTCGTGCGGTATCGAACATCGCCGGGCCGGTGACTACCTCGTCGGTCAGCACGTAGCGGCCGGCATCGGGTGTTCGGCGTATCACCTGCTCGGTTGCGCAGGCTCCGGTCGGCTTGACCGCATCGCCGAAATTGATGCCCACCTGAAACACCTGGGCTTCGGCCTCGAGCACTGCCGTCAGGCGGGTGATCACATCGTCGGGGGCAAAAAAGCGCCAGCCCTGCCCCAGATGAAGCCAAAACCGGCCATCAATCTGGGCGCGCAGCTGCGCAAGCTGGGCGCCAGGCCCCTCCGCATGACCGCAGTCGACAATCTCAAGGAACCCGTAACGCTTCCGCAGCAACGCGCGGTGACGCAGCCCCGCACGATCCGCAGCTGACATGCCGACATAGACCAGCAAAAAGCGCCCGACCCGTGACAGATCGGTGCAGCAGCGCAGAAACGAGTTGAGCGCCTGCTCGGTGGCAGCATGATCCGGCCCGGCGACCAGGCTGACGGTGACGTCGCCGTCACGTGGACCCACGATGAGACGCTGCACCAACTCATCGGGGTACGACGATGCCGCCTCGATCACTGCCGGCACACAAACATCACGGTTGGCCGCAATCCTGGCTCGATCATGGTCGGGAATGTCGGGGCGGGCCAGCACGCGCCGCCACAACGTGAACGCCTCGGGATGCTTGCCGATCCAGGAGGCGCACACCGCCTGCTCATCGGCTGCGCGCCAGGCGTAGACGTCTGCACGGGCCGTAAGGTCGTCTACGGGAAACGGGATTTCGGCGGCGCGCTGAGCAAACTGGTAGCCGAGCCGGTACTGCTTCTCGAGGCGGTGCTGAAAGGCGATGGCAAACAGCGGCTCGGCTCGGGTCGGTCGAAACTCCCAGGCCCGCAGGTAGGCGGCCTTTACGTCGGGCCACGGTTCATCGAGTTTGTGCATCGACTCTGCGAGCCGGTGCATCGCAAGGAAGACCTCCTCGGTCGAGCTTAAGGTACCTATCTCGAGCCGCCGCGCGTACCACTTGCGCGCGTGAGCGAAGTCACCCTGAATGAAGTAGCTCTCGGCTAGCAAGATGACCGATTGGAGATCCTCGGGGTTGCGTTCGACCTCTGCCAGCAACAGATCCGCGTCGTGCGCATACTTCTGCGGATCCTGGCTGTGGGTACCGAGTCGACGATATTCAATGTGGTAATCGCCATCGAGGGCTTTAGCGGTGAAGGGATCTTCGCACGAGGGTGTCTCGTGGACGACACCCTCATAGCGCCAGCGCAACCCGTCGCGGAACAACTGCATACGCCAGCCGGTAATGCCGGCATGCCGATAGCGCAGCCGGTAAGCATCAGCACTGAGTTCGCTGAAGTCGGGCGTGCCGACGAGTATGTCGTCGGCGTCGATGACCCAGATGTAGTCGCCGTGGCCTTTGGCGAGATCCAGCGCTTCGGTGCGGTTATGGCCGAAGTTGCGCCACGGCCGCTCATAAAGCTTGCCGGGGATGCCAAGACCGGCCATGTGGTTTGCGATCAGGTCCTGGGTTCCGTCGTCCGATCCGGTGTCCACGATCACCCATGAGCTGACGTAGGGCGCGACCGAGTCAAGCGTCTTTTGGATGATGTGTCCGTCCTTTTGCATGCGTGCTGCGTTTCGCACGATCATGCTCAGGCAGATCGCCGGGCGCGCGGCCACTGGCTCGGACACAGTCCCAGATCGTATCGAGCAATCGCATGTCGCGGTGTGGGATCGGGTCAGCACGTCGCATCCGGGCGGGGATGAGAAGACATCTCCGATTGCAAAGCCCCCACGTCGGTACTGGCGACAGGTAATAATGACCTGTTCTGCCGAACGTGTCCTCTTCGCAGGGTGGTGAGCATGTCTCAGGTTGACAGTGTGAGCCCTGTGCACGGGGTGCAGGGTGAACGCCTGCCGCAGAAGGGGTTTCGCCCGGACATCGAGGGTTTGCGGGCGGTGGCGGTGGTGGCCGTTGTGCTGTTTCACGCGGGTGTGCCCGGGGTGGGTGGCGGGTTCATCGGTGTCGACGTGTTCTTTGTCATCTCCGGGTTTTTGATCACCGGCATGCTGTGGCGCGAAGTCAGCTCCACCGGCGGTGTGCGGATGGGCCGCTTCTACGGGGCACGCGCGCGCCGCCTGCTGCCGGCCTCAGCCGTCGTCGGCGTGGTCACCGCGATCGGCTCGGCGATCCTGTTGTCCCCGTTGGAAGTGCGCAGCGTCCTCAAAGACGGCATCGCCTGCGCGCTCTATGTCGGCAACTACCGCTTCGCCCGACAAGGCATCGACTATTTGGCCTCAGACCGGCCGCCCTCCCCGTTTCAGCACTACTGGTCCCTAGGTGTGGAAGAACAGTTCTACCTGGTGTGGCCACCACTGATCATCGCCACGGCCTGGCTGATCGCGCGCACCCGCCGACGCGCCAGTACCGACACCACCTCGTCGGCGTCGACGACCCCGTATCTGGTGGCGTTGGCGCTGGTGGCCGCGGCCTCGTTCACCGCATCGCTGATCACCACCCACACCATGGCGCCGGTGGCGTTCTTCTCCCTCCCCACCCGGGCCTGGCAGCTAGCCGCCGGCGGCCTGATCGCCCTGACCGCCACCCACTGGCACCGACTCCCACCGCTGGGCCGCCGCGATCACCGGCTGGACAGGACTAGCGGTCATCCTGGCCGGCTGCACCCTGCTAGGCGCCACCACCCCCTACCCGGGCACCGCCGCACTGCTACCGGTGCTGGGCGCCGCACTGATCATCGGCGCCGGCTGCGCCACCCCCACACACGGCTGCGGGCGCATCCTGAAAACAGCGCCGATGCGCGCGATCGGGCGGGTGTCGTATTCGTGGTATCTGTGGCACTGGCCGGTACTGCTACTGGCCCCGGCACTACTGGACCACCCACTCGGTTTGACCGAAAGACTGACAGCGGCCGCCCTTTCCGCCGGGCTGGCCGTACTGACCGTGCGCCTGATCGAAAACCCCATCCGCTTCGCCGCCCGGTTACGCCGCTCAGCCACCGCCAGCCTGACCGTCGGCGCCGCCGCCACCGCCATCGCCGTCGCCGTGGGCATCGCGGCGCTAGTCGCGGTTCCCGCCCCCATCGGACGCAGCCTGGCCACCCAAACACTGACCATCACCGACAGCCCACCCCCGGCCGGTGCAACCGTCGACCAATACAACGCGATCGTCCAACGCGACTACGCCCAAGTCCAAGCCGCCGTCGCCGCCTCCGCCGACCTCGACGACGTCCCCGCCAACCTCGACCCACCCCTCGCCGACGCCAACCCGGAATCCGAAGCAGACCGCACCCCTTACTGGCACAAGTGCATGGTCGATTATTTTGCGGTCGACCAACCCGAGTGCGCGATGGGCGACCCCGCCTCGACCACCACGATCGACGTGATCGGCGACTCCAACGCCTGGATGTGGATCACCGGCTTCCAGCAGGCCGCCGCACAGCGACACTGGCGCCTGGAGATGCTGGAGAAGGGCGCCTGCCCCGTGCTGGACCTGCCCACCATCATCTCCGGCAGGGAGTACCACGAGTGCAAGCAGTGGAGCCGTCAAACCCTCGCCCGCCTGCGGGCCGGACATCCAAAACTAATCGTGTTGAGCATGTCGCGGCGATACGGCGCCCGTTTCAACATCGCGGCGGGTTTCGAGTCATACGACCAGGCGTGGATCGACAGCATGACCCAGTTGGTCAAGCAGCTGCGCGGCACCGGCGCGCAGGTGCTGGTGCTCGGACCGATCCCCGATCCGCAATCAGCGGTGCCGACCTGCCTCGCCAACCACCTCGACGACGCGACGACTTGCTCGCCGGCGCGCTCGGTCGCGGTCAACGACCCCGGTATCGCGGCCGAAACCGCCGCCGTCACAGCCGGCGGCGGACAATACGCGGACGTCAGCGAGCTTTTCTGCACCGCCGAGCGCTGCCCGGTGATCATCGGGAACACGCTGGCCTATTTCGACCGCAAGCACACGACGATCGAGTACGGCGAGCTGTTGGCACCGGTACTCGGTGCGCTGGCCGACCGCGCATTGGCCGAGGGTTGACACGCTGCGGACGGTCGGCGAGGCCCGATACCGAAGAGGCCCAGCTCAGATGTCGAAGAAGAACAGTTGTACCAGCCGGGTGGGCGCGGTGCCCTCGGCGGTGAAGTGGTCGTAGCTGGTGGCTGAGTGGATCAGCGCAGCGTCCCAGATCACCAGTCGGTTGTACAGGCCCGCAACGGATTCCATCAGCTCCCAGTTGTCGCCGTGCACGAGGTTGTACTGGTCATAGACGACCGCATGCGCGTCCGCTACGGCCTGGTCACTGCCCAACCGCTGGCGCTCGAACGGGTGGTCGGGCCGCCGGCGGCACCCATGCACGCGGTCCCGCCAGAAGCTGGTCCCGCTCTGCGGTGGCGCGTCCGGCGTCAGATACACCGCCGCCGCGTAGCTCTGCAGGTCGTGATGCCAAACCAGCGGGTCCTGGTGGCTGGTCTGCTGGAAGACGCCGTTGAAGTCCAAGTCGAGCCAATTCCTCACGGGGCGGCCGAGCAGGCGTCCCAGTTCCTCGCGCATGTGTGGCCACAAGAAGCGCTGTGTGGAGCGCGAACCTTTGTAGCGACGCAGATCCTCGACGTACTCCTGGGCCAGCGCGATCGCCCGTATCTCGTCGGGGTCGTTGAAGAAGTTGTCCACCGCCAGAACGTGCGGAACCGGTCGGGTGGTGAAGGCGTCCGCGCCGCCACCGTCGCGTTGGTGGTTCGCCAGCACCGTGGCAGGCACCCACATCGGCAGGCGCACGGCGCCGCTTTCCACCAGATACCCGGCTTCGCCATTGTGTCCGCTGGCCTCCACGACGACGGCGTCGGCCCCGGCGAACCGCACCACCTGGCCCGGCTTGAAAGCGACGTCGGCACTGGTCATGGCGCCAAACTATAGCGTGCAACGCGGTCGCATGTCTTGATTCCTACGATCTGGGACGGTCGATTTCGGGCCGGCGTTCCGGCGCGCGGCAAGCCGGCTGTGATCGGCTGAGCCCGGGCACGATCATTTGGCCGCACATAGTCCAACCTGCCGGACCGCCCGGCCGAGCAAACCCACCGGCACGGTCCCAGACGCCGGTAGGGTGGATTTGAATTCCAGCGGTGGCACAGGCCCTTCGGGTGGCGTGCGTCCTGCCGAGCGCTCGGAAGAAGATGATGTGAGTTCGAACCGGGATCATCCCGACGGAGACACGCGACGCACACCGGAGGTGAGCGGCGTCGGCTTCCGCTTCCTGCCAAGAGCCGCGCGGCCGCCGGTCGACTCGGTGCCGGAACCTGCTTTCGGCCGTCCGCCCGGATTCGCCGGATCTTTATCAGGCGCGCAGGAATATCCGGGCGAGCACGAATACACCCCGCGCGATATCTCACCCGACCGGGCGCCGGTGGAGTCGTTCGACCGTACGTACGCCGCCCCGGAGTCGCTGCAGCGGCAACCCGTCGACGCAGACCGGTTCGACCGGCAGCACGGCGGCGATACCCGCCGCCGCGTGGACGAACCATGGCGCGACCCCGACGCCATCGCGGACCTCGGCGCACCGGCGCTACAAGAACCGCCAGTCGCTCCGGTCAGTAGCGCGGTGACCGGCAAGCTGGGTGTGCGCGACGCGCTGTTCGGCGGCAAGGTCTCCTACATCTCGCTGGCCATCTTGGCGGTCACCGCGCTGCTGATCGGCTTCACCGGCGGTGTAATCGGCCGTAAGACCGCCCACGTTGTCGAGGCGTTCACCACCTCGAAGGTCACGCTGTCGACCCATAGTGCCGCCCGGCCACCGAAGAGCAGGTACGCCAAAGTCGCCGCCGCGGTGGAGAAATCGGTGGTCGAGGTCGTGGCCGCCAATGACC
This sequence comes from uncultured Actinomycetota bacterium, assembly GCA_963741555.1. Lineage (GTDB taxonomy): Bacteria > Actinomycetota > Actinomycetes > Mycobacteriales > Mycobacteriaceae > Mycobacterium. Next base: position 27,918 of record CAVUIH010000012.1, on the reverse strand, counting down.
AGAGGTATGAGGAAGGTTCGGGCGTGATCATCGACGGCCGTGGCTACATCGTCACCAACAACCATGTGATCTCCACCGCGGCCGAGAAACCTAACGAGTACAAGGTGACGGTGATCTTCAGCGACGGCAAGAAGGTGCTGGCCAACCTCGTCGGTCGTGATCCTGAAACCGACCTGGCCGTACTGAAGGTCGACAACGTCAACAACCTGTCCGTCGCGCGCCTCGGCGACTCCGACAAAGTGCACGTCGGCGACCTGGTCTTGGCGGTCGGCTCACCATTGGGGCTGCTTAGCACGGTGACACACGGCATCGTCAGCGCGTTGCATCGCCCGGTGGGGGTGGCCAGCGACACGGTGCTCGACGCCGTGCAGATCGATGCGGCCACTAACCCCGGCAACTCCGGCGGCCCGCTGATCGACATGGACGCCCGGGTGATCGGCATCAACAGCGCACGTTTCCTAGGGAAGACAGGGGTTTCCGTGGTTTCCATCGGCTATGCGATCCCGATCAACGAGGCAAAGGGCGTCGCGGAGGTGTTGATTCGGGACGGCAAAATCCACCACCCGACGCTGGGGGTGAACACCCGGTCAGTGAGCGATTCGATAGCCTCGGGTGCCCAGGTGGCCAACGTCAAGGCCGGCAGTCCTGCGCAACAGGCCGGAATCCTGGAGAACGACGTGATCGTCAAAGTCGGCAATCGCACGGTCGCCGACGCCGGCGAATTCGTCGTGGCAGTCCGTCAGCTCACGATCGGCCAGCCTGCGCCGATTGAGGTCGTGCGCGATGGCCAGCCACGTCACTCTCATGGTCGTCCCCGCCTCCGAGGGCTGAATGTTCGCCAGATGCATCGATTTGTCCAAGCATGATGCGACGCCCTTTTGTGCGACGTTGCGCCCACGCGGTTCGCCGTGGCGATTGCGGTACTTTCCGAACCACCGACGACCCGCATCGCACTGTACTAGCTTGGGACCATGACCGTTGCCGACGTCGCTTTCAAGCCCGACCAGGTTGTGCGGTTCGCCGGGGCCGACGCCGTCGTCGTGGAGGCCGGCGAACGTAACGGCGAAGCGGGGTATCTGGTGGAAAGCGGCGCTGTGCGCCTGCCGATGTGGGTGCCTGCCACGGTGCTGGCGAACCACCAACGCGACGGTGGCGGCGCGGACGCCTTCACCACCCGACCGGTTCCGCACGTTCTGGCGGTGGACAACTTCTTCAACGACCCCGACGAGATACGGGCGATCGCGCTGGCCCAGGAGTACGGCGAGGATCTGCGTTTTTTCAAGGGTTCGCGCTCCACACAGCGCTTCTTGTGGCCACACATGCGCGAGGAACTGGGACGCCTGCTCGGCCGCCCGGTGACGAATTGGCTCAACCACAATGCGAACGGCGTTTTCCAGCAGACCAGCCACCAGGACCCGCTGGTTTGGCATCACGACCTGCAGAGCTACGCGGCGGCGGTGTATCTGACACCGGACGCACCACCGCAGAGCGGGACCAGCTTCTGGCGGGACCGCGTGCATGGGTGCCGCCGGCGGCCCGACCACCCGTTGGAGCACCAGCGGTTGGGCAGTGACCAGGCCGTAGCGGACGCGCATGCGGTCGTCTATGACCAGTACAACCTCGTCCACGGCGACAACTGGGAGCTGATGGAATCCATTGCGGGCCTGTACAACCGACTGGTGATCTGGGACGCTGCGCTGATCCACTCAGCCACCAGCTACGACCACTTCACCGCCGAGGGCACCGCGCCCACCCGGCTGGTACAACTGTTCTTCTTCGACATCTGATCTCTGCACGCCGGACGGCCGCCGAGCTGAACACGGGAGCACGCCTAGACCACTCGCATGCAATCGCGCGCGATCGCCAGCTCCTCGTTCGTCGGAACCACCAGCACGGCAACCCGTGAGTCGTCCGTCGAAATCCGCCGAGCGCCCTTGGCGGACTGGGATTTCGCTGCTCATCGATCTCGATGCCCAGCCCTGCCAGCCCGCTGAGCGCATCGAAGCGCACCGCCGCGGCGTTTTCGCCGATACCCGCGGTAAAGCTCACCACATCGGTGCGGCCCAGGATCGCCAGGTAGGCGCCAACATATTTTCGCAGCCGATGAATGAACACGTCGTAGGCCAATTGCGCTGAGCTGTCGCCCGATTCGATCATCTGCCGCAGCCGCCGGAAGTCCCGCTCGCCGGCCAACCCCAAGCACCCCGGAGTGATGGTTGAGCATCGACTCGATGTCATCGACGCTCATCTCGGCCTCGCGATGCAGGTAGCCGACGATGCTCGGGTCGATGTCGCCGCTGCGGGTACCCATCACCAGGCCCTCCAACGGAGTCAACCCCATCGAGGTGTCCAAGGGGCGACCGCCGGCGATCGCCGACGCCGACGCGCCGTTACCCAGATGCAGCACAATCTGATTCAGCTTCTCCCATGGCTGATACAAGAAAGCCGCGGCCTGTTGGCTGACGTAGCGATGCGAGGTCCCGTGAAATCCGTAGCGGCGAATATGCCACTTCTCCGCAAGCTTCGCTGTCGATCGCGTACGTCGCCGCCGCAGCAGGCAGATCGTGAAAGAACGCGGTGTCGAACACCGCAACGTGGGGCACGTCGGGAAGCATCGTGCGGGCGACCTCGATGCCCTCGATGGCCGGCGGATTATGCAGCGGGGCCAGTATCGACACCTGTTTGAGCTCGGCGATGACCGCGTCGTCAATGACCGTCGGCCGGTAGAAGACGGCCCCGCCGTGGACCACCCGGTGCCCGACAGCCGCCAGCCCGCAAGCGTTCAGGTCGATGCCTTCCTCGGACAACTTGTCGAACGCCACCTGCAGCGCCGCGCAGTGGTCGGCAACGCCAGACGAAGGCTCACCGATCTGCTCGACGATGCCGTCCGCCAGCGACGCACCCGAATCAGGTTCGATCAGTTGATATTTCAGCGACGACGAGCCGGAGTTCAACACCAGCACCAGAGGGCTAGGAGTCATGCGAACCCTGAGCTTGGATCGCGGTGATCGCGATGGTGTTGACGATGTCTTCGACCAGCGCGCCGCGGGACAGGTCGTTCACCGGCTTGTTGAGACCCTGCAGCACCGGACCGATCGCGATCGCCCCCGCACTGCGCTGCACCGCCTTGTAGGCGTTGTTGCCGGCGTTCAGGTCGGGAAAGATGAGCACGGTGGCCCGGCCGGCGACCGGAGAGTCGCGCATCTTCGTGGCCGCGACCGAGGGCTCGACGGCGGCGTCGTACTGGATCGGACCTTCGACCAGCACCTGCGGTGCCCGGCTGCGCACCAATTCGGTTGCCGCCCTGACCTTGTCGACATCGGCGCCTGTCCCGGACTCGCCGGTCGAGTACGACAGCATGGCCACCCGCGGTTCGATGCCGAATTGTGCGGCAGTCTGCGCGGCGCTGATCGCGATGTCGGCCAGCTGGTCGACCGTCGGGTCGGGGACGATCGCGCAATCACCGTATGCCAGAACCTTGTCCGGCAGGCACATCAAGAAGACGCTGGACACCGTCGATATGCCCGCCGCGGTGCCGATGATTTCGAACGCCGGCCGAACGGTGTGCGCGGTGGTATGCGACGCTCCGGACACCATGCCGTCGACCATGTCGTTGTGCACCAGCATGATGCCGAAGTACGACGCATCGTGCATGATCTCGTGGGCGAGCTCGACGCTGATGCCCTTCTTCGCGCGCAATTGCGCGTACTGCTCGGCGAACCGGTCACACAGGTCGCTGGTACGCGGGTCGAACACGGTGGCATCGTCCAGGTCGACACTGAGTTCGGCAGCGCGGGAACGGATCTGGCTTTCATCGCCGAGAATGGTCAGGTCGGCGATGCCGCGTTGCAGCACGCGACCGGCGGATTTGAGGATCCGATCGTCGTCGCCCTCTGGCAGCACGATGCGCTTGCGATCGGAACGGGCCCGTTCGCGCAGCTGGTAGGTGAACATCTGCGGCGTGGTCACCTTCGGGATCGGGATCGCCAACTGCGCCAACAAGTCCGCGAGATCGACATGGCTTTCGATCAGCTGCAGCGCGGTGTCGATCTTGCGCTGCGACGCCATCGTCACCCGACCGCGGGCCGACCCGACCGCGCTGGCCGTTTCGAAGGTGCCCAGCGAAGTGGTGATGATCGGCAACCGCAGCCGCAGGCCGGCGACCAACGTCGCGATCGACCTGTGCAACTCGAATCCGCCGTTGAGGATGATGCACGACAACGACGGAAAGCCCTCGGCGGCATGGGCACTCGCAACGGCCAACACCACGTCCGACCGATCGCCGGGCGTGACCACCGCCACGCCTTCGTCCAGTCGCTCCAGCACATGATCGGCCGTCATACCGGCGACCACGACGTCCATCACCTCACGACTCATCAGTGCGGTGTCGCCGCTGAGCAGCGTCCCGGTGACCGCTTTCTCCAGGTCGGCCACCGTCGGCGCCACCAGCAAAGGCTCGTCGGGCACCGCGTACGCCTCGCGGAGCCAACGTCCGCAGCGCGTCGATGATCGCGGTCAATTGCGTTGGATCGCAACGGTTGGCGATCACCGCGGCGGTGTGGGCGTGCTGGGCGTTCAGTTCGGCGAGGCACACGTCGGCGGCATGGGCGACTTGCTCGGCGCTGCGGCCCTTGGCCCGGACCGCCAAGACGACGGGCGCGCCGAGGTTGACCGCGATGCGCGCGTTCACGCTCAACTCGGCGGGGCTGGCCACATCCGTGTAATCGCTGCCGACGATGACGACGGCGTCGCACTCCGCCGCGACCGCGTGGTAGCGCTCGACGATGTCGTCGATGGCGGCGTCGCGATCGGCGTGCAGCTGCTGGTAGGTCACGCCGATACAGCGCTCGTAAGGCAGGCCCGCCGTGGCGTGGGCCAGCAGCAGCTCCAGGATGTAGTCGCGATCGCGGCCGGACCGGCTGATCGGCCGGAACACCCCGACCCGTGCCACCGTCGACACCAGCCGATGCACGATTCCCAGTGCGATCGTCGACTTGCCGGTGTCGCCCTCCGGCGCCGCGATGTAGATGCCGGGACTGGAAGCAGCCACGCTGCGGTCAGCCCAGCCGTCGCAACCGGGGCTCGAGGTCTTTTTGGAACAGCTCCAAGAACCGGCGCTGGTCGTGACCCGGTGCGTGGAAGACCAGGTGGTTGAGGCCCCAGCCGACGTAGTCCTTGACCTTCGCGACCGCCTCATCGGGATCGGAGGCCACGATCCAGCGCTTGGCGACCTGTTCGATCGGCAGCTCGTCGGCGGCCTTCTCCATCTCGAGCGGGTCGTGAATGCTGGTCTTCTGCTCAGCCGTCAACGACAGCGGTGCCCAGAAACGCGTGTTCTCCAATGCCAGTTCAGGATCGGTGTCATAGGAGATCTTGATCTCGATCATCCGGTCGATGTCGTCGGGATTCTTGCCCGCAGCCTCCGCGCCTTCCCTCATCGCGGGGATGAGCTTGTCCTTGTACAGCTCCTCGCCCTTACCGGAGGTGCAGATGAAGCCGTCACCGGCGCGACCGGCGTACTTGGCCACCTGCGGACCGCCCGCGGCGATGTAGATCGGGATGCCACCCTCGGGCACGTCATAGATGGAGGCGCCCTTGGTGTGGTAGTACTCGCCCTCGAAATCGACCCGGTCGCCCACCCACAGCTCGCGCATCAGCCGCACCGATTCGCGCAGTCGCGCGTAGCGCTCCTTGAACTCCGGCCACTCGCCCTCGTATCCGGTGGCGATCTCGTTGAGCGACTCTCCGGTGCCGACCCCGAGGAAGATGCGATCCGGGTACAGACATCCCATGGTCGCGAACGCCTGCGCGATGACGGCGGGGTTGTACCGGAAGGTCGGGGTGAGCACCGAGGTCCCCAGCTGGAGCCGATTGGTGCGTTCACCCACGGCCGTCATCCAGGCCAGCGAGAACGGCGCGTGGCCACCCTCGTGTCGCCACGGCTGGAAGTGGTCGCTGACCGTTGCGCTGTCCATGCCGTGCTCTTCGGCGGCGACCGCCAGCTCGACGAGTTCGCGCGGCGCGAATTGTTCCGCCGACGCCTTGTATCCAAGTTTGAGTTCAGCCACGATGTCGTTTCTACTCCCTATCGGCGCGTATGACCCGCTGCCTAGACTCTCGGGCATGGCACCGGTGTTGACGGCCGTCACCGAGAGGGTTCACCTCGTCCAGGGCGGGGCGGTGAACTGGCTGCTGGTCACCGACGACTCCGGCGTGATGCTGATCGATGCCGGATACCCGGGCGATCGCGACGACGTGCTGGCCTCGCTGCGGCAACTCGGATATCAGGCAGACGATGTGCGGGCGATCCTGCTCACCCACGCCCATATCGACCATCTCGGTTCGGCGATCTGGTTCGCCAAAATCCATGGCACTCCGGTGTATTGCCACGCCGACGAGGTCGGCCACGCCAAACGCGAGTATCTGGAGCAGGCGTCGCCGCTGGATGTCGCGATGCGGATCTGGCGGCCGCGCTGGGCGTTGTGGACGGCGCACCTGGTGCGCGACGGCGGGCTCAGCCGTGAGGGCATCCCGACCGCGCAACCGCTGACCGCCGAGGTGGCCGCGCAGTTGCCCGGTCACCCGATGGCCATCCCCACCCCCGGCCACACCGGCGGTCATTGCTCGTATCTGGTCGACGGCGTGTTGGCCAGCGGTGACGCGCTGGTGACCGGGCATCCGCTGCTCACGCGCAGCGGACCGCAACTGCTGCCCGCGATGTTCAGTCACGATCAGGACGGCTGCATCCGCAGCCTGGCGGCGCTAGCGCTGCTGGATACCGAGGTTCTGGCGCCCGGCCATGGCGACCTGTGGCGGGGCCCGGTCCGCGATGCCGCCAATCGGGCGAGCGCGTTGGCGCAATAGCGCGTCAGCCCAGCTGATGACGCAGTAAACGAGGTACCATCGTGGTCCAAGGAACGAGGTGCGCCGGGTGCCTGCTCTTAATATCGATTTCACCGACGATGAGCTGTCACGTGTCCGTGTAGCGGCAAGTCGCAATGGTCAATCGCTCAAACCGTTCGCGCATGATGCGGTTCTGGCCGCAGCAGATAGCCGCGCCGCCCGGGTCACCGAGGCGTTTGAGTACGTGACGGCTCGGTCGACTGAGCTGAACCGCCGCCTGGCGTGACCTTCTACCTTGAACGTGACGACGTTGCCGCCGGCGGAAGCATCGCATGCGGATTTCCGCTCGTCGTCGCCGACGAGGGGCTGCTCCAATCGGCGATCGCCCGGCCGCAGACAAGCGTCTTAGGTGACGACGCATATCCGACGCTCTGGGACAAGTCCGCCGCGCTGCTGCATTCGCTCGCACGCAATGACACTTTCGTGGACGGCAACAAGCGAACCGCATGGGCATCGGCCTGGGCGTTTCTCCGACTCAACGGGATTGACTTGCCCGACATGTACGACGTTGACTATGCCGAGCAATTGGTGCTCACGGCGGCTGTGGGTGAAATCGACTGGCCCAAGATCGCCGACGGGCTGCGCTCTCTGGCGGCGTAGCCGCCACGTTGAGAACGTGCGCAGGTCTCGGACCTTGTGCTAGGCAGAGGATCTCGAGACACACCGGCCACATGCGCACCTGAGTCATGGAACACGCCCTTTTTGAGAAACGTGGCCATATTCGATATCACCCGTCAAACAGGCGGATAGGTCGGCGGTTCGTCCAACGGTCCCACCGGTTCGGTGATATCGCATGCGTCGTCGAACCAGAAAGCCACTACATGCCAACTCGTAGAGACTCCTGAGGTTGGTGTGACGTAACGTCCCGGCTACGGCTCTTTCGCCAGCCCGAGGTGGTCGCGCAGTGTGTGACCGCGGTATTCGGTGTGGAACCCGGCACGCTCCTGCAATACCGGCACCACCTGGTCGACGAAGTCGTCCAGACCGTGCGGCGTCAGGTGCGGCACCAGAATGAACCCGTCGCACGCGTCGGCCTGGATGTACTCGTCGATCTCGGCGGCGATCTGATCGGCGGTGCCCACGAACTGCTGTCGGCTGGTGACGGCGATGATCAGCTCGCGGATGGACAGCTTCTCGGCCTGCGCACGTTCGCGATAGCTGCGGGCCACCTCGATGGGATCACCGTGGCGGACGCGGCCCTGGGTGATGCTGATGTCGCCGGTCGGATCCTCCTTGGGCAGCGGCCCGTCCGGGTCGTACTCGGAAAGGTCACGCCCCCAGGTCCGTTCGAGCATCGCGATCGCCGTCGGACCGCTGACCTGTTGGTGCTGGATGTACCGCGCCTTCTCTTCGGCCTCCTCGAGGCTGTCCCCAAGCACAAACGTCGCCGCTGGAAAGACCTTGAGCTCATCGGGATTTCGGCCATAGGACGCCGCCCGGCCTTTCACGTCGGCGTAGTAGCGCTGACCGGCTTCCAGCGTCGAATGCAGGGTGAACAGGGCGTCGGCGTAGTGCGCGCCGAAGTTCCGGCCCTCGTCGGAGTCGCCGGCCTGTAACAAGATTGGATGGCCCTGCGGTCCGGCGGGCAAAGTTGCGACTCCGTGCACGTCGAACTGCGCGCCGTGATGGTCGACGGTAGCGACGCGGCCGGGGTCGACGTACGTTCCGGCGTCGACGTCGGCCAGCACAGCGTCGGGCGCCCAGCTGTCCCAGAAGTCGCGTGTCACACTGAGGAACTCCTCGGCCCGCGCGTAGCGGTCGGCGTGGTCGAGGAAACCGCCCCGCCGGAAATTCTCACCGGTGAACGCATCCGACGAGGTGACGATGTTCCATCCCGCGCGCCCCTCGGACAGGTGGTCCAGGGTGGCGAATTGCCGTGCCACCTCGAAGGGCTCGTTGAAGGTGGTGTTGATGGTTCCGGTCAGGCCCAGCCGGTCGGTGACGGCGGCCAGTGCGGCCAGCACAGTGAAAGTGTCCGGGCGGCCCACCACGTCCAGGTCGTAGATCTTGCCGCGATGCTCGCGCAGCCGCAGTCCTTCGGCCAGGAAGAAGAAGTCGAACAGGCCGCGCTCGGCCGTGCGGGCCATGTGCACGAACGACTCGAACTCGATCTGACTGCCCGACGCCGGATCGGTCCACACTGTGGTGTTGTTGACTCCCGGAAAGTGAGCCGCCAGGTGAATAGGCTTGCGGTGCATGCCTTCTCGGACGCTCATGCGCTGATGCCCCAACGGCGGGCCAGCAGTTCATGCGAGCGCAGCCGATCGTGGTGGTCATGGGTCACCGACGTGACGACGAGCTCGTCGGCGCCGGTCAGTCGTTGCAGCGCGGATAGGCGCTCTGCGACCTCGTCCGGATCGCCGACGAATTGCGTCTCCAGTCGGTCTTTGACCACGGCGAGCTTGTCGTCGGGGATCGGCCGGCAATCGTCCGGACGCGGGTAGGGCGCCGCGCCGACCCCGGTCCGGATGGAATAGACCCACTGTCCGTAGCCGGCGGCCAGTCGCCGGGCGGTGGCGCTGTCTTCGGCGACGACGACGTCGGCGGACACCACGACGTAGGGCTGCTGAAGCGCTGACGACGGGACGAATGTATCGCGGTATGCCTCAATGGCTTCCAGCGCGGTGGCCGGAGTGATGTGGTAGCTCGCGACGAATGGCAGGCCGTGTGCGCCGGCCTGCCTCGCACTCTGGCCGCGCGTGCTGCCGAAGATCCACGGCCTCAACCCGGATCGCTCTCCCGGAACCGCGTGCACGTCGAATCCGCCGACCTCGTAGGTGCCGTCGAGCATCGCGAGGATGTCGCCGAGTTGGTCGGCGAAGTCCGGCGACACCGCCTCGGGCTGCTGCAGGATCCCCATCGTCGCCTGGACGCGATTGGTGTCGAGCAACCCGCGCAGGTCGAACGGCAGCGGGATCACCACGCCGTCGACTTCGCGCCACTGCCGTGGTGGCCGGTCCTTGGACGATGGGTGCTTCGGCTTGAATCCGGTGTCACGCCGTTGCCCGCGGCCCACACCGAGGTCGATGCGGCCGGGATAGAACGCATCGAGCATGCCGAAGCTCTCGACCACCGCCGCGGCCGTGGTATGGCTCAGCTGTACGGCGGCCGCCCCGACCTGAATTGTCTTGGTAGCGGCCGCAATCTGCCCGATCAATACCGCCGGCGCCGAACTGGCGATGCCGACGAAGTGGTGTTCGGCGATCCAGAACCGGCGATATCCCCACTGCTCGGCGCGTTGGGCGAGATCGACCGTGTTGCGCAACGCCGTCGCGACATCACTGCCTTCGCTGATCGGCGACAGGTCCAGGATCGACAGCGGGACGGTCATCGCTTCACCTCGGCATATCGATTGGGCGCGATCGGCAGACCTAGTCGCTGACGCAGCGTCTCGCCATCGGTGTACCGGGTGCGAAACACCTTGGCCCGCTGCAGCAGTGGCACCACTTCGTCGACGATCACCGGCAGGTCGGTGGCGTTGAGGGCTGGCCGTAGCCGCGCCCCGTCGACACCGCGGCGTTGCCACTCCAGTAGCAGGTCGACCACGTCGGCTGGGCTACCGTCGAAAATCAGCGCGTCAGAGCCGAATTCGGTGTCGCCGCCGAACGTCACCACCACGTCGGCGTACACTTTCAGATGCTGCCCACCAGCCGCCTTGACCTCGTCGAGAATGGTGTCGAGTGTCGCATTGTCGGTTGGCGTGATGAAGACGAGATCGGCACTGGCGGCGGCGAATTCGTAGATACGTGGCGCGTGTGCCAGCGCGGCCACCACCGGCTGGCCCTGCGGCGGGCGCGGGGTGATCGACGGGCCCTTCACCGAGAAATAATTCCCGCGGAAATCAACATAGTGCAGTTTGTTCCGGTCGATGTATCGCCCGGTGGCCGCGTCGCGGATGATCGCGTCGTCCTCCCAGCTGTCCCACAACCGGCGCACCACTTCGACAGCGTCGGCGGCCTCGTCGAACAGTTCGTCGCCATCCTGCGCGGCGGGGCGCCGGCCGAACAGCGCTGCCTCGTGGGCCGTGGAGCTCACCCGAGGCTGCCAGCCCGCTCGGCCGTGCGAGATGTGATCCAGGCTGGCGATGGCCTTGGAGACGTGGAACGGCTCGGTGTGGGTGACGGTCGCCACCGGGATCAACCCGATGTGCCGGGTGACCGGCGCGATGCGCGCGGCGATCAGGACGGCGTCGCCGCGACCGGCCAGCCGTCGCGGGCTGATGGGCTCGCGGCGTCCGGGCTGGGGCATCAGGGTGTCGTCGATGGTGAGGAAGTCCAGCAGGCCGCGCTCGGCGGTGGCCGCCAGGTCGGCCCAGTACCGACCGCTGAGCACCGACCCGGTCGCGGGATCGGCGGCCAGCGTGCTGCGCCACGCCTGCGGATGCCAGCCGTAGCCGTCGAGCGCAACGCCGAGCCGCAATGGGTCAGTCATTGCAGATCCTTGACGAAAGCGATCGGGAACACCGGTCCGCGCGACGGCAGCGGCTCAGCAAGGCGCGTGTAGCCGGTCGATTCGTACAACGCCTCGGCCTCGGGCTGGCGGTGGCCCGTCGTCAGGTACACCCGCCGGTAGCCGCGGGCGGCGATGACGCGTTCCAACTCCACCACCAGCGCGGTGGCCAGCCCGAGGCGGCGATGCGCCCGATCGGTCCAGACCCGCTTGAGCTCCGCTGTCTCGGCGTCGAAGCGCTGGAATGCGCCGCCGGTGACCGGGGTGCCGTCTATCTCGCCGATGAGAAACCCGCCGTCGGGGGGCGCGAATTGGGCAACCGGGACCGACGTCAACCACGTCATGACGGTCGGCGGCGTGCTTTCATAGCGCTGCGCGTACTCGACGGCCAACTCGTCCAGCAGTGGCTGGGCCCGCGGATCGTCGAAAGCCACCGCCACGAAGCGGAGTGGCTGTGGCGGTGCAGAGTGTCGAGGCATCACTACATGTCTAACGTGTCGTCATCCGACGCATTCCGGCGTGTCAGGTCAATATCGCGCGTACATAGCGGCCTGCGACCGGCGCTTCTTTAAGATCCTGACGACGCAAACCCGGAAGTCCGGTCGCGGTGAAAAGATCCCGGAGGCCGGTCACCATGGTTCTCCAGCCGAGCGCAGCCAGCGACTCCGCGGCGTCATGGTGCTCATCGGGATAGGTCAGCTCGGCCAAGTCGCCGGTGAAACCGAATTTTCGCCAGCGATTCGCGAGGGCATGTTCCTGGCTCATCACCGGTCGCTGCCGCTCCGGCAGATAGTCGGCCGCCGCGCGGCTGCCCGGAGCGCTCAGCGCATTGACGTTGTCGAGCAGTCGTTCATGGGTGGCCGCCGGCAAGAATCCGATGAACAGTCCTTCGGCAATCCACACGGTGGGCTGGCCGGCGTCGAAGCCGAGCCGCCGCAACGCCTCGGGCCAGTCGCGCCGAAGGTCGATACCCGCCGCGCGCCGGTTGGTGCTCGGCGTGGCGTTCAGGCCGCGCAAGGTCTGAGTTTTGAAGTCGATCACCTGCGGCTGGTCGATCTCGAACACGGTAGTGCCGGCCGGCCACCACAGCCGGTACGGGCGGGCGTCCAGCCCCGAGGCCAGGATCACCGCCTGCCGGATGCCGGCCCGGCAGGCATCGGTGAGGAAGTTGTCGAAGAAGCGGGTGCGGACCGCGAAAAGGTCTGTGAGTAAAGCCAATCCGTTGTTGTCACCGAGATCGCTCAGTGCCAGTTCGCCGCTGGCCACCTTGGTGAAGAAGTCCACCCCCGCCGCGCTGACCAGCGGCTCGGCGAACGGGTCGCTGATCAGCCCCGCCCGGTTTGCCAGGGCCCGCGCGGTCGCGACCAAGGTGGCGGTGGTGCCGACGCCGGTGGCCGGACCCCAGGTGTCGTTGTCTGTCCGGGCCACGGTCACGCCGATCCTTCGCCGCCGTCGCATGAGCCGCGTCGACGCTCGCCAGCCCAGCAACAGCAACGCGGTGACCGATGACGCCACCACGACGAAACTCGCGGCCACGCCGGCAGAGGTGGCCTTACGCAGCAGCATCCCGACCACGACCGTGCACAGCCAGACCACCACCCCGGTGGGATACACCGCCGTCGGCCGCCGCCAGGCCCGCGATACCAGCCACCCCAGCGCGGTCCCGCTCAGGAAAGGCCACGCCGTCGTGGCGATGCCTGCGACGTTGAGCCCCTCGTCGTGACTGCGCCGCCCAGCGGCACAAAAAACGAGCACGCAGGCAACATCGATGCCCAGCCAACCCAGACCGCGTCGCGGACGCTCCATGCGGCGGTACCCTACGCTCCGCTGCATTTCGCTGGCGGCTCAGCGCTTTTGTTTCGGGCGGATGCGCGCCTCTGCCTCGGTGAGCTGCACGCTGTGGCCTTCGGTGCACTGCACGTGGGTCACCAAGGGCGCGCCGCAGCCGTCACCGTGCACCATGTCCAGCCGTCTCGCATCGCCCTGCAGCAGCATCCCGAACTCGACCAGGCTGACCAACACCGGAAACAGCTGTCGACCACGCCCGGTGAGCACGTATTCGTAGCGAGTGCGCTGTCCCGGCGACTTATACGGCTGCTTGGCCAGAACTCCGGCGTCCACCAGTTGCTTGAGACGCGTCGCCGCGATTTGCTCGGTGAAGCCCGCCCGCTGGGCGAAATCCTCGAAACGCTTGGTGCCCCAAAATGCTTCGCGAAGCAATACAAGCGCCGACCGTGTTCCGATGGTGTCCAAGGCGCGTTCGATAGGGCAGACTTCCCGGTAGCCGGTTCTGTCCCCGTCGGCCAGACGACCCGTCAGAGTCATCGCGTCAGAAGCTGCGTTCATGCCACCACCGTACCTGCTGACCATACCTTTACATAGTCAGATCGGATGCGAGCGACCGACCTCTGCCGCTATCGCTTCGGCATGCCGATGCGGTCTGAAATACGCTGTGAACATTGCTTTTTGGCTGAACAGAGTATGGGCACTCCTCAGCGCCCCGACAGGATCAGGCAATTGCTTGTCGCGGTGGCCAATAGCTTCCCACCCGTCGTTTCCAAGGTTGCTTCGGCCAGGGCGGTTCGCCGGCCCAGATGGCGCACGGTGCCTGTGCATCGGACCGGTCCGGTATCCACGCGGATCGCACCGAGAAAGCGCACCGACAGGTCCTGGCTGGTGTAGCCCGTTCCGGCGGGCAGCAGACTGTGCACCGCGCAGCCGGCAGCAGAGTCCAGCAGCGTGCTGTACACCCCGCCGTGTACCGAACCGATTGGGTTGTAATGGAATTCCGATGGCGTCATGCCAAACACCACGACGCCGGACTCAACCGACTCCACCCGCATGTCCAAGGTGTGCAGCAGTGGTGGCGCCGGCAGAGTCCCGGCCTGCATGGCGCGAAGGTACTCCAGACCGGTCATTTCGGTGGCCGCCTGCGCGCCGGTCAGCGGGTCGTCCCAGCTGAACGTCCGGGTACGCAACAAGCCGTTCTGACCGCTCTGCGATTGAGCTGTGGCGGTGTCTGTCATCGTGTTACCTCCAGTTCGGCTCGGTTGGCGCGGACGAACTCCCGCAGCGAGCAGCCAGGGCGTCGGTGCGCTCGCTGAGCGTGCGCGCCAAGATCCGAACCGGCCTGCCTTCTTCGCGCAACCTGCGCGCGACGTGTGCACCAGTGGACCCGTGACGTCCGGTGGCACCGGTCACCAGGATCAGCGCGACTGATCCGCTCATCGAGACTCCTCGGGTGGTGGCGACGACACCCATAACCATCACCGCTGACTTTACTCTTGTCAAGCCAACCTCAGGCGCTGGCGAGTTTTCATGTTGCAGCAGTAGTGTTTTAGATGACGGGCCGGCAAGGGTGACGGCGGCTCGATCACGTCCGCTGTGACGGCGATCCAAGTTCCAGATTCGAGGACGAGAATATTTCGAGCTCACATAGCACTTATTCTCGCTAACGCTGTGATTCTGGCGGCGTCACAAGCCGATTTATTCTGATACATTTGACTTGACGTGAATGGAGTTAGCTGCGGGTGAAGTCGTCAAAGAGCGCGAGATGTTCAGCATGTTAATCAGCGACTGCCGACCGACCACGGCTTCATTAAGAGTCGTCGCACTGCGGCCCGGGCGCCCGACGTGATCGGCGCGCCCCGCTTATCGTTGAGTAACGTGACCACAGCAGAGCAACCGCCGGAGTCGCTGCTCGCAGCGATGGCGAGGGCACGCATCCCGGCCGAAGACCACCAATTCATCCGCCGAGTCACCGCCGCGATCGGCATCGCCGAATACAAGGCGATCGTCAGTCCCGACAAGCCGTACGTCGTGGCCAAGAGGCGCGACGGCCTGCCCGACCTGCACATTTACGACGGCTACACGACTGGCTTCACCACCGAACAAGAAATCACCGGCGTCGCGGACAGCGGCACCGGGCGCGGGCCCAGTGAGCGGAAGGGAACGTGGTACGTCGAGCACCCGAAGAATCGGGTGCGCCTGAGCACCAAGCGTTCCGCCGACGTCCGGCGTGAGGGAAACTTTTGCCACTGCGGCATGCAGTTGTCGCTGACCGGGATATGCGTCAACTGCGACTAGGGATTGCCGGCGGCAGCTGATCGGGCCAGTTCGGCTGTCACTGAACGTAATTGGCCGGGAGAGTCCAGTCGCTCCGGGAAACCGACGCGCGTATAGGCGATTCCGCGGGGGGTGTGAACCCGGATGTCCAGGCCGTAGCGGTCGATACCGGTGCACACTGCGGTGTCGGTGTCGGGATAGCCGCCGAATGCGCGAGTCATCGCGGCCAGTGCGTCGGCGTGGTCGGCGTTCAGATGCGCTATCGCACCGGCCGCACCCGGGGTCACCGGATCCGGTGCCGCAGTGTTGTATTCCTCGCCGGTGGTCGAATCCATCCGACCGTAACCACCCACCCAGCGCACCCGTTGGACGTCCAACACCCAGAGGGTGAAGTCGCTGAAGTCAGCGAAAATCTGCCCAGCCGGGACCGCGTCCACGTAGGCGGCGCGGACCGCGTCTCGATCAACCGATGAGGGCTGGAAGACGATGCCGGCCAAGGTGATTCGGCTGCTGGACAGCGGATCGGTGTCGCCGCTGGCCGCCACGATCGACAGGCTGGCCCGCGGGTCGCCGGTCACGTTGCGACCATGCTCCGCCAGGTTCGACAGGCACAGCACGGGGCTGCCGTCCCGCAGGCCGTAGGCCACGAACGACGCCCACGGGTCACCGTCGGCGGTCAGCGTCGCCAACGTGGCGGCATTTGTTGACGCCGCGATCGTGCGGGCCTGCTCGGCCGCGGACGGACGAGTCGAATGCACGGGTTGCTGCAGCGGCGGAGGCGTCGACGGCGCATCGCCGGGGTCGCCATGATCGCGGGGCGTCACAAGTGGCGACGCTACCGCCTAGATCGCTGTGATTACGGCGAACCGGACGCTGCGCGCATGCCCAACGCCGGCGAGACGACTTCCCGTCGGTGGCAGGATGAGGTGATGAGCACTGGCAAACTTCCCGACTTCAACCCGCAGGACCCGCTGGGCCTGGACGGTTCGCTGTCCGACGACGAGATCGCGGTTCGTGACACCGTCCGTCAGTTCTGCGCAGAGCATGTCCTCCCGCATATCGCGGAGTGGTTCGAGATCGGCGATCTTCCGGTTCGCGATCTGGCCAAGCACTTCGGGCAGCTTGGACTGCTCGGCATGCATCTGGAGGGCTACGGCTGCGGCGGGGCGTCGGCCGTGCACTACGGGCTGGCGTGCACCGAACTAGAGGCCGCCGACTCCGGTATCCGGTCCATGGTGTCGGTGCAGGGCTCGCTGGCGATGTTCGCGATCTGGCGATTCGGCTCCGAAGAGCAGAAGCAACAGTGGCTGCCCGGCATGGCCGCGGGTGAGCTGCTCGGCTGCTTCGGGCTGACCGAACCGGACGCCGGATCCGACCCGGCGTCGATGACCACCCGGGCGCGACGCGACGGGTCGGACTGGATTCTCAACGGCCGCAAGATGTGGATCACCAACGGATCGGTCGCCGACGTCGCCGTCGTCTGGGCCGTGACCGACGAGGGCGTGCGCGGCTTCGTCGTGCCCACCAGAACACCGGGCTTCACCGCCAACACCATCCACCACAAGCTCTCGCTGCGGGCATCGATCACCAGCGAGCTGGTGCTCGACGATGTCCGCCTACCCGACGACGCTGTGCTGCCTGAGGTGCAGGGGCTCAAGGGGCCGCTGTCCTGCCTGTCGGAAGCGCGTTACGGGATCATCTGGGGTTCGATGGGCGCGGCCCGGTCCGCGTGGCAGGCGGCGCTGGACTACGCCTCCCAGCGCACCCAGTTCGGTAAACCGATCGCCGGATTCCAGTTGACCCAAGCCAAACTCGTCGACATGGCAGTCGAATTGCACAAGGGCTTGTTGCTCGCTCTGCAGCTGGGACGGCTCAAGGACAGCACCGGCCTACGGCCCGAACAGGTCAGCTTCGGCAAGCTGAACAACACGCGCGAAGCCATCGAAATCTGTCGAACCGCGCGAACCATTCTGGGCGGCAACGGGATATCGCTGGAGTATCCGGTGATCCGGCATATGGTCAACCTGGAATCGGTGCTCACATACGAGGGCACCCCGGAGATGCATCAGCTGATCCTCGGCCAGGCCTTCACCGGCTTAGACGCCTTCCGCTGACAGGAGTACGAAGAGGGAGTACACCGCCGAGCATCGAATTCCGGCAAGGTCAGCGACTTCGTCCGGCAGACCGTCGTCCCGGCCCATGAGCAGTGGGAGCAGGCCGGCTGCCTGGATCGCTCGCTGTTCACTGGGGGGGGGTGCAGGCAGGGCTACGGGTACATGCGGGAGTATCCGTTCTCGCGCGTTCGTCGACGCCCGCATCCAGACGATCTACGGCGGGACGACTGAGATCATGAAGACCATCGTCGCCAAGGATCTCGGCATCTAGCACGGGCGTCAGGCGATCGCGGCGGGGGACGACATTCCACCGATGCCGGGCACGGGCTGAGCTTCCAGGGCGGACGACATCCGCACGGCCGCCCCGACCAAGATCATCGCCGCAGCAGTGGAGGCGTCGACCTGCCATTGCGACCCGCTACCGAATTTCATTAGCTTGTCGCGGGTTTCGGTGTCGGTGATGAACATGATCCACACGGGTTCGTTGTTGTTGTCCATTGTTCTACCTCTTCGGATGTTCAGATCGGGACGTGGTCGGGCACGAGGACGCGGCCGCTATGCCACCCTCGAAAGTCGTTAAATTGGAATGCTTTTGCCTGCGCGATAGGGATCAGGCTGGACAGGGTGGTGTCGATCTGGCCTCGGCGGAATTGCTCGTGCAGCAATTCCTTTGTCTCCTCGACGATCTTGGCGATCTGCTCGGGCTGCGCGTGGTTGAAGAAGTCCCGCCGGTTCCACCACAGCATCTTGGTTCGATAGCGTTCGTCGGGGTACGGGGTGGCCGGGATGTCGGCCACCACCGGTCCGGAGGAACGCCAGGTGTTCAGAATCGCCGTTGCGGCCGTGCACATGCCGAACTGAAAATCGAGCATGACCATCATGTAGAAGCAGCTGCGCGCCAAGGCACTGGTGAGGAGCGGGTTTCGATCCGGGGCGTCGGTGACCCAACCCGCTTTCATCTCCAGGACTCCGTGCGGAACCCGCTCGTCGATGATCTGCCGGACAGCCTGCTGTCCGGGCTGGCCGGCCCATTCCTCGACCGCATGTGAGTCGTCGGCTGATCGCAGCGCCTTGGCCCGCAGGCCGGCGACCACCTCTCCGGCATCGTCGACGACGGCGCAGAACATGATGGTGTCGGCACCGTTGCGCAGCGCCTCGATGTCGAGCGCACCCTCGACACCACGCTTGCGGTAGCTACGAATTGCGCCGGCCGCGTATTCGTCCCATAAGTCTGGGTCCGCCGAGGGCTGCGAAACTATGAGCGTGCCCTCGATGTCGGGGTCGTGCCAGCGAAAGCCTTGCCGAAGGGAGAACCCGCCGACTGCAACGCCCAAAGAGGTGGCCGTCACCGATCTCCTCTCCACACGTCGCCAAACCGATGCTATGTCAATTCTGACTATTTCATTCGTTTAGTATCTTTAATACACTTAGAGATACCAGAAGGTTTCTTTCCACACAATAGGCAGTCCGTTCGGATTTTGACGGGCCGTATCGCTGATGCTGCGGTATGTAGCGTGTCAAGCATCAAGGCTCTCGGACGCCGCTGACCAGCGCCGACCGCCGGGATCGTGCCGCCATCCCCGCCCGTATCCGAGCCCCGAAAGCGGGCGCGGGCTTTCCGCTCGCAGCATCGCAGCGCGGTTCCGCACCGGACTTGACACCTGTAAAGTCCGTCGGCATGGACAACATCAGGGGCAAAACCATCGTCATCACCGGCGCTGCCCGCGGCATCGGGTATGCCACCGCGCAGGCGCTGCTGGCACGGGGTGCACGGGTGGTCATCGGCGACCGCGACATCGATGTGCTGGAAAGCGCGGTGGCCGGCATCAGCAGCCTCGGCCAGGTGAGCGGCCATCCCCTCGACGTGACTGACAGGGAGTCCTTCGCGGCGTTCCTCGACAAAGCCCGCGCCGACGGTGGCGGACACATCGACGTGCTGATCAACAACGCCGGGGTCATGCCGGTGGGCCCGTTTCTCGACCAGTCGGCGCAGGCGATCCGCTCGTCGATCGAGGTGAATTTCTACGGCGTGCTCAGCGGTTGTCAGCTGGTACTACCGGACATGGTCAAACGCCGTGCCGGGCACATCATCAACATCGCATCGCTGGCCGGGATGGTGGCGGTGCCCGGCCAAGTCGTCTACGCCGGAACCAAATTCGCGGTCGTCGGGCTGTCCACCGCGCTGGCCGACGAGTTCGCCCCGCACGGTGTCAAGGTCACCGCGGTGCTGCCGACGTTCACCAACACCGAGCTGATCTCAGGGACGGCGCCGTCGTCGGCCCAGAAGCCGGTCGAGCCCTCGGAGATCGCCGCAGCGATCGTCAAAGTGCTCGACAAACCGAAGTCGCGGGTGTCAGTCCCCGGTTGGGGAAAGTCGTTCGCAGTTTTGGCCACTTTGCTGTCGGACCGCAGCCGTCGCTGGCTCAACAAGAAGATGGGCAACGACACGGTGTTCCTCAACCTCGACACCGCCGCCCGCCGGGGTTACGAAGACCGCGCGCAACACGCGACGGGCGTCGTCGAGCACAAGGAATGATCAGCGCCCGCGTGGCGCGTACATGATCACGCCGACGCCGGCCAGACAGACCGCCGCACCGACGAAGTCCCACCGATCGGGCCGGAATCCGTCCAGCGCCATACCCCACGCCAACGAACCGGCGACGAACACGCCACCGTAGGCGGCCAGCACCCGGCCGAACTGTGAATCGGGCTGAAAAGTCGCGACGAAACCGTAGGCGCCCAAAGCGATCACGCCAAGACCGGCCCACATCCAACCGCGGTGCTCGCGGACGCCCTGCCACACCAGCCATGCGCCGCCGATCTCCAACAGCGCCGCCAGCGCGAACAGCAGGATCGACTTGGCGACGGTCACGGCCTAGCCGGCCGTTGACGCGCTCAGGGATCTGATCGTCTGAGATTCGTTGTTCTGGAACGCGGTTCCATCCGGCCGCAGCAGATCGTGGAACCATACCTTCGGGACCGCTGAATACGGATGCTTCCACGAATCCCACGGGAAGTAAGTCTGCGTCTTACCTGCGACCAAACCCCAGTTGATCGCGCCGACGTTGTGCCGCTTGGCAATTGGCAGGATCGATTCGACGGTACTGCCCTGGGGCCGGGCCATGTACTCGGTGCACAAGATGGGTCGCCCGTGCGGGGTGAGCTCGCCGATGCGGGACTCGAACGCCGACGGCCCGGCGTAGGAGTGAAAGCTGATCACGTCGGAGTTGGCCAGCTGGATGTCCTGGATCGTGGTGCGGCTCGACGCATCCGCCCACTCGCCGTCCCACACGCCACTGGTCAACGGCTGCCGAGCGTCGACGGCGCGCGCCCAGGTGAAGGCTTGAGGGAGCAGATCTGCCACCCGGTCCAGCTTGTCGCCGCGCTCGACACTGGCGTACTGCGGCGCGGGATTGTCAGGCTCATTCCACACGTCCCAACCCAGAACCCGGTCGTCGTTGCGGAATTGGGTCATGACGCCGGTGACATAGTCCTGCAGCGTGCGGGTGTAGCTCTTGTCGTCGATGCGATCAGCGCCGGGGCCCTGCACCCAGCCGGAGTTGTGCACGCCGGGAGTCGGGGCATGCTGGCGACCCACTTGGGGATGCGGGTCCCAGCAGGAGTCGAACAACACGAACAGCGGCTTGATGCGATGACGGGACGCGATGTTGACGAATTGCGCAAGGCGCGTTTGGAAGCCGCGGGAGTCCTGAGCCCACAGCTGGTCGTGCAGGAACACCCGGACCGTGTTCAGTCCGTGCAGTCGGGCCCAACCCAATTCGGTGTCGATGCGCCGCGGGTCGTAGGTGCCCGGTTGAAACATCTCGAGTTGGTTGATCGCCGTGGAGGTGATGAAGTTCGCGCCGACCGGCCAACCCTGCGCCTGATACCACCGGTTGGCTCGATCCGACGACCATCGACTGGACTCGGCGGAGGCGCGCGGCGGCTCCGCCGAAGCGCGCGGCGCCTGCGCCAAAGCCGTTCCCGCCGCCAGCAACAGGGGCAGCTTCAGCACAGTCCGGCGGTACACATAGCGACGATAAGTTGCCCGGGATGCGGTTCCCGGTATTCAACCAGCGCGTCGCGCTACTTTGTTGATCTCAGCGTCATCAAGGCGACGTGGCCAGCATTCGCTCCAGCGTCAGCGCCTGCGCGCCGGCCAACATCGAAGTCTGCCCGGAGGTGGCGATCATGGCCCACCGGCCGGGTACGACGGCGATCTCCTCGCAGGGCCGTTCTGCCGTCGAGAATTTCGACACCAACGAGCGGATGTTCTCCGCGCTCGCCGTCGCCTCGGGAATCAGGACGCGGGTCGCCGCCCCGACACCGACCGCGGGATGGCGCGCCATGAACTCGCGCAGGAACAGCGCGCCAGTCACTTTCGGATTGATGTCCTGGACGGCGGCCACGACGGTGTCGCCGAACTTCCCGCCCAACCTGCCGACGGCGAAGTCGACGCCGCAGTGCAGCAAACCGAGCCGCTGGTGAAGGTCGTTCATCGTCGTCCGCAGGCTCGTGTACACGCCTGCGTCCAGCCCCAGGTCCGCCCAGTCCGCGGCACTCGACGAACATGTTGCCCTTCCAGGACGTGCCGCGCATGAACTGCAGGGTCAGCCCGTCCAGCAGCTCTCCCGAGCGCACATGGGCCGATGGCGTCGTAAACACCGGCTCACCGCCGACGTCCCGCTGCAAATACGTGATGTTCGCTTCGAGAACTTGATCGCCGCCCAATTTCCATGCGCTGGTCGAAGCTCCTCCAAACGCCGGCTGTCATTCAATTCGATGTTCGGCACGATCCGGCCGCCGTTACCGCCGTCGGATGGTTTCAAGCAGGCACGCGTCAGCTCATAGCGCTCCTTCAGAAGCGTTGCAGCGCGGCGAAAGATCACGATCGAATTCGCAGCGATTCGGCTGCCACGGGACGGAGTAACCCGGTAGTACCGGCAACGCCGCTCCGCAGTGCATTGAACGCCTCGCTGGCAAGGTGCTCCTGTTCCAGGATGACCGCACCGGGCTCTTCCACCTGGCTCAGGTCCAGGCTCAGCGCGGATTCCACCGTCGGATGCAGCATCCGCTTTCGGTTCCACCCGGCCAGGCGGGAATCATTGGCGTCGACTCGAATTCGGCTTCAAGCCCGGCCATCCGGGCCAACCAGATCACCAGTAACTGGAATTCGGGTTCAAAGTCGTAGGGGCACAACACAGCTGAGGGTCGTTCGCGGAGGAACTCGAGGATCTGACGCATCACCGGATCACGGTCGCCGCCGTCGACGGCGCGGCGCAGCAGCGCCTGTGACAGGTAGTAATGGTCCGTATCCGGAAGCGGCAGGCGCACAACGCCTCTCGCGCCGCAACTGCATCGCACCATGGCTGGTCCGACCGACGACGAGATCGCCGCTGCGGGCCAGGTACAGGCCGCGAGTCTCCACGTACGTCGTGAGGTCCCATACCGGCCGTCCGTCAACCATCGCAGACAGATCCGTCTCGAAACTCGAGGCGTACGGCGTGGTGGAGTGCACCATCAGACGTGGCTGCCCGTCGCTCGGCGACGAGAACTCGACATGCTCGAGCACCAGGTCCGGGAGCTCACCCGGCTCGACCGCCAGCAATTTCCGCGTAGCGATAGCAAAGTCGGTCTCGTCGAACCTCAGCGGTCCCGCGTAGCTTTGCCAGTCGATCTCGTCGACCGTCGACGACGACAGCCCACTCAGAGAAATCGCCGGTCAGCGAATGAGGCGTGGTCCGCGGGCGGCTGATGCACGATATCACTCAGGTCTCTCCATATCTGGCCCAGTGCAGTCAGGGGTAGACGCTGCGATACGCACCGTCGTACTGACATCGAACGTACTCACTGTGGCGTTACTATCGCGCCGATGCGCCTTAACTGGCCAAATCGGTTGGAAAGACTAAACAACGGCAAGATGAATAACAGCGTAACGAGCAACCGCCGCGCCAACATCGGTTGTCGGACATGCCGATTGCAGATGGCCAGGAAACTCGCAGCAGACTCCTAGCTCAAGGCCCTGTCGATGTCGGCGATGAGATCGTCGGTACCTTCGAGTCCGACCGAGATGCGAACTACCCCGTCGCCCAAGCCGATCGCGGCGCGCCCTTCGGGTCCCATCGCGCGGTGAGTGGTGGTCGCTGGATGCGTGACAAGGGATTTCGAGTCGCCCAGGTTGTTGGAGATGTTGATCAGCTGCAGCTTGTCCAGCACCTCGAAAGCCCGCTGCTTGGCGCCGCTGTCAGCGACGTCGAGCTCGAAGGTGACGACCGTCCCGCCGCCGGACATCTGCCGCTTGGCCAGGTCGTACTGCGGGTGTGAGGTCAGATACGGATAACGCACCCACCGCACCGCCGAGTGGCCCTCCAGGTATTCGGCGATTCGCTGCGCGGACGCGTTCTGGTAGTCGACCCGAATCGCCAGCGTTTCAAGGCCTTTGAGCAACACCCAGGCGTTGAAGGCGCTCATCGCGGGCCCGGTGTGCCGCATCAGCTTCTGCACCGGGCCGTCGATGTACTCCTTGTCACCGAGAATGGCCCCACCGAGCACCCGACCCTGCCCGTCGATGTGCTTGGTGCCCGAGTACACCACCACGTCGACGCCGAGCGGAAATCCCTGTTGCAGCAATGGGGTGGCAAAGACGTTGTCCAGCACCACCTTCGCGCCGGCAGCATGAGCGAGCTCGCTGACCGCGACGATGTCGACCAGCGACTGCATCGGGTTCGACGGCGTCTCGAAGAACACCGCCTGGGTCGGAACGGACAGCGCCTGTTCCCATTGGGACAGGTCATCGCCGTCGACGAATACCGTCTCGACACCCCAGCGCGGCAGAATCTCGCTGCACACAACGAAACACGAGCCGAACAGGCTGCGTGAGGCGACCAGCCGGTCGCCGGCCGCCAGCAGCGCGCCCAATGAGGTAAACACCGCGGCCATTCCGCTCGCCGTGGCGAACGCCGCGGGCGCACCTTCGATCAGGCGCAGCCGCTCCTCGAACATGGTGATCGTCGGATTGCCGTAGCGCGAATAGACGTAACGGTCGACCTCACCGGTGAACGCCTTCTCCGCCTCGGCCGCGGAGCCGTAGACATAACCCGACGCCAGATACATTGCCTCGGAGGTCTCTTCGAACTGCGACCGCATAACGCCACCGCGGACTCCGATGGTGGCCTGGCTGACGCCGTCGGGCAGTGGTTCCGGTGTGCGGATCGAGCGCTTGTCAGCGCGACTCATGTCTGCTTCCAGGGCAAACCGATTGCCCGCCAGCCACTTCCGCCGCGGTGACTGTACGCGTCGAGTTGGCCTTCGAAACCGTCGAGCACGTTGTAGGACGGCGCGATGCCGGCCTCGGTGGCGGCCTCTGCTGCCCCGATCGAGCGGTTGCCGGAGCGACACAGGAAGACCACGGGCCGATCCTCACGGGCCGGGACGTGCTCCAACAGGTCGGCGACGAAGTTGTCGTTGCGCTTGCCGTCGGCACTGTTCCATTCGATGTACACCACATCGCGGCCCAAGCTAGCCAGGTCGGGCACGCCGACGAAGAGCCATTCGGCATCGGTGCGCACGTCGACCAGTACTGCGTCGGGGTTCTCGCTGAGCAGCTTCCACGCCTGCTCGGGGGTGATATCTCCTGCGTAGCTCACCCGCGAGAGTGTCCCATATCGAGCTGAACGAGGCCCTAGGGGGCGAGAACGGACAAGGGCCTCGCGGCGAACTACCAGAGCCTGCGCAGTGCGGCCGACACCTCTCGGGCGCGGCTGCGTGCGCTGTTCACATCCGACG
This sequence comes from uncultured Actinomycetota bacterium, assembly GCA_963741555.1. Taxonomy (GTDB): domain Bacteria; phylum Actinomycetota; class Actinomycetes; order Mycobacteriales; family Mycobacteriaceae; genus Mycobacterium. The sequence goes on along the minus strand of CAVUIH010000012.1, from coordinate 2,602 downwards.
CGGTGACGACGGCCGCGCCGAGCGGGTGCCGCGCCTCCGGATGGCCCGCGAACACCCGCACATCACTCTCGGGCACCCGAAGCGCGTTAGCCAGCACGCCACCGAGCTCAGAGCTGCCGACGCCGTCGCTCCCGGCGTAGATCACTTCCGCGGCGCCCGGCGAAATCATGATGGTGTCGGTGGGCAGCCCCAGGATGGCGCGGGCTTGCAGCTCGAACTCCGAAAGCCGTTGGGTGCGCAGGGTGACCAGGCCGCTCTCGAACGGCCGCGCCGTGACGTCGCTGAAGTAGACCTCGTCGCCGCGGACCATCAAGTCCACCGCGAACACGCCTCGCCCGCCCAGCGACTTGGCGATGCGGGCCGCGATCGACTTGGCGGCGTCCAGCGCGAACGGGCTGAGGTCTTGCGGCTGCCAGAACTCCTGCACGTCGCCGATGGCCTCACCGTGGCCGATCGGCGCGCAGAACTCGACCGTCGGACCCGTCGGCCCGATGCTGCGCACGGTGAGCAGGGTGACGTGGAAGTCGACCTCGACCACTGTTTCGGCCAGCACCCGGCTGTGGGCCAGCCGGCCGCCGGCGGCGACCGCCCGCTGCCAGGCCGATTCGACGTCGGCGGGCATCAGAACGACCGATTGCCCATCGCCGCCCACGGCCGCCACCGGCTGTACCCGCAGCGGATAGCCGGCGTGGTCGGCGATGGCGTGGAGTTCGTCGACCGAACCCGCGAACCAGAACGGAGCGGTGGGCAGGCCGAGTTCGTCGGCGGCCAGCCGGCGCAGGCCCTCCCGGTCGGCGGTGAGCCGGGCGCAGCGCGGGGTCGGAAAGACTTCGGCCGAGCCGCTGTCGGCGACGGTCGTCAGCGCGTCGGCGGCGACCGCCTCGGACGCCACGACGACGACGTTCGGGTGTGCACGCCTGATCGCGGCGCTCAACTCGTCGGCGTCGGTCATATTCAGCACGAGCGACTGGTCCGCCACACCGTGCGCCGGCGCATCGGCGTACCGCTCGACGGCGATCACCCGCGCGCCGAGCCGCTGCAGCGCGATCGCCAGTTCGCGGCTGTACTCTCCGGACCCGAGCAGCATGACCTTGGTCCGGTGGCCGTCGCTGTGCGCCGACTCGTCGTGCGGCACGCCGTCAGCCACCGATTCCACCTTCATCCTTGGTCACGGTGCCCAAGGATAGGTGCGTTGCCGGAACGGCGTTACGGCTGGCCTGGCAGCAGCCGGATCATCAGGCCGTTGGCCTCGGCCAGCAGCGCGTCGCCGTCGAGCAGTTCGCCGCGGACGAAGGCCTTGCGACCCTCGGTCGCCGACACATGGCCCCGGACCACCAGCGGGGTGTCGATCGGGGTGATCTTCCGGTAGTCGACGTGCAGGAAAGCGGTGCGGCTGATCGGCCGATTCGCGGCGTGCACCACCATCCCGAAGACGTGATCGAACAGCAGCGGCAGCACGCCGCCGTGCACCGCCCCGTTGCCGCCGACATGGAAGCGGCTGAAGTGGCCACGCATCTCCACGCCATCGGGGTCGAATTCTGCTCATCGTCCACGGCGGCAGCAGCAGGCTACCCATCCCGGGCAGTTGCGGTGATCGGCCCGCTGGGGCCTGTCCTTCAGGCGCCTGAAACGGAGCGAGTTGTGCCGCGAGAGCATCGCGCGTGCCCGGCGGCGTCGTCCCAGACGTCGTCGCCGGGGTCGGCGGATACCGCCAGATCCTGCAAGCGCCGCATCGCTGTGACGAACCGGCCGAAGCCGGGGCCCGGGCTGGCGGCGCCGTACTCGGGAAAGCCGCCGTGATGGTCGTAATCGGGATCGAGTTGCTCAGGGTCGTTCGGGAAATCCGTCACGGACGGGCCGCCAGGACGTCGCGACGCACGATGGTCTGGTCGCGGCCCGGGCCGACACCGATGCACGAAATATGCGCTCCGCCAAGCTCTTCCAATCGCAGCACATAGTCGCGCGCCTTCGCGGGCAAGTCGTCGAACTCCCGCGCATCCGAGATGTCCTCCCACCAGCCGGGCAGTTCCTCATAGACGGGTGTGGCGCGGTGCAGATCGCTCTGGGTCATCGGCATCTCATGGGTGCGTTTGCCGTCGACCTCATAACCGACGCACACCGGAACGGTTTCCAGGCTGGACAGCACATCCAGCTTGGTCAGGAAGTAGTCGGTGATTCCGTTGACGCGGGTCGCGTAGCGCGCGATGACCGCGTCGAACCATCCGCAACGGCGGCGCCGGCCGGTGGTCACGCCGAATTCGCCGCCGGTCTTGGACAGGTATTCGCCGTTCTCGTCGAACAATTCGGTCGGGAAGGGGCCGGAGCCGACGCGGGTGGTGTAGGCCTTGAGGATTCCCAGCACGGTGGTGATCCGGGTGGGCCCCACGCCGGAACCGACGGCCGCACCGCCGGCGGTCGGATTCGATGACGTCACATAGGGATACGTGCCGTGGTCGACGTCGAGCAGGGTGCCCTGCGAACCTTCGAGCAAGACGATCTCGCCGGCCTCCAGCGCGTTGTTCAGCAGCAGCCGGGTATCGGCGATGCGGTGCTTGAAGCTCTCGGACTGCTTGAGCAGGGCCTCGACGACGTGTGCCGCGTC
>CAVUIH010000011.1:0-74132 GCA_963741555.1 uncultured Actinomycetota bacterium | reverse complement strand
AGTCGGCTCTCGTCCATGCTCTGCGATCGAAGCGAATCGCCGGAGCCGGCCTCGACGTCTTCGACACCGAGCCGTTGCCGTCCGGGCACCCGTTGCGTTCGCTGGACACCGTCGTCGCCACGCCGCACATCGGCTGACGTGGCCGACCGTGTCTACCGCACCTTCTACGGCGAGGCGGCCGCCAAGATTGCCCGTTGGCTCGAGCAGAGCTGACCTGGACGACCTGGCCGCACGCCGGGGCGACCACCACGAGTCCAGCAGCCCGAACACCAGCACCACCACGGCGGCCAGCACCCAGCCCAGCAGGATGTCGACGACGTAGTGCTCGGCGGAGTACACCAGCGTGAACGCCATGATCAGTGGGTAGCCCACCAGCAGCGGACGCCACCAGCGGGGCATCCGGCTCCACAGGAACGCCGCGATCATCACCGACAGCCCGGCGTGCAGCGACGGGATGGCGGCGACCAGGTTGACGCTGGCCTGACCTTCGTCGAGCAGCGCCGCGGGCGACGTCGAGGTGCAGGGTGTTGAAGCCGCGGGTGGAGATCCGCTCGACGCAGTCGCTCCCGGCGCCGTCGTGCATCCTCGCGAGGACCAGCAGCCCCCCGTCGGCGGCCGGGCCGGGCCGGAACATGCACGGCGGGTCGGCGGGGCCACCGCTGACATCGCCGGGCTGACAGCGGCCGCCGCCCACGGCGGTGCGGCAGGCAGCACCGCGTAGATCACGAGCGCGGCGAACGACAGCCCCACGAACCGGCGGACGAAGGCCTTCCAGACCTCCCGGTCGCGCAGCCACAGGGCGCCCGCCACCACGTAGGGCAGGATGAAGAACGACATGTAGACGGTGCTGACAACCACTTCCCACCAGGGTGGTGCGGGCATCTTCAGGCGCTCCTGCAGCCAGACCGTGGGCACCGCGCCGAAGAACATCCACCGGTCGACGCGGGCTGCCAGGCCCACTGGGTCGGCGTGCCGATCAGGTCGCCGCTCCCCGGCTGAGGTCGTAGACCACCAGGACCACGGCGAACGGCAGCCAGTCGCGGAGGATGAGGATCACCCGCCGCGGCCGATGCTCGCCGCCAGCAGACCGGTGACGACGTAGAGCAGGATCAATTCGCGGTTGAACGCCATTCCGTCCGTCACGCTGCGGTAGACCACCGCCGGCGCCCAGGCTGTGACCGCCGCTCGGCGTGCGATGGTGAGCCAACGCTCGCGTTGGGCAGGGTCGGCCACGCTGACGGGTTGTGTTTCGTGCGGCGGCTCGATCGCCGGACGGGGAGCGTCGTCGAGTGGAGTAACCGGCAGTTCGCCACGGTTCAACAGCCGGGTTCGGCGATCGGTTGTTACTGACACCGGCGCAACCTTGCACTTTTCCGACCGTTTACCATCTGTTCATTCTTAACGGGATTTCCCATGAAACCAAACGATCCGTCAAAAACGCTGTAGGTCAGCGGCTTTGGGTCGATCAGCTGTGAATTCAGGACGACGACGATAAATTGCCAGGAGATTCCAAGCTCGACGCGCTTGCATTTTTCGGCGGCGTCACGCGCAACACGTCCCAACGTCGTTGCACCTCGCGTTCTCCCGACGTGGCGACGATGCCCGAGGGTGCGAACCTCGTCGACGGCACCGGGCTGTGCTCGCTCAGCGGTATGCCGCCACCGCCAATCTCCTTGCATATCACGATGATTGCGGCACCCAGCACGACGACCACAACCGCGGCAAAAAGGATGGACAGCGTGCCCTGGACGAAGGTGTTTCTGACCACATCGGCCAGCTGTCCGGGGTGTCTTCGCCGAACCGAAAGCCGACTTACCGGATGCCTGGGCGGCGGCGTACTGAAAGTGTTGCGTCCAGTAGCCCACGCTGGGATCGGCCGAGAAGACCTTCTGCCACGACGCGCTCAGCGTGACGGCCAGATCCCAGAGCAGCGGAACCCCCGGAATCCAGACCCACTTCAGGTAACCCTTCTTGATCACGACGACGGTCACGACGGTCAGGGCGATCGCGGCCAGCAACTGATTGGCGATACCGAACAGCGGGAACAGCGTGTTGATGCCGCCCAGCGGGTCGGTCACTCCCATCAGCAGGATGCTGCCCCACGCCGCGGCCACAGCCAGGCTGCAAATCCACACGCCAGGACGCCAGCTCGGGTTCCGCAGCTTGGCGAGCGGGCCGCCAAGATTACCCAACGTATCGGACAGCATGAAGCGTGCAACCCTGGTGCCGGCGTCGACGGCGGTCAGGATGAACAGTGCCTCGAACATGATCGCGAAGTGGTACCAGAATGCTTTGAGGCCCGCACCGCCGAAAACCCGTTGCAGCACTTCGGACATGCCCACCGCCAGCGTCGGCGCGCCGCCGGTGCGCGACACGATCGACTTCTCGCCGACGCTCGCGGCGGCGTCGTTGAGTTGTTGGGCGGTCGCTGGAAGTCCCGACAGCCCAAGGTGATTGACGTAGTCCGCGGCGGTTGCTGCGGTGCCACCGGTACGGGTGACCGGCGCGTTGAGCGCGAAGTACAAGTGCTGGTCCAGAATTGCGGCGCTGATCAATGCCATCACCGCAACGAACGACTCGGTCAGCATGCCGCCGTAGCCGATCAGCCGCATCTGGCTTTCCTTCTCCAGCAGCTTCGGCGTTGTGCCAGAAGAGATCAGCGCGTGAAATCCCGACAATGCGCCGCACGCGATCGTGATGAACAGGAAGGGGAACAGCGAGCCGGGGAACACGGGTCCGTCGCCGACCGCGGCGAAGCGCGAGATGGCCGGTGCGTGCATGACCGGGTGCGCGATGCAGATGCCGATCGCCAGCAAGGCGATGGCGCCCACCTTCATGAACGTCGAGAGGTAGTCGCGCGGTGCGAGCAGCAACCACACCGGCAGCACCGACGCGACGAAGCCGTAGCCGACGATCAGCCATGACACCGTCACCGGGGACAGATTCAACCACGTTGCACCCCAGGCTGTTTCGCCGACGAAATTCCCGGAAGCCACGGCGGCCATCAACAGCACGAAGCCGATCACCGACACTTCCGAGACGCGCCCGGGCCGCAGGAACCGCAGATAGCAACCCATGAATACAGCAATCGGAATGGTCATCGCGATGGAGAACACGCCCCACGGGCTCTGGGCGAGTCCCCGCACCACCACGAGGGCGAGCACCGCGATGATGATCACCATGATGACGAAGGCACCGACGAGCGCTGCGGCGCCGCCGAGCGCGCCGAGCTCGTCGCGGGCCATCTGGCCCAGCGAGCGGCCGCGCCGCCGGGTCGAAATCCACAGCACCAGGTAGTCCTGCACGGCACCGGCGAACACCGCGCCGACGATGATCCAGATGCTGCACGGCAGATAGCCCATCTGGGTGGCGAGCACGGGGCCGACCAGCGGCCCGGCCCCGGCGATGGCGGCGAAGTGGTGGCCGAACAACACTCGCCGGTCGGTCGGCACGTAGTCGGTGCCGTCGTCGATGATCTCTGCCGGGGTGGCGTGGTCGTCGCGGGGCTGGACGATCTTGGCCTCGATCAGCCGCGCGTAGAACCGATATCCGATGACGTAGGTGCAGATCGCCGCGACGACGAACCACACCGCGTTGACCGTCTCGCCTCGAACGAAGGCGATCACCGCCCATGCCACCGCACCCAGTAGTGCGATCGCGCCGAAGAGGATCTTGTGCCCGGTCCCGATGGGTGAGCTGTCGATAACGGCGACCGGCGGAAGGGCGGTGTCGGTGTGGACGTACGTCAGGTGCTGCGGTGCCAAGGCGCCTCCCCGTGACCGTTGAATCAGGTGGCACCCTACTGGACCGATATTGCGGTGAAGTGTGATCAGGCCGGCGACGACATCAACTGAGCTGGCTGCCGACTCAGGCCGGCAGCAGGGCAACGGACGGTGTCGATGGTGTCCGGCTGCTCCGGCGCCTTGCCGTCGCGGTAGCGCACGACCCGATCGAACCGCAGCACCACACGCCCGGGCCGGCCGACGGACCGGCCAACTTTGACGGTTTTCCTGCGGGTGCCGCCGCAGCTCGGCCACTGACTCGGCGCACTTACCCAGCCACGTCACACAACTCTAAATCTACTGTTGGACAATCATATTCGAGAACTGCCTAGTTACTTCGGCCTGAAAGAGACGGCGACGTTAGCCGCCAAGGATAACGGTGGCCGCCGACTCGGGGTGTTACGAACTCAGAACAGCGTCCCAAACTCTGTCCAGAAGTTGCTCGAGTCCGCAGCGAGACTTCCCGCGTCGAATGACGTCGCCAGGTCTGCCCAGAAAGCGTTGCCCGCAACGAGCGCACCCGCAGAGTCACCGGAGAGCAGATCGGTCCAGAAGGTGTTGCCTTCAGCCAAGGCGCCCGCTGGGCCGCTGCCCGCCAGGTCGCTCACACTGGTGGTGTCGGCGACCGCGGCGGCCGGTGCCGTCGGGCCGTAGAACTTATTGATGTTGACCAGATAGTCGGCACCTTGCGCGGTGGCTGTCCCGAGATTGTTGCCTTCGCCGTAAACCACGTCGTAATTGCCGGCAGCTGTCGCAGTGCTGCCCGAGAGGGCCGTGTCGCCGTTCCCGAATAAGACGGAGTAGTCGGAGGACCCGGAAAATCCGGTGGTACCGCCGGCGAACGCGTGGCTGTCATCGCCGAAGACAAAGGCCACGTCGTTCGACGAGACGCCGGCGACGCTCTGACTCACTCCCCCGGCCGTCGCAGTCGAATCGGTGCCGTCGACGGCCGCGTAGCTGTCGGTGCCCCACGCAGAGGCGGTGGCCCCTGCCCCGTTGGCGACCGCGAAGTCACCATTGATCCCCGTGGAGGCGGTCGCGGTGCCGGACTGGAACAACGAAAGCCCGTCGTACGAGATGGCCAGGTTCAAACCTGATATGTCGGTGGCAGCAGGCACGGCCGCCCCACTCAGAAAGCTGTCGACTGCGGTCAACCAATCCGACGAGTCGGCTGATGCGACTCCCGGGATCGAGGCCAAAGCTCCCCCGATTCCCAGCCCCATGACCATTAGCCCGGACCGACTCACACCAGAAGTCCTCTTCATAATAATTTCCTTTCCCCGACGCGCTTACGTGCGTGATCTATCAGCGCCCTCCGCGCTGAGTGGGCATAGGGTATTTGTGTCGGCGTCTTCAATGCTGGAGTAGAAGGACCACTTTCGCAGTGACCATCGGCACTTAGTTCCAGCTGGCGGCGGGGCAATGGACTTCTGGATCCGCTGATTGATGACTTAATGCTCTACTCAGAGATGCCGACGAAGACGACCAACGCACTATGCGACGCAGAGGGATTGACCAACAAGCAGATCGCCGCTCGCATGTTCCTTGTTGAAAAGACAGTCAAGAACTTCTGCTCGAAGTGGGCAGCCAAGGAAGCGTTGCACCATGACGTTCCGCTTCGATTCGTTCACGTCATCCACATCGCCGATGAGTCGCGAAATCCTTCCGACCCAAATCCATCGAGAACGAGTACGCCGAAACCTGCTTGCATGCTGCGTGTTCGGCGGTGGCCGCGACCGGCATTCCTGTCCAGGTCGACATCGCGATGCTAAGTGGACAGATCGATTCCACGCTCATCGAGGAGCCGAGAGGCGCAACACTCATCTGCCTCGGGTCCACAGGCATAGGCCGAATAGGCGCTGCGGTGACCGGTTCTCACGCGGCGTTCCCTCGCTGGTATGGGGGCTCGCTTCAGCCGCGCTTGTAGAAGGCGCGGACGGCGTCGATGGTGTCGGCTTCGGCCGGACTCTTGTCATGCCGGTAACGAAGGACCCGGGCGAACCGCAGCGCCACGCCGCCGGGGTAGCGTGTCGAGCCCTGCGCTCCGTCGAAAGCGATTTCCACCACCTGCTCCGGCCGTACCGTCACCACGTAGCCGTCCGTGGCGCCCACGGCCAGCTCCTGGAAGCGAACGGTCTGCCAGTCCAGCATCGCGTCCGTCATACCTTTGAAGGTCTTGCCCAACATCACGTAACCGCCGGTAGCCGGATCACGGGCGCCGAGATGAATATTCGACAGCTTCCCAAGACGGCGCCCCGATCCCCATTCCACCGCGAGCACCACCAGGTCCAGCGTGTGCACCGGTTTGACCTTCAGCCAACCGGCTCCGCGGCGTCCGGCTTCATACGGCGCGGTCAGCGACTTGGCCATCACTCCTTCGTGCCCGGCGGCCAGCGTCGCATCCAGAAAGTCGGCTGCGGCAACGGGATCCGAGGTGACCAGCCGATCGACCCGGTTCTGTGCGGGCACGATGTCGTCCAGGGCCGCGGCGCGTTCGGCGGCTGGTGCGTCGAGCAGGTCGACGCCGTCGCGGTGCAGGATGTCGAAGAAGAACACCGACAACGGCTGGGCGGTGCGGGCGGCTGCGACATCGACGGACCGGCCGAATCGCGAACCGGTGACCTGGAATCGGTGTGGTCGCCCATCGGGTCGGAGCGCGATGGCCTCGCCGTCGGCGATCAGGTCGCGGACCGGCAGCGCCAGCGTCGCCTCAACCACCTCGGGCAGGCGCGCGGTGACATCGTCGAGGCTTCGGGTGTAGACGGTGACCTCGTCGCCCGCTCGATGTATCTGCACTCGCGCGCCGTCCAGCTTTGCCTCGAAAATGGCTTCGCCGCCGAGCTTTTCCAGCGCTTCGGCTACGCCCGTGGCGGTCTGGGCGAGCATCGGGCCGACCGGTTGCCCGACGCGCAACGTGAACGCGTCCAACGCCGCCGTGCCCCCGGTCAAGCCGGCCGCGGCGACAGCGGGCAGGTCGCCGCCGAGCATCGCCGCGCGTCGTACCGTGGCGGCGGGAATCTGCGCTGCCTTGGCGACCGCGTCGGCCATCACGCCGATCAGCGCGCCCTGGCGTAGCTCGTCGGTCAACAGCTGCCGCAGAAACATCTGCTCGACTTCGGTTGCGGCGGCGAACAATTCCGCGACCAGCTCAGCACGCCGGATTTGGGAGCCCTTACCCGCAACGGCGCCGATCGCCGAGAAGGCGGCGTGCACGCCGTCGACGGTCAGGCTGGGTTGCGCCGCGGCAGGCGGCAGTGAGCGTAGGGCCGCATAGCCGACTCCGATCTGGCGCTGTGGCAGCTCTCCGGAGAGCCACGCCACAATGACCGCGACCAGGGTGGGATCGGACCCGGCCTGGCCGAGCAGTTCGGCGATCCGCGCGATCTTGGCCAGCCGCGAAGCCGAGCCACCAACGTCAACCGAGGTAGTCGCGACGTCGATCAGCAGCACAACCCACCTTTACACGCCTGGCCTACAACGTCACGCGCGGTCACGATAACGTGCAGGCAGCACAGCAGAGCCCGGTAGCGGATCCGGGTCACACACGGAGGTTTGAATGGAGATCAACGGCAAGAAGGTCATCGTCATCGGCGGTGCGTCGGGTATGGGCCGCGCCAGCGCCGAGCTGCTCGCTTCCCGCGGAGCCAGCGTCGCGGTGTTCGACCGCGAGGGTTCGGACGGCAAGGACGTCGCGGCCGCTATCGGCGGCGACTTCTATCCGGTCGACGTCACCGACTTCGCCGGCACCGAGGAAACCCTGAAGACCGCGGTCGACAAGCTCGGTGGCCTGCACGTCACGGTGACCACGGCCGGCGGCGGCATCGCGAAGCGCACCATGTCGAAGACAGGTCCGCACGACCTGGAGTCGTTCCAATCGGTCATCGACCTCAACCTGATCGCCTCGTTCAACATCAGCCGGCTGGCGGCCAGCTACATGAGCCAGAACGAACCGGAAGACGAAGAGCGCGGCGTCATCATCAACACCGCGTCGATCGCGGCGTTCGAAGGCCAGATCGGCCAGGTTGCCTACACCGCAGCCAAAGCCGGCATCGCCGGCATGTGTCTGACGATGGCCCGCGATCTCGGGTCGCTCGGCATCCGGGTGCTGGCGATCGCGCCGAGCCTGTTCGCGACCGGGCTGACCAAGGGCATTCCCGACGAGTTCGCCAGCGCGCTGACCAAGGACGCGGCGTTCCCCAAGCGTCTGGGTCGCCCCGAGGAGTACGCGAAGCTGGTCGCGGCCATCGTGGACAACCCGATGCTGAACGGCCAGTGCCTGCGGCTGGACGCCGGGCAGCGGTTCGCCCCCAAGTAGCCGTCGACGGGGCGCTCCCGGCGCGAGCCGGAAGCCAAGGTCGTGATCCGCGCCGGATCGCAGCCCTGGCTTCTGTTTCGCGCCCCAGCCGACCAGGCGGTTGGGTGGTCGGCGCATGTAAGTACAGTCGTTCTCACTGGTCGATGGCGTCCAAGAGGAAGGCCCGCGTATGGGTATCGCACTGACCGATGACCACCGCGAACTCGCTGAGGTTGCTCGCGGTTTCCTGACGTCGCAGAAGGCTCGTGCGGCGGCGCGGTCCCTGCTCGACGCGCCCGAAGAGGAGCGCTCGCCGTTCTGGCAGGGCATCGTCGAACTGGGTTGGCTCGGCCTGCACATCGACGAAGAACACGGCGGCTCGGGTTACGGTTTGCCCGAACTCGTCGTGGTCATCGACGAGCTGGGCCGCGCAGTGGCGCCGGGGCCGTTCGTCCCGACTGTCATCGCCTCCGCGGTGATCGCCAACGACGGTAGCGCCGAACAGAAGTCGCGGCTGCTGCCGGGACTGATCGACGGAACCGTCACTGCAGGCATCGGTGTGGGCGGACAGGTGCAGCTCGGCGATGGCGTGGCCGACGGTGAGGCCGGGATCGTGCTGGGCGCGGGCTTGAGCGGCCTGCTGCTGATCGCGGCGGGCGACGACGTGCTGGTGCTGGAACGCGACCGCACCGGCGTGACCGTCGAGGTGCCGGAGAACCTGGATCCGACCCGCCGCTCCGGACATGTCCGGCTGCAGAAAGTCAGCGTCAGCGACGGCGACATCCTCCGTGGGGCAAGGGAATCGGCGCTTGCCCGCGCCCGGACCCTACTGTCCGCTGAGGCAGTCGGCGGGTCCGCTGACTGCGTCGATGCCGCCGTCGACTACGCCAAGGTGCGCCAGCAGTTCGGCCGGACCATCGCAACCTTCCAGGCCGTCAAGCATCACTGCGCGAACATGTTGGTCGCCACCGAGTCGGCGATCGCCGCGGTGTGGGACGCCTCCCGCGCAGAAGCCGAGGACTTGTCGGAGGGAGAAGAACAATTCCGGCTGGCGGCCGCTTCTGCTGCCGCACTGGCGTTTCCGGCTTACGCACGCAACGCCGAACTGAACATTCAGGTGCACGGCGGTATCGGCTTCACCTGGGAGCACGACGCGCATCTGCACCTGCGACGGGCGCTGGTGACCACGGCGCTGTTCGGCGGCGACGCGCCGGCCAACGATGTGTTCGACCGCACCGCGGCCGGTGCCGCCCGGGAGAACAGCCTGGACCTGCCGCCCGAGGCCGAAGAGTTGCGCACCAGAATCCGGGATGACGCCGCCGAGATCGCCGCGCTGGCCAAGGATGCGCAGCGCGACAAGTTGATCGAGACCGGCTACGTGATGCCGCACTGGCCGAAGCCGTGGGGACGGGCCGCCGACCCGGTCGAGCAGTTGGTGATCGAGGAGGAGTTCCGCGCCGCGGGCATCAAGCGACCGGATTACGGCATCACCGGTTGGGTGATCCTGACCCTCATCCAGCACGGAACCGATTGGCAGATCGAACGATTCGTCGAGAAGGCGCTGCGCAAAGACGAGATCTGGTGCCAGCTGTTCTCCGAGCCCGACGCCGGCTCCGACGCGGCGTCGATCAAGACCAAAGCCACCCGGGTGGACGGCGGCTGGAAGATCAACGGGCAGAAGGTGTGGACCAGCGGGGCGCACTACTGCGCGCGCGGTCTGGCCACTGTGCGGACCGACCCGCAGGCGCGCAAGCACGCGGGCATCACCACGGTGATCGTCGACATGAAGGCTCCCGAGGTCGAAGTGCGCCCGTTGCGGCAGATCACCGGCGGCTCGGACTTCAACGAAGTGTTCTTCAACGACTTGTTCGTGCCCGACGAGGACGTGGTGGGGGAGCCCAACACCGGATGGACGGTCGCGAGGGCGACGCTGGGCAACGAACGAGTCAGCATCGGCGGAAGCGGTTCATTCTACGAGGGCTTGGCCGGCCAACTGGTCCAGCTGGCCCAGGATCATCCGGATCGTTTGGCAGGCAGTCGAATTCGAGTGGGATCATACCTCGCCGAGGAGAATGCCCTAAGGCTGCTGAACCTGCGCCGCGTCGTGCGCAGCGTCGAGGGAGCGGGCCCCGGCCCGGAAGGCAACGTCACCAAGCTGATGTTGGCCGACCACATGATCGAGGGCGCGGCGATCATGGCCGCGCTGGTGGGGCCCGAGGTCGCCCTGCTCGATGGGGCCGGGGCGCTGTCCGGCCGACTGGTGATGGGTGCCCGGGGTATGGCGATCGCCGGCGGCACCTCCGAGGTGACCCGCAATCAGATCGCCGAGCGGATACTCGGCATGCCTCGTGACCCGCTGATCAACTAGCAGGGGCGAAGCGCGGGGCGCCGCCGGGGCCCGGCTCCGGCAGCGCCTGGACGTGCATGCCGCAAGTCACCGAATCCGGTTCACAGTCAACGATATTCGCTGCTACCCGCAGTCCGCTCTGCTCGGCGAGCTCGACGAGCGCGATCACATAGGGGCTGGGAATCTCCGGGTTGAAGGAGTGATGGTTCACCGTGTAGGTGAAGACCGTGCCATGACCGGACACCGGCCGCGCGGCCAGCGGACCGCCGCAGTCGCGGCATTCGCCGGCAGCGGGATGAACCCAACGCGCGCAGTTGTCGCAATGCGCGATGCGAAGTTGCGACGTCGCCTCAGTCGACACGGGCAAGACAGTACACTCAGTTCGCTTGAGTTGGTGTGCAGCGAGTTGATCTAACGGACGGCGCAGATGAGCTATTTCGAAAAAGACGCGATCATTTCCGGTATCGGTATCTCCCGAATCGGCCGTCGCACCGGCATTCCCGGGCTCGAACTCACGTTGGAAGCGGTGCGGACGGCTATCGACGACGCCGGTCTGACCGCCTCAGACATCGACGGCATCGCCACGCTGGGTGACACTCCCGCCGCTGAGGTCAATGCCGCCCTGCAGATCGACGTGGCCGACTGCGGATCGGGATTCGGCACCGGCGGTCTGCTCAACCCGGTGATCTCGGCCTGCCGGGCAGTGTCCGAGGGTCATGCCCGCCACGTGATCATCTACCGGACGATCCAGATGCTGGGCGGCACGGTCCCTGTCAAGCAGGACGAGAATGCTCCTGCCCCGCCGCTGGCGCGGATGTTCGACACTCCAGAAGGTGAAACACCGCCCGCGGTCGGCCCGATGGATGATGTCAACGATCTCGTTGCCGCGCAGGCATATTCCGCCTCCAACTGGCTGGCGCTAAACTGTCGCCGTCACATGGAGTTGTACGGGACCACCAAAGAGCAGTTGGGCTGGCTGGCGATCAACAGCAGGCGCAACGCCGCGCTGAACCCCCGTGCGGTGTACCGGGATCCGATGACGATGGACGACTACCTGGGCGCGCGGATGGTGTCTACGCCGTTCGGGCTGTTGGATTGCGACGTGCCGATCGACGGGTCGATCGCGGTGGTGGTGTCGGCGGCCGACTACGCCAAGGACTGTCCGCATCCGGCGGTGAAGGTGGAGGCGGTCGGCGGATCGGATGGCGCGGGCGGCTGGTTTCACCGCGCGGACTATCCGAAGATGGCGTCGGCGGATGCGGCGGCGCAGATGTGGTCGCGGACCGACCTGGCGCCCGCCGATCTTCAGCTGGCCGAGCTATACGACGGCTTCACCTTCCTCACCTTCGCCTGGCTGGAAGCGCTGGGCATCTGCGGCGACGGCGAAGCAGGGCCGTTCGTCGAAGGGGCCGAGCGGATCGCCTTGGACGGCGTGCTGCCGCTGAACACGTACGGTGGCCAGCTGTCCGCGGGCCGGATGCACGGCTACTGGCTGCTGCACGAGACCTGCCTGCAATTGCGCGGTGAGGCAGGGGAACGGCAGGTGCGCAGGCGGCCGGAGGTCGCGGTGGCCGCCGTCGGCGGCGGTCCGATCGCCGGATGCATGCTGCTGACATGCTGAATTACTCTGTGCGGGCGTGGATTTGAGCCTCGCTTCACCGCATCCGGCGACACCTGGACGCCGCCGCGTCGTGGTGGTTGTGACCCGGCGTTAGCGTCCGAGTCGGCGACGCCAGTCTCTGGCCGAGGTCATCCGGACCATGGCGCCCAGCAGCTTGCCCTTCTTGCGGCCGTATGGATACCAAAGCGGTTCTTTCTTCATCGTAACCCGTTCGGCCACAATACTTTTGGTACGGCAGCATTTACCAATGCCGGCTGCCCCGCCGGACCGGGAAAGCGCTACGACTGGCACGGCTGGCCGGCACGCTGATTCCGCAAAGTCAGACCGCTTCAATTTCTGGGAGGACGGTCAGGTGCGTTGTTAATGAAGTTGCGTCGTACGCCCAGCAGCGTCTACCCTCGGCGACGTGCAACATCTTCTCGTAGTAGCCAGCACCCGCAGCGGGGTCTGATCCAGACCGACCCCCCGCTGTGGGTCGGAAGCTACTACCCGTCGGTCACTCCTTCAGACCAGAGAAGACCGGCACATGACAATCACCCTCGCTCCACCCGAACCGTCGACACTGTTGTTCGACGGCATTCCGCTTCCGCGAGGACTTCGCGAAGACGCCGACACCATGTCGTGGAGCGCATTCACCGCCACGTACGCGCCGAACAGCGGACCGCTGCGCCTGGGCCACTGGGAGTGCGCCGATGCCGCCAAGGGGCCACAGCCACAAACGTTTCGGGCCACGCTGGCGCTCGGCGACCGCATCGAGATCGCAACCGCAACCGCGACCGGTCCGGTCGCCGCGCTGACCGCGATGCTCTACGACCACGGCGTCGCGGTCGAGATGTTGAGGTTCCATCAGCTGCAGTCGGACGACATGACGGCGACCTTCGTCCAGGGCACCGACGGCTGTCGGGCCGAGTGGGCGATGGGCTGGTCACAAGACCCCACCCAGTCCGCGCTGTCGGCGATCGTCGCCTGCGCGAACCGGCTCGATGCCGATAACCGCTAGAGGCGGCGCAGCACGATCGGCATGCCGTCCATCGGGATCGGCATGCCGCCGTAGTCCCATTTTGCCTGGTAGCCCGCGCGGGGCAACTCAAGCCGGTAGCGGCGCAGGAGCCGGTGCAGGATCGTCTTGATCTCCAGTTGGCCGAACGTCATCCCGATGCACTTGTGCGCACCGCCGCCGAACGGCGTGAACGCGTAACGGTGCCGTTTGTGCTCGCTGCGCGGCTCGGTGAACCGGTCGGGGTCGAACTTCAGTGGATCCGTCCAGATCTCCGGCAGGCGATGGTTCATCCCCGGGTACGCGATGACGTTCGTGCCCGCAGGCAGGTAGTAGCCCAGCAACTCGGTGTCGCGCACAGTCCGGCGCATCGCCCACTGCACCGGTGTCACCAGCCGGATCGCCTCGTTCATCACCAAGTCAAGCGACTCCAGCTTCTCCAGTGACTCGATGTCCAGCGGACCGTCGCCCAGCCGATCCGATTCGTCGCGGCAGCGCTCCTGCCACTCGGGGTTGGCGGCCAGGTGGTAGGCCATCGTCGTCGTGGTCGATGTCGAGGTGTCATGCGCGGCCATCATCAGGAAGATCATGTGGTTGACGATGTCCTCGTCGGTGAAACTGTTGCCGTCCTCATCCTCGGTGTGGCACAGCACAGTTAGTAGGTCGTTGCCCTCCTTGCCGCGGCGCTCCTTGACGCGCTCACGGAAGTAGATCTCCAGCAGCTCACGCGCTTTGAGACCGCGCCACCAGGTAAACGGCGGCACGCTGGAGCGGATGATCGCGTTTCCGGCGCGGGTGGTGATGGTGAAGGCCTTGTTCACCTTGGTCACCAGCTCATGGTCGGTGCCGGGTTCATGACCCATGAACACCATCGACGCGATGTCGAGGGTGAGCTCCTTCATTGCCGGGTAGAGCAGAAAACGTGAGTCGTCGACCACCCAGTCGTTGGCCACTACCTGCGAGACGACCTGGTCCATCTGCTCGACATAGCCGACCAGTCGGGAGCGGATGAACGCTTCCTGCATGATCCGCCGATGGAACATGTGCTCCTCGAAGTCGAGCAACATCAAGCCGCGGTGGAAGAACGGCCCGATCACCGGCACCCAGCCCTGCTGTGAGTAGTCCTTGTTGCGGTTGGAGTAGACGACCTGGGTTGCGTCGGGACCCAGCGCCGCGACACCCGGCAGGACCGGTGAGTCACCGAATATCACCGGACCTTTGGTTTGGTACAGGAATAGCAGGTAGTCCGGTCCTCCGCGCAGCATCTCGATGATGTGCCCGAGGACCGGCAGGCCCCGATCGCCGATGACCGGCTTGAGCCCGCTGCCCGGCGGCGGATCCGCGAGCTTACGCGGCGACCAGTCGGTGTTCAGCAGCTTATGTTCGACAGCAGCCATGCCGGGAAAGTTGTTGAATGACGGGGTCAGCCGACGTTTAGCCTGGTCAAGCAGGTAATCGGTGGTGCTGACAGTGGCCTTAGACATGTTCTGACTGTCCTTCTGTGGGGCGTGCGCAGAGGGTGGATCGGCTGTGTGGCAGGCGTCACCATCTGCCATCCTCAGGCGTGACTTGACGCCTGTCAAGTTTCCTTTTGCGTGTGGCGTGGTGCAAGGTCGTGGGGTGCACAGCGAGCAGGAGGCCGACCGAGCGGCTGATCAAGTACCTGTCGTGCCGAATCCCCGGCGACGCGGTGACCGGCAGCGGCTGGCCATCGTCCAGGCGGTCCGCGAGCTGCTCGAGGAGAAGCCGTTCGCGCAGCTGTCGGTCAGCACGATCAGCGACCGCGCGGGGGTGGCCCGCTCTGGCTTCTACTTCTACTTCGACTCGAAATACGCGGTGCTGGCGCAGATCCTTGCCGATGCCACGCACGAGCTCGAAGAGCTGACCGAGTACTTCGCGCCACGCGGCCCCGATGAATCGCCGGCGGCGTTCGCCCGGCGGATGGTCGGCAGCGCGGCTGCGGTCTATGCCCACAACGATCCGGTGATGTCGGCGTGCAACGCGGCGCGTAACACCGACGCCGAGATCCGCGACCTTCTCGATCAACAGGTCGAAGGCGTGGTTCAGCAGATCATCGGCGTCGTCAAAGAAGAGCTGCGGGCGGGCACCGCCCACCCCATCAGCGACGACATTTCGACGTTGGTGCGGACGCTGTCGGTGACCACCGCGCAGATGCTCTCCGGCGACACAGCGTTTGTCGGCCCCGATGGTGACGTCCAGCGCGGTGTGCGAGTGCTCGAGGCGCTGTGGCTCAACGCGCTGTGGGGCGGCTCGCTCACGACCTGATCCCGGTCGGGCTATCGTCAGTCCCCATGGCGAAGAAGACATTCGCGGGCAAGCGGTGTTTCATCACCGGCGCGGCCAGCGGCATTGGCCGGGCGACCGCGCTGCGGCTCGCGGGCCACGGCGCAGAGCTCTACCTGACCGACCGCAACGCCGAGGGCCTGGCGCAGACGGTCGACGACGCTCGCGCGCTCGGTGCCAGCGTCCCCGAACATCGCGCGTTGGACGTCGCCAACTATGACGAGGTCGCCGCGTTCGCCGACCAGATCCACGCCAACCACCCGAGCATGAATGTCGTGATGAACATCGCCGGGGTCTCGGCCTGGGGAACCGTCGACCGGCTGAGCCACGAGCAGTGGGACAAGATGATCGCGATCAACCTTATGGGCCCGATCCACGTCATCGAGAACTTCGTGCCCCCGATGGTGGCGGCGAAACAGGGCGGTCATCTGGTCAATGTGTCCTCAGCGGCAGGGCTGATCGGGTTGCCCTGGCATGCCGCCTACAGCGCCAGCAAGTTCGGTGTGCGCGGACTCTCTGAGGTATTGCGCTTCGACTTGGCCCGGTACCGGATCGGGGTCTCGGTGGTGGTTCCGGGTGCGGTGCGGACGCCGCTGGTCAACACCGTCGAGATCGCCGGCGTAGACCGCGAAGACCCGGAGGTGAGCCGTTGGGTGGAGCGCTTCAGCGGCCACGCGGTGTCCCCGGAGAAAGCCGCGGACAAGATCCTGGCCGGCGTCGCCAGGAATCGTTTTCTGATCTACACCTCGTCGGACATCCGGGCGTTGTATGCGTTCAAACGGCTTGCCTGGTGGCCGTATAGCGTGGCGATGCGCCAGGTGAACCTGGTGTTCACCCGGGCGCTCAAGCCTGCTCCGGCGTTGCCGCGCTGATAGCGCGCGCAATGGCAGAGGCGACGGCGGCTGTGAAGTCGATTTCTGCCAACCCTGGTTCCGACAACGTGCGACGATGTGGACGCTGGTCGCCGCACGAGCAAAGGTCAAACAGGTGGAACTTGTCATTGCCCTCGTCGTCATCGTCGTAATCCTGGCCGTCATCGCGCTCATCGCGCTCGGTATCTACAACGGGCTCGTCCGACTTCGGAACGGCTACAAGAACGCGTTCGCGCAGATCGACGTTCAGCTCACCCGGCGTCACGACCTGATCCCGAATCTCGTCGAAACCGCGAAGGCTTACATGGCCCATGAGCGCGGCACCTTGGAAGCCGTTATCCAGGCTCGCAACTCCGCAATCACCGCGCGCCAGACAGCGACCGCCAACCCGGGCGACCCGCAAGCCATGGGTCAGCTGGCAGCCTCGGAAGGGGCGCTGACTGGTGCTCTCGGCAAGC
This sequence comes from uncultured Actinomycetota bacterium, assembly GCA_963741555.1. Lineage (GTDB taxonomy): Bacteria > Actinomycetota > Actinomycetes > Mycobacteriales > Mycobacteriaceae > Mycobacterium. Next base: position 57,457 of record CAVUIH010000011.1, on the reverse strand, counting down.
TCTTTGCCCTTAGTGAGGCGTACCCGGACCTCAAGGCCAACCAGAACATGATGCAGCTCTCGGAAGAGCTGACCTCGACAGAGAACCGCGTTGCTTTCGCCCGGCAGGCCTACAACGATTCGGTCCTGAACTACAACAACAAGCGCGAAGTGTTCCCGGCTGTCCTTCTCGCGGGTGTGTTCGGCTTCACCGCGGCAGCGCCGCTGGAGGTAGCCGGTCCTGAGGTGCGGGAAGTCCCGCGCGTTGAGTTCTGATCTAGGTCATGGACTTCTTCGACCGCCAGCGCCATGTGCGCGCGGCGTCGAGAAGGTTGGTCTTCCTTTTCATTTTGGCGGTGCTTGCAATTACCGCGATTGTGAATGTCGCCGTCCTCGCGGCGACGGTATCCGGGGAACAGTCGACGCCGGAGCAGTTGATCGGGCTGTCGGTGCTCGTGAGCGGCGCAACGCTGCTGATGATCGGCGGGGTGTCGACCGTCAGGACGATGATGCTGCGCAGCGGCGGCGGGGTGAAGGTTGCCGAAAGCCTCGGCGCGGTACGGATACCGGATATGCCGACAGAAGCGCACCTCAAGCGGTATCGCAACGTCGTCGAAGAAATCGCCATCGCGTCGAGCACGCCGGTGCCCGTGCTGTATTACCTGCCGAACGAACAGGCCATCAACGCATTCGCCGCGGGATACTCGCCGGCGGACGCGGCCGTGTGCGTCACCCAAGGCTCGCTCGACCGACTCAATCGTGACGAACTGCAGGGCGTGATCGCGCACGAGTTCAGCCATATCGTCAATGGCGACATGCGGTTGAGCCTCAGGCTCATCGGTGTGCTGGCCGGGATCACGGCGTTGTCGGTTATCGGCCGGACGTTGTGGTATGTCGGTGGCGGCCGCGGCCGCGACAGCGACAACAGCCGTCCTCGCGATCTGGGCGCTCGGGTTGGTCGTTCTGGCGGCGGGCTGGATCGGGGTCTTCTTCGGACGGCTTATCAAAGCAGCGGTCTCGCGTCAGCGGGAGTATCTTGCCGATGCGTCAGCGGTCCAATTCACGCGACAGACGGGCGGACTGACGGGCGCGCTGAAGAAGATCGGTGGGCTCCAGGCCGGCTCCCGGCTGGGTAACCCCAAGACCGAAAATGTCAGCCACATGCTGTTCGGCCCGGGCATGAAGTTCTCGGGGCTGTACGCAACCCATCCGCCGCTATGAAGCGCATCCAGGTGCTTGAGCCTGCCTTCACTCCCACCAACCTCGACGAGCTGCGGCAGGGCTGGTCTGCTCGGCCGCCGGACGGCTTGGCGGAGGACTCGCGGATGGGCCTTATAGACGGGTCGGCACAGCAGGCTGCCGCGCAAGTGCAGCAAGCTCCCGCGCCCCGGACCGATGCCCGCGAATACACAGCCGCCGTTGGCAACCCGACCGCCGCCTCGTACGAGGCGGGGGCGCGTTACCACAAGGCGATCCCGCAAAACATCGCCGACCTTGCGCACAATTCCGCCGATGCGGTCCCGTTGATCTACGGGCTTGTCTTCGACCGAAAGCAGAATGTCCGAGAGGCCCAGTACCGGGTCGTCGCCAAGTATCACGGCAGGCAGCTGGCCGATGAAGCATGGCGGTGCGCCAGGGAGCTGGTGAACCTCGACCCCAGCTTGCGCCTGCCCGTCGCATCCATCGCGTTCCCTGCTCTGCGTGGCCGCCCTGAGGCTGAGACGCGAGTGATGACATCGGTTCTCGGCGAACTGATCAACGCTGACGGTCAGATCGACATCTTCGAATACTGTCTTGGCACACTGGTTTTCGTTGGCATGCATGAGGCTCTGACGTCACGATCGCCGTGGAAGAGCAAACGTCAAAATCTGGCCAGCGCCCAAAACGCCGTCTCCTGCCTCATCGCTGTGCTGGCGCAGACCGCTAACAGCGACCCACGGGCGGCGGCGGCAGCATTCCAGGCGGGGATCTCCGTCGCATACCCGCAGGCGCGAATTCCGTTCCCGCCAGTCCAGGGTGTATTCGCGCTCGAACAAGTGTGGCCGGTGATCGACGGACTCGAAGGCGCCGACAAGGCCGCCGTTGTTGCCGCCGCCGTGACGACGATAATGGCCGACAGGGTCGTCACTCTGGAAGAGAATGAGCTGCTCCGAACCGTGTGCGGTGTGCTGCACTGCCCGGTTCCACCGGGCGTCTGAGCCGCCGCGAACCCGCCGGCCCTGAGCTACTGCGGCATCTGCAATTCCAGCCGAACCCCCAGCAACCGCACCGGGCGGTCCAGTTCGAATAGATCCAGCACCCGCAACGCCGCCGCGACAATGACATCGGCGTCGGTGGTGGCCTCGTCGAGCTTGCGGATCTTGGTGCGGGTGTAGAACGTCGCGGTGCGCACGGTGACGGCGACCCGGGTGACGATCCGCGAAGCCGCCACCACCTCGCTGAGTGCACGCTCGGCCAATTCGGTTATGGCCGAGTCCATCTCGGCCCGGTCAGTGAGATCCCGCGGGAAGGTGATGACGTGGCTGCGCGAGCGGGGCACCCACGGCTCGGAGCTGACGGTGTCGTCGCCGCCGCCGTTGGCCAGTAGCAGCAGCCACAGCCCGGTTCGCGGGCCGAACGTCGACGCCAGCAGTTCCGCATCAGTATGCGCCAGCTGCCACACCGTCGTGATATCCAGGGCGGCAAGCCTTTTCGTCGTCTTGGGCCCGACACCCCAGAGCGTGTCCACTGGCCGGGCGCCCATCACGCTCATCCAGTTCGACGCGGTGAGGGTGTAGATGCCGGCTGGTTTCGCGAAACCTGTGGCGACCTTGGCGCGCTGCTTGTTGTCGCTGATGCCCACCGAGCAGGACAATCCGGTCGCCGATGAGATGACGGTGCGGATCTGCTCGGCGAGTTCGCCGGGGTCCTGCATGTCGGTGCCGACGTACGCCTCGTCCCAGCCCCACACCTCCACCGGGTGGCCCAGGTCGCGCAGCAATCCCATTACCTGCTCGGAGGCCGCGTCGTACGCCGCGGGATCCGACGGCAGGAACGTGGCATCGGGGCAGCGCCGGGCCGCTGCGCGCAACGGCATGCCGGCGTGCACGCCGAACTCGCGGGCCTCGTAGGACGCGCAAGTGACGACCTTGCGCGCTTCGGTCGGGTCGCCGCTGCCGCCGACAATGACTGGCAGCCCGATCAATTCGGGGTGACGGCCCAATTCCACCGAGGCCAGGAACTGATCCAGGTCGACGTGCAGGATCCAGCGCGGCTTCATCGTCCGCAAAGCTTGCGGGCCAAGCTTTCCCACGCGTTGCCGAGTGAATGCAGGGTTAGCCCGCGTTCGATCAGCTGGTACTCGACATAGTCAGCCTCCAGCAGCGCCAGCAGGGCGTCGGTCTGGCTGTCGAGGTCGCCGGTGGTGCCGGCGGAAGTCAGAAGCATCCGGACGTGGGTGCGCTGGACCGCAGCCGCGGCGCCGTAGCGTGACGCCGGATCGCGGCTGGCGGCAGACAACAGCTCGTGGTGGGTGTGCACGAATCGGAGCCGGTCACGCCCGAACGCCAGCAGCCGGTCCAGTGGCGGCGCGTCGGGGCCCAGCGGCGGGGGGCCGAACATGAAGGCCTGCTGCATGATGCGCTCGTCTTCGTCGAGCAGCACCATCATCAGGCCGGCCCGGCTGCCGAACCGCCGGAACACCGTGCCTTTGCCGACTCCGGCCGCCGTCGCGATGTCGTCCATGGTGACCGCGTCGGCGCCTCGTTCGGTGACCAGCCGGCGTGCCGCGTCGAGCAACAGCGCGCGGTTGCGGGCCGCGTCCCCGCGCTCGTGCGGCGCGGAAACGGGCAGGTCGCGAACCGGGTCGACGGTGTTCACAAAATTACTGTAGCGTCACCGGAACAAAACGGACCACGGTCCGGTTAGACCATGCGAGGATGTATACCAACCACCGAAGGAAACAGCATCATGCCCGAGATCAAGGTCTTAGCGCTGGTAGGAAGCTTGCGTACCGCGTCGATCAACCGTCAGATCGCCGAGTTGGCCACCGAGGTCGCCCCGGACGGCGTCGTCGTCACCATCTTCGACGGCCTCGGCGACCTGCCGTTCTACAACGAGGAGATCGACGACGTGATGAACGCCGACGCTCCGGCGTTGGCCCCGGTGGCCGCGTTGCGTGCCGCGGCGGCCGAAGCCGACGCCGCACTGGTGGTCACCCCGGAATACAACGGCAGCTACCCGGCCGTCCTCAAGAACGCGATCGACTGGCTGTCCCGGCCGTTCGGCGACGGCGCCCTCAAAGGCAAGCCACTGGCTGTGATCGGCGGCTCCTTCGGCCAGTACGGCGGGGTATGGGCGCACGACGACACCCGCAAGTCGTTCGGGATCGCCGGTGCCCGGGTGGTCGATGCGATCAAATTGTCGGTTCCGTTCAAGACGCTGAATGGTCAGCACCCGCGCGAGCATGCCGAAGTGTCTGGAAACGTGCGCGACGCCGTGGGCAAGCTGGCGGCCGAAGTCGGCTGATTCTCGGGCGCGCCCCAGCGGTATGGACGCCGCTGGGGCGCTTTGCTGTGCGGACCCGGGCCGCGGCACTTGTCGGTGCCGGATGGTAGATACTGTCCCTATACCGCCACGACACCACTTTGTGATCTGCGACACGCCGAGAGACGCGCCGATCGTCAGGGCTTACGACCAGGGAATTTCATGAATGTTTTTCAGAACATCTTGTATCCCCACTTATTGTCACCCACTAGGTGTAGTGTTCCCGACACCGACAGACCCCAGGCTCACCTGGTCGGTCGGGACGCACGAGCCGGCTTCGAAAGCCAGTTGTCGCGGACCGACAAGATGGGAATTCTGAGGCCCGGCGGTTCGCTGAATAGCGTCAGATGCAGTACCCGAGTAGTTGCCAGTCGTGTCTTGCTCCACCGTCTAACAGAGGGGTCGTACCGCCGATGAGCGTCACCGTTTACACCAAGCCCGCCTGCGTGCAGTGCAACGCCACCTACAAGGCGCTGGACAAGCAGGGCATCGCCTACGACATCGTCGACATCAGCCTCGACTCCGAGGCGCGCGACTACGTGATGGCCCTGGGATACCTGCAGGCGCCCGTCGTGGTCGCCGGAAACGAGCACTGGTCGGGCTTCCGGCCGGACCGGATCAAGTCGCTGACCGCTGCCGTTCTGAGCGCATAGCCGTCAGCCGCGCGAGTAGGACAGGAGGGGATCGCCGTGCCGTCGTGCAGCCTGGTGTACTTCTCCAGCGTCTCGGAGAACACCCACCGCTTCGTGCAGAAACTGGACATCCCGGCAACGCGGATCCCGCTGCACGGCCGTATCGAGGTCGACCAGCCGTATGTGCTGGTGCTGCCGACCTACGGCGGAGGCGGCCGGGCCGACTCCGGACATCAACGACGGTGGCTACGTCCCCAAGCAGGTCATCGCCTTTCTGAACAACGAGCACAACCGGTCGTTGATCCGCGGCGTCATCGCCGCGGGCAACAACAACTTCGGTGCCGAATTCGCCTACGCGGGCGACGTGGTGTCCCGCAAATGTGGCGTGCCCTACCTCTACCGCTTCGAACTGATGGGGACCCCGGACGACGTGGATGCCGTCCGCTCCGGTCTCGCCGACTTCTGGAAGGAACAGACGTGCCAACAACCGTCGCTGCAGAGCCTGTAACCGCCGGCGCGCATGGGTTGCCCGATGAAACGGACTACCACGCGCTCAACGCGATGCTGAATCTGTACGACGCAGACGGCAAGATTCAGTTCGACAAGGACCGCGAAGCGGCCAACCAGTACTTCCTGCAGCACGTCAACCAGAACACGGTGTTCTTCCACAATCAGGACGAGAAACTCGACTACCTGATCAAGGAGAACTACTACGAGCGCGAGGTGCTCGACCAGTACTCGCGCAACTTCGTCAAGACGCTGCTGGATCGCGCGTATGCCAAGAAGTTCCGGTTCCCGACCTTCCTGGGCGCGTTCAAGTACTACACCTCGTACACGCTGAAGACCTTCGACGGCAAACGGTATCTGGAGCGCTTCGAAGACCGCGTCGTGATGGTCTCGCTGACTCTGGCCGCCGGCGACACCGCGCTGGCCGAGAAGCTCGTCGACGAGATCATCGACGGCCGGTTCCAGCCGGCGACGCCGACGTTCCTCAACTCGGGTAAGAAGCAGCGCGGCGAGCCGGTCAGCTGCTTTTTGCTGCGGATCGAAGACAACATGGAGTCGATCGGCCGCTCGATCAACTCCGCGCTGCAGCTGTCCAAGCGCGGTGGGGGAGTTGCGTTGCTGCTCAGCAACATTCGTGAGCACGGCGCGCCGATCAAGAACATCGAGAACCAGTCCTCGGGCGTCATCCCGATCATGAAGCTGCTGGAGGACTCGTTCTCCTACGCCAACCAGCTGGGTGCGCGTCAAGGCGCCGGTGCGGTGTACCTGCACGCCCATCACCCCGACATCTACCGGTTCCTGGACACCAAGCGGGAGAACGCCGACGAGAAGATCCGGATCAAGACGCTGAGCCTGGGTGTGGTGATCCCCGACATCACCTTCGAGCTGGCGAAGAACAACGAGGACATGTACCTGTTCTCGCCTTACGACGTCGAACGCGTCTACGGCGTGCCGTTCGCTGACATCTCGGTCACCGAGAAGTACTACGAGATGGTCGACGACGCGCGGATCCGCAAGACCAAGATCAAGGCCCGCGAGTTCTTCCAGACGCTGGCCGAGCTGCAGTTCGAGTCCGGCTACCCCTACATCATGTACGAGGACACGGTGAACCGGGCCAACCCGATCGAGGGCAAGATCACCCACTCGAACCTGTGCTCGGAGATCCTGCAGGTGTCGACACCGTCGTTGTTCAACGAAGATCTGACGTATGCCAAAGTGGGCAAGGACATTTCATGCAACCTCGGCTCACTGAACATCGCCAAGACGATGGACTCGCCGGACTTCGCCCAGAGTATCGAGGTGGCGATCCGTGCGCTGACCGCGGTGAGCGACCAGACCCACATCTGGTCGGTGCCCTCGATCGAAGAGGGCAACAACGACTCGCACGCGATCGGGCTCGGGCAGATGAACCTGCACGGCTATCTGGCCCGGGAGCGTATCTTCTACGGGTCGGACGAGGGCATCGACTTCACCAACATCTACTTCTACACGGTGCTCTACCACGCGCTGCGCGCCTCGAATCGCATTGCGATCGAACGAGGTTCGCATTTCAAGGGCTTCGAGAAGTCCAAGTATGCGTCGGGTGAGTTCTTCGACAAGTACACCGAGCAGACCTGGGAGCCGCAGACCGACAAGGTCCGTCAGCTCTTCGCCGACGCCGGCATCCGCATCCCGAATCAGGACGACTGGCAACGGCTCAAGGAGTCGGTGCAGACCCACGGCATCTACAACCAGAACCTGCAGGCGGTGCCGCCGACCGGATCGATCTCCTACATCAACCACTCGACGTCGTCGATCCACCCGGTCGCGTCCAAGATCGAGATCCGCAAGGAAGGCAAGATCGGCCGGGCCTACTACCCGGCGCCGTATCTGACCAACGACAACCTGGAGTACTACCAGGACGCCTATGAAATCGGTTACGAGAAGATCATCGACACCTACGCCGCGGCCACCCAGCATGTGGACCAAGGCCTTTCGCTGACGCTGTTCTTCAAGGACACCGCGACCACCCGCGACGTGAACAAGGCGCAGATCTACGCCTGGCGCAAGGGCATCAAGACGCTGTACTACATCCGGCTGCGGCAGATGGCCTTGGAGGGCACGGAAGTCGAGGGCTGCGTCTCCTGCATGCTGTGATTTTGTCGGTCTTCGTCGAGCGGCCAGTTAGCGCACCCGAATTGGCGTTTAGCGTGCGATAACAGGCCATTCGGAGGTCTCAGGACCGGCGAACGGCGGCGTCTCTTGCTGGCCAGTCTGCCCAGGTCAGCGACCGCACCGGGGTATGGTGCTTGACGTGGTCAGAATTCCCCGGCCCCCTCTGCCGCATCCCGGACCGAAGCCCGGGGTGAAGGTCGACGCGCGCAGCGAACGCTGGCGCGAACACCGCAAGAAGGTGCGGAGCGAGATCGTCGAGGCGGCGTTCCGCGCCATCGACCGGTTGGGCCCGGATCTCAGTGTCCGCGAGATCGCCGAAGAGGCCGGCACCGCCAAGCCCAAGATCTACCGGCATTTCACCGACAAGTCCGATCTGTTTCAGGCGATCGGGGAGCGCCTGCGCGACATGCTGTGGGCCGCTGTTTTCCCGTCGATCGATTTCGCCACCAACTCGGTTCGAGAAATAATCAAGCGCAGCGCCGAAGAGTACGTCAATCTGGTCGACGAGCACCCCAACGTGCTGCGGTTCTTCATCCAGGGTCGATTCCCGGAGCAGTCCGAGTCCACGATCCGCACAGTGAACGAAGGCCGCGAGATCACGCTGGCGATGGCGGAGATGTTCAACAACGAGCTGCGCGAGATGGAGCTCGATCCTGCCTCGTTCGAACTGGCGGCATTCGCCGCGTTCGGCTGCGCGTCGTCGGCCACCGACTGGTGGCTGGGATCCGATGTCGACAGCCCGCGCCGCATGCCGCGCGACAAGTTCGTCGAGCACCTGACCACGATCATGATGGGCGTCGTCGAGGGAACCGCCGAGCTACTCGGCATCAAGTTGGACCCTGATCAGCCCATTCACAACGCGATGCCGCACGACTCCGCCGCAAGCTAGCGCCACGGGCGGCGTTGATACCCTCGGTACCGGTTACCTGTAGAGAAGAGGAGCGGCGCTAATGACCATTGCCGAGTCAGCAGCTGAGCCCGCAGCCCAGACGCCGCCGGTCCAGACGCGCGCGGTCATCATCGGCACTGGATTCGCCGGGCTCGGGATGGCCATCGCGTTGCAGCAGCGCGGCGACGACTTCGTCATCCTGGAGAAGGCCGACGACATCGGCGGAACCTGGCGGGACAACAGCTACCCCGGCTGCGCCTGCGACGTGCCCTCACACCTGTACTCGTTTTCGTTTGAACCCAAGGCCACCTGGAGCAAGCTGTTCTCTCCGCAGCCGGAGATCCTGGACTACCTCAACGGCGTCACCGAAAAGTACGGGCTGCGCCGCTACATCCGATTCGGCGCGAAGGTCAGCCGCGCACTCTGGGACGACAGGGAATACCGCTGGCACGTCCTCACCGATTCCGGCGAAGAGTACATAGCCCAGTTTCTGATCTCGGGCGCCGGAGCGCTGCACATCCCGCGGCTACCCGACATCGAGGGTATGGACGAATTCCGCGGCCCCGCTTTCCATTCCGCGCAGTGGGACCACAGCGTCGATCTGACCGGCAAACGGGTCGCGATCATCGGCACCGGGGCCAGCGCGATTCAGATCGTGCCCGAGCTGGTGCGCCGCGACGCCGGCGTCACCGAGGTGCAGCTGTATCAGCGCACTCCGCCGTGGGTGGTGCCACGGCCGAACAGTCTGCTGCCGGATGCGGTGCGCAACGCCTTCGCCTACGTGCCGGGTCTGCGGCTCGCGGTGCGATCGGGAATCTACTGGGGGCTCGAGGGTTTGGGCTACGCGATGACGCAACGACCCGGCCTGTTGCGCGCCGTCGAACTGGTCGGCAGGTGGAACATCCGGCGCAATGTTCGCGACAAGAATCTGCGTCGCAGGCTCACGCCCAGCTACCGGGCCGGCTGCAAGCGAATCCTATACTCCGGCAACTACTACCAAGCCGTGGCGAATCCAAAGTCGACGCTGATCACCGACCGGATCAGCCGGATCACCGCGGACGGCATCGTCACCGACGACGGCGTCGAACACCAGGCCGATGTCATCGTGCACGCCACCGGATTCCACACCACCGACTCCTACACCTACCTCGACGTGAAGGGTCCGCGCGGCGAGGACCTGGTGGACCGCTGGAACAGGGAAGGTGTTGTGGCACACCGCGGTATCGCCGTCGCCGACATGCCCAACCTGTTCTTTCTGCTCGGACCGAACACCGGGCTCGGCCACACCTCGGTGGTCTTCATGATCGAGTCGCAGATCCACTACGTCACCCAGGCCATCGCCGCGGTCGACAAGGCGGGCGCGCAGGCGCTGGCACCGAGCCGCTCCGCCCAGGACCGCAACAACGCCGAACTGCAGACCAAGCTGGCCGGCTCGGTGTGGAACACCGGCGGCTGCAGTAGCTGGTATCTCGACGAGCACGGCGTCAACCGGACACTGTGGAGCGGAATGACCTGGCAGTATTGGCGCGATACCCGCTCGCTCAAACTCGCCGAATACAAGTTCTACGGCGTCGGCACGGGTTCACCCGCGCTCGCCCACGCCTAACGGCCGACTTCCCTTGGGCGCGAACCGCCGAAGGTTCAGCCGCACGATGCGGTCCAGGGCCCGGTCCGAGGCGAGCCGACTGACTCGCACCAGGATCGCGGCGTCGCGTCCGATGGTGTAGCGGGTCCGGGGACGCGACGCGGTCACAGCCTTGGCGATCACCGTGGCCGCGGCTTCGGCGGACACGCCGGTCTCGTTGAACGAACGTGCCTGTGCCATAACGGCATCCAACACCTCGCCGTAGCGGGCGAGTTGAGCGGCGGTCATGTCCGCCATCAGTCCCTCCGAGGTCGCGATTCCACGCTCGGCAATCTCGGTCTTCACCGCGCCGGGTTCGACGACGACGACCTTGGACGACGCGAGCCGAGAGTGCTGCGGCCACCCGCCGTTCGCTGATCGACGTGGCGGGCGCATTGCTCGACCTCGGCGGACCCGAGGCGGTGACGCTGCGTGAAGTGGGGGCCCGCAGCGGCGTCTCGCGCTCGGCGGCCTATCGGCATTTCGCCGACAAGGAATCGCTGCTCATGGTTCTGGCTGTCAAAGCGATGACCGACTTGGGCGATGCGCTGGAAGTGTTGGCCGCCAGCCAAAATTCGGCCGAGGATTGCCTGCGGTCCGGCCTGCTTGCACTGATCGACATCGGCCGCACCCGGCCACATCTGTATCGGCTGATGTTCACCACGCCGACGGGTGATGATATCGCCGCGGCGGTCCAGGCGGCCGAACGAACGCAGAACCTTTTTCTCGACATCGTCGGTCGCATCACCGGTCCGCGGCGCGCGCCACGCTACGGTGCGCTCCTGCTGACCACCGCCCACGGCATCACCGGACTGGATCTGAGCGGCCACATGGATTTGGACAAGTGGCACACCACCGCCGAGGAACTCGTCGACACGGTCATCTCGGTATTGCCGAAGTCCAAGTAGGGCAACGGATGTGGTCAGCGGCGCAAAAGGCTGACGAACATCTCCGCGGCAGCGTTCACGCCCTCGTCGTCGTCGGTTGCCACCAGATCGAGCAGCAGGCCGCGGACGACGGCCATCCCAAGCCGTGCGAAGGCCCGGTCGACCGGTACATCCGCGACGGCCTCGACTTCGTCCAGCCAGCCGTTCACCGCGCCGGGGACCATGCGGTCAAATGGCTTCTCGCCCTGCGACGCGCGCGCGTAGCACTCGAAGAAAAGCCGTTCGGCCTGGCGCAACTCGGGGCGACTGAGATGGGCCCACATGGCCGCGAAATTGTCGGCCGGATTGGTCGGCAGATCGGGGAGAAGGGTCATCTGGCGCCGCTCGACGTCCTCGACGATCGCGACGAGCAGATCTTCCTTGGATCTGAAGTGGTGCAACAACATTCGATGGCTGGTGCCGACGGCTTCGGCCACCTCGCGCAGAGATCGGTCGCCGACGCCGCCGGTCGCGTACTCGTCGACGAGCGCGTCGAGCAGTTGGCGGCGGCGTTGCGGATCAGGCGTGCGAGCCACTGGCGCGGCCGAGTTGCTCGGACCGGGCCTTGAGTCCGTGAGCCTCCTGTCCCAGGAAGCGCTTGGTCTTTTTGGCCATCAGCCGTCCGACGAGGGCGCCGAGCACGCCACCTTGGTCGAGCTCCTGACGTACCAGGGTGCGTCCGCTGGACTGGGGGATGACCCAATGCCGAGCGATCACATGCACGCCGGGCGATCGCTGCACCCAGGTCCACGACGATCCGTGGTCGATCTCGGTGACTTTCCAGACGAGCTTCGACATGCCGGGTTGCTTGATGGCGAACCGTTTTCCGACCGCCAGCCCGGCGCCGTCCCGGGCGACCAGAGACGACACCGATGCCGTCCACTCGGGCCAGCGTTCGACGTCGCTGAAGACCTCCCAGACCAGTTGCGCCGGCGCGTCGATCTCGACGCTGTCCTCGGTAATCATGTACCAAATGGTACATGATTACCCGCGACACGCAAACACAACTTGTGGTGTTCCCGCGGCATGTCGGCCCCCAGGGGTAGTGTCGGGAGCCTAGGCATGTTCGACTATCCGTCCTGGTGAAACGGGGTTCTGGTGACCGAAAACGTGAAGCTGATCGACCGGGCCTCCGCGATCAACTGGAACCGGCTGCACGACGAGAAAGACGCCGAGGTCTGGGAGCGGTTGACCGGAAACTTCTGGCTGCCCGAGAAGGTCCCGGTGTCCAACGACATCCCGTCGTGGGGGACGCTGACCCCCAACGAGAAGCAGCTGACCATGCGGGTGTTCACCGGGCTGACCCTGCTGGACACCATCCAGGGCACCGTCGGCGCGGTGAGCCTGATCCCCGACGCGCTGACGCCGCATGAGCAAGCCGTCTACACCAACATCGCCTTCATGGAGTCGGTGCACGCCAAGAGCTACAGCTCGATCTTCTCCACGCTGTGTTCGACCGCCGAAATCGACGACGCGTTCCGCTGGTCGGAGGAAAACCCGAACCTGCAACGCAAAGCCGAGATCGTGATGCAGTACTACCGCGGCGACGAGCCGTTGAAGCGCAAGGTCGCCTCCACGCTGCTGGAGAGCTTCCTGTTCTACTCCGGGTTCTATTTGCCGATGTACTGGTCGAGCCGGGCCAAGCTCACCAACACCGCCGACATGATCCGGCTGATCATTCGTGACGAGGCCGTGCATGGCTACTACATCGGCTACAAATACCAGCGTGGGCTGGCGCTGCAGGACGCCGCCGTCCAGGCCGAGTTGAAGGACTACACCTACGAGCTGCTGTTCGAGCTCTACGACAACGAGGTGGAGTACACCCAGGATCTCTACGACGAGGTCGGGCTGACCGAGGACGTCAAGAAGTTCTTGCGCTACAACGCAAACAAGGCGCTGATGAACCTCGGCTACGAGGCGCTGTTCCCGCGCGACGAGACCGATGTCAACCCGGCGATCCTGTCCGCGTTGTCGCCCAACGCCGACGAGAACCACGACTTCTTCTCCGGCTCCGGCTCGTCGTACGTGATCGGCAAGGCCGTCAACACCGAAGACGAGGACTGGGACTTTTAGATCCGCGCCGCCCTCATGCGGCTCCGGTTGATCCTGCAACCCGCATGGGTGCGCTTCACGGTCTGGGCGCTGTCCCTCGCCGCATGGTGGGCATTGTTCACCAGCCTGCAGTCGAGCTACGTGGCGTCAGATCATGGGCTGAATTCCGCCGCTCATCGCTGGGAACTCGCAGGTCAACGGCGGTGAAAGACGCACTGTGGACGTATGTTTCGTGAACGGCGCATGAATTGTGCAGATAGTCGGCCGCGAAAGTAGCGGCGCCGACCCCGCAGCCACGACACTTATCGGGTGGCGATAACCCCAGCTTCCGCGGCTGCCTCGGCCGCCAATTTCTTCCGCTCGGTGATCCAGTGGCTGCAGGTCGGCTACCCCGACGGCGTTCCCGGACCGGACCGGGTCGCGCTGCTGGCGCTGCTGCGCAGCACACCACTGAGCGAAGACGAGATCACCGAGGTCGTCGACGCGATTGACGAGGAACGCGATCACGAACCGGTCGACCGCGACGTGATCGCGGATTTCATCTCCGACATGACGCACTACGACGCCAGCGCGGAGAACATCTCGCGGGTGGCCGCACGATTGGCCGCGGCAGGCTGGCCGCTGGCGGGCATCACCGGTGAAGAAGCGGAGGCCGCGGCCTCGAAGGCGGCCAACTCGTCAAATAGTTGAGGTGTCGATCACGAAGCGGTAGCGCACGTCGCTGGCCAGCACCCGCTCATAGGCCTCGTTGACGTACGCCGCCTCGATCACTTCGATTTCGGGCGTCACGTCGTGCTCGGCGCAGAAATTCAGCATCTCCTGGGTTTCGGCGATGCCGCCGATGTTGGACCCGGACAGGCTGCGGCGCGCCAGCGCCAACGGGAATGCCGGCACCTCCATCGGGTGCTCGGGGATGCCGAGTTCGACGAGCGTGCCGTCGACGTCGAGCAGGTTCAGGTAGTCACCGAGATTCAGGTTGGCCGACACGGTGTTCAGGATGAGATCGAAGCTGCTGCGCAGCTTCTTGAAGGTGTCGCGGTCGGATGTCGCGTAGTAGTGCTTCGCGCCCAGGCGCAGACCGTCTTCCATCTTCTTCAGCGACTGCGACAGCACCGTCACGTCGGCGCCCATCGCCGCACCGAGCTTGACGCCCACGTGTCCGAGGCCACCGAGGCCGATGATCGCCAGCCGGGTGTCGGCGCCGGCCTTCCAGTGCCGCAGCGGTGAAAACAGCGTGATGCCCGCGCACAGCAGCGGCGCCGCGAGGTCCAGCGGTATCGAGTCGGGGATGCGCACGACGAAGTTCTCGTTCACCACGACAGCCTGGCTATAGCCGCCCTGCGTGGGTGTGCCGTCCTTGTCGATGGCGTTGTAGGTGAAGGTCGCGCCGTTCTTGCAGTACTGCTCGAGCCCGGCCTTACAGCTGCTGCAGTGGCCGCAGGAGTTGACCATGCAGCCAACGCCGACGTGGTCGCCGACCTTGTGCTTGCTGACTTCGGAGCCGACGGCGGTCACCACGCCGGCGATTTCGTGGCCGGGCACCACGGGGTATTTGGGCTTACCCCACTCCGCTTTCACGGTGTGGATGTCGGAGTGGCAGATTCCGGCGAATTTGATGTCGATGGCGACGTCGTGGGGGCCGGGGTCGCGGCGCTCGATCGTGGTCTGGGTCAGGTGCCCCGACGGATCGGAAGCGGCGTAAGCGGAAACAGTGCTCATCAGTAGATCCTCTGGAATGCGCTTTGTTGACTATCGAATTCTATTGAACGCAATCAACATTAGCATAGATAGACTATGTATTTCCGTGGGTGCGTCTGACGTCACATAGCCGGTCAGTTGATCGGGGCGTTGATCCAGCGCAGGTCGTCGATGACGCCGCGAGCGGCGATCAGGCCGCGGCCGGTCTGCCAAATCTCGTTGTTGACCACGAAGATCCGGTTGTCGCGAGCGGCCGACAACCTGCGCCACGAATCGCTGTCAAAGAGCGCGGGGGCGCGATCTTTGGCCGCCGGCGAATCGAACGACACGTACACCAGATCGGCGTCGGCCGCGGAGAAGTCGGCGTGCGCCAGATTCGCCTCTGTGCTGCCCACCTCGATGTACGGCTTGTCGGTAAACCGTTGCGCCGCAGGGCGATCGACACCGACCGTGTTCAATACGCTGGCCGGGAAGTTGTCCGACCCGTACACCTGCACAGAGTTCTCGGTGAACTGCACGATCGAGACCTGATAGTGGGCGGCGTCGTGCGCGGCGCCGTCGTCGTGGGCTTTGGCGGTGAAACCGTCGACCAGGCTGCCCGCCGCGTCGGCGCGCGCCGTCGCCTCGCCCACGCCGCGCAGATTGTCCTGCCAGGCCGCGCCGGGCGCCCCGGTGAACACCGTCGGCGCGATCTCGGCCAACGCCGAATACAACTTCGGCGTGAGAGCCTGCGAGCCGAGAATCAAGTCAGGTTTGGCCGCTTTGATCGCCGCCAGGTCCGGGCTGCTGCGGGTACCCACACCCGGCAGCTTGTGCACGACCGTGCCCAGATAAGACGGCTGATCCGAGGCACCGTCCGGCAGCGCCGCCCCGACGATCCGCGACTGCAGGCCCAGCGCGCACAGCGCGTCGAGCTGGTCACCGGCAAGAACGATGATGCGCTGGGGATCGTCGGGCACCTCGGCCGTGTCGGGCCGCACGCCCGCGGCGTTGTGGGCGGTCCGAGGCGGTGGCCCGGCGTCCGGCCCGGCCGGTTCGGGTGCGCACGACTCGTCCGGCCGACGCTGGTTGCCCAGCACACCGGCTCCGGCGATCTGAGTGGTGCTGGTGATCACCGACGTCGCTGCGCTGCGAGGTGGCGATCCCGAGGTGCAACCGCCGCACAGGGCGGTCGTGATCACTGCCGCTGCAGCGGCAGTGATCGCGGGTCGGGCACCCCTGAGCAGCACGGGTCCGACGGTAACATCCGACCAGCTGAGGTAGCCTTTGGCGACGGAGCAAAGTCTGCACCGACCTATTACGACACTTTGTAGGACCTGTCCGTCGTGGTCGACGCCGACGCGCTAGAGTCAGAAGTCACTGTTCCCGTTGCCTTCCCCGATATTTGGAGGAGCTCTTGACCGCCGAAGCGCCCCCGCTGGGAGAACTCGAGGCCAGTCGGCCGTATCCGGCGCGGACCGGGCCGAAAGGCAACCTGGTCTACCGGCTGATCACCACCACCGATCACAAGCTGATCGGGATCATGTATGTCGTCACGTGCTTCGTCATGTTTTTCGTCGGTGGGCTCATGGCGTTGTTGATGCGTACCGAGTTAGCCGCGCCGGGGCTGCAGTTCCTGTCCAACGAGCAGTTCAACCAGCTGTTCACCATGCACGGCACGATCATGCTGCTGCTGTATGCCACGCCGATCGTCTTCGGCTTTGCCAACTTGGTGCTGCCGCTGCAGATTGGCGCGCCCGACGTGGCGTTCCCGCGGCTGAATGCCTTCTCTTTTTGGCTGTTCTTGTTCGGCGCTCTAATTGCCTTGGGCGGCTTTATCGTCCCGGGTGGGGCCGCAGACTTCGGCTGGACGGCCTACACACCGCTCTCCGACGCCATCCACTCACCCGGCGCCGGCGGCGACCTGTGGATCATGGGCCTGATTGTCGCCGGTTTGGGCACCATCCTGGGCGCGGTCAACATGATCACCACCGTCGTGTGCATGCGCGCGCCGGGTATGACGATGTTTCGGATGCCGATCTTCACCTGGAACATCCTGGTGACCTCGATCTTGATCCTCCTGGCGTTCCCACTGTTGACCGCGGCGCTCTTCGGACTGGCCGCCGATCGGCACCTGGGAGCACACATCTATGACCCGGCCAACGGCGGAGTCCTGCTGTGGCAGCACTTGTTCTGGTTCTTCGGTCACCCCGAGGTGTACATCGTCGCGCTGCCGTTCTTCGGCATCGTGAGTGAGATCTTCCCGGTGTTCGCCCGTAAACCGATCTTCGGGTACACCACACTGGTCTATGCGACGCTGTCGATCGCCGCGTTGTCGGTCGCGGTGTGGGCGCACCACATGTTCGCCACCGGTGCGGTGCTGCTGCCGTTCTTCTCGTTCATGACCTATCTGATCGCGGTGCCGACCGGGATCAAATTCTTCAACTGGATCGGCACTTTATGGCGGGGGCAGTTGACTTTCGAGACGCCGATGCTGTTCTCCATCGGCTTCCTCGTCACCTTCCTGCTGGGTGGTCTGACCGGCGTGATATTGGCCAGCCCGCCGCTGGACTTCCACGTGACCGACAGCTATTTCGTGGTCGCGCACTTCCACTACGTGCTGTTCGGCACGATCGTGTTCGCCACCTTCGCCGGCACCTACTTCTGGTTCCCGAAGATGACCGGCCGGTTGCTCGACGAGCGGCTGGGCAAGCTGCACTTCTGGCTTACGTTCATCGGCTTCCACACGACATTCCTGATTCAGCACTGGCTGGGCGACATCGGCATGCCGCGTCGCTACGCCGACTACCTGCCCACCGACGGATTCCAGCCGTACAACGTGGTCTCGACGATCGGCGCGTTCATCCTCGGTGTGTCGATGCTTCCCTTCGTCTGGAACGTGTTCAAGAGCTGGCGCTACGGCGAAGTGGTCACCGTCGACGACCCGTGGGGCTACGGCAACTCCTTGGAGTGGGCGACCAGTTGCCCGCCGCCGCGGCACAACTTCACCGAGCTGCCACGCATCCGCTCCGAGCGCCCCGCGTTCGAGTTGCACTACCCGCACATGATCGAGCGGATACGCGCCGAGGCCCACGTGGGCCGGTCGCACGGCCCGTCGGACGGCGACGTCACCCGCGCCGACGACGTCAACGTTCGTTCGTGATCGCCTCTCGCGGCGGCTATCTGGGGTGAATATGCCCCACAGGGTCTCGGCCTTGATCACCGTCACCGGTCACGACAAGCCAGGTGTGACGTCGGCGCTCTTCGGGGTCCTCTCCGGGTACAAGGTCGAGTTGCTCAACGTCGAGCAGGTGGTGATCCGAGGGCGACTGACGCTGGGTGTGCTGGTGTCAGCGCCCGCGGAAGTCGCCGGCGGCAAGGTATTTCGCGATGAGGTCGAGGCGGCGATACACGGCGTCGGCCTCGACGTCACCATCGAGCGCAGCGACGACCTGCCGATCATCCGGGAACCCTCGACGCACACCATCATGGTGCTCGGCCTGCCGATCACTGCCGAGGCGTTCGGCGCCGTCGCCCGCGAAGTGGCCGCCCTCGGCGTCAACATCGACCTCATCCGCGGCGTCTCCGACTACCCCGTCACCGGCCTGGAGTTGCGGGTCTCCGTGCCACCCGGAGTCGGGGGGCAACTGCAGGAAGTGTTGACGCGGGTGGCCGCCGAAGCGGGTGTCGACGTCGCGTTGGAGGACTACAGCATCGCCCGACGGGCCAAGCGGCTCATCGTGTTCGACGTCGACTCGACGCTGATCCAGCAGGAAGTCATCGAGATGCTCGCCGCCCGGGCGGGCGCCGAGGAGGCCGTCGCCGCGATCACCGAGGCCGCGATGCGCGGCGAGCTGGACTTCGCCGAGTCGCTGCATCAGCGGGTCGAGACCCTCGCCGGCCTGCCCGCCGACGTGCTCGGCGAGGTCGCCGAAGACGTGATGCTGACCCCCGGCGCACGAACCACGCTGCGCACGTTGCGCCGGCTGGGCTATCACGTCGGTGTCGTCTCCGGCGGCTTCCGGCAGGTCATCGAACCGTTGGCGCACGAGCTGATGCTGGACTTCGTCGCCGCCAACGAGCTGGAGGTCGTCGACGGCAAACTCACCGGCCGGGTTATCGGGCCCATCGTTGATCGCGCGGGTAAAGCCAAGGCGCTCAGGGACTTTGCGCATCAGGTCGGGGTGCCTATGGCGCAGACGGTCGCGGTCGGTGACGGCGCCAACGACATCGACATGCTGTCCGCCGCGGGCCTGGGCATCGCGTTCAACGCCAAACCCGCGCTGCGCGAGGTCGCGGACGCGTCGTTGAGCCACCCGTACCTGGACACCGTGCTGTTCCTGCTCGGTGTGACGCGCGGCGAGATCGAGGCCGCGGATGCGCTCGACGGCGTGGTGAGCCGCGTCGATATCGAGTCCGAGTCGTAGCGATCGCAAGCGCGGCGCAGCCGGGCGCAGCGGGTCGCTACGGTTCTGGGCTAAGCGCGATCGCAAGCGCGGCGCAGCCGGGCGCAGCGGGTCGCTGCGGTCCGGACTAGCCGCTCGACCCGACAGCCGCATCGGCGCCGCGGTACGGCACGATGGTCGAGTGGCCGATCAGACGAGCGAGGCAGTCGACCCCGACCTGCTGATCGACTTCACCGACGTGTCGTTGCGGCGCGACGGTCACACCCTGGTCGGACCGGTGACCTGGTCGGTCGAGCTCGACGAGCGCTGGGTCATCATCGGGGCCAACGGTGCGGGTAAGACGTCGTTGCTGCGCATCGCCGCAGCGGCCGAGCACCCCTCGTCCGGGGTCGCCTATGTGCTGGGGGAGCGTCTCGGCCGGGTCGATATGTCCGAGCTGCGCTCGCGGGTGGGCTTGAGTTCCTCGGCGCTGGCGCAACGGATTCCCGGCAACGAGGTGGTGCGCGACCTGGTCGTGTCGGCCGGCTACGCGGTGCTGGGTCGTTGGCGGGAGCGCTATGAGGACGTCGACTACCACCGCGCGGTCGACATGTTGGAAAGCCTGGGCGCCGAGCACCTCGCTGACCGCACCTACGAAACGCTGTCGGAGGGCGAGCGCAAGCGAATCCTGATCGCGCGCGCATTGATGACCGACCCTGAGTTGCTGCTGCTCGACGAGCCGGCCGCCGGGCTGGACCTTGGTGGGCGCGAGGAGCTGGTGTCACGACTGGCCGACCTGGCCGCCGATCCCGACGCGCCCGCGCTGGTCCTGGTCACCCATCACGTGGAGGAGATCCCGCCGGGGTTCAGCCACTGCATGCTGTTGGCGGAGGGAAAGGTCGTCGCGGCGGGCTTGTTGTCCGATGTGCTGACTTCAGACAATCTGTCCGCGGCGTTCGGCCAGGCGATCGCGGTGGACGTGATCGACGGGCGCTACTTCGCCCGGCGTACCCGCACCCGCGCGGCCCATCGGAGGCGCTCATGACTGACGACTCGTACGTCCCGTTGACGCCGCGCCCGGCTGCGACCGTGATGCTGGTACGCGACACCGCCAACGGGATTGCCACCTTCCTGATGCGACGCCACGCCGCAATGGAATTCGCGGCGGGCACAGTCGTCTTTCCCGGCGGCGGCGTCGACGACCGCGACCGCAATGCCGAGATCGCCTGGACCGGGCCGCCGCCGTCGTGGTGGGCGGAGCGGTTCGGCATCGACACCGAGCTGGCCGAGGCGTTGCTGTGCGCCGCCGCACGCGAGACTTTCGAGGAATGCGGGGTGCTGTTCGCCGGCCCGGCCGACGACCCGAGCGGCATCGTCGGCGACGCGTCGATCTACCGCGAATCCCGCCTTGCGCTGGCAGACCGGTCGCTGTCGTTCGCCGACTTCCTGCGTCGGGAAAACCTGGTCTTGCGGGCCGATCTGCTACGGCCGTGGGCGAACTGGGTGACGCCCGAAGCCGAGCGCACCCGCCGCTACGACACCTATTTCTTCGTCGGAGCACTGCCGGCTGGCCAGCGAGCCGACGGGGACAACACCGAATCCGACCGGGCGGAGTGGGCGACGCCGCAGGCGGCCATCGCAGAGTTCGAAGCCGGGCGTTGCTTCCTGCTGCCACCGACCTGGACGCAGCTCGACTCATTGAACGGCCGTACGGTTGCCGACGTGCTGGCCGTAGAGCGTCAGATCGTGACCGTGCAGCCGAATCTCGAAATCGACGGCGACAACTGGATTTTCGAGTTCTTCGACTCCGACCGCTATCACCGCGCGCGCAAAGCCGGCGGGCTCGGGTGGCGGCATTGAGCGAGTTCGTCAGCGTCCACCTGAGCGCAGACCGGCCCGGCGTCGGCACGCTGGTCCTGTCGCGACCGCCCACCAACGCGCTGACCCGGCAGGTCTACCGGGAAATCGCGCATGCGGCCGCCGAGGTCGGCGCCCGCGATGACATCGCGACCGTCATTCTCTTCGGCGGCCACGAGATTTTCTCCGCCGGTGACGACATGGCACAGCTGCGAACGCTGGCCGCGCCGGAAGCCGAGACTTGGCTGGCGGTGCACCGAGAGGCCGTCGACGCCGTCACCGCCATCCCCAAGCCGACCGTCGCCGCGATCACCGGGTACGCGCTGGGCGCCGGCCTGGGTCTGGCGCTGGCCGCCGACTGGCGGGTGAGCGGCGACAACGTACGGTTCGGCGCGACGGAGATCCTGGCCGGATTGGTTGCCGACGGCGACGGCATCGCGCGGCTGGCCCGCACGGTCGGCACCAGCAGGGCCAAGGAGTTGCTGTACAGCGGTCGCTTCTTCGACGCCGAAGAGGCGCTGGCGTTGGGGCTGATCAACGAGATGGTCGCGCCGGACGACGTATACGATGCCGCGGCGGCGTGGGCGGGTCGCTTCGTGGACGGACCCCGTGACGCGCTGGCCGCCGCCAAGGCCGGCGTCGACGGCGTCTTCGAACTGCCGGCGGCCGAGCGGTTGCTCGCTGAACGCCGCCGCTACCTGGATGTATTCACCCGGCGCGGCGAGCAGCCCGCGGTAGACGCAACTTAGAGGAATCTGAGAAAAACCTCTGACCCCGCGGGCGCGGCTCATTACGATGGGCTGATCTTCAGCACAGGCCGCCGCAGGCGCGCAATCGGAATGGGTACGGCCCTCGGGGCGTTCGTCGCCTTCGGGGTGGCCACGATGCCCACCGCGCACGCCGACGATTTCGGTCTCGGCGACGTCATCAGCAACGTCGTCGCCAGCGCAGCCTCCGCTGACCAAGCTGTCGCCGCGAGTGCCGAAACACTCTCCGCGGCAGGGCTTTTCCAGCAGTACATCTACGACCCGTTGCACGCGAGCGTGGAGAGCTGGATCAACAGCTCGTTCGGTGAGCAGGTCGACCACCTGCTCAACACGGCGTCCGGGCAGTTCCTCATCGGCAACGGCGCTGATGGGACGTCGGGCGACCCGACTGGTGGTGCCGGGGGGTTGTGGTTCGGTGACGGCGGCAATGGTTGGGGCAGCGACCAGGCCAACGTCGCCGGTGGTTCCGGCGGCGACGCGGTCGGCTTCTTCGGTAATGGCGGTGCGGGGGGAGTGGGCGGCGCGGGAGCTGCCGGTGGCGACGGCGGTGACGGCGGCTCGCTGTTTGGCCTCGGCGGCAATGGCGGCAACGCCGGCGACGGCGCGACCGTCAGCGGGTTGCCCGCCCTCGGCGGGGCCGGCGGCAACGCCGGTGTGTTCGGAGAGCACGGTGTTGTCGGCGACTTCGGAACCCTGCCCCCGGGTCTCACCCAGCCGACCGAACCCCAGGGGGCGCTGCTGTCGCTCGGGACTTCCGGCAGCTTCCTCACCAACAGCGCCGGACAGGTCGTCACCCTGCACGGGCTCAACGAGGTCTACAAGATTGCGCCCGGCGACCCCTTGTCGAGCGGGTTCAGCAACGACGACGCGGCGTTCCTGGCCGCCAACGGTTTCAACGCGGTACGGGTCGGCGTCATCTGGTCCGACCTGGAGCCCCAGCCCGGTGTCTTCAACGCCGCCTACCTGAACTCGATAGAAAGCACCGTCCAGACCCTGGGCAACCACGGGATTTACAGCATCATCGACTTCCATCAGGACGCCTACAGCACCGCGTTCGGCGGCGAAGGCGCGCCAGACTGGGCGGTGCAGACCGACGGGGTGGCCAACCCCTCGTTGCCCTTCCCGTACAACGAGTTCTTCAACCCCGCAGAGCAGCAGGCCTGGGAGTCATTCTGGTCGAACGCCGACGCCCCGAACGGAATTGGTCTAGAGAACAACTACAGCCAGATGTTGGAGTACGTAGCCAATGCCTTCAACGGCAATCCCAACGTGGCTGGATTCGAGCTGATGAACGAACCATCGCCGGGCATATCGTCATTCTTGCCGACCTTGTTCGGCAACCCGTTCTTCGACAGTCAGCAGCTGACGCCGTTCTACGACCAGGGTGCCGATGCGATCCGGGCGGTCGACCCGAGCACACCGATCTTCTTCGAACCCAACGTCCTGTCCAACGCCGGCGTGCCTACCGATCTTGGCCATGTGGACGCCACGAACACCGTCTTGTCGTTCCACGACTATTGCGAGTTCAGCCTCGGTCCGCTGGGTTGCATACCAAGTGTCGGCGGGATCGTGGGCAATGCCGAGCACTACGCGCAGGCGCAGGGCATCCCGGCATTCATGACCGAGTTCGGCGCCACCAGCGACCAGGCCCAGATCTTGGGCCCGATGCAAGGAGCCGACCAACACCTGATCGGTTGGACGGAATGGGCCTACTCCGGCCAAGGTGACATCACCACCAGCGCGAACCCGCCCAGTTCGGAGTCGCTGGTCTACAACCCGGAGCTGGCCCCGACCGGTGTCAACGTCAACACCGCGAACCTGGGCACCCTCGCCGAGCCCTACCCGCAGACCATCTCGGGCACGCCGGATTCCTACTCGTTCGCCAACGGCACCTTCCAGTTCAGCTATTCCACCGACGAGGCCGACGGCCTGGGCAGCTTTCCGGCCGGCTCGCAGACCACCATCGCGGTGCCATCCGTCGAATACCCGGACGGTTACCAGGTCAGCGTGACCGGCGGCGCAGTCGTCTCAGCCCCGAACGCGGCCGAACTGGTGATCGCCTCGAATGCCGGTGCCAGCGCCGTCACCGTCACGGTGACCCCCGCCGCGTAGACGGGGACTAGCCAGGATGCCCGACGAGCCGGTCGGCCGATAGGCTGGGCGACCATGACCAGTACCGACCCGGCTCCGCAGCCGCACGCCACCGCCGAGCAGGTAGAGGCCGCACGACAAGACAGCAAACTGGCCCAGGTGCTCTACCACGACTGGGAAGCGGAGAGCTACGACGAGAAGTGGTCGATCTCCTACGATCAACGCTGTATTGACTACGCGCGATCCTGCTTCGACGGCATCGTTCCCGCCGATGAGGTGCAACGGCTCCCTTATGACCGCGCTCTCGAATTAGGTTGCGGCAGCGGCTTTTTCCTGCTCAACCTGATCCAGTCCGGGGTGGCGCGACGCGGATCGGTCACCGATCTGTCGCCGGGGATGGTCAAAGTCGCCACCCGCAACGGGCAGGCGCTGGGTCTGGACATCGACGGCCGGGTCGCCGACGCCGAGCACATCCCGTATGACGACGACACGTTCGACCTGGTGGTCGGACATGCTGTGCTGCACCACATTCCCGACGTCGAACTGTCGCTGCGCGAGGTGATGCGAGTACTGCGGCCCGGTGGCCGATTCGTCTTCGCCGGCGAGCCGACCACCGTCGGCAATCAATACGCCCGCAGGCTGGCGGACCTGACGTGGAATCTCACCATCCGCGCGGTGAAGCTTCCCGGTCTGGGCGGTTGGCGTCGCCCACAGACAGAAATCGACGAGAACTCGCAGGCCGCGGCCCTGGAATGGATAGTCGACCTGCACACCTTCTCGCCGGCCGATCTGGAGACGATGGCATCGAGGGCCGGCGCCGTCGACGTCGACACCGCCACCGTCGAATTCACCGCGGCGATGCTGGGCTGGCCGGTGCGCACTTTCGAGTCGACCGTGCCCCCGGGCAAGCTCGGCTGGGGCTGGTCACGGTTCGCGTTCGGCAGCTGGAAGACACTGAGCTGGGTGGACGCCAACATCTGGCGTCACGTGGTGCCGAAAGGCTGGTTCTACAACGTGATGATCACCGGGGTCAAGCCGTCCTGAAGTTCGGCCTCGACGACGTCGATTATCTGACATCAGACGAGGGTTCGGCTGCGCTGGCCGTCGTCGAGACCAGTCCGCTGACCGACCGCGTCAGCGAGATCGCCACGCTGCGAACACAATTCGGCGATCGCACGCCGGTGTTGGTCGAGACGGCTTTGTTGCGCCGCCGCGCCGCCGCGAAGCTCGCCGAACTGCCCGGTAGCGGCGGATGGCTGTTCACCGACGATGCCCTGCAGCAGGCCAGTGCCGCACCGGTTGCCCTACATCGGGCAAAGCGGCTCAGCGGCAACATGATCCACGATGTGACATGCTCGATCGGCACCGAGCTGGCGGCGTTGCGCGCCGTCGGCGCGTCAGCGGTGGGCAGTGACGTCGACGCGGTTCGGCTGGCGCTGGCGCGACACAACCTCGGCTTCGGTGCACGCCTGTGCCGCGCCGACGCGCTTCGGCCGGTCACCCGGGGCGCCGTGGTGTTGGCCGACCCGGCTCGCCGCAGTGCTGGGCGCCGGCGGTTCGACCCGCGCGACTATCAGCCCGCGCTGGATGCGCTGATCGACGCCTACCGCGACCGGGAAATCGTCATCAAGTGTGCCCCGGGCATCGATTTCGATGCCGTGGCGCGGCTCGGGTTCGACGGCGAAATCGAGGTGACCTCGTATCGCGGGTCGGTGCGCGAAGCCTGCCTGTGGTCAGCGGGTTTGGCTGAACCGGGGGTGCGCCGACGGGCCAGCATCCTGGACCGAGGTGAACAGTTCACCGACGCCGAGCCGGATGACTGCCCGGTGCGGGCGCCCGGCCGATGGATCGTCGACCCGGACGGCGCGGTGGTACGGGCCGGTCTGGTGCGTCACTTCGCTGCGCGGCACGGTCTGTGGCAGCTCGACCCGCACATCGCCTACCTGTCCGGCGACGAACTCCCTCGCGGGCTGCGGGGCTTCGAGGTCCTCGACCAGTTGCCCTTCGACGAGCGACGGCTGCGGCAGGCACTGGGCGCGCTCGACTGTGGCGCGCTGGAGATCCTGGTCCGCGGCGTGGATGTCGATCCCGATGTGCTGCGCCGTCGGTTGTCGCTGCGAGGCAACCGGTCACTGACGGTGGTAGTCACCCGGATCGGGTCGGGCGCAGCGGCGCGGGGGACTGCGTTCGTATGCCGTCCGTCCAGGTAGGGGCGCGAGAGGTCGCATCAGTCCAGCCAGCGGCCCCGCGCAGAAGCAGCGCGCGGGCCCGCCAGCCTTTCCCGGAACCAACGACGCGTTGCCTGCCGAGATTGCGTGCGTCCGACAATGGCCGTTTGGCGGGAAAGATAGGGCAATTGCCCCATGTGCTGACATGCATGCGCACCCCAGACTTAGACGAGCGCGCCGGCGGGCTGGCTCGGTCGTAGCGAAGCATTACCGGGACATGATGTAGCTGCTGTGACTTCGCCGCCCCCGGTTGCGCGAACACTCCCGCACTCGTCGACGAATGATCGATGGTGTTTGGGGGTATCGGGCCTCCTGGCGGGTCGCGTTGAGAACACAGCGCGACACCGCCGGGATTCTAGGTGGCTAGTAAGACTTGCCAATCGCGCTGACGGTAACTGGAATTCGCATTAGCTAAGGCGGCTTTCCTGCAGTTTCGAACACGTTCGTCGGCATTGGTGTGAGAGGTTCATCCGAAGGCCGCATTCTCGGCAATAGATCGAGACTCGCAGCAATTGGCTGCCGACGGCGAAGTCGAGCCCGTCACCCGGCAGATGTCTGATGCTCCTTAATGGACGGCCCCAACTCCGATAACCCAGCCCAATATTCCGGTCATCCGAACATAACCTGAGGCTGAACGCCTAGTTCTCTCAAGTTGAGGTTAAGGTCTTTTCAGCTTGAACCGTCAGCAATGCCGTACTCTGAATCGGGGCGCCACGAAAAAATCCTACACACAGCCTTATATTGGAATTGGTTCAATACCGTCGGCATCTTTTTGGCAAAAGAGGAACTGTGCGCTTTTTCCGGTTTATCAGACTTTGTTCGAACAAAATTGACGTGGCCGCATAAGATGTCAGCGCTCAGTGCGGTGGGCGCTGACAGGACACGCACCTGCGGTGCGGCGGGGGAAAGGTATTTCGATGAAGAGGACTCGTGCGGTGGCCCGACTCGGGCTAATTGCTATGGGGTTGGGCATTGGCGGTGCGCTTGCCGCAACACCGGGGACCGCGTCAGCCGACTCTTCGGACTGGCTCACGGCAGTCGACAGTTTTCTGAGCGGGGTTGCAGTGCCCGCCGCCTCTGACGCATCGGCTTTGAACCTGGCCATCTCATTTGACGGGATGACCCTCTTTCAGGACGGCACCGCCTACGCCTACACGGGCTCCAACGGTGACATCGCATACGCCAACGGGGCAGGCGCGACCGCCTACGCCTTTGGTACGAACAACTACGCGGGCGTCGACGGCACCGACTCCACCGCCATTTCCGGCGGATACAACGACGCTCTGGCCGGCACTTCGGCCGACAACACGGCCTTCGCCTTCGGAAACAACGACACTGCGTTCGCCGGAACAACCGACGCCGCGAACCCCGGCAGCTTCAACTACTCCATCATCTTCGGCAACGGCGATGGCGCCTACTCGGGCGGCACCGCGGCCGGTGCCGGCAGCTACGACGGCGCCTACGTCGAGGGCAACAACCTCGCAACGGCGCTTGCGCAAGGTGGAAACCATCTGCTCGACTTCGTGAAGTTCTACGGCGACGGCGGGACGCCGGCCGCCGCGGCGACAACCGACCTGCTGGGCAGTGACCCGTCGGGCGCCTTGGCCGACGGCAGCGCCTTCTGGACCGACCTGTTCTCCGGCGACACGGCCGGCGCCACCGGCGCATTGGCCGATGGCAGCGGTGTCTGGGCTGATCTGCTGTCGTCGTTGGACGGTGGAAGCTTCGCTGCGGGCGCCAGCAACTTCTGGGCCGAACTCGCCACGCTCTTCTAAGTCCACCGCCTGCCAAAGCCAGCGGTCACCGTTAGGGAGGACGGTGGCCGCCGGCCTGCGTGTGTGGTCGTCGTGTTGGTCATGGCGGCGCCGTCGTCGAGTGCAGGTAGGCTGGCGAGACGGCATTTCAGCCGTTCCCAGTCTGCGAGGACACGTCGACCGATGCGCATGATGATGTCGGCCGCGCTGATAGCGGCCGGAGCCCTGCTGGGCTGGTCCGGCGGAGCGGTCGCGGCGGCTGACTCGGCGTGCACCAACCTGGGCGGTGAACTCCAGGACGAGCAGACGTGCCATGTCCGCACCTCCACGGCCACCTACACGCTGGAAATGACATTTCCGACGGACTATCCCGACCAGTCGCTGACCGACTTCCTCAGCCAGAACCGCGACGGGTTCGTCAACGTCGCGCAGACCTCAACCTCGCAGGCATCCGGCGCCCGCGAGGTGCCCTACCAAATGGAAGTCACCACTGAGCAGTATCACTCCGGCCAGCCACCCTCGGGCACCCGCAGCGTCGTCCTCAAGGTGTTCGAGGATCTCGGCGGCCCCCGCCCGTCCACCTTCTACAAGGGTTTCAACTGGGATGTCGCCGGCCAGAAGCCAATCACCTTCGACACGCTGTTCGCGCCGAACACCAAGCCGCTCGACGCGATCTATCCGATCGTGCAGCGCGAAGTGGGCAAGCAGACCGGGCTCGGCGCTGCGATTCTGCCCGGCTCCGGCCTTGATGCCTCGCACTATCAGAACTTCGCGATCACCGACGACGAGCTGATCTTCTACTTCGCGCCCGGCGAACTTCTGCCGTCGCTGGCCGGGACCAGCCAAGTCCACGTGCCGCGCAACGCCGTCCCACCGCTCGCGGTCAAGGGCTAGACCGGACCGGCCAGCGATTCCATCGCCCCGGCGCCGAATGCCAACGCCACCTGGGCGATGCACCCGATCAGCGGCACAATCCACGCGATCCGCTTGCGGACCAGTTGAAACACGGTCAGAGCCACGTCGGCCAGCAAGAGCGCGCCGCCGGCCCACGACGCCAAGTGCATGGCCCGGTCGAGCCAGGCCGGGTCGCCGCATTTCTGATAGCCGCACGAGTCGGTGCCCATCACCAGCAGTCCCAGCACCACGAACGTCGCGCCGTACAACGCGAAGTGGGCGATCACCAGCAGGACCGCCAACAGCACATCAGCGATCTGACGCCGCGGGGCGCCATCGGTGTGCTGAGCTGACGCGGGTTGCGCGGCCGGGTCATCAGCCATGGGCATCATCCTTTGTCGAGTCGACGGTCTGCGGGCAATCAGTTCGGCGCGAAGCTGTACACCTGGCCGTCGCTGGTGGCGGTGACCACCCGGCGATCCCGGCCGATCGAGACGCCGACGGGAAAGCCGGTCGCCTCCGGCAGCGGGTAGCTGTTGAGGGTATGACCGCTGGCGGGCTCGAAGACCAGCAGCGTCATGCCGCGCTCGCCTTGGCCGGGGCCGCCGGTCACCACGGCGTAGCCGACGCTGCGACCGGCCATGCTCGAGGTCGACAGCGGGCTGACGTCGTTGCGGCGCCATATCTCCTGGGCGTGGTCGCCGGCGTCCTTGAAAGCGACCAGTCGGGTGTCCGGCCCGCCGCCCGAGACGATCAGCCCGCCGGGTGTCACCGACGGCGGCGTCTGCGCAACGAACTTCAGCGGAACCGACCACTTCGGCTTGCCGTCGGCGGCGTTCAGCGCCCACAGCCGCTCGTCACGTCCGTTCACGTAGATCGTGGATCCGTCGCTGGACAGCACCGGGCTGGCCAGCACGCCGGCACCGACCGCGTTGCTGGTCCACTCCCGGGTCAGCAGCGGGCTTTGGCCCGGGTGGTATTTCAGGCCGACCAACACCGCCGCGGGGGTATCCGGCTCCCACAGGCTCAGCACCACAATCCCGGTCGACGCCGAAAAGGCGGGCGCTGCGGCAACCGGGCAGCCCGCCTTGGCCGGCCCGCAGTCTGACAGCCCGCGGGTGAAATCGCTCGGGTCGACGTCGTTCACCAGGTCGACCGAATTGCCGACCACGACGCCGCGATGGCCGTCGAACACCTGCACCTGCCCCAGATGGGTGGCCACCAGAAGTTGCCCATGACCGAGAATCCTTGGCGTGGTGGGCATTCCGATGACCGGGCGACGCCAGCGGATCCACTGCGTGACCGGAAAAGACAAAATCGCCCCGGGCTGGCCGACATAGAGGTTGTCGAAGCCGTCGAACAACGGTCCGGAGATACCGCCACCCTGGAACAACCGGGTGCACCACCGCTGCCTGCCGTTGGCGTCGTTCTCCCATTCCATCAGCGAGCAGCCGCCCGGCGTCTGCGCGTTCGCCGCGAGCCAGTTTCGTGAGCTGAGCGCCACGGCCGCCGCCAGCGAGCCCTTGACCGAGCGGGTCCAGCGCAGCGCCAGGCGGCTGGCACCCGGTGTCGGGCTGTAGCTGCTGTTGGCCGCGTCGCCGTACTGCGCGGGCCAACCCTCGGCCGGCACCGTGTCGACCCACGAGTCGGTGTTGCCACAACTTGCTACAGCGACGGTCAGGACGATCGCCGATGCCACGGATGACCAGTGCCGCAGAGTTCGGCAGGGAATTGGCCAAGGCACGGTGCGAGGGTAACCCGCGGCGGCGCGACGCAGGCTGATTGCCCGCTTCGTCGAGCAACATGGCACGGCGTTAGGCTTTTCGGCCATGACGAGCATGTGGGGTGCCCCGGTTCATCGCCGCTGGCGGGGGTCGAATCTGCGGGATCCACGCCAGGCCAAGTTCCTCACGCTGGCCTCGCTGCGATGGGTGTTGCGCAACCGCGCCTACACCCCCTGGTATCTGGTGCGCTACTGGCGACTGCTGAAGTTCAAGCTGGCCAATCCGCACATCATCACCCGCGGCATGCTCTTCATCGGCAAGGGCGTCGAGATCCACGCGACACCCGAATTGGCGCAGCTCGAAATCGGTCGCTGGGTACACATCGGCGACAAGAACACGATCCGCGCGCACGAGGGCTCATTGCGGTTCGGCGACAAGGTGGTGTTGGGCCGCGACAACGTCATCAACTGTTATTTGGATATCGAACTCGGCGACTCGGTGCTGATGGCCGACTGGTGCTACATCTGCGATTTCGACCACCGGATGGACGACATCACTCTGCCGATCAAAGATCAGGGCATCGTCAAGTCGCCGGTCCGCATCGGCCCGGACACCTGGGTCGGCGTGAAGGCGACCGTGTTGCGCGGGACGACCATCGGCCGGGGCTGCGTGCTGGGATCGCACGCCGTCGTCCGGGGCGACGTGCCGGACTTTTCCATCGCGGTCGGGGCACCGGCCAAGGTGGTCAAGAACCGCCAGCTTGCCTGGGAGACGTCGGCCGCTCAGCGGGCCGAACTCGCCGCGGCGCTCGCCGACATCGAACGCAAAAAAGCCGCCCGCTGACCCTGCCTCAGTTCATCGCCTGGTAGCGGCGCAACGCTTCGCTGCGCTCGGCACCATGGTCGACGATCGGCTCGGGATACGCCGACGGCCGCTCACCTTTGGTCAGGCGGACATCGTTGACGTCGGCCAGCTCGCTCACCCAGCGCCGAACGTAGTCGCCTGCGGGATCGAACTTTTCGGCCTGCGTGGTCGGATTGAACACCCGGAAATAGGGCGCCGCGTCGGTACCGCAGCCCGCCGCCCACTGCCAGCCGTGCTGATTGCTGGCCATGTCGCCGTCGACCAATTGATCAAGAAACCACCGCGCGCCCCATTGCCAGGGCAGGTGCAGGTCCTTGACCAAGAACGACGCGACGATCATCCGTACCCGGTTGTGCATGAAGCCGCTGTCGCGAAGCTGGCGCATCCCGGCGTCGACGATCGGGAACCCGGTCTTGCCCGCCTTCCAGGCCTCGAAGCGCTGCTCGGCCTTCCTGCCGGTGTCGGTCTGGATGGCGTCGAAGTCGTGGTTCCAGTTCCACCAGCTGCTGTCGGGCCAATGATGGAGCACGGCTGCGTAGAAATCTCGAAATGCCAACTCCCGCAGGTACGCTCTTGCGCCGGCGCGACGCTGATCCAAGTCGGCCACCATCGTCCGCGGGTGAATGGTGCCGAATTTCAGATGCGCCGACATCCGGCTGGTGCCGTCGTGGCCGGGCCTGTTGCGGTCGTCGCCGTAGTTCTCCAGCGCTTTGTCGACGAACTTTTTCCACTGCCGCTTCGCGGCAGCCTCGCCCGCCGGCAGGTCCAGTTCGACGCCCGGATCGGGTATCTCAACCGGCTTGGCGCGCTTTCCCAACTGTTTCGGATCTACCCACTCCGCGGTTTTGGGGCCGGATCTCGCCGCCGATCGCCACCCCATTTCCCGCCAACGGCCGAAGAACGGGGTGAACACCTTGTACGGCTCGCCGTTGTCTTTGGTGACGCGCCCCGGCGACACCAGGTACGGCGACCCGGTGGCCACCAGCGGCACGTCGCCCAACGCCGACTGCACACGGTCGTCGCGGCGCCGACCGTACGGCGCGAAGTCCTCCGAGATATGGACCGACGGCGCGTCGATCTCGTTGGCGATGGCGGGAATGCGCTCCTCGGGCCGTCCGCGTGTCACCAGCAGCCGCCCATCCAGGTCGTCTCGCAGCAGTCGCAGCGAATCGCACAGGAACTGCATCCGCCGATCCCCCGACGACGCCTCCAGGCGCGGGTCCAGCACGAAACATGCGAGCACGTCGTCGCTGTCGGCGGCGGCCCGCAGTAGCGGTGGCAGGTCGCGCAGTCGGAGATCGCGACGAAACCACAACAGCGCGGCCATTAGCGGATTAGCTGACTCATCGGCGGTTGAGTACCCAGATGTGGACCGACATCGCAGTGGCAAAGGCACACCAGAGCGGATATGGCAACAACGCGGCACCGGCACGCGGGTCGGCTGCCGCGGTCCGTCGGGTGAGATCGGCGCTGCTGGCGGCCAGCACCACTGCACCCACCGCGGAAGCGCCGAGCTTGTTGTACTTGAAGAACAGCCAGCTCCAACCGGCGTTGAGGATCAGGTTGGCGGCCAGCGCGACGATGTAGCTGCGGGCCTCATCCTGGCGTCCCGAGGAGCGCAACCGGTCGATTGCCGTCGCGGAGGTGATCGCGATATCGGTGTATAGCGAGGTCCAGGCGATCGGGAACACCCCGTTAGGCGGAACGTATGCGGGTTTGCGCAACCGCGAATACCAGTGGGTGATTCGCGGCTTGCTGGCCACCCTTCCGGTTGCTGCGGTCGCTCCGACGGCGAGAGCTGTTGCGGCGAGAGTTTGCTTGTTCACGTGATTTCCCTTCGACTACAGAAGAATTCTTTCAGTGATTTAAGTATTAATCAACTGAAGCAATAGGGTAAAGCGGATAAACTGCACATTGCCATGGGTTCTGATCAGACCGCCGGCGGCCGAGCCGCTCTCGAGTCGCAGATTTCGGCGGATCTGCGGGTGTTGACGGCCGAGTCCGAACAGATCGGCCGAGTTTTTGCTGCCGTGCATGACGTCCGGCCCACCGACTTTCGTGCTCTACTCCATGTCATGGTCGCCGAAACGGCGGGCACTCCGATCACGTCAGGCGAACTGCGTCAGCGGATGGGGCTGTCCGGCGCAGCCATCACCTATCTGGTGGACCGCATGATGGCGTCGGGTCACATTACCCGGGAATCGGACCCCGCGGACAGGCGAAAGGTGATCCTGCGTTACTCGGATTCCGGTTCGGCGACCGCGAGGTCGTTTTTCGCCCCGCTGGGAGCGCACACCCACGATGCGATGGCAGACTTGCCGGACGCGGACCTGGCATCCGCAAGCCGGGTCTTCAGCGCGCTGATCGAGGCGATGCGGCGATACCAGTACGATCTCGTGTCGTCGAAATCGCCCGAGCGGCCACCGAATTGAGGTGCGGGCATGCTGAGCAGAGAGGGGGTGAGGTGCTATGCCGACTGATTCGAACGGGATGACAACCCGCAAACGGCGTCACATCGACGTATGCCTGGACGAGCGGGTCGCGTATTCCGGTGTCACGACCGGGCTGGAACGATATCGGCTGCCGTACAACGCGCTGACGCAGACCAGCCTCGACCACGTCGACCTCTCTGCCCACTTCCTCGGCGTCGGCCTGCGGGCCCCGATCCTGATCGGAGCGATGACCGGAGGCGCCGAACTGTCCGGGACGATCAACAGGAATCTCGCCGCTGCCGCCCAACTGCTGGGACTCGGAATGATGCTCGGTTCGCAGCGGATCATGCTGGACAGCGCGCTGGGTGAAAAGGCGGCCGCCAGCTTCACCGTCCGCGACGTCGCGCCGGATGTGTTGCTGATCGGCAATATCGGGCTCGCACAGCTGACTGTCTCGGCGGTCGAAGATATTTCGAATGCGTTGAAACGAGTCGGCGCCGACGCGCTTGCGGTGCATACCAATCCGCTACAGGAAGCCGTTCAGCGGAATGGCGACGGCGACTTCTCCGGTTCGGTGGACCGGCTCCGCCAGGTTGCCGCTGCGTTGGAGTATCCGGTGCTGCTCAAGGAAGTCGGCCACGGAATCGGCACGTCAGCGGTCACCGAGTTGATCGGCCCGTCCGGCGACGTGCCGGTCGCCGCGATCGACGTCGCCGGCGCCGGCGGGACGTCGTGGTCACGCGTCGAGCAACTCGTCCGCTACGGCGAGGTGCGCTATCCCGACCTCGCCGACTGGGGCATTCCCACGGCGCGCGCGATCGTCGAGGTGCGCGAGGCGCTTCCCGCCATCCCGCTGGTGGCGTCCGGAGGCATCCGCACCGGCATGGACGCGGCGAAAGCCCTGGCGCTGGGCGCCGACGTGGTCGCGATCGCCCGCCCGCTGTTGGCGGCAGCCATCGAATCCACTGATTCCGTGGTGGATTGGCTGCAGCGGTTCATCGACGAGCTACGAATCTGTTTGCACGGCGCGGGCGCCGCGGACCTGCTGGCGCTGCGTCATGTCGGCGTCACGCCGGTCCCGTAACCGCGACTGGTCGTCGGATATGGCAGTCATCCTGGCGTATGGCTCCCCGTCGCTCGGGCACCTGTTCCCGCTCGCGGCGCTGCTGAGCGAGTTGACCGAGCGCGGGCATCAGGTGCATCTGCGGACCATGTCGTCCGGTGTCGGGAAAGCACGCGCCGCAGGCATCAACGCAGAACCGGTCGACGCGCGGATCGAAGCCATCGTCGCCCGGGATTGGCTGGCACGAAATGCGTTGGAAGTGTTGAAGATGTCGATCGACGTCTTGTGCAGACGCGCGGCACTGGAGGTCGACGATCTGCGCAACGCGATAGAGCAGGTGCAGCCGGACGTGGTGATCGTCGACGCAAACTGTTGGGGCGCAATGTCGTTGGCTGATGCCGGTCATACGCCCTGGCTGGTGTTCTCACCGTTCACGCCCTACCTGCGGTCGCAGGGCATACCTCCGTTCGGCCCGGGCCTGCGGCCGCGGACCGGCGTGGTCGGCCGTCTTCGGGATGCCGCTTTCCGGCCGTTCGTGACGCATCTCTTCGACCGGCGAATGTTGCCTCGGGTGAACGCCGTTCGTGTGACGGTCGGGGCCCCGACGGCCCGTTCGGTCGACGATCTGATGCGGC
This sequence comes from uncultured Actinomycetota bacterium, assembly GCA_963741555.1. Taxonomy (GTDB): domain Bacteria; phylum Actinomycetota; class Actinomycetes; order Mycobacteriales; family Mycobacteriaceae; genus Mycobacterium. Next base: position 21,800 of record CAVUIH010000011.1, on the reverse strand, counting down.
GGGCGCCGTTGTTGTTGGCAGTCGGTGGTGAGCCGTTCGAATATCCGCACCCCGGGTGGGGCGATGCGGTGCATCTGGTCGGCGCTTGCGTGTTCGAGCCGGGTCCCACCGCGGTGCCCGACTGGGTCGCGTCGATCGATCGACCGATCGTGCTGGTCAACACGTCATCGATCAAACAGGCCGATACCGTGTTGGCCTGCACCGCGTTGCGGGCATTGGCCGACGAACCGGTCCATGTCGTGGCGACCTTCCCGGCGGGTGTTCCGCAGGGCCTGGCCATCCCGCCCAACGCCACTGTCCGCCAATTCGTCCCGCACAGTGTGGTGCTCGATCGCGCTTGTTGTGCCATCACCCATGGCGGGATGGGCACGACGGTCAAAGCGCTGGACCGCGGTGTGCCCGTCTGTGTTGTCCCGTTCGCGCGAGATCAGGCCGAGGTCGCGCGGCGGGTTGAGGTGGCGCGTTGCGGCGTCCGGCTACCGGCCGACAAACTCGACGCGCCGGCACTGCGTGCGGCCGTTCGATCGGCGATGACGATGACCGACGGCGCTCGCCGGGTAGCCGCCGGCTTCGCTGCGACCGGTGGTGTGAGGCGGGGAGCGGACTTGATCGAGGCGCACCTGGGTGCGGCGGTTGTCAGGAACGCGGCAGAGTAGTCGTTTGGCGGTCCACGCGAAAAATGTTCTGGCTCAGCGTGTTTCCGCTACATCGGCGTGCGGCGTTCGGGACTTCGGCGGATGAGGAACAAGTTCGGACTCGAACGTCGACATTGCGGCGATCATTGCGGCGAACACCCGATGAGCGGCAAGCAGGTCTTTGTCGGGCAGATCCGCAAGCGCGGCGCGCATGTGGATACCGAGCGGAGTGAAGAATTCGTGCGCCAATTCCATGCCGCTTGGCTCGTACCGAAGGAGGGCTTTGCGGCGGTCGCCAGGATCGGATTCGCGCCGGACGTGTCCGGCCTCGATCATCCGATCGACGAGGTAGGTGATCGCGGCCGGTGAGACGTCCATCCGCTGCCGCAGCTGCGCCATCGTCAACGGCTTCCCGGCGGTTTCGGCAACCATGACGTGTAGAAGCGCGTGAAAATCGTTGCCGCTAACGTCGTTCTGACGCGCGAAATGCCGTCCAATCCGATCGGACTGTGCTGTGACCGCCCGCATATCGGCCGACATCAGCTTTTCGAGCTCTGGCCTGCTGGGAGGTGAACCGTTCATGCCCCGCTGAGTCACCTGACCGTATCCTTCTTAGGAAAATCTAAGTTGAGCGTATCCGAAAGCTAGTGGATCAGCGGCGATACGTCATCACGCGTAGAAAATTCTATCCCTGCGCGGTAATGCCGGTGCTGGCTATGTTGGCTCGCGCACGCCTAGTGGAATGCCGTATTTCCTTGCCGCACAGTGATATTGGAGATCAGCTTGGACCTTTCGGTAGTGGACGATCACTGCTCACGATCCGCTGGGCTACATGGATGATCTGTGTGTTGGATTCCTGCGACATCTGCTTGAGCGTTTCGAAGGCTTCACCGGCATCGATGCCGAAGCGCTCCATCAGCCTGCCCTTCGCTTGGCCGATGATATCCCGGGAAACGATGGCGCTACGGAACTGCTGGTCACGGCGCATCATGTTCCACACCAGCGCAGTATGCGTGGCGAAAATAAGCCCTAGATTCGACCGATCCGTCGTCGAAGGCGTTGATCGGTTCGGCGTAGAAGTTGAGCGCGGCCGTCGTTCCGCCATCCCGGAACATCCCGTACGACAAGATCGATCGGATCGGCGTCTGCTTGAGCGCCTCCTCGCGGTACAACGGCCAGCGGTCGTCGGCGTCGAGGTCATCGATGCGGACGCTGTCTTGTAGAGCGGCCGCTGTCAAGCACGGGCCCTGCTGATAGCGACTTTGAATTTCGTCGAGCATGACCGGGTAGCGATGGGTTGCGGCCGCGGTCTGGCTTCGGCGCCGCTTCTGGGTCACGGTGATGCCGGCGTACTGGGCGCCGGGCACCGATTTGGCTGCGCCCTCGATCAGGTTACGCAGCAGCGCAGGTGAGTCGGACGACGTTTGCTGATGGAGGTCCGCGACCAGCTGCGCCGCTTGGAGAAACATCGAGGTCTGCGAATTCACCAGAAGGTTTTCCATGTCAATCTTTTCGGTGTCGCAAAGCGTCGGGTTTGTGCACCGCGTCAGCGCCGGTCTCATCGCTCTTCACTCGATACTGCGGCTCCTCAGTTGAGGCACGTACCTTGCGACCCGCGGAGGTAGAGGTGGTGTCGTCGGTGATCTTCTCTTCGACCGTTCCTGTGACGTTCTGGCCGTGGCTCTTCCACTGGATTTTGTCGCCCTTGCTGAAGCGGTTCGCTGCCATCGCGTGACCTCCAGATGTCGCAGGCTCTGAGTCGCCGTTCACGCTGCTCATCGGTGGCCGAAACCCGACGCATCCGTCGGCGACTGCGGATGCCGAGACGTACGATTTTGTACTATAAACTTAACTATTAAGCGTGTGAAGAAGATGTGACCTACTCATCTTGATGCTGGAGGCCACAATGACGCCTGATCCAGGGCTGAGGGGGGTATACGGGCGTCACGGAAGTCTGAGTCAACGGAGGAGTATGCGATGCGCTGCGTTGTCTTCGGCGCCACCGGTTATCTAGGTGCCCGGCTGGTCCCACAGCTACTGTCCGCCGGTCACGACGTGCGGGTGATGGCCCGCACACCCGCCAAGCTCGACGATGTGCCGTGGCGCGGTGACGTCGACGTCGTCCAGGGTGACGTCACCGACAAAGAGCAGGTGCGTCGTGCGCTCGACGGTCAGCAGGTTCTTTACTACCTGGTGCACTCGATGCTGGGCGCCAACTTCGTCGACGTCGACGCCCGCGCAGCCTCGATCGTCGCCGACGCCGCCGCCAACGCCGGGCTGTCGAGGATCGTCTATGTCGGCGGCATCATCCCCGATCAGCAGGAGCTCTCGGAACACCTGGCATCGCGCCAGGAAGTGGGTCGGTTGCTGCACGAGTCAGGCGTTCCCACTGTGGAATTGCGGGCGGCGGTCATCATCGGCGCGGGGTCGGCCAGCTTCGAAATGCTGCGGTATCTCACCGAGCGGCTCCCGCTCATGGTGACACCGAAATGGCTGCGCACCCGGGTTCAACCCATCGCGGTGCGCGACGTGCTGTATTACCTGACCAACGCGGCGGAGTTGCCCCCTGACGTGAGTCGGGCGTTCGATATCGGCGGCCCTGACATCTTCACCTACACCGAGATGAGCCGTCGATACGCGGTGATCGCGGGCCTGCGCAAACGTGTCGCCATCCCGGTCCCGGTTCTCACGCCGCGGCTCTCGTCGCACTGGGTCAACCTGATCACCCCGCTGCCACGGTCGCTGGCGTCGTCGTTGATGGACTCCCTGGAAAACGACGTGGTGTGCGGCGAGCACGACATCGCCGAGCATATTCCGGACCCCGATGGTGGCTTGATGCACTACGAAGATGCCATCGAATTCGCATTGGCCCGGGTGAGCGACCTGGAGTTGGACACCCGATGGGCGCGACCGGGAACCGAGGACGGCCCATCGCGGCCACTGCCCACCGACCCCGACTGGGCCGGTGGATCGCTGCACGAGCACCTGATCGAACGCCGAGTCCACGCCGACGCCGAAACGCTGTGGGGGGTCGTCGAGTCGATCGGCGCCAAGCACGGCTGGTCGGCCGCGCCGCCGAGCTGGGCGCCGCGTCGCTGGATCAGCCAGCTCAAAGGCGCGGCCGGCATCGGTCGCGGGTCGGCTCAGCCGCATTCCATGCACACCGGTGAATCGCTGGACGGGTGGCGGGTCGAGCACATCGATCGCCCGCACGTGCTGCGGCTGCGTGCCGACGTTCCGCTGCCGGGCCGACTGTGGCTGGAGCTGTCGGTGCACGACGACGGCGACGGCGGCTCGCGCTACCGGCAGCGCGCCCTGTTTCAGCCGTATGGCCTTGCCGGCGAAGCATATTGGGCAGCGTCCATGCCTTTCCGCAATGCGGTGTTCGGCGGCATTGCCCGCGACATCACCGCGAACGCGCGTGGCGCAGACGCTGCCACGCGAGCATGACCCAGGAGACGGCTGCCGCGGCAAAGGCCAACGCCTGCGCTGCCCGGGTCCGGTCGGACGGGTAGAACGTCCCGGCGACATAGCGGTCGATGAAACCCGACGCCGGCAGCTGCTCCATGCCGGCGCGGGATCGTGCCCGCTGCTCGAGTTCGGTCAGCGGGCACGGCATTTCGAACACGACCACGCCGACGCCCCAAATGACCACCGGAATATGTACGGCGATGCTGCGCGGCCAGCGCAGTGCCAGAAATCCGCCGCTGGGCAGATACGCCAGGTAGGCCATATGCGCACCGACGGTGAGACCGACAGCCGCAGAACGCATCACCCGTTACCGGCGCGCAGCTGGTAGCGGCGCTCCGCGTAGGCGAGATCGTCTTTCCATAGTCGCGACGCGGCGACGCGCATGAGCCCGGTGATCAGCGGTGCGGCGTGGCGTGCCCGCCTGAAACCGGTCCGGTCGGAGTGGGCGACGACGGCTTCGATCACCGCGGTGCGCGGGCGATTGTCCGGTCCCAGACCAAGTGGCGTGGCATGAGTCTCGACGACGCTGCCTGTCCCTTCACCGTCGAGGATGCGCATCACGAGGGTGCGTGCCTCGTGGCTGGTGAACTCCGCGACGGTGGGTACCCCGACGCGGCCGATGCGGAAGGTCACGGCGACCAGGAACCGGTCTTCCTCTTCGGTCGGGGTGCTCAGCACCTCGAGTCGGGTGAACGAGTAGGGGTGATACCACGCGCCATGCCACGGGTCGAGGCGGTTGGCGATGATGTCGGACGGTTCGCAGGTGCCGACCATTCGGGCGACGGCGTGCAGCGTGTCGCCGGTCGGCCTGGCCGGGATCACCGGCTGCTCCAGCGGTGTTTCGCCGCCGACGCCGTCGAGACGTACCCACGCGAGCACACCGTCGTCGTGGCTGGGCAATGTGCGCCAACCGAATTCATCGGTATCGGCATCGAGGCAGAGCCCGTGCCAGCGACAGATCAGAGCGCCGTCCTGCACGGTCGCGGTGGCGAGGTCGGCGCCGAGGTGCGGGCAACTGCGCGGGCCGACACGTAGCCGAGATTCCCGATCGCGCCAGGCGACCAGTTCGACGCCGGCGACCCGGATGCCCGACGGTCGGCCGGACCGGACGTCGCGGCTCGCTGCGAACGCGTACCAGTTGCCGGTCGGCTTGCGTTGCGACCTGGCCAGTGCGGCGTCGATGATCGCCGGTGACGCGTCGCGGTACGTCGGGCGCTGCTCGGCCCACGCACACCGGCGGAATCGCTTGCAGCGGCCAGTCTTTGGGCCAGCGTCGCCGAACATTGTCGCCGATGCTCATCGTCGCGAACGCCTTTCTCGACCGGCAAGGAAGCGCAGCAGCGCCGAACGGCCTTGGGTCGGAACCGTATACAGCGTATGACCGACCAGACCCCATTGCGTCAATATCTTGTTGGCTGCTGCCCAACCGGTGGTGGCCGCACGCTCCATCAGCGCGACCGGCAGGTCGATTCGCACCCCGTCACCGGCCAGCAGCAGGCCGGGCAGCGGTGTGGTGACGCCGGGGCGCTGCGCGTGGGTGCCCGGCGCGAAGAGTGGACAGTCGCGGTGATAGAGCATTTGCTCGTAGACCACCCGCGCCTCGGCGGTTTCCGGATAGAGCTCATACAGGCGGCTCAGCATGGCGGTCTGCGGCTGGGCGGATTGCACTGCGTACGAGTGCAATTCGACAACCGAGCCGCCATGTCGTGCGGCCCAGTCGGCGGCCTGGCGTTCGTAGCGGTCCAGGATGCTGATGTTGTCGAGCGGTTCGTGGCCCGCGGTGCCGAGGAACGCCGCACGATCGGCGGCGACCGGACGGTCCAGCCACAGCCGATGCACCATGAACGGCGGCGCGGTGCGGAGTTTCTTGATCCGCGCGCGCCACATGTCGTCACCGAGCCCCGGCGACGACGTCACAATCCGCTGCAGGCCGCTGACGTCGGTGGCCATCACAACGGCGTCGGCGTCCAGACTTTCGTCGGCATCGGTGTGCACGCGGAATGTCTCGGCCTGCCCGCGCGCGATGCCGGTGACCGCGCTGCCCAGATGAAAGCGGACTCCACGCTCGATCAGGTACTGCTGCAGCGGCTGCCACAGAGCGGTGTTGAAGTTGTCGTTGGCGACGTCGAAGATCAAGCCCTCGTTGGAGCCCAGGAAGTAGATGTGGAACATGGTGGCCAACTCCGCCGCCGACAGGTCGGCAGGGCTGGCGAAGAAGCTGCGGGAGAACACCTCGAACGCCAGGTGGCGCGCAGCCTCCGGGAAGTTGATGCTCTTGAGGAACGTCTCGGCGTCGATGTGGTCCAGCCGGTGATAGATGTCCGGCAGCGAGACCGCGGCCAGCGGCGCGGCGGCGCGGGCGTCGATCCGGGCCAGGTCGGTGAACCGAAAAGTGGGGCTGCGCAACGCGAATACCAACGCGTTCCACGGCGGGGTGTTCGGTAATCCGCGGAAGCTGTCGCGGCGGCCCGCGCCGTCGATGAGCGGGTAATCGTCCACCGGTGTGAGCATCGAGAGCGAGGGGTCGACGCGGCTCAGCAGGGCCCGCAGGTTGTAGTACTGCCGGAAGAAGGCGTGGAAACCGCGGTTCATACCGACCTCGCCGCCGCGGTATTCCTCGGTCCAGCCGCCGACCCGCCCGCCCAGGTAATTCTCGCGTTCGACGAGGTCGACGCTGACGCCGCGTTCGGCCAACCCGGTCGCGGCGGCCAACCCGGCGATGCCACCTCCGACGACGACGGCCCGTGGCTGCGACGACAGCGCCGCGGCGTTCGGCAGGCCAGCCGGCGCCGGGAACGTCTGGCGTTTGCGGTCGGTCATCGCGGTGCGTCCCCGAGGAAGGTGTGCGCGATGTTGGTTTCCCATCCCGGCATGGTCTCGCTGTGTACCCCGGTGAAACCGGCGTCACGCAATCGTTGGCGGAACTGCTGTGCACCGTCGAACGTCAGCACGCTGCGCCACAAATGCCGATACAGCGTCGCGTCGCCGGTCTGGCGCCGGCCGGAGGGAATGATGATGCCCCAGCACACCGCGTGCCACACCAAGGTGGCTGCCCGGGAGTCGCGTACCGAATAGTCGTGCACCGCCAGCGTGGCGCCCGGTGCCAGCAGGCCCCGCAGCGCCCGCAACTGAGTGTCCGGATCGGAGAGATTGCGGATCAAATACGCCGCGAGAATTCCGTCGAACGGGCCGACGACCCCGTTCTCGGCGAGCGACTCAACGGGGGAGTGCACGAATCGCACCGACGGGGGCCAGGACTTGGCCTGCGCTTCGTCGAGCATTCCCTGCGAGGCGTCGACGGCGACGATCTCGGCGTATGGGGCCACGCTCAGCAGGGCGGCCGTCGACGCGCCGGTGCCACAGCCCGCATCCAGCAGTCGCAGCCCTCGACCTCGGTCGGGCAGCCGCAGTCGGCGCGCCGAAAGCCGAAGGTGCGCATGGTATCCCGGGCTGGCGCCGACGAGCCGGTCGTAGGCCGGCGCGCCGACGTCGAACGCAGCCGGAACGTCAGCGCGGGGCAGACCGCTGTTACCGACGCTCACGTTGTCGTTCCCAGAGCAGCAGCACGGCGGTCACCAACGCGAAGCCGAACAGAAAATCTTCGATCGGGATGTCGAACGGAAATCGGATGCCGGTGGTCTGCCGGTTGTCGTACACCACGATCGGGGCGCTGAGCTTGGTCAGCCAGCCGTCGGTCAGGATTTGAAACCCGACGACGATCAGCATCGACAGCCAGTAGGCCGGCCGCCGAAACAGACCGGTGTGCAAGGCCGTCAGCTCGAGCGCGCAGACGATCAACACCGACGCGACGGCCGGCGCGCTGTAGCCCAGGCCGCTCATCGGCGCCGCTCCTCAGCACCGCCGCGCTCTGCATCGTCGCCGGCGGTCGCGTTGCGCCGCTCCGCTCGCCCTTCCAGGATCGCACTGCACTGTTTATCGTCGCCGGCGGTCATCGGTTGAACCGTTCGAGGATGGCGCTGACCGCGTTGTAGGTCAGCAAGGCGCACAACGGAATCACCAGAAAGAACAGGACCTCCTCAATCGGCATCTGGAAGGGGATGGTGACGCCGGTGATGTAGTCGCGGTTGTACGTCCAGATATGTGCCGAGATCGCCACCTCGTCCCAGATCACGAACGCCGCCGCGACCGGCAACACCGCCCGCGCCGCCCGCCACGCCTGACGGTAAACGCCGGGGCGAAAGATCTCCAGCGGCAAGGTGATCGCGAGGCACGCGGCCAGCACGATGAGGTATTGCCAGTGATCCATTACGCCGCACCGGCCGGGTGGGTGATTCGGGCCCGCCAGGACCGCAGCAGGCCGGCGGCGGCCACCCGCAGCCGTCGCCCGTTGCCCACGGTTGCGCGCTGCGTGAACACGGCGAAGTCGCTGTCTTCGATGCAGTCGAGGATGTCGGAGTAGAGCGTCAGCGCGGTGGCCACGCACGGGCGAGACCGCGGTGCCAGAAGGTCGACACCGCTCGCGGCGTAGCGGTAGACCTGGCGGGCCACGTCGTGCTGCTCGGCGAGCGCGTCGCGCACCCGGCGATCGGTTCGCCGATTGGTGTGGCACCACATCAGCAGGGCGCGATCGACGTCGTGGGCAGCCAGTTCGTCGGCGGGCAGGTACACCCGTTGGCGGACCAGGTCTTCGTCTACGTCGCGCAGGAAGTTGGTGAGCTGGAAGGCTCTGCCCAGCGCCGCCGCGTACGGGGCCGCGTCATCGGGCGGGCCAATCGTCCCCAGGATCGGAAGCAGCTGCAGCCCAATGGCTTCCGCGGAGCCTTTCATGTACAGGTTGAGCGCGTCGCGATCGGGATAGTCGGTGATCGTCAGATCCATCCGCATGGACGCCAGGAAGTCGTCGAACAGCTCGTCGTGAATGCCGTAGCGCCGCGCGGTGTGCTCGACGGCGGCGAGTACCGGATTGTCCGGATGCTCGTTGTGGGCGAAGAACTGATCGGACAGCCGCTGCAGCCGGGCCGCTCGGCTCGCGGCGTCCAGGTTCGGATCGAAATCGTCCAGGATGTCGTCGGCGTAGCGGGCAAACCCATACAGCGCGTGGACCGGCGGACGCTGGTCGGGTGCGAGCAATCGTGTGGCCAGGAAGAAGGTTCGGCCGTGCGCGGCGTTCAGGGTGCGGCAGCGTCGGTACGCGCCGCGCAGGTCCGGGTCGTCGATGCCTGCGGCACTGAGCTCGGTGCGGATCATGACCGGCCGGCTTTCGTCACAACGGTGGCTGCCGACCGGTCGACCATGCCGGTGATGCGGTCGGCGGCCAGCCGTCCGGAGATCATCGCGGTGGGCACGCCGACGCCGGGTACCGTCGACGATCCGGCCAACACCGCGTTGTCGATGCCGCGCAGCATGTTGCCCGGACGGAACGGTCCGGTCTGCGCGAACGTGTGAGCAAGCGCGAACGGCGTGCCTGCGACCATCCCTTGGCGGGCCCAGTCCTCGGGGTTGACCACGTGCAGCACTTCGGCGCCGTCACGCAGACCCGGAATCAGCCGTGCGTCAACCACATCCATCAGCTGCTCGGTGTAGCTGTCGCCGATGCGCGACCAGTCGACAACCCCGCGGTCGAGGTTGGGCGCCGGTGCGAGCACGTAGAACAGATCGTGGCCGGGCGGGGCCAGGCTCGGGTCGCTGGCGGTCGGGTTGGTGATGAGCAGCGACGGGTCACGCATCAGCCGGCCGTCGCGGATGATGTCGGTGAAGGTCTGATTCCATTCGCCGCCGAACACGATGTTGTGGTGTGCCAGCGCAGGGTTCGCCGACGTTGCGCGGCGTCGGCCGATGTGGGCGACGACGGCTGACGGCGCCGGCCGGAGGCGTCCGACACGCCGCGGCTCGCGGCCCAGCAGGGTGTAGGCAGTGGGGAGCTCGGTGGTCAAAATTACTGCGTCACAGGCAATGCGCTGATCCTGATCGGTGTGCACAGCGACGACGCGGTCGCCGGCGCGTTCCAGGCCGGTGACCGTCGAGCCGTAGACGAAGTGCACGCCGGCATCGGCCGCGGCGGCGGCCAGCGCGTCAGGCAGTGCCCGCATGCCGCCGCGGGGGAAGAACACTCCGGCAATGGTGTCCATGTAGGCGATCACCGCGTAGACCGCCAAAGCCTGCCGCGGGGCCACGCCGGCATACAGCGACTGGAAGGTGAAGACACGCTGCAGCCGCGGGTCGGTGATGTGGCGTTTGACCATGCTGTCCCACTTGCGGAATCCGCCGATCGCCGCCAGGCGCGCCAGCTGCGGATTCACAAGCGACAGTGGGGAGTCGAAGTTCCTGGCGATGAAACCGTCGAATTCGGTGCGGTACAACCGGGTCAGCCAGTCGCGCAGTTTCCGGTAGCCCGCCGCCTGCTCGGCGCCGGCGAATTCTTCGATCGCATTCGCCATCTGATCCGCGTCGCTGTAGACCGCGAGGCTGCTGTCGTCGGCGAACTGCGCGCGGTAGGCCGGATCGACGGTCATCAAATCCAGTCGGGCAGAAGTGGTCTCGCCGACCGCGGCGAAGGTGTCGTCGATGATGTCGGGCATCGTCAGCACCGTCGGCCCGGTGTCGATCCGGTAGCCGCCGATGTCGATGCGGCCCGCGCGTCCACCGGGCCAGCCTTCCCGCTCGACCACGGTGACCTCGCGGCCGCGTCCGGCAAGATGCAGAGCCGCGGACAGACCGGCTAGGCCGGCACCGACGACGACGACCCGGCTACTCGGCCCCTGAACTGTCCGCATCAGCGAACTCCTCTGCGCGACAGCATCATTCGGTTCGCTCCGTGCACACGGCAGCCATGTTCGTCAGTGCGGTTCGCACCGATTCGTCGATCGCCAGGCCGTCGAGTTCCTGGAGCGCCGACGCGACCCGATCATCGATGGTGTCCTCGATCCACTGCACCGCACCACTCGCGACGATCAGGGTTCGCCAACTCTCTATCGCGCCGCCGTCGAGTTCGCCGCTGTTCATCAACTCCGTGAGCTGTGTGCGGATCGGTGCGTCGGCCAAGTGGTGCGCGGCGATGACCACGCTGGTGGCTTTGCGCTCGATGAGATCCTGTCCGTCTGGCTTGCCGGTGAGCGTCTCGGCGCCGAACACCCCCAGCACGTCGTCACGCAGCTGGAAGGCTTCACCCACCGCTTCGCCGTACCGGCCCAGCCCGGAGACGGTGCGATCGCTGCAGCCACTCATCGCCGCACCGATCTCCAACGGCCGCCGCACGGTGTAGTTGCCCGACTTGCGTCGCGCCACCTCCAGCACAGCCGCAATCGACGGCAGGTCGCGGGCATCGTTTGCGAGATCGGCGAACTGGCCCATGGCCAGCTCGGCACGCATCGCGTCGTAGCGCGGCCATACCCGCTGCAGGCGGCGATGCTCGAGGCCACTTTCCCGGAGCATCTGCTCGGCCCAGATCAGGCAGAGATCACCCAGCAAGATCGCGGCCGACTCACCGAAGCGGTCGGCCGGGCCGGAGAGCTTGCGCTGACGGTGCCAGCGGCTGAATTGGACGTGCGCGGCGGGACGGCCGCGACGTGACGTCGATGCATCCATCACGTCGTCCTGCAGCAGCGCGAAGGCGTGCAGCAGCTCCAGGCTGGCGGACGCGAACAGGGCTTCGTCGCTGTTCGCAGCGCCGGCCAGCCAGCCCAGGTACATGAAGGTCGAGCGCAGGCACTTACCTCCGGTCACGAAGTTGACCAAGATGTCGCCGGCAACCTCCATCCCCGACGCATCGAGCTCTGCGGAGCATCGGTCGGCGACGAATTCGGTGACGAGAGTCAACACCTTGCGGCGCAACCCGATTCGCCACACATCGAAGTGCTCGGGATCGGACCAGGCTTCCCGGTCCAGTTCAGCGGGCTGCACGGACGGTGCCAGCGACAACGCACGCACCTCGCTCACTGGGCTCCCTCTCGACGGATCGGGTGGCGACCAACCTGTACGGCTAAGGCTCACGCGCGTGTACCTCCCTGTTGACCAAGACAAACACGCTCAGCCCGGCCTCGCCAGGTTAACTTCACAAGATTAAAGTTTAACTTAATGAACTTCTGACTCGCTCGCCATAGGAGCCGTCTCGCCTAGTGTGGGGATCATGACCGCAGCCCAGCGCGAACGAGCCGCACTTGTGCAGACCATGATCGCCGTCGGCCCGGATGCGCCCACCCTGTGCGAAGGCTGGACGACCAAGGATTTGGCCGCTCACCTGGTCATACGTGAACGCCGGATGGATGCGACTCCGGGCATCATGGTGTCGCTGCTGGCCGGCTATACCGAAAAAGTTCAGGACAAGGTCGCCCGGTCGAAGAGCTGGGAGGACCTGCTGGACTTGGTGTCATCCGGGCCGCCGATCTATTCGCCGTTCAAGCTGTTGGACCCGGTGGCCAACCTCGGCGAGATGTTCATTCACCACGAAGATGTCCGTCGGGCGGTCGACGGGTGGCAGCCGCGCGTGCTCGACCCGTCTACCGCGGGCCTGCTGCGCCGTCAACTCGGGCTGATGAGCCGGCTGATGCTGAACAAAATGCCCGCCCAGGTCGTGTTGCGGACGCCCGCGGGTGACCAGATCGCCCGGGTCGGCCGCGGCGACACGGTCACGGTGACCGGCGATCCGCAGGAGTTGTTGTTGTTCGTCGCCGGCCGCGACGCCGTCCGGGTCGAGTTCGACGGTGATCCGCAGGCCGTTGCCGCCGTAAAGGCGGCGCCCCGCGGTCTCTAGCCGCGGCCCAGCAGATGCCGCAGCGTCTGCTCCAGGTCCGGTTGGCGGAACCGATGATCGGCCTGCTGCAGTCGCGCGGGTAGCACCCGCTGGCTGGCCAGGGCGAGTTCGCGGGCACCCTGTTCGCCGAGCAAGACCTTCGGTCCCAGTGGCGGCACCGGCAACACCGCCGGCCGGTGCAGGACGTGCGCCAGGATCCGGGTGTAGTCGACGTTGCGCACCGGGTCCGGGGCTACCGCGTTGACCGGCCCGGACAGGTCGCTGTCCCACAGCGCGTGGTGATAGACGTCGATGAGGTCGTCGATGCCGATCCAGGAGAACCACTGCCGGCCGTCGCCGAGTCGACCGCCGAGTCCGGCGGCGAACAGCGGCCGAAGCAGGCGCAGCGTCCCGCCGGCGGGCGACTGCACGATCCCGGTCCGCACCTTCACCACCCGCGCACCGGCTTCTTCGGCCGGCGCGGTCGCGCGCTCCCATTCGGCGACCACGTCGGCCAGAAAACCGTCGCCGCGTTCGCTGTCCTCGGTCAGCGTCTCATCGCCGCGGTCGTAGCCGTAGTAGCCGATCGCCGACGCGTTGATCAGCACTTTGGGCCCGGCGGCCGATGTGGCGATCAGCTCGGCCAGTCGGCGGGTGGGGCCGATCCGGCTGTCCAGGATCGCGGCCCGGTGCGCATCGGTGAAGCGGCCCGCGATCGATTCGCCGGCCAGGTGAATGACCGCGTCGACGCCGGCCAACAAGCCGGGATCGGGATCGTCCGGATTCCATTGCCGCTCATCGGGTTTGGTGGCCGAATGCCGGACCAGGCGGATCACGTGATGGCCGCCGGTGGACAGGAACGCGGTCAGCTGCGCGCCGACGAGCCCGGAGGATCCGGTGATCGCCACCGTCAGCGGCGCCAGGCCCTGCGCGGCCGCGTGACGGTGTGCGGCGATGTCGTCGGCCAGTTGGCGGTGCCGGTAACGGAACATCGACCGCAACGCCCTGGCCGGAACCGGCGTATCGACGCGGTCGACGACCCGCGTCCGTCCGCCGTCGACCTCTTCGAAGTCGTGGGTGTGGCGCCACCGCAAAGCCAGTCCGAGCGGCCACGACGCCAGCCCCTCGGTGCTGATCGAGTCGACGAATCGGCGCGGCGGGTCGTAGCCATCCGGTTGGTGGTCAGCCACCCAACGCAGACCGCCCGGCAGGCCGAGTTCGGCGCGCCCGTCTTTTAACGAATCCGCTTCGGCGACGATGCGGCCCGGCTGCCACGGCGGCGAGAGCCGGGTGAACGCGCCGGGCCGGGTGTGCCAGTCGAACACCTCGTAGATGGGTGCGTCGATCACGCTCGAGTACACAAGGCCCATGCGCCCGACGGTACCTGTGCCTCTCGGCTTGGCGGTTACCGATCGGGCAGGGCGTGCTCGACGATGGGTAGCCGCGGCAGCGGCTGGCGTTCGCGGCGTTTGGCGGCCAGGTACACCTGCTCGGTCTCGTCGGCGACTGTGTGCCAGTCGAAATCCGAGGTCAGTCGTTGCCGCGCGGCCTTGGCCCGGCGCTGCGCGGCCGCCGGATCATCGAGCACCGCGATGACCGCCTTGGCCAGCCTGCTGACATCGCGCGGCGGACACGACATCCCGGTCTCACCGTTGATCACGGCCTCGCCCAGGCCGCCGATGTTCGTCGTCACCAGCGGGGTGCCCGCCGCGGCGGCTTCTAGCGCCGCGAGCCCGAACGGCTCGTAGTGGCTGGGTAGCACTGCGGCGTCGGCGCGGTGCAGCGCCGCCAGCAAGTCGTCGTGGCCGAGTCGACCGACGAACTGAGTTGCCTTGAGCACCTTGTGTTTACGGGCCTGCTCGACGAGCCATTCGTACTGGGTTCCTTCGCCGGCGATTGTCAGGGTGGCGCCCGGGTGGGCCCGGCGGATCCGCGGCAGCGCGGCGATCGCCTCGTGCACGCCCTTCTCGTACTCCAGCCGGCCCACGAACAGCAGCTCCGGTGGACCGCTGCGTGGTTTGCGGCGGGCGAACGGCCAGCGCGCGGCCTCGATGCCGTTGCGTATCACCGTGGTGTCGGCCAGCCCGGGTCCGAACAGGTCGTTGATCTCATCGCCCATCGACGCCGAGCAGGTGATCAGAGAATCGGATTCGCGCGCCAGCCACGACTCGACCGCATGGACCTGCCTGCTCAACGATCCGGAGACCCATCCGGAATGCCGGCCGGCTTCGGTCGCGTGGATCGTGGAAACCATTGGCACATCGAAGAATTCGGCAAGCGCGATCGCGGGGTGGGCCACCAGCCAGTCATGCGCGTGCACCACGTCGGGCCGCCACGGCTGATCGCTGTGCCGGTCTTTGAGCGCCAATCCGGCGCGCACCATGGCGTGGCCCATCGCCAGTGTCCAGGCCATCATGTCGGTGCCGAAGGTGAATTCGTGCGGGTCCTGCGCGGCAGCGACGACGCGCACGTCCTCGCTGATCTCATCCAACGACGGATGTGTACTCGGATCGGTGCCGGTCGGGCGCCGCGACAACACCACGACGTCGTGGCCGGCCGCGGCCAGTGCCGTCGACAGGTGATGGACGTGCCGACCGAGCC
Source organism: uncultured Actinomycetota bacterium (assembly GCA_963741555.1). Classification (GTDB taxonomy): domain Bacteria; phylum Actinomycetota; class Actinomycetes; order Mycobacteriales; family Mycobacteriaceae; genus Mycobacterium. The sequence goes on along the minus strand of CAVUIH010000011.1, from coordinate 6,404 downwards.
CACCGATCACCACCGGTGGGTATTCCCACGACACCATCAGTACTTTCACCGCGGCAGCCTCCGTGCGTCCAGCGCACCGAACAGACCGTCGGCCCGGTTCCAGCCCTCAGCCAGTCGCTGGGCCACCTCGCGTCGGCCTGACGCCAGCGCCCCGGCGATCTCGCGGGTGGCGTGGGCGTGCAGATGCGCTCGGTAGCGAGCGTAGTCGGCTGCGGAGTCTTTGCTCACCATGAACGGCCAGTCGCTGGACACCGTGAGCAGCGTCTCCCGCAGGATCTGATCGGCGACGTGGTCGCGGGGGGTCGGTCCGTCCATCGTCGCGGTCTGGGCCAGCGCCTTGTCCACCGTAGACAGCGCGGTCTCGACGACCTCGGAGTTGAGCCGCACCAGGTCGGCGACTTTCTCACCGGCCCATACCTGCCAGTCCTTGCCGGAACCCCAAGAGCTGGGCGGCAATTCGACGCCCATGCCGACGAGTCCCTCGGCGATGGCATCGCTCAGCGTGCCGATCTGCACGCCGGCTTCCGGCAGTGCCCGCAGCACCCGTTCCAGCCACACCGGCCCCTCGTACCACCAATGGCCGAACAACTCGGTGTCGAACGCGGCGACGACGTGCGCCGCTCGCCCGATCCGCTCGGATTCGGCCAGCATCCTGGCGCGGACCACGTCGACGAAATCTGCGACGTGCGAATCGATTGCGCGATCGGCGCGCTCGGGATCATAGGGCGCCTTCTTCTCCGAGGGCACGCCGCGTCCGGTGACGCGGGCGGCCTTCAGGCCGGTGCGGTGGTCGTAGGTGTGGAAGTCGCGGTAGGCGGCGTGACCGGGATAGCCCGATTTCGGTGACCACACCCGGTAACTGACCTGCAGGTCGCGCCCGAACGCGACGACGCTGGAATCGCCGACCGGCCGGCCCAGTGCGGTGTCGCCGTGCAGCGACGGCCCGTCGACCATGAAGTGGCTGACTCCGGCGGCGGCGTAGTCATGTTCCATGCCTGGGGCGTAAGCACATTCGGGTGCCCAGATCCCAGTCGGCTTGCGCGCCACCCGCTGTCGGGCGTCGGCCAGTCCTTCGCGCAGCGCGAACTCGCGCAGTCTGGGCGTCAGCAGCGGCTGGAACGGGTGCGCGAGCGGCCCGCCGAGCAACTCGACGGTGCCCGCGTCGATCAGGCTGCGCAGCAGCGGGCTCGCGCCGTGTCGCCAGTGTGTGGTGAAGTCCTCCAATGCCCGTTCGGTTTCGGCGAACTCGCGAATTCCGAACGTGCGCAACGGATCTGCAGGTTGGAAGCTGGCCGCCTCGGCGGCACGCAACTGCCAGTTGGCCAGCCAGTGATGCATGCCGTCCAGGCAGTACGGGTCGTCGAGTTGTGCGGTGACCACCGGTGTCACGCCCAGCGTGATCAGCCGGTGCCGGTCCTCGTCGGCTAGTCGGCGCAGCACCCGCAGCAGCGGCAGATACGACGCCGCCCACGACTGATACAGCCATTCCTCGCCCACCGGCCAGCGACCGTGATGGGCCAGCCACGGCAGGTGGGTGTGCAGCACCAGGGTGAACATCCCGGGCACCGTGCTCTTTGTGCGCGTCGGTGTCATTTGCGCCGCTCCGCGATCGCCACCAGGTCCAGGCTGTCGTCGATGTGGCGTGCGTCGTCCGTCGCGGCCTCGACGATGTCGAAGTCCGCCGCGGTGACCGCGGCGACGTCGGCCAGCAACTCCGCCGGCCATGGCGAGTCGGCGACGGCACGGGCGATCTGGGCGTCGATGATCGAGCCGCCGTGCCGGGCGTCCATCTGCGCGAGTCGCGGCCCGTGAAACACACCGCTCATCGACACCGAGGTGAAACCGGCGTCGGCCAGCAGCTGCGTCAGCTCATCGGCGTTCAGCTCGCGGGTGTGGAAGGGGTTGATCGGAGTGTCGCTGCCCGGCGTGAACGTGATCCGGTTGGGGGTGGACACCATGAGCACCCCTGAAGGCCGCAGCACCCTGGCGCACTCGCTGACGAAGCGGGGCTGATCCCACAAGTGCTCGATGACTTGGAAGTTGACCACGACATCGACCGAGCCGGCGGCCAGCGGCAGCTCGGTCAGGTTGGCATGCATGACCTCCACCCGCGGATAGCGCGCCCGGACATGCGCGACGGTGGCTTCGTCGTAGTCAAGCGCGGTCACCCGGCGGGCGACGCGAGAGATCAGGTCGGCGCCGTAACCTTCGCCACACCCCGCCTCGAGCACATCGCGACCGGCGCAGCGCTGCGCGAGCTGCCGGTAGACCACCTCGTGGCGGCGAAACCAGTAATTCTCCACGTCGAGGCCCGGAATGGTGCGCTCACCGGTCAACGGCAGTGCGGCGTCGGCCGGGCAGTGGGGAACGTCGGGGATGAATGCGCTCATTGCATAGGGAGGCTAACCCGTGCGGCGGGGTTCGCGAATGGTTCACCGCGGGTATCCCCGGCTACGGGTCGAGGGCTCATCCCGCCTGCGAGGGCATGGGGGACAGAACCTGCAGGACGACCCGCTATGGTGTGAGAGCGAACCGCACAAAGTTACCAGCCAGTAACATGCGGGTGCGGGGCGCATAAGACGTAATACCGGTTCTGCGGCTTGCGGCTGCAGGACTCATTCGAGGAGGACGAGCCACTCTCATGACGAACATCGTGGTCCTGATCAAGCAGGTCCCGGACACCTGGTCAGAGCGCAAACTCACGGACGGCGACTGGACGCTGGACCGCGAGGCCGCCGACGCCGTGCTGGACGAGATCAACGAGCGCGCGGTCGAAGAGGCGTTGCTGATCCGGGAGAAAGAGGCCGCCGACGGCACCGAGGGATCGGTGACCGTGCTGACCGCCGGCCCGGAGCGGGCGACCGAAGCGATCCGCAAGGCGCTGTCGATGGGCGCCGACAAGGCAGTCCACCTGCTCGACGACGGGCTGCACGGCTCCGACGTCATCCAGACCGGGTGGGCGTTGGCGCGTGCGCTGGGCACCATCGAAGGCACCGAGCTGGTGATCGCCGGTAACGAGTCCACCGACGGAGTGGGCGGCGCGGTGCCGGCCATCATCGCCGAGTACCTGGGCCTGCCGCAGCTGACCCATCTGCGCAAGCTGTCGCTGGACGGCGGCAAGCTGACCGGCGAGCGCGAAACCGACGACGGGGTGTTCACCGTCGAGGCGAACCTGCCCGCCGTGGTGAGCGTGAACGAGAAGATCAACGAGCCCCGCTTCCCGTCCTTCAAAGGCATCATGGCCGCCAAGAAGAAGGAAGTCACCAAGCTGACGCTGTCCGAGATCGGTGTCGAGAGCGACGAGGTCGGGCTGGAGAACGCCGGCTCGAAGGTGCTGAAGTCCACCCCCAAGCCGCCGAAGACCGCCGGTGAGAAGGTCACCGATGAGGGCGAGGGCGGCAGCAAGATCGCCGAATACCTGGTCGGTCAGAAGATCATCTAAGACGTCATCACCAAACCGGAAAGACACGGAATAACTCATGGCTGAAGTACTGGTGCTCGTCGAGCACGCTGAAGGCGCTGTCAAGAAAGTCACCTCCGAATTGATCACCGCAGCACGCGTTTTGGGTGAGCCCGCCGCCGTCGTGGTGGGTAAGCCCGGCACGGCCGAGCCGCTGATCGACGGCTTGAAGTCGGCCGGCGCCGCCAAGATCTACGTCGCCGAATCCGACACCGCGGAGAGCTACCTCATCACACCCTCCGTCGACGTGCTTGCGTCGCTGGCCGAATCTGCCAGCCCGGCAGCCGTTTTGCTGGCCGCCAACGCCGACGGCAAGGAGATCGCGGGCCGGCTCGCCGCCCGGATCGGTTCCGGTCTGCTGGTCGACGTGGTCGACGTGCAAGCCGACAACAAGGCGGTGTGGTCCATCTTCGGTGGCGCGTTCACCGTCGAGGGCCAGGCCAACGGCGACACCCCGGTGATCACCGTGCGTCCCGGCGCCATCGACGCCGAGCCGTCTGACGGCGCGGGCGAGCAGGTCAAGGTCGAGGTGCCCGAGCCTGCCGAGAACGCGACCAAGATCACCAAGCGGGAGCCCGCGGTACAAGGCGACCGTCCGGAACTGACCGAGGCCACCATCGTGGTGTCCGGTGGTCGCGGTGTCGGCAGCGCCGACAACTTCCACGTGGTCGAGGAACTGGCCGACTCGCTGGGTGCCGCCGTCGGTGCGTCACGTGCCGCGGTCGACTCCGGCTACTACCCGGGCCAGTTCCAGGTGGGCCAGACCGGTAAGACCGTCTCTCCGCAGCTCTACGTCGCGCTGGGCATCTCCGGAGCGATCCAGCACCGGGCCGGCATGCAGACCTCGAAGACCATCGTCGCCGTCAACAAGGACGAAGAGGCGCCGATCTTCGAGATCGCCGACTACGGCGTGGTCGGCGACCTGTTCAAGGTCGCCCCGCAGCTGACCGAGGCGGTCAAGACCCGCAAGGGCTAATCAGGCGCGAAAGCCCCCGCACGCCAGGGCGTTTTCTAGCCTGGTCACATGAGTGATCCGCACCGCGAGTTGGCGCAGCTGGCCGACAGCGACGGTCCGGCGGCCGGCGTTGCCAAGGCCGCGCTCGGCGGTGGGTCGGCGGCCACCCGGTTACGCGCGGCCATCTTGGCTCTCGCGCGGCACCGCGGGCCCGATTCCAGCATCTGCCCGTCCGATGCGGCCCGGGCCGTAGGGGGCGAGGGTTGGCGCGAGCTGAATACCGAGAGCCGCGGCATCGCACTGAAGTTGGCCCGTGACGGCGAGGTGGAAATCACCCAACGCGGTCGTCTCGTTGACCCGGATGACTCGCTGCGCGGGCCCATCCGCGTCCGGACCACCCGCTGACGTCCATCCAGGTTTGAATTCCGCCCCAGCGGTGTATAGATGGGTGCTACTTAGACCCAGGAAAGGCTCGATGATGAAGGCAACGGCGCCAGTCGCGATCGTGATCGCCGCGCTCCTGTTCAGCGGATGCTCAGCGTCACAGATCATCAACACTGGTGGGGACACCAAGTGTAAGGACTTCGTCTCGCAGGACGAGAAGAAGCAGAACGAAGAAGTCAGCAAGATGCTCAAGGACAAGAGCGGCGCTGACCCGGCGACTCTGCAGGTGACAGCTACCCGGTTGTCGGCGGCCACCTACTGCCAGACGCTCGGCAAGCCGGACAGCAAGATCTCTGAGGCGCCGCACGGCTGATCCGAATCGGTGGTGCTGCAGGCTTACTCGCCGTCGGCCTGCAGCACCACCATCGCCCGCCCGGCTACCTGAACCGCATTGCCGGCCGAGATGCGCTCCTGTTGCTCTGAATTCTCAGTTGCGGCAGACGTGTCGATGACGGGCAGCCACGCTGTCCCGAAAGCCTCTGGCGGCAGGGTGAACTCGATGGGCTCGTGGTGGGCGTTGAAGCACAAGAAGAACGAGTCGTCGGTAACCCGCTGTCCGCGAGCGTCGAGGTCCGGGATACCCAGGCCGTTCAGGTAGACCGCGACGGACTTACCGAAGCCCGAACCCCAGTCCTCGTCGTCCATTTCGGAGCCGTCGGGCCGGAACCATGAGATGTCGGGCTGTCCTTCGACGCCCCTTCGGCGCACCGGCACCCCTTTGAAGAATCGGCGACGCCGAAATACCGGATGCGCCGCGCGCAGCGCCGACACCGACCGGGTGAACTCCAACAACTCCTCGTCCGCCTTGTCCCAGTGCACCCAGGTGATCTCGTTGTCCTGGCAGAAGCCGTTGTTGTTGCCGCCCTGCGTGCGCCCGAGCTCGTCGCCGTGCGAGATCATCGGAACCCCTTGCGACAGCAGCGTCGTCGCGAGGAAGTTGCGCTGCTGGTGGGCACGCAGCGCGTTGACCTCAGGGTCGTCGGACGGACCTTCCACACCGCAGTTCCAGGATCTGTTGTGGCTCTCACCGTCGTTGTTGTCTTCGCCGTTGGCGTCGTTGTGCTTTTCGTTGTAAGACACCAGGTCTCGCAGCGTGAAGCCGTCGTGCGCGATGACGAAATTGATCGATGCGACCGGGCGCCGTGCAGTGGACTCGTAGAGATCGGCCGAGCCGGTCAGCCGGGAGGCGAACTCGCCCAGCGTCGCTGCCTCGCCCCGCCAGTAGTCGCGAACCGTGTCGCGGAACTTGCCGTTCCACTCCGTCCACTGCGGCGGGAAATTGCCGACCTGGTAGCCGCCCGGGCCGACATCCCACGGCTCGGCGATCAGCTTGACCTGGCTGACCGTCGGATCCTGTTGCACCAGTTCAAAAAACGCCGACAGCCGGTCGACGTCGTAGAACTCGCGGGCGAGTGTGGAGGCCAGGTCGAAGCGGAATCCGTCGACGTGCATCTCGGTGACCCAGTACCGTAACGAATCCATGATGAGCTGCAGCGTGTGCGGATGGCCGACGTGCAGGCTGTTGCCTGTTCCGGTGTAGTCCAT